>NZ_KB900536.1:2706764-3405355 GCF_000378965.1 Thioalkalivibrio thiocyanodenitrificans ARhD 1
CTCTCCGCGCTGACCGTCTATGTGCGCGACGTGACCCACGTGATCGGCATCTTCGTTACGGCGATGATGTTCTTCTCGCCGGTGTTCTATCCGCTCTCGTCCGCGCCGGAACCGGTGCGGGCCGCCCTGTCCCTGAGCCCCCTGACCATCGTCATCGAGGGGATCCGCGCGGTGGCCTTCGACCATGTCCTGCCGGACGGCGGCGACATGCTGATCCTGTGGATCGGCTCGCTGGCGGTGTTCTACCTTGGCTACCTGTGGTTCCAGCGCGTGAAGGAGGGATTCTCGGATGTCCTCTGAGCCGGTGCTCGCGGTCGAGGGCCTGACCAAGTGCTATCCGGCCCACGATCACCCCAAGCAGCGCCTGATGCAGCTCCTGCTCGGGCGGCGCGGCCCCGCGCCGACGCCTCGCTGCGCGCTTCGCGACGTCTCGTTCTCGCTCAGGCGCGGCGAGATCCTGGGCGTTATCGGCCCCAACGGCGCGGGCAAGTCGACCCTGCTGCAGCTCATCGCGGGCACGCTGCGGCCCACTGCGGGATCGGTGCACATCAACGGCCGGGTCACCGCGCTGCTGGAACTGGGCGCGGGCGTCGATCCGGAGATGACCGGCGTCGAGAACATCTTTCTCATGGGCACCACCTACGGTCTTCCCCGCGAGGCGGTGGAGGAGCGCCTGGCGGAGATCATCCGCTTCTCGGAACTGGGCACGTTCATCGACAGCCCGGTCAAGACCTACTCCTCCGGCATGTTCGTGCGCCTGGCGTTCTCCGTGTCCACCGCCATGGAGCCGGATATCCTGATCGTCGACGAGGCGCTCTCGGTGGGCGACGTGGGTTTCCAGGCCAAGTGTCTCGACCGGCTGGAGCAGTTGATCGACGGAGGTTCCAGCATTCTGCTGGCGTCGCACGATCTGCAACTCATCAAGAACTACTGCACGGAGGCCATCTGCCTGGATCACGGAGAGATCGTCGCCAGCGGAAACCCGGAACCGGTGGTGGAGCGCTACTATTTCCTTATGCGTACCCGCAACCAGCAGGGCCAGGAAAGCCTGACCTGGTCCGCCCCCAACCCCGAGGCCGGGGTTCGTTTCGCCAGTGACCGCGGCGCCATTGAGTCAGTGGAGATCAAGCGTGCCGGCGAGAGCGTGTCGTTTCAGACGGGAGAAGAGGTGACTGTGTGCGTGCGTGGGCATTTGGAGCCGGCTCGCTGCGCCAGTCCGGCGGTTTCAGTCATGCTGCGCGATGTGCGTGGCTACAATCTCTACGGGCTGACAGCCAGCGCGGACAAGAGTCAGGTGCGTATCTCCGATTCGGGGACCTTTGAGAGCCGTTTCCGGATTCCTCTGAATTTCGCCGTCGGCCATTATTCACTCACGGTCCGGCTCGAGGATCGGCGAACCGACCGGATCATGACCCTGCTTGATAAGCGTGTCGGCATCTGTGGGTTCTCGGTGGAAGCGCCTGAGCGCACCTTCCTGGGTTCCGTGAACCTGTTTGGCCAGGTACTTGAACCCGAGAACTTCTGAGCACGTGGTGCAGCCGGCGAAAGCGGCCAGACATGGATCGGCGCACGGCGCCTGTCGCCCCCCGCGCCGGCCGGCCTGCTCGCGCCCCCGAAGCTCCGCTCCGTGTGCCGGCGGGGTGTGGCCATGAGCCGGCCCGTGGCTGTCCTGCTCCTGGGGCCGCATCGCTGCGGGACATCCTGCATGACGCAGCTGATCCATCGGGCGGGATTCCATGTGGGACGCGATGTGCTCGGGCCCCATGCCTGCAATCTCAACGGCCTGTGGGAGAACGAGGCCGTGGTCGCGTTCAACGAACGGCTCTTGTCCGCCCGTGGCTCCATGTGGTGCGACCCCGCGCCCGTTTCGCTGGAGGGCGCCCTGAATCCGGGCTCGCCCGAGCGGACGGCCCTGGCCGATCTGTTGTCTGAACAGTATCCCGCGGACAGGGATGTCGTGCTCAAGGATCCGCGCGTCTGCCGTCTGGCGCCCCTCTACACCGGGGCTCTGGAAGACCTGGGCTACCGCGTGCGTATCGTGGTCGCCCTGCGTCACCCGGGCGAAAGCGCCGAGTCCCTGTACCGGCGTGACGGGATGCCCCGGGGCGTGGGCCACGCGCTCTGGGTCGGCCACATGCTCGCTGCCCTGGATGCAACGGCCGGCCTCGATGCCACGGTCATCTCGTATGACGAGCTATTGCACGGCGGGGAGGTGCCGGTGCGCAATCTGGCCTCCTGGCTGCTCGATGACCGCACGCCCTCCGCCGACCTGATCGATGCCCTGATGGCGTGCATAGACCCCTCGCTCTACCACAGCCGTTCCGAGCGGCAGCACGGCGAAGGAGCAGGGGGGGCGATTCAGCAACTTGCCCTGCACATCCACGAGGGGCTCGTTCGCCGGGGCGGAGCGCTCCCCGAGCCCGCTGAACTGCGTGTCTGGCGGGAACGCTACGGGCGGCTGGTGGCGGAGCATGGCTGGTCGCACCGGCCCCGTCAGCTTGTGCTCCATGATGCGCCGGACCTTTCCGGATCCACATTGTCCGATGTGCTTGATTGCGTCCAGGGTTCGTCATCGACCGGGGTTGTTCTCGTGCGTGACGGTGCCGAGGACGGCTCCGTTGACCGTCGAATCGAAGATGCGGCAACGGCCGGGCACCTGGCGCTCTTCTACAATCTTTGCGATCGCGGGGAGGCCGCCAGCCTCGTGCGCGGACTCTCACTTTGCGGAGGGCGCGGCGCGCTCCTCTTGCGGCGAAGCGCGTGGCGGCGCGTCTCGTTCTGGATCGATTGGCTTGAACGGGATGGCGCGGATGCCGGGCCGGTGGTTTCCTGGTATCCCAAGGACCGTCCCCCGGGGCGGGCCGAACCCGAGGCCCTGTATGTTCCGGGTTCCGTGGCGGGTCGGACAGACCCTTGGCCGCAAGTGGCGGAGGGCGCGGATGCCCTGAACGCCCTGATCCGGGCCGTGGAGGGTGCGGGTGCTCGCGTCATCCAGATTGACACCGGTCCCGGGGATGAATGAAGTCGGGCGGGCCGGCAGGGGAGATGACATCCAGGCAGCCTGGCCGGTCGACGGCGTGAGCGGATGAACGGCCAGGGATGAGGCCTTACTTGTGGCAGATCGCCACACACCGCTCCGGGGACAGCGGGGACGGTTCAAAGGTGATTTTCGAGAACAGCGCGGTATGGTCGAGCAGTATGCGCTCGATCGCCGGCGGCGAGAACAGAAAGGTCTGATCCTGTGAGGTAAGCAGGCTGACGCCGATCAGCGGCAGGTCGGGGTCAATCGCGGACCGCTCCGGGAGGGTCGCGCGAAACTTGCTGTCCGACAGTGTCGGGAATTCCACGATGAGCCGCTTTCTGCACAAACGGGCCAGGGTGAGGAGGGCGGATACGGGCTCCTTGACATGATGGATCACGTTGAGAAAGAGCACCGTGTCGAAGGATTCCTGCAGGGGGTCGGAGAAGATGTCCCGAAGGAGAAGCTCCGTTCTCATGCCCAGGATCTCCTTGAGGATGTTCGCCCCGATGAACCGATGCGGCTTCACCTCGGTTCCGACGACCCTTGACGCGCCCCGCTTCTCCGCCTCGAAACAGAAATACCCGTCGGCGCAGCCGACATCCAGAACGGATTGTCCGCTGAGATCATCACCCAGAAACCTGAGCGCGTCCCGTCTGTCATGACCGGATGTGCTCACGCCGGGGGCGAGCGTGACCCGCTGGTACTCAAACGGATGACGCTCCGTGATCGTCCGGATTTCCTCGTCCGAGTAGCGAACCGCCGGGTGGGATGCGAGAACACCGGTCATGTCCGTGGCGCTGGCCACCGGTGCGTACTGGCGGTCGGTTGAATCAAGGATTTCGAAGTCGATCCCCTGGTCCCGCAGGAAATCGACCCACTTGTGGTGAAAGGCGTCCAGATCCACCTGGCATAGCAACGCCAGGACGCGCTCCCGCGGGTAGGGGCCGGTGTCGACCCTGAAATGCGGTTCCACGCCTTCTCTGAGCAGCGCGCGCTTGATGATCTCGGATCGGTGTGTGGCAAGCAGATAGCCCTTGATCCGGTGGCGATGCTGCAACAGCAGCGCCAGGACCGGGTCCGTGAGGGGGGCCCTGTCGATGGCCGAGAAGTCGTTCTCATTGGCCCTGAACAGGTTGTAATGGACGATGCATTCCTGTCGGAGAAGTTCATCGGCCGTGCGCGGCCCAATCTCCGGTGCGATGATCACCGGAAGGTCCCGCCACACGCCCGATCGTATTCTCGATTCGATGAACGAGGATTTGCCGGCGCTGGAGACACCCATGACCAGGTGAATAACACCCTCATCGTCCGATTGCTCCCGCGGACCTTGCCCCGTGCCCCTTCGGGCGGACAGTCGATTGATCAGATGACGCAGGTTCATGGGCGCGGTGGTCGCAGGTGTCTCGGGTGTGGATCCGGGAGGGCGGAGGGCGTCATTCCGGCATGTATCCGAAGCGCCCAAGCCCCTCGGCGCCCAGGGCTTGCAGTAGTCGCTGTTCCTCCGCGGGGCGTTGCCGCCATCGGCCAACGCCTGGATGCATTCGGGAATGCCCCAGGAGTGCGCCACCGTGCCCCGAGGGGATCGCCAGGAAATCGGCCAGCATCTCCAGGGTCCGCGTGTTCTCCGAGAGCAGGTCCTCGTAGCGCAGCCGCAGGTAACGGTCGCCCATGCGCTGCTCACCGTAGTCGGCCGTACGAAGATTGGCGGCTTGCCAGAAGGCCAGGGATTGCTGCCACTGTGGCAGTAAACGCTGCTCGTCATCGAGAAGCGCCAATCCGTGCTTCTGGAGCTGGTTCTGGTTGGCGGAATAGGCCATGTCCCGCCCGTCGCGCACCACATGGAGAAAACGCAGCCCGGCAATCGCGTTGTCGAGCAAGGGGAGCAACAGCATGCTGCGAGGTGCCTTCCAACCCCAGGGTCCATGGTGTCCCGCGGGGAGGTCGTCATGAAATGTGGCGACCACGTCGAGCAGCTCGCGCCGCATGGCCTCTTCCCGGGAGTGGCTCAGCGTACCGGCCAAGTAGTCGGTAAGCCACCGTTCGTGAAAATCGTAGAAATCGATGGCGTCCAGCGTCTGGTTCAGCCTCGAACCGAGGTGGTAGCCCGCATGCTGGCACATGAGGGCCACCAGGCGGGTTCCGGACCCGCCTGTGCCGGCAATGACCAGGGGAGGGGTGCGATAAGTTGCTCTTGTCATGTCATCTCGTTCAGCCGGCAGGTTGCCACGCGCAGGTGTGGTACACCGGCTGTCTGTAGCCCCGGCGTTGCAAACCGGAGGCTTCCGGGCGGTCCAGGCCGGGTGGTTCGCTTGTACGGGTCTGTGTGATGATGTGCGGCCGGGCCGCCCCGCCGGCCACGGCCCGATCCGGCAGCGGCAACCGCTCAATCGGGTGATCCGGCGGTGCCGTTGCCTTGCCGCGGCTATATGCACCCATGGGGCTCGCGTAACAGGCAATCGGTATTGTATCAGGCTTGTGTATGCGGCAGGGAGCGGCCATGAACACGCTGTACGCGCGTTGCGTCTCGAACCTTGACCGGCAATGAATCCAGGGCGGGATGTGCCCGGAGGGTGACTTCCGATGGCAGGCGCCAGGCCATTGCCAGGGCTTGGCATTCGCGGGTTGAACCGGAGGAAACGTCGGGATGGGACTTGGTGGATCAGGCACGGGTGAAGCCGGGCACTCCGGAGGCAGACCGGTCATCGTGCACCTCCTGCACGGCGGCGGAGGCGGGCTGGAGGCAGTCGTGCGGATTCTGGCGGATCAGCTTGGGGCCGGGTTCGAGCACCACCTGCTGTTTGCCCATGCCGGGAACTGGCGGCTTGAGGGGCCGGATGGGGGGACGGTCCCGCTGCGGTTCGGCTGGTGGAACGGGCCTGACCGCGTGGTGCGCCGCCTGGGGGCGGCGTTTGTGCATGTGCATCACCTGCCGCAGGGGCTGCCTGGCCTGGAACGTCTGCGTGTCCCCTACGGGGTGACTGTGCACGACTTCCATCCGGTCTGCCCCCGGAACCATCTTGTGCCCCCGGCGGAGGTCTATTGCGGGGCTCCGGAGGATGTCGCACTCTGCCGGCGTTGCCTGGCCGCGAAGCCGCGCCTTCGGGTCGATCCGGTCCGCTGGCGGGCGCGCCACCGGGAGTTGCTGGAAAGCGCGCGGTTCGTGGCCGTGCCGAGCCGTTACGCGGGCGAGGTCCTCGCCCGGCACTGGCCGGAGTTGCGCTGCATTCACGTGCCTCATCCGTACCACCCCGCCGGGGCCCCCGACGAGGCGCCGGCGCAACCCGACGGGCAGGGCCTCTATCCGGTCGCGGTGGTTGGCGCATTGGGCCGGGAGAAGGGCGGCGAGATGCTGGAGCGCCTGGCGGCGCGGGCCGAGGCCCGGGAACTGCCCGTGCGGTTCGTGATGCTGGGGGATACCCACCGCCTGGGCGGCCCGCAGAGTCTGTTCGGAGGACACCTGTTCGTGAACGGCAGTTACCGGCGCGAGGACCTGCCGGGCCTGCTGCGCGAGCACGGGGCCATGCTGGCGGCCTTCCCGGCCATCGGCCCGGAGACCTTTTCGCTCACGCTTTCCGAGGTCTGGGCCAGCGGCCTGCCCGCCCTGGTGCCTGACTTCGGCGCCCTGGCGGAACGCGTCCGGGACGCGGGAGCGGGCTGGACCCTGGCGGACTGGCAGGATCCGGATGCCTGGCTGGATGCCCTGATGGAACGCTTGTCCGACCCGCAGGCCCTGGCCCGCGCGGGCCGTGCCGCCCGAAATGCCGCGGCAGGTCCGGGCGAGGCGGATTACGGGGCTTTGTACCGGGAGGCGTTGGGGCTCTGACCGGTGTAGGCGAGACGGCCGCCGCGGACAGGCCCCTGCTTGGGGTGCGCCATTCGGTGGGGTGCGCCACGGGCCGTCCTATGTAAAGATCTCCTCCACCCGCCTGGCAGTCAGGATCCGTTCGGACCACACGAGCAGAGTGTTGGCATCCGCTTCCGCGATACGCGCACGGTGCACCTCGGCCGCCTCGGCCCCGAACTTGCGCTCGATCAGCCGCAGCAGGACGGCGGCCTCGCCCTCCTTGCGGCCCTTCTCGCGGCCTTCCTCAATACCGACCCTGCGGCCTTCCTCGATGCCCTGCTGTTTCCAGTCTTTGGTCCATTCCTTTACACGCTCGGCCAGCATGCTGCGTACCTCCTGAAGATCCAACACCTGCTCAAAGTCTACACCCGGCACCCGCCCAGGCAACAACACCCGCTCGATGGCACGCGCGTAGGAGCCCGCTCCCGCGGGCGATCCTGCCCAGGCCAAACCCCTTTCGCCCGGAGGACCGGGCTCCTACGCGCGTGCCTGGATCCCCTCTGTAGGAGCCCGCTCCCGCGGGCGATCCTGCCCAAACCAAAACCCTTTCGCCCGGAGGACCGGGCTCCTACAGGAATGGTTCGGCGCGGGCGTCCATGGGCCTCCGGTTTCACCTGTCACGGCAAGCCGCGCGGGGGGCGGTATACGGCCATTTTCTGTTAAAGTAGCGTCGATCCGAGTGATTTCAGTCATTACCCCTGCGAGGCGCTATGAGCGAGCAAGACAAAACACCGTCCGTGAACGAGATCTACACCCGATTCATCGACGTGGCGAATGAACTCAAGGATCAGGGGCTGGACATCAAACTGATCTCTTCGGCGCTCATGCAGGCTTCTGCCGTCTACGCCACGTATGCAGCCGCCGGGAACAACGGTTTCCTCAAGGACAGTGGCGTGCAGAAGGTGGCGGATGTGTATCGCTACGGGCTGGCGGAGTTGCAGAAGTACAAGCGCGCCTCCCTGGAGGCCCAGGGGCTCAAGCCGACGGAGAAGTCCGTCCCCATGCCTGTGCCGTCGTCCCCGGACAAGTGAGGCGGCCTGTATGATGATTCCGGCAGGCTGCCCGGCGTCGGCGGTGGAGGAGGCAAGGCACGGCGCCGGACAGGTGATGAACCCATGGCCGGTGCCGTGCGGATCTGAAGGTCCGGAACCCGCGACCCGCGCTGAGCCTCCTGCACGCTCCGTGGCTTAACCCGAGGTCCGCAAGGCGGTCTGCCATGTCCGCATCACCAGCACCCTATTCCCCCAAGGTCGATGTCATCGTGCCGGTCTACCGTGATCCGGACGCCACCCGTGCGTGTATCGAGAGCGTGCTGGACGCGCCGGTGTCCACCCCCTTCCGCCTGGTGATCGTGGATGACGCCTCGCCGGACCCGGAACTGTCCGCATGGGTGGATGGCCTGGCCGGGCGGGAAGAGGTGGTGGTGTTGCGCAACGAGCGCAACCAGGGTTTCGTGCGCAGCGTCAATCGCGGCGTGGCCCTGCACACGGACCATGACGTGGTGCTGCTCAACAGCGACACCCGTGTCTTCGGGGACTGGCTGGACCGATTGCGACAGTGCGCCTACCGCGAGCGCGATACCGGCACCGTCACGCCGCTCACCAACAACGGCACCCTGGCCGGTTATCCCCGTTTCATGGCGGAAAATCCCGTCACGGACGCCGGGCAGGCCGCGGCGCTGGACGCGCTGGCCGCCCGGGTGAATGCCGGCCTGGACGAGGTCGTTCCCACGGCGGTGGGGTTCTGCATGTATATCCGGCGCGACTGCCTGGAGCAGACCGGGTTCTTCGACGCCCGGGTGTTCGGCCGAGGCTACGGCGAGGAGAGCGAGTTCTGCATGCGCGCGTCGGAACAGGGCTGGACGCACCGCCTGTGCGGCGACGTGTACGTACAGCACCTGGGCGGCGCATCCTTCGGGGAGGAGACCGAGGCCCTGAAGGCCGCGGCGGGCGAGGCCATGGACCGCCTGTGGCCGGACTACGGGGAGCGCGTGGCGGCGTTCGTGCGTGACGATCCCGCCCGGCATCTGCGCCGCCGCCTGGACCTGGCCCGGCTCGCGGCCTCGCCCAGGGCGCGGGTGCTGTTCGTGACCCATCGCCAGGGCGGCGGCGTGGAGCGTCACTGCCGGGATCTGGCCGATTCGCTGCGCGATGACCTGGAGGTGCTGGCCCTCAAGCCGGACGACGACGGCTGGCTCCGGCTGGAGTGGCTGCGTGCCGGGGAGGAGATGGCGCTGTATTTCCATCTGCCCGGGGAGTATGACGCGCTGCGCGACACCCTGCTGCGGCTGGGCGTCTCCCGGGTGCATGTGCACCACGTGATGGAGCATCCCCTGCAGGTGCTGCGCCTGCCCGCGGACCTGGGTGTGCCCATGGACTTCACCCTGCACGACTACTACAGCATCTGCCCCCAGTACAACCTGACCGACGAACACGGCGAGTACTGCGGCGAGCCGGACAGCGAGGGCTGCGCCCGCTGCCTGGCCGTGCGTGCCGCGCCCTGGGGTTTGGACATCCATGCCTGGCGTTCCCTGTACCGGGGCCTGCTGAGCGGCGCGGGACGGGTCATCGCCCCCTCGGAGGATGTGCGCCGGCGGGTCCTCCGTTATGTGCCCGAGGCCTCCATCCGGGTGCTGCCCCACGTGGATGACAGCCCCGTCCGGCCCGTGCTGCGCCACGAGGGCGAGGCCGATGACGGCGTCATCCGGGTGCTGGTGCTGGGCGTGATCAATCCCGCCAAGGGGGTGCGGCTGCTGGAGCGCTGCGCCTGGGACGCCCGGCGGCGGAACCTGCCGCTGCGCTTCATCGTGATCGGCTCCACGGAGACCGAGATCCGGGGGCTGGATCAGTTGCCGCTGGAATTCACCGGCTCCTACCGCCCGGAGGACCTGCCGGCCCGCATCGCGAAGACTCGGGGGCAGGTGTTCTTCTTCCCGAGCAGGGCCCCGGAGACATTTTCCTACACCCTCAGCGAAGCCCTGGACACGGGCCTGCCCCTGGCGGCGCCGGATCGTGGCGCCTTTCCGGAACGCACCCGCGGGCTGGACCGGGTCTGCCTGATGGATCCCGATGCCGAACCCGGCGAGTGGAATGACCGCCTGATCCAGTTGGCGCGCATGGGCGTGTCCACCCGCCCGGTGCTGACGGAGGGCCGGGGACGATGAAGTCGGACGCCTATCGGGAGGCCTACCTGGAGGGCGTCGAGACCGGTGCGCCGGCGGACGTGCAAGGCGCGCCGCTGCCGGCCGGCGGGCTCGCCCGCGCACGCTGTCATGGCCCCGTGGCATCCGGCGGTCCGCCGATCTCACTGTGCCGGCGCACGCAGGTCCTGGACGTGCTGGCGCGTACGCTGCCCCGGTCCGTCCACGAGATGGATGCGGAATCCCTGGAGCGGTGGCTGGCCGATCGACGCGGCCTGGAGGAGCGGGTGGAGGGTCTGGATGTCGAGGTCCGTGAAACCCGCCGGGCGCTGGAAGACACGCGCCGGCTGCTGGAGGATCGCGAGCGCTTCCTGGATCGGGTGATCCAGTCCCCCAGCCTGCGAATCGGCAAGGCCGTCGTCGCCCCCCTGCGCGCCGCGCGGCCGGTGCTGGCAGGCCTGCGGCAGGTGCCCGGCCTGCTGCGGCGGGGGGAGTTCCGGGCCCTGGTCCGGATGCCGTGGATCCGTGGCGATTCCACCGGAGACGTGGATTACCGGCTGTGGGTGGAGCGCCACGGACGCCTCGGTGCCGCACGGCGGGCGGCCATGGAGCGGCGCTGGCCACAGTTGCCGCACCAGCCCCTGATCTCCGTGCTGATGCCCGTCTACAACACGGATCCGGCGCTGCTGAACGAGGCGGTGCAGTCAGTGCTGGCGCAGGTCTACACCCGCTGGGAACTGGTGGTGGCGGATGATGCCTCCACCTCGCCCGCGACGCGTGCGGCCCTCGACGGGATCGAGTCGCTGGATGCGCGGATCCGGGTGATTCGCCGCCCCGACAACGGGCATATCTCCGAGGCCTCCAACACTGCCCTGGATGCGGCCGGGGGCGAATGGGTCGGCCTGCTGGACCACGACGACCTGCTGGCGCCGGATGCCCTGTACTGGATGGTGGAGGAGATCAACGCCTATCCGGATTGTGGCTTCATCTACTCCGATGAGGACAAGATCTCGGAGACGGGGACGCGACGGGATCCGTGCTTCAAGCCGGACTGGAATCCCGACCTGCTGCGTTCCCAGAATTACATCAACCACTTCTCCCTGTACCGCGGGGACCTGCTGCGCGAGGCGGGCGGATTCCGCGCGGGATTCGAGGGGGCCCAGGATTACGACCTGGTGCTGCGCATCACCGAAGGGCTCGATGCGGCGCGGATCCGGCATGTGCCGCGGATTCTCTATCACTGGCGGGCGGTGCCCGCCAGCACCGCCAGCGCGGGCTCGGCCAAGCCGTACGCGGCGGAAGCCGCCCGGCGGGCGCTGGCGGAGCATCTGGCGCGCACCGGGGACGGGGACGCCGCCGTGCTGCCGGCCCCCGGTTTCGAGGGCGTATGGTGGCGGGTCCGCTATCCCCTCCCGGCGCATCCGCCCCGGGTCTCCGTCATCATGCCCACCCGCAACGGACTGGACCTGCTGCTGGACAGTGTGTCCGGGGTGCTGGACCGGACCGACTACCCGGACGTCGAGCTGATTATCGTCGACAACGGCAGCGACGATCCGGCCACCGTGCGGTACCTGGATTACCTGGCCGATGCCCGGGGGGTGAGGGTGATCCGGGATGACCGGCCGTTCAACTATTCCCAGCTCAACAACAGCGCCGTGGCGCACGCGAGCGGATCGGTCCTGGTGTTGATGAACAACGACATCAGGGTGATCAACCGGGACTGGCTCCGCGAGATGGTCAGCCACGTGCTGCGCCCGGAGGTGGGGCTGGTGGGTGCACGGCTGTCGTTCCCGGACGACCGGCTGCAGCACGCCGGCTGCGTGCTCGGAGTCGGCGGCGTGGCGGCACATGCCTTCCTCAACGAGCCCCGGGGCGCCCCCGGGTACTTCGGCCGCGCCGCCCTGATCCAGAACTACTCGGGGCTGACGGCCGCCTGCGTGGCGGTCCGCAAATCCGTCTTCGAGGAAGTGGGCGGACTCAACGAAACCGATCTGCGGATCGCCTTCAACGACATGGACCTGTGCCTCAGGATCCTCGACGCCGGGTACCGCAACGTGTGGACCCCCTACGCGGATCTGTATCACGTGGAGTCGGCCACCAGGGGCTACGAGAATACCCCGGAGAAGCAGGCGCGTTTCCGCAGGGAGATCCGTTACATGAGGAAACAATGGGGCGCCCGGCTGGACGGCGATCCGGCCTACAACCCCAACCTCACTCTCACCGGCGACCCCTTCGCACTGGCCGCGGAGCCGCGCTTGCCGCCGGATCCGTGGGAACGTCGGCCCGCCGGCTGACCGGGGGGCGCGGATGACCAAGGTGCCCCGGCTCACCCGCCGGTTTCCGTCTCCTTCACCCGCCCGTGGGCGCCCGGTCCCCCGGGCGATGCCGGGGCTCCGGCTGATCGCCCGTGGGAACGGGCTCCTACAGAGGTGGGAATCCCCGCGACACGTAGGAGCCCGGTCCTCCGGGCGATCTTGCGGGGCTTACGCATCGCCCGTGGGAACGGGCTCCTACGGGATGGGGACCCCTGCGACATGTAGGAGCCCGGTCCTCCGGGCGATCTTGCGGGGTGCTGGCATCGCCCGGAGGACCGGGCTCCTACGGGTGAACGGAACGGGCCGGGTGTCGCGCCGGCCGTGCGGGTGATGCATGCAGGTTAGCCTACCCGCCCGCGAAACATCCGTTGCATCGACGGACGATGCGCGCGTGGTGGCCGTGGTGGTCACCCATCATCCCGATCCGGAAGGCCTGCGCGGCATGCTCCGGGCGCTGGTGCCACAGGTGCACGGGACCTGGATCGTGGACAACGGCTCCGGCGACTGCGCACTCGAATCCCTGATGGAGGAATTTCGGCCGGAGGCCTTGCGGGTGCACAGGCTCTGCGAGAACCGGGGCATCGCCCATGCCCAGAACGAGGGCATCCGCCTGGCGGGTGGGCAGGGCGCCACCCATGTGCTGCTCATGGACCAGGACAGCGTACCCGCGCCGGACATGGTGCAACACCTGCTGCAGGCCTGCGGGACGCTGGAGCGGGTGGCGTCCGTGGGCCCGTACTACACGGATCCACGGCTGCCCGGACACACCCCCTTTTTGCAGGTGCGGGGTCTGCGCATCCGCCGCCGGCGCTGCGACGGCACCGGGCGGGTATTCGAGGTGGATCACGTGATCTCCTCGGGGTGCCTGATCCCCCTGTCCGCCATCAAGGTGGTCGGGGACATGCGCGAAGACCTGTTCATCGACGCGGTGGATATCGAATGGGGGCTCAGGGCAATGCATCACGGCCTGCGCAACTACGGGGTCTGCAAGGCGACCATGCACCACAGCCTGGGCGACGCCTCGCTGAAGATGTTCGGCCGGACCGTCTCCCGGCACTCGCCCGTGCGGCTGTACTATCAGTTCCGCAATGCCATACTGCTGTGCCGGGAGCCCCATGTCCCGCTCAACTGGAAGGTGGTGTACCTGCGCCAGATGCTGCTGCGCTACGCCTTGTACGTGTGGCGCGTCAGGCCCCTTCGGCCGCATCTGGCCATGATTCACGCGGGTGTTCGCGATGGTATCCGTGGTGTCACCGGCGCGTATCGGGACACCCTGCGCGGGGGTTGAGCGGATGAGCCTTTCGAACAATGACCAGGCCGGTTCCCCGGTGCGCGCGGGAGGCGCCGGATGGGCTGCGGCGCGTTTATCCGTGCCGCGTGGTGGTCCATTCGTTCAACGATCCCCGATCCGGGCCTGACCGATGCTGCCCGCGCGTTCTCGCAAAATCGGCCTTGCGCCATGGTCCGTAGGCGGTATCCGGTTGTTCATGGCGGTCACCTTTCTGTCCGCCCTTGGCGGGCTCGCCGCCCTGCGCACGGGCCTGATCGACCAGCGATTCGGCACGGCGATCGGATGCGAGGGGTGCCTGACCGGCGATGTCCTGCTGCACGATGTGATGTTTCTCGGGGGGATCGCCACCCTGGCCCTGCTCGGTCTGTATGCCCGGCCGGGACTGATTGCCCTGCCGTTGCGGCTCGCTGCCGTGGCCGGCATGGCCTTCTATGCACTGGACATGTTCGTGTTCGTGCAGTTCTCCACCCGGCTCCATATCGGGGACATCCTGGTATACGGCGCGCAGCCCGGCATCATTCTGCAGCATCTCCATGCCACCGGCATGCTCGGCCTGGCCGCACTTGCCGGGGCAGGCGCCTGCATGATCGCTGTCGGGGTCTTTCTCCTGCTGCCCGTTCCGACCGCCCGCCCCCGCCCCTGGGCCGCCGCTGTGCTGGTGCTCCCCCTGGTCCTGGCGGCGGTCGCCGGGGCAACGGCCTCGCCACGCTCCTACGTGCATGACTGGGCCGTCCGCAACGTGGTGGTTTCGCACCTGGTCGGCGGGGTCTCCGTGCCATACAGCGCACCGGTTGAAGCGGCCGCCCTCGCGGAACCGGCGCCGCCGGTTCGTTGCGCCCCAGGCGCATCGCATCGGGGCAGTATCGTGGTGCTGATCCTGGAGTCATGGTCGCCCTATCAGAGCCGGCTGTTCGGGGGAATGTTCGACTGGACCCCGCGCCTGGACCGGTTTGCCGCGGAGAATGCCTATTATTCGCGGATGTATGCGTCCGGATTCACCACCAATGAAGGTCTCATGAGTCTGCTTGCCGGCGTCGAGATCCTTTCTCCGGTCAAGGGATTCTTTCGTATCAGGTCGTTCGAAACCGCCTGGGGCATCGAACGCACCCTTCCCCGGGTTGTCGGCGGCAGGGGGATGCACGCCGCCTTTCTCACCTCGGGCGACCTGGCGTTCACCCGAAAGGGAGAATGGGCGAAGGACACGGGGTTCGATGATGTGGAGGGGCACGATCACCCTCACTACGACGGGCTGCCCAGACTGCACTTTCGTGCCGCGCCGGATGACGCGCTTTACCGGCGCGCGCTCGAATATCTTCAAGAACATGACGACACGCCTGTCCTGCTCGTCGTGGAATCCGTCTCGTCACATCACCCGTACATTCATCCGCGTACCGGCGAGCGTGATGAGGAGTCGGTGTTCCGTTACATGGACGAATCCGCCGCGGAGTTTCTTCGGGCACTGGAGGGGTCAGGGTTTCTTGAGCAGGGGCATGTCTTCGTGGTCAGCGACCACCGGGCGATGATTCCGTTGAGGCCCGAAGAGACCGAATCGTTCGGACGGGGAGCGGCCTCACTGATACCGGCGATCTGGGCCGGTCCGAGGGCCCCTGAGGGACGCATCGATGAGGTCTTCCATCACGCCGACCTCGTGGATACCGTGGATTGGCTGATTTCCGAGGAGTCCTGCAGCAACAGGAACAGGGCGGGCATGCTCGACCCCGATGCCTCCATGGCCGGGCAACGCTGTGTATTTCATGCGCGGGGTGACAACCGTGATCACATCGACGTGTTCTGTCCGGACGGTGGTGAAGGCACGATCCGGCTCAGCGGCGATGCAACGCGCTTCATAGATTCGTACAACCTGGACGGCACAAGGCGGGATGCGATTGTCCGGTGGCTCAACGGGTACCGCGTGCGCATGGACCGCCACCACGACGCCACGCGCCTGCCGCGGCGCTGAATCTCCATGGGCCGTTCCCGCTGACCGTGAACCGCGCGGGGACAGGCCTCAGTCGCATCCGCCGGGTTCCGCGGGGGGAGTCGCCTTCAGGTGGGCCGCCAGGTAGAAGAGCGTGTCACCGCAGACCGTGACGACGCGCGAGAGCAGGACGGCGAACACCAGTGCCGCTTCCGGGACCAGCGGCGCCATGAGCAGGATCATGACCATCTCCCGCACGCCGACGCCGGCGGGTGCGCCCGGGGTCAGCAGCCCGGCCAGCCAGGCGATCACGTAGGCGGCCACCATGAGGGGCAGCAGCGCCATGGGGGCGGCGCTCCCGGACGGGGCCACGAGCAGGTAGGTGGCGAGGAAGATCAGGCCCGAGGCGAACAGGAAGACACCGTGCCAGGCCATGGCAAGGGCCATGTCGCGGTTCACCAGCCGCCACAGCAACAGCAGGCATGCCGATGCCGACAGGATGAATGCCGCCGCGGCGGCGGCAGCCGGGATGCCCGGCCGGAGCAGCGGCAGCAGCGGAAACAGGAACAGGCAGCCGGCAAGCACCAGCAGGCCCAGTTCCCAGGCCATGGACCGGGCCAGTAGCCAGCCCGGCACCCCGTCGGCCATTCCCATGGCCTGGCGCCCGGCCAGGTGGAAGATATTGCCCGGCAGGTATTTGGCGATCTGCGAGATGCCGAACACGCGCACGGCCCAGGCCATCGGCCGTCGCTGTCCGAAACCGGTCAGCAGGTGGCGCCAGGCCAGTGCCAGAAAGAGATTGGATGCCCCGTAGACCGCGGACAGCACGGCGATCCCGGCCCATTGCGCGGTGCCCAGCCGCCCGGGCCGGATGTCTGCGCCGTAGCTCCAGAGCCGTTGCGCCACGAACGCCACGCCCGCCAGGGCGAGGATGCTTCCGGCCCAGTGCAGCGCGCGCTTCCAGCGTTGTGACATGGCCACCGGACCTTACGGTACCCGGCAGAGCAGCATGGTCCACGGCAGGGGCGCGCGCAGTTCGACGACCCGGAAATGACGTTCAACCAGGCGGATGAAATCGGACCGGGACCAGTGCTGGATATGGCCCGGGGTGTTGCCCAGGTCCTTGAGGTAGCGTCCCCGTGCCATGTTGAGCATCCGCCAGACGGGTTCCCGGGGCACGCTGAGGATGACGTGATGTTGCGCGGCGCGGCGCAGCGCCTCGAGCCCCGCCTCCGGATCCTCGATGTGTTCCAGCACCTCGCAGCACACCAGCAGGTCCGCGCCGTCCTCCTCGGCCCGCAGGTCGTAGATGCTGCGCACCGAGAAATGCTCGGGGGACACCCCCAGGCTCGCGGCGTTGGACCGGGCCAGTTCGATGACCCGGGCGGAGAAGTCGCTGCCGCGGGCCTGGAAGCCGGCCTGCCGCCAGCGGTTGACCCAGTAGCCCTCTCCGCAGCCGATCTCGTGGATGGTGGCGGGCGAGGCCTGCTGCACCAGCCCTTCCAGGGCCTCGTGGAAGCCGCGCATGAGCCGGCGGGCGACGGGATTTCGGGTGCCGTACTTGTCGCAGGTGTTGCCCACCACCACGCCCTGCTCCCGCATGCCGCGGGAGATCTTCATGGCGACCCGCCTTCGCCGCCGCGCTCCCCGTGGGAGGGCCTGTCCATCTCGATGGCGATGGCCCGGGCGCGTATGTCTTCCAGGAGCTTGCGATTGGCCGCCAGCAGATCGGCGATGAAGGCCACCAGCAGGGTCTGGAAACCCATGACGAGCAGGGCGCCCGCCAGGATCAGGGACTGGATGTGGCCGTCGCCCTGGCCGATGAAGTAATACCAGAGAAAGCGCAGGCCGATCAGGAAGCCGGCGCCGAAGAGCACCGCGCCGAGGATACCGAAGAAGCGGAACGGCCGGTAGATCACGAAGATCCGGATGATCGTGACGATGGAACGCTGGATGTAGGAAGGGATGCTCCTGACCAGCCGCGAGGGCCGCAGGTCGGCGTTCACCCCGACCGGCACCGAGGTGATCGCCATGTTCTTCTGGCCGGCCTGGATGATGGTCTCCAGCGTATAGGTGTAGTCGCTGAACACCACCAGCCGCTGCGCGGCGGCCCGGGAGACGGCGCGAAAACCGCTGGGCGCATCCGGGATGTCCGTCTGGCTGGCAACGCGCACCACCCAACTCCCGAGTTTTTGCAGCATCTTCTTGATGGGCGAGAAATGTTCGATGGTTTCGATCGGGCGCGCCCCCACCACGATGTCCGCCTCACCCGCCACGATGGGCGCCACCAGAGCCGGGATATCTCCGGCGTTGTACTGGTTGTCCGCGTCGGTATTGACGATGACGTCCGCACCCAGACGCAGGCAGGCGTCCAGACCGGTCATGAATCCCCGGGCGAGGCCCTGGTTGCGGGTGTGGCGCACCACGTGATCCACCCCGTGCTCCCGGGCGATGCGCGCCGTGTCGTCGCGGCTACCGTCATCGATCACCAGCCATTCCACGGAGTCGAAGCCGGGTACCGAACGCGGCAGCGCGGCCAGGGCGATCGGCAGGGTGCCGGCCTCGTTGTAACAGGGGATCTGGATGATCAGTTTCATGGTGTGGCGGCTGTCCTTGGCGGTCCTTCCGGGGAAGGCCGGTCTATCGTGCCCGGGCATGAGGGGCCGGGGCCTGCCACAGCAACAGCAGAAGCCCCCCCAGGCCTGCCAGGGTTGCCAGCAGACCCGGCAGAGTATACGTGGGTCGATAGTGCAACTCGACCCGGCCGGGGCCCTGGACATGCACCGCCGGCAGTACGTCCAGCAGGGTGTCCATGGACGCGGGCCGGTCATCCACGCGGGCCTCCCAGCCCGGGTAGTGACGCATGGGGAAGACGATGAGCCCCGGCGCGTCGCCCTCGTAACGGGCCGTGAGCACAGTGGCATCGATCCGGGTGGTGCGTACCTGTGTCCCGTCCCCGTCCGCCGGCGGCTGGTGCGCATCGCCGAGGTAATAGGCGCCCCGGGGCGCCCGGGGGTTCTCCAGCAGTGTGACGGCGGGTTCCAGCCGGTGCGCGGTCCAGCCGTGATCGCGGGCGGCGGGCGTCATGAGGGAGAAGCGCATGGCCGCCGGACGGGCTTCGCCGTTGACGGCCAGCCGGCGGGTGTCGGGGACCGCTTCGGCCGTGGTCCACGGGGTGACCCGGCCCCCGGCCTCCGGATTCGTCAGTGCGAGACTGAAGCTGTATCCGCCCGGCGGCAGTTCCAGGGTCCGGGGAAAGAAGAACCGCGCCCAGCGGTTGTCGCGAATCCGGTAGCGGGACACGGTGACGGTGGCAATCTCGTCTCCCCGGTCGTCATGGAGGGTGAGCCTCAGGTCGGAGGGTGCATGGGGCGCCCGGTACGTGGCCATGAGCACGGAAACACCCGACAGCCGGGTCTCCCGGTCCAGCCGGAAATGCTGGTCCAGCCGGTTCTCGGGCAGGGGCGGCGCCGGCTGATGCGCCCCCGCCGGCTGGGTGAACAGGACTTCATGGTCGTGGTGCTGCCCCTCGACCAGTGCGAAGCGCACCCCGAAGGCATTCATGAGCGGGTGCTCGAAACGGATGCTTTCCAGGGGAAAGGTCGCCGCGGTGGGCGTGCGGAAGGGGGCGTCCACCAGTTGCTCGAGCGCGCGCTTTTCCGCAGGGGTCTTGAACGTGTGGGCGAACCACTCGGGCAGCCCGTAGGCGGTCAGGGTGCCCGAGATCATGAAGGCGTTGTCGGCGATGACCCAGTCCAGCGGCCCGAGCCGTTCCCGCGCGTACGCCAGCGTGGGCGTGTCGGGATAGAACCAGGCAGCCGGAACCACCGCGTTGAACGTCCTGAACAGGCGTGACTGGTCCACGATCTGCACCACCGCCAGCCCGGCCAGCCCGGCCAGCAGGCCCGCGGCCAAGAGCGGCCTTCGGATCCGTCGTGCCTGCTCCAGCGCCGCCTGCAGGCCCAGGGCGGCCAGCAGGGCGACGGCCAGACCGGTAATCACCGTGACCCGGCTCCAGGGGTTGAAACCGAATACGGGTATGCGGCGGATCCACTCGTGGGGCGCGAGGCCGAACGCCAGGACGATCGACGCCAGGAGGATTGCGGTTCCGAACACGAACAGCAGCCGTCGCTCCGCCTGCGGCCAGCGCGTCCACAGGGCCACCGGGACCAGGGTCAGCAACAGGGCAATCCAGCCCACGTGGAACGTGAACTCGACCCGGGGCACGCCCCGGGCCCGGGGATCGACGAACAGCCGGTAGTGTTCCGTCCAGGACAGGGCCGTGCCCGCGCTGCGGTATCCCAGATCGAACAGGGACAGGAACTCCACCTGGGCCAGCAGCGGCAGGGCGCTCAGCAGGAAGCCCAGCGCCACCGCCGCGCCGGCGGCGATCCCCGCCGCGATACCCGGGCGCCAGGGCATCCCGGCCATCAGTACCGGGATCAGCAGTACGAAGGCATACAGGCCGTAGGCGGCCACGCTGGGGAAGCCGCCCAGGATCAACAGTGCCGTGGTCAGGGCGATGCCCGCCAGCCAGCCCCGCCGGCCGGTGAGCATCCAGCCCGCCCCGCACCACAGCAGCCACGGAATCCATGCGGAGGTGCTGACCTGGGGCCAGAAGAACCACGCGGCATTGAATCCGGCCAGCATGAACACCGCGCCTCCGAACAGGCTCGCCGCAGGGCCCAGGAACAGGCGCAGCAGCAGGAACACGCCCAGCCCGGCCAGCACGAGCTTGATCAGTCCGGCCGCGTAGAACCCGAGGGCGTGATCTTCGATCAGGGCAAAGGCCAGAAATGACGGGGTCAGCATGCTGTTGGAGATGAGCGGCAGGCCGGGCTTGCCGCCCGAGATGCCCGGGAGCCAGAGAGCGGGCTCCCCGTTGCGCAACTGATCCTTGGCCCCTAGCCAAGTGGGGAGCAGGGCATCCAGTACGTCGCTGCGCTCCGCATGGGTGACACGCACGCCTTCGGCGACCGTGTCCCAGCCCGGGTGGGACACCAGCAGGTCCATGGGAGCCACTGTCTCGCCGGTAAGCGGATTCGCCCCCATGGTTGCGACGGCCAGTACCAGGTACACGGCCAGGGCCATCAGCCACTGAACAGGGGTGGGCAGACGTTGCGGCGGGGATTGATCGTGCCGGGACACGGGGGCCGGCGCGGTGTTTCGCGGATTCAGCGCATCCATGACGGGGTGGCGCTTGTCCGCCGTCACTGCCGCGGCGCGCTCCCGACGCCAAGCAGGCGGGCCAGGAGGCCCCGAATTCCCCGGATGTCCGTGGAAGCCTCCCGCATGGCCGGTACCGGCAGGGTGGCGACGTAAAGCAGTGCCTTCTCTCCGGCCGCCGTGATCGCCGTGACCTCGACCTGCGCCCGGGTGTTCCCCGCCAGGTCCAGATGGAACGACCACCCTGACGGGCGCAGCCGTGCATCCCCGAACACGTGGGCCACGTCATCCCGGGGAAGCCCCGTGGGGCAGGTGTGGGGCTGTCCGTTCACCGAGATGTTCACGTGCGCCAGTGGGCCGTCATCCAGCGAGGCGGCCCAGCCCCGCAGGTAGAGTTCGCCTTCCGGGCTGACGCGGCGCTCGTCGACCCAGCCCCAGGGGCCGCGCCGGAACGCGGCCAGGCCCGAGACGTCGCTGCGCGTTACCACGTAGATGTCCTGCTCGTGGGCGAGTGCCTTGGGGATGCGGAAGCAGTTGGCTTCCCCGCCGGTGGCTGTGCGCACTGCCCGCATCACGAAGTCCTCGGAGACGTAGGCGGTGCCGTAGTGCGCGGGACCCAGCTCGGGGATCTCGCTGCCTTCCCCGTAGAGAATGCCCGGGTCCGGGAGTTCCAGGCCTTCGGGCAGCAGTGCGGCGTCGTGCACACTGAAACACAGAGCGCCGTGTTCGTTCACCAGTGCCCAGAGCCGGGCGAGCCATTGGTGGAACAACTGTTCGGGCAGGTGCGAGAAAAGGGAGGCCACCCAGATGAAGTCGAAGGTCTCACCGGGTTTGAACTGCTCCGGGTCCAGGTGAGACAGCATGCCGCGTACACCAAAGCGTTCCCGGACGTAGTCCACGGCCTCGGGCTGAATCTCGCAGGCGGTGATGTTGCGCGCGGGCATGGAGAGGCTCAGGAGCCGGATCAGGCGTCCGTAGCCGCAGGCGAAATCCAGGAACCTGAGCCCTTCGTGCGGCGGCGGATGGAACAGGTGCAGGATCTGGCGCATGGCGTTGTACTGTTGCAGCGCCACGTTGTAATACTGGCTGAGGGCCACGTGTGCGTCGCCGTGATGGCGCAGCGAGTGCAGCAGCATCTGGTCCCGGGGATGGATGTGCGCGTCCAGCCTCCCCGGGTCGCCGTGGGTCTCCGGGTCGGGCAGGTGCCGCCACAGCGCCTCCCGGAAGGGCCGGCTCTCGCAAATCCGGTTTGCCTGTTGGAGCAGGTCCTGTTCCGTCGATGTCATGGGGCTGGTGTCCGCGCCGGTGCCGCGATGAGTGGCATAGGGTACACGCTGGGGCGTACCTGACCAACGGGAAGGCGCCGGACGTCCATCCGGCCCGCAAATGATCTTGCGCGTTACTCGTTGTCTGTTGCAGGTACGGTGACGCCGCCGCCAACTTGTCCTTGCACGCGTTGTTCGGCCCGTGGGCGGACATTCTACATAAAGATTTCCTCCGCCCGCTCGGCAGTGAGGATTCGTTCGGACCAGACCAGCAGGGTATCGGCGTCCGCTTCCGCGATGGGCACACGATATGCCTCGGCCGCCTCGGCACCGAACTTGCGCTCGATCTGGCGCAGCAGGACGGCGGCCTCGCCCTCCTTGCGGCCCTCCCTGCGGCCCTCCCTGCGGCCCTCCCTGCGGCCCTCCCTGCGGCCCTCCCTGCGGCCCTTCTCGCGGCCCTCCTTGCGGCCTTCCTCGATGCCCTGCTGTTTCCAGTCTTTGGTCCATTCCTTTACACGCTCGGCCAGCATGCTGCGTACCTCCTGAAGATCCAACACCTGCTCAAAGTCTACACCCGGCACCCGCCCCGGTAACAACACCCGCTTGATCCACACCGTGAAGCTCCTGCGAAGCCCCGTCTGTCCGGGCAAACCCAGCCAGTCCACCAACCGCGAGAGCACTTGCTCGATATCCCGCGGGCTCCGGCTGTTCTCCAACGCGAACAGCGCCGAGACCAGATTGCGCAGCTCCGGCAGGGGATCGTCCCGGTAGCGGCCCTCATCAAGCAGCAGGTAACGCATCCGCGGCCGGTAGCGCTCCAGACCACCCGGGATCTCCTCGATCAGATCCGAAACCTCAACCGCCGCCCTCCAGCGCCGGGAACCGCTGTAGAGCACCACCGGTAATACCGGCGGCAGCCTTCCCGAGGGCGTCAACTGTCCACCCTTGCGCAGATCCTCGTAGAGCAGCCCCGCGTAGGTGAGCACCCGCAGCGCCATGAACGGATCGGGGCGGGACTGAAATTCCAGCAGCAGATAGATGTAGAGCCAGTGGTCGTCGCCCTGCCAACGGACCCGCCAGACCACGTCGTCCTCGCGCTCGCGCAGGTCGTCGCTGACATAGCCGTCGCCGACACGGTGCAGCGTGGAGAAATCGAGCTTCTCGACCCACGGCTCGCATACATAACCCCGGATCAGGTCGGCCACCATCTCCGGATGGCTGAACAGCAACTTGTATCCGTGGTCGTGTCCTTTGGATCTGCGGCCCATTCCATGGCCTCCTTCCGTGGCGGCGTGGCGTTGTGCCCGCAAGCATAGCGACCGGGGAGCCGTGTACTCAAGGCCGACGGATCCGCGGCGGCCACGGGTTGCCGCAACACCGTGGGCGAGGCGGCCGCGCCACGAATGGTGCGGCTCCACCCTTCGGCCCGTGGTCGGACCTCGTGCCGAAAGGGGTGAAGGTGGCCTTGTGCCAAGATGCAGCAGTGGTTCGCGACGATTCCATCCTCTGCCGGGGCGCCGGGAAAGGTACACTAGTGGCCTGTCGGACCCGTTACGATTGCCAGGACCGACAGGCGCCCAAGTCGATGAATTAAGGTCTCCAGCCCGGCATGCAAATTCCCCTTTGTTCCGTCATCGTGGTCAGTTACAACAGCGGTCCCGCCCTGCACGAATGCGTGCGCTCGGTGCTGGCGTCCTCGGTGCCGGTGCAGGTGCTGGTCTCCGACAACGGTTCCGCGGACGGCAGCCTGGAGGCGCTGGCGGCGGCGGTCGGGGACGATTCCCGGGTGACCCTGGTGGAGAACGGCGAGAATCTCGGTTTTGCCGCCGCCTGCAACCGGGTCCTGCCCCGGGCGGAAGCCCCGTGGCTGCTGTTTCTCAATCCGGACTGCGTGCTGCAGCCGGACACGCTGGCGCGCATGCTGTCCGTGCTGGATGGCATGGAGGACGTGGGCATGGCGGGCTGCCTGCTGCGCAACGATGACGGCACCGAACAGGCCGGATGCCGCCGGCGCGAACCCACGCCCGGCCGGAGTCTGCTGCGCGTGCTCCACCTGGGCGGGCTCTCGCGCCGGCTCTTGATGCCGGGGGATTTCAACATGCATCGCGAACCGCTGGCATCGGCGCCGGTGGACGTGGACGCCATCTCCGGGGCATTCATGCTGGTGCGCCGCGCGGCCCTGGAGGCGGTGGGCCCACTGGACGAGGGCTACTTCCTGCACTGCGAGGATCTGGACTGGTGCCGGCGTTTCCGTGACGCGGGGTACCGGGTGCTTTTCGTGCCCGGGGTGGAGGTGCTGCATCACAAGGGTCTCAGCAGCGGCGCGCGGCCGGTGCGGGTGGAATGGCACAAGCACCGGGGCATGATGCGCTACTACCGCAAGTTCTTCTCCGGACGTTATCCGCGTCCGCTTCTGTGGCTGGTGGCCGGCATGATCTGGTGCCGTTTCGGTGTCCTTGCCCTGTATCACACGGCCCGGCGGGCGCTGCCGTGACCCGGGCGCTGGTGACCGGCGCGGCGGGCATCGTGGGGCACTACCTGGTGCCCCGCCTGCGCGAGGCGGGTCTCGACGTTCACTGCGTCAGCAGGAGTGTCCGTGACGGCGGGGGGGTCGCATGGCACGTGACGGACCTGGCGCAGGACGGCTGGCACGAGAACCTGCCGCCGGTGGATGTGGTGCTGCACCTCGCCCCGCTCTGGCTGTTGCCGCCCGCGTTGGACGGTATCCGCGCCCTGGGCGCCGGGCGCCTGATCGCGTTCGGCTCCACGAGCCTGCATACCAAGATGGATTCTCCCAGCGCGGCCGAGCGTCGGCTGGCCGCGCGGCTGGCCGACGCGGAGGCGGCCCTGGCACGCGACGCCGGGCGCATGGCATGGACCGTCTTCCGTCCCACCATGATCTGGGGCGGCGGGCTGGACCGGAACATATCCACCATCGCCCGGTTCATCGAACGCTTCGGGTTCTTTCCCCTGGCCGGGCGGGCGCCGGGCCTGCGCCAGCCGGTGCACGCGGACGACCTGGCGCAGGCGTGCATGGCGGCGCTGGACAGGCCGGCGTCCCATGGGTGTTGCCTGGACCTGGGCGGCGGTGAAGTGCTGAGTTACCGTGACATGGTGATGCGCATCTTCGAGGCCCTGGGCCGGCCGCCGCGCCCGGTGCGTCTGCCCCCGGGACTGTTCCGTGCGCTGGTGTCCCTGGCCGGTCCCCGGACCCGGCTGGACCCGGCCATGGTGGATCGCATGGCCCGTGACATGGTCTTCGATCCGGAACCGGCGCGCCGGATCATCGGCTATGCGCCCCGGCCGTTTCATCCCTCCCGCGACGACCTGGGGGTGGGTGCGTGATCCTGCTGGCGGGGCTGACCGGTTTCGTGCTGGCGTGGGTGCTGACCGCATATCTGGCGAGACCCGATGCGCGGCTGCGCTGGATGGATCATCCGAACGCGCGGTCCCTGCATGAGCGTCCCGTGCCGCGAACCGGAGGCCTGGCGATCCTGGCCGGCATACTGGCCGGTGGACTCGTGGCGGTGTTGCTCCTGGGACCTCCTGCCCTGTCGCCATGGACAGGGCTGGCCCTGTTGCTGGTGATCCTGGCCGCGCTTTGGGATGACGTTCGGGGCCTGGGGGTGGTGCCGAGGTTGTCGGTGCAGTTCCTGGCCGCCGGCCTTGCGGCGGGAACCGGCCTGCTGCCGGGGCTGGTGTCGCTGCCCGGGTTCGAGTGGGTGTGGCCCGGCTGGGCGGCCCTGGTGCTCGGTGTGCTCTTTCTGGTGTGGATGACCAACCTCTACAACTTCATGGACGGCATGGACGGTTTTGCCGGGGGCATGACCGTCATCGGTTTCGCGTTCATGGCCTGGCTGGGGTGGCGGGCCGGGGCGCCGTTGTTCTCCGCGCTTGCTCTGTGCGTGGCGTTGTCCGCATCGGGGTTCCTGCGCTGGAATCTTCCGCCGGCAAGGATCTTCATGGGCGACACCGGCGCCTCGGCCCTGGGGTTCCTGGCGGCCGTGTTCATCCTGTGGGCGGAGCGCGACGGGGTGTTCCCCCTGTGGGCCGGGTTGCTGATCTTTTCCCCGTTCATCGTGGATGCCACGGTGACCGTGCTGCGCCGGGCGCTTGCGGGCGAGGCGGTGTGGCGCGCGCATCGCACCCACCATTATCAACGCCTGGTGGTCCTGGGCTGGGGGCATGGCAGAACCACGTTTGCCGGGTACGTGCTGATGCTCTTGGCGGGCGGTTCGACGCTGGTGATGATCGAGGCGCAAAGCACGCCGCTTCAAGTGACGGGTTTCACTATATGGCTGTTTGTTTATGCAATAATAGCCGCTTTGATTCGACGACTTGAGTTGCGTCAGTAAGGAGATTGCCTTGCCCATGCACCTGCTGCGGCTCCTGCTCAACCGATGGGCCGCGTTCTTTCATGATCTCCTGTGGGTGCCAGCCGCACTGGCGCTGGCGTTCATGTTGCGGCTGGAAGGGCA
Organism: Thioalkalivibrio thiocyanodenitrificans ARhD 1; assembly: GCF_000378965.1. Lineage (NCBI taxonomy): Bacteria > Pseudomonadati > Pseudomonadota > Gammaproteobacteria > Chromatiales > Ectothiorhodospiraceae > Thioalkalivibrio > Thioalkalivibrio thiocyanodenitrificans. The sequence goes on from NZ_KB900536.1 coordinate 2,733,203, forward strand.
GTTTTTCGGATCGGAACCCTTCTCTGCGTTCCTCCTGATGGTGGCGGTCTGCCTGCCGGTGCAGGCGGCGGCCTATCTGTATTTCGGCCTGTATCGGGGCATCTGGCGGTTCGCCTCGATGCCCGACCTGATGCGTATCCTGCGTGCCGTGTGGGTGGGCGCCGGGTTTACCACCCTGCTGCTTTTCCTTGTGGGACGCGTCGGGGACGTGCCGCTGCCCGTGCTCGTGGCCTATCCGGTCCTGCTGACCATGGGCCTCACCGCGCCCCGGCTGTTCTACCGCTGGTTCAAGGACCACATCATGCCCCTGGGCAACCGCCGCCGCGCCCTGATCATCGGTGCCGGCCGTGCCGGGGAAATCCTGGTCCGGGACCTGCTACAGTCGCGCGAGTACCTGCCGATCGGCTTTCTTGACGATGATCCCGGGAAGCTGGGCCGCGACATGCACGGGGTGCCGGTGCTCGGCGGCGTGGACGAGCTGGACAGGCTCCTGCGGGGGCTCGAGGTGGACATCGTGCTGATCGCCATGACGCGGGCCGGGCCTGAACTCATGCGCCGGGTCGTGGATACCGCCGCGCATCATTCCGTTCCGTGCGTGACCCTGCCGTCCCTGAGTGAGCTGGCGGACGGCCAGGCCAGCGCGCTGCGCCTGCGCGAAGTGAAGCTGGAGGACCTTCTGGGCCGCGACGTGATCCGGCTGGATGACGCCGGCCTGCGTGCCTTCCTGGAGAACAAGCGCGTGCTGGTCACCGGGGCGGGCGGTTCCATCGGGTCCGAACTGTGCCGCCAGGTGGGCCGCTATCATCCCGCGTGCATCCAGATGCTGGATCATTGCGAGTACGGCCTGTACACCACCGAACAGGCGATGCATCAGCAGGCGGCCGGCGTGAACTGCGTGCCGCTGCTGGCGGACGTCACCGACGTGGTTCGCATGAAGCATATCTTTGCCAGCCACCGCCCCGATGTGGTCCTGCACGCGGCCGCGTACAAGCATGTGCCCCTCCTGGAAGGGAATACCGTGGAGGGCGTCAAGACCAATGTGCTTGGGACCCGGGTGGTTGCGGATCTTGCCGCGGAATTCGGTTGCGAGAAGTTCGTGCTGGTTTCCACCGACAAGGCGGTCAAGCCGACCAACGTCATGGGCGCCAGCAAGCGCGTGGCGGAGGTCTACTGTCAGACGGTCAGCGGCGACAGCGACACCGCATTCGTGGTGACGCGGTTCGGCAATGTCATGGGCTCCACCGGGTCCGTGGTGCCGCTGTTTCGCAGCCAGATCGAGCGCGGCGGACCGGTGACCGTCACGCATCCGGACGTGACGCGTTACTTCATGACCATTCCCGAGGCGGTCAGCCTCATCCTGGAGGCGGCCGCGATGGGCAGCGGCGGCGAGATCTTCGTGCTGGACATGGGGGCGGCGATTCGCATCCAGGACCTGGCCGAGGAGATGATCCGCCTGTCGGGGCACGAGCCGGGCCGGGACATCCAGATCGAGATCATCGGTCTGAGGCCCGGGGAAAAGATGCACGAGGAACTGTTTCACGAGTTCGACAACCCGGTGGGGACCCGTCATCCGAAGATCCTTCGCGCCGAGGCCCGCCCCGTGAACAGGACTGCCTGGCAGCCCCGCATGCATCGACTCGAGCAGGCCTGCAGTCACCACGACGATGCGGCTGTCAGGCGGCTGCTGCACGAGATGGTGCCCGAGTTCAGTTCCGACACCGAACTGCCGGACAATGTGCTGATCGCCTCCGATCTCTTTGGCGAGGCCGCGAAGGGGCATCACTAGCCTGTTGCCGATGGTGCGTACGACAATACCCCCTTAGCGTAGGAGCCCGGTCCTCCGGGCGAAGAACGACCCACCGGAGTCGGGCCGGATCGCCCGGAGGACCGGGCTCCTACTTGCCACTGATCCTGTGACACTCCCGGCGCAACGGAGACACACAAGACGTGGAGCCCCCATTGGATCTGTTTCAAACCCTCGTGCTCGCCCTGGTTCAGGGGCTCACGGAATTCCTCCCCATCTCCAGCGCGGCCCACCTGATCCTGGTGCCGGAACTCACCCACTGGGACGACCAGGGGCTGAGCTTCGACGTGGCCACCCACGTGGGCACCCTCGCGGCGGTGATGATCTATTTCCGACGCGAGCTGCGCCGCATGACCATGGAGTGGCTGGGATCGCTCCGGGGGCGAGGCCTTACTCCCGACGCGAAGCTCGCCTGGGCGGTGGTTTTCGGCACCATCCCCGCGGCGCTGTCCGGTCTGCTGTTCCATGACGTAATCTCCAATCACCTGCGCTCGGCGCAGGTGATTGCCATGACCACCATCGGCTTCGCGGTGCTGCTGTTGTTCGCCGACACCACGGGCAGGCGCGTGCGCGATGAGCATGGCGTCAACTGGAAGGATGTGCTGGTGATCGGCGTGGCCCAGGCCCTGGCCCTGATCCCCGGCACCTCCCGCTCCGGCATCACCATCACCGCCGCCCTGCTCATGGGCTTCACCCGGCAGGCGGCGGCGCGCTATTCCTTTCTGCTGTCCATTCCCATCATCGCCCTGGCGGGGGGCTACGAGACGCTGGGCCTGGTGCGCGAGCCGGAGGAGGGGGTCCGGTGGGGCCTCATCACACTGGGCGCACTGGTTTCCGGCGTGAGCGCCTACCTGTGCATCCATTTCTTCCTCAAGCTGCTGGCGCGTATCAGCATGCTGCCGTTCGTGATCTACCGCCTGCTGCTCGGGATGTTCCTTCTGTTCCTGTTCCGGTAGGCGTGTCCGGGGCCCGGCATGTTGGGGTTCGTTCCTCACCCCAACCTACGACTGCTTTGTTGCCACAGAGGTCACAGAGGGCACAGAGAAAAAAGCCAACAGGATTGTAGGTTGGGGTGAGCACAGCGAACCCCAACAATGACGAGGCTGATCGAAATCCCGTTGGGGTTTGCTCCGCTCGCGCCGACCTACCGATGCTGCCATGGCAGCCATTTGATACGAACCCGCACCCTGTTCGACGCCTCGGCGCTGTTCAGCGATCAACACCTCAACAAGGCTTGACCGGGAACGGAGTATCAACGGCCTGCGGGCCGCCCCATGGATCGGGCCCGGCAGTAGGATGGGTCAAGCGAAGCGGACCCATGCTGTGCGGTCAGTCGAGGAGGCAGGAGTCAGGATGAGCGGGAGGCCCGCATGGGCACGCTGCGCTTTGCCCATCCTACGGCCTGCGGGGCGCCCCACGGATCGGGCCCGGCAGTAGGATGGGTCAAGCGAAGCGGACCCATGCTGTGCGGTCAGTCGAGGAGGCGGGAGTCAGGATGAGCGGGAGGCCCGCATGGGCACGCTGCGCTTTGCCCATCCTACTCACCCCTACGCCTCTGCCTTTGAGTGCTCCTGCGGCGGGCAAACTCAGTGCGCGGGCTCGTGATCCGCCCATTCGGCCTTCAATTCACTGAGCGCCTGCACCCGCCGGGCATGCAGGGCCTCTCCGATGGCCTTGCCCTCGAGTCCTTCCGCCGCGAGGTCCCGGGCGGAGAGCGCCTGGCAGCGCGCGAACGCCGCGCGCAGGTAGTCGGCCTGGGCGTAGTGCAGGTCCTCGAACCCGGTACGCCCGCGGTAGTCGGCCTCGCAGGCCAGCAGAAAAGGCTCAAGGCGCTCCGGGCGCCGGAATGCGTCAAGCCCTTCCAGGGTCTGGAGCACGGTGGCGGGGCGAAGCTCGAAAGCCCTGTGGGCATGGCCGTGCCAGCGCGCCACGATCACGGCCAGATCCCGGTAGGCATTGGGTATGCGGTAGCGGTCGCACAGTGCGTGCACCAGATCCACGCTGCGCGCCTCGTGGCCCCGGTGGCTGGGCAGGATCTCCTCGGGCGTGGTGCCCTTGCCCAGGTCATGGGTCAGTGCGGCGAAACGTACCGTCGGGTCGTCGCTCAACTGCGCGCTCTGGGCCAGCACCATCAGGGTGTGCACACCGGTGTCGATCTCCGGGTGATACCTGGCCGGCTGCGGCACCCCGAACAGGCGCTCGATCTCCGGAAACAGCACGGCCAGGGCACCGCATTCCCGCAGCACCTCGAAGAAACGTGCCGGGACCGCCTCACCAAGCGCGCGTCCGGTCTCCTGCCAGACGCGTTCCGGCACCAGGGCATCCACCTCGCCCGCCCGCACCATGTCCGTCATGAGCGCCAGGGTCTCGTCCGCCACCCGGAAACCCAGCGGGGCGAACCGGGCAGCGAAGCGGGCCACGCGCAGTACGCGCACCGGGTCCTCGGCGAAGGCCGGGGAGACGTGGCGCAGCACGCGGGCGTCCAGGTCCGCCCGGCCGTTGAAGGGGTCGATGAGCGCGCCGTCGGCCGCGCGTGCCATGGCGTTGATGGTGAGATCCCGGCGCAGCAGGTCCTGCTCCAGGGTGACCTCGGGCGAGGCATGCACGATGAAGCCGTGGTATCCGGGCGCGGATTTGCGCTCCGTGCGTGCCAGGGCATGCTCCTCGTGGGTTTCCGGGTGAAGAAATACCGGGAAGTCGCGTCCCACCTGGCGGTATCCCTGTTCCAGCATCTGCTCCGGCGTGGCGCCCACCACCACGTGATCCCGCTCGTTCACGGGCAGCCCCAGGAGCTCGTCACGTACGGCACCGCCGACCAGGTAGGTTTCCATGAATGCAGTGTATGGCGGCGCGTATCCGGGTTCAAAAAGTCCCGGCCCCATGGGGGAAATGATCCGATGGACAGGATGAAGACAAACGACATCGGACAGGACCCGGGGCAAGGGCGCGTTGCATTCCCGTGAATCCCGTCGGTTTCCTCCCTGCGTTTCTATCCTGAAAAGCCCTGTCCATCCGGTTCAGTCCGCCCCGCAAGGGTGCGCAGGCGCTGAATGCGGGCCTCCCGGCCCCGTCGGCCCAGGTACTGCGGGGCGATGGTCTCGAGCGCGGTGGGGCAGGTGCCGCCGCCGGGGCAGACGCTGTCGCGCTGCAGGGAACGGTAGTTGTCCAGGGAGAAGGGCTTGCCCGGCAAGTACTCGAAGATGGTGGCCTGGAGCGCCGATGCCCAGTCGGGCAGGCCGATAATGATACGCCGCACGCCGATGGTGCGGGCGGTGTAGCGCACCAGTTCCATGAGCGTGTACACCCGCGGGCCGCACAGGTCGTAGCGCTGGCCGAAGGTGGCGCGGTCCTCCAGACTGTCCACGAACCGATCCACCACGTCGCCCACATAGACCGGGGCGAAACGGGCCCCGGGGCAGGCCAGCGGCAGCACCGGCGAGATTCGCAGCAGGCCGGCAAAGCGGTTGAGGAAGCCGTCACCCGGGCCGAAGATCACGGAGGGGCGGAACACCGTCACACGGGTGTCCGGCGCGTGGGTGCGCACCATGTTCTCCGCCTCACCCTTGGTGCGCAGGTACAGACTCGTGCCGGTGCCGGAATCCGCGTTCAGTGCGCTCATGTGCAGCAGGCGTGCGACCCCGGTGGCGCGGCAGGCCTCCACCACGTGCCGGGCCAGATCCACATGGGCGCGCCGGAAGCCGCTGCCGTTGTGGCCCCGCTCGTTGAGGATGCCCACCAGGTTGATGACGGCCTCGCAGCCGCGGAAATGCCGCTTCAGCGTGGCGGGGTCGTGCACATCCCCCTCGACAAGCTGCACGCCGGGCAGCACCAGTAGATCACGGTGGCGCTGGAGGTGACGGGTAATGACCTTGATGCGCCGGCCATCGGCGATCAGCCGTGCCACGAGGTGACTGCCCACGAAGCCCGTGCCCCCCAGCACGCAAATGGTGTCGATCTTCATGTCTCCCGGTTCTCCGGTGAGGGTTGGCATGGAGAGGTCCAGTGTACCCCGCCACCGGGTTCCATGACATTCTGTAGGCATTCCCCGGCGCGCCGAATGCCAGAATCCAGGGGACGGGGTACACTAGAACCGATGAATTCTGAAGGAGGGCAGGTCGTGACCATGGATTCCGTGAATCCGGCCAACGGCTCCGTACTGGGCCGTTTTGACACCTGGGATGCGCCGCGTGTCAGCAAGGCTCTGGACCTTGCCGGGCGCGCCGCCCCGGAATGGGCGCGCATGGATATTGCGGACCGCGGCACGTTGCTGCGCCGGGCGGGCGAGGTGCTGCGCCAGCGTCAGGCGCATTTCTCGCAGATCATTACCCAGGAGATGGGCAAACTGGCCGCGGAGGCGTACGCGGAGATCGACAAGTGCGCCAGGGTCTGCGATTACTACGCGGAAGAAGCCCCGCGCTTTCTGGCCGACGAGGTGATGGAATCCGACGCGGCGCGGTCGCTGGTGGCATGGCAGCCGCTGGGCACCGTGCTGGCGGTGATGCCCTGGAATTTCCCCTTCTGGCAGGTGTTTCGTTTCGCCGCCCCGGCGCTCATGGCGGGCAATACGGCCCTGCTCAAGCACGCATCCAACGTGCCCCGCTGCGCGCTGGCCATCGAGGAGGTGTTTCACGACGCAGGATTTCCCGCAGGCGTGTTCCAGACCCTCATGATCGGCGCCCCCCGCGTGGCTGACGTGATCCGCGACCGGCGGGTTCACGCGGTCACCCTGACCGGGAGCGAACCGGCGGGCCGAGCCGTGGCGGCGGTGGCCGGCGAGATGCTCAAGAAGACCGTCCTGGAGTTGGGCGGCTCGGACCCCTTCGTCGTGCTGGAGGACGCGGACCTGGATCTCACCGTGGAACAGGCGGTGGCCTCGCGCTTCATGAACGCGGGCCAGAGTTGCATCGCCGCCAAGCGATTCATCGTGGTGGAGCCGGTGGCCGAGGCCTTTCTGGGCCGTTTCCGGGAAGCGGTGCGTGCCCTCCGGCCCGGAGACCCCTCCAGCGACGCCACCACCCTCGCCCCCATGGCCCGCGAGGACCTGCGCGACGCGTTGCATGCGCAGGTGCGTGACTCCATCGCCGCCGGTGCCGTGCCGCTGGAAGGCTGCGAACCCGTGCCCGGCAAGGGGATGTGGTACCGGGCATCCATTCTCGATCGGGTCGCCCCGGGCATGCCGGCGTACGAGGAGGAGATGTTCGGTCCCGTGGCGGCCGTCATCCGCGCCCGGGACGAGGACGACGCAGTGCGGATCGCCAACGACACCCGCTTCGGACTGGGTGGCAGCGTCTGGACCCGGGATACTGCCCGCGGGGAGGCCCTGGCCCGCCGTCTCGCCTGCGGCTGCGCCTTCGTCAACGGCCTGGTGAAGAGCGATCCCCGGCTGCCGTTCGGCGGCATCAAGGATTCCGGCTACGGCCGTGAGCTCTCCCTGCTGGGTATCCGCGAATTCGTCAACGCCAAGACGATCTGGATCCGCTAGTGTTTCGCGTGTCCGAACGCCCGGTACCGCCGGATGACGGCGGGAGGCCATCATGAGCGTCGCCGGATTCGCCGGTGATACGGTGGAGCGGATGAGCTACCTGGGCCTCGGGGTATCCATGCTGGCGGTGGCTCCCGAGTTTCTCATGCCCTTTGCCGGCTTTCTGGCGCATCAGGGCAACCTGCACCTGTTGGGCGTGATCATCGCCGGCAGCCTGGGCGGCACCCTGGGCTCGACCATTCTTTATCTGATCGCCCGCCGCGTGGGCGAGCAACGCGTGCGGCGTTTCTTTCAGCGCCGGGGACGGTTCCTGCTGCTGCGTGAATCGGACCTGGACGTGGTCCTCGGCGTCTTTGAGCGGCATGGTGAATGGCTGGTACTGGTCGGCCGCTTCGTGCCCACGGTGCGAAGCCTCGTTTCCCTGCCGGCGGGCCTGCTTCCCATGCCGTTTCCGCGGTTCCTGCTGTTCACCCTGGCGGGTACGACCCTGTGGTGCGCGGCGCTCTCCGTTGGCGGTTACCTGCTCGGTGTGCAGTGGCGCGTGCTGGAGAAATGGCTCGGATTCTACGGCACGACCGCCGTCTCGCTGGTGGTGCTGGCGGTGGCGGGGTTCACCCTGTACCGCTTGAAGGAATTCGTCTACGAGCAGCGCTAGCCCGTAGGTCGCGAAGCAGAATGCCTGCGCATTGTGTAGCCCGGATTGATCGTAGGAGCCCGGTCCTCCGGGCGAAAGGGGCTTGGTTTGGGGAGGATCGCCCGGAGGACCGGGCTCCTACGGGGGGCGGCGGGTGCCTGGCCCACGGGTGAGCCGGGATTCGCTCATTCGGGACGCGTCACGGAACGGATCAGCAAGTCCCTTGACCGGACTCGCCTTTTGAATCTTGAATCTTGAATCTTGTCTCTAAATCCTTCCTTCCTACCCGCCCGTCATCGACATGAAGCGCAGGAGCTTCTCGGGGCGGTCGCGGAACTCGTGGCGTTCAGGCTTCAGGTCCACGGCACGCCGGATGGCGTCGAACAGTTCCGTGTCGCTGCAGCCGGCACGCAGCAGGGGGCGAAGCTCAAGGTTGTGCTCCTGACCCAGGCAGGTGTAGATGGTGCCGTCCACGGACAGGCGCACCCGGTTACAGGTCTCGCAGAAGTGCTGGGAAATGGGGGTGATGAAACCGATCCTGAGGTCCGTGCCCACCACCTGCATGTAGCGGGCCGGGCCGCCGCCGGGCATCACGCCGGGCACCAGGTCGAAGCGTTCTTCCAGTCGGGCCCTGACGGTCTGCAGGTCCAGGTAGTGATCCCGGCTGGCATGGCGGCCCGTGTCGCCCATGGGCATGGTCTCGATGAAGCGCAGCGTGAACCCGTGCTCCAGGCAGAATTCCACCATGTCCTCGAACTCGCCGTCGTTGACGCCCTTCATGGCCACCATGTTGATCTTGATGGGGGAAAGGCCCGTGTCCCTTGCTGCCATAAGCCCGTCCAGGACCTTTTCCAGCTTGCCCCCGGTGACCTGCTTGAAGACCTCCGGCTTGAGGGAGTCGAGGCTTACGTTGATGCGGGATACGCCCGCGTCCCTGAGCGCCCGCGCGTGCTTGCGCATGCGCGTGGCGTTGGTGGACAGGGAGATGTCGTTGATGCCGGGGAGGGCGGCAAGCCGTGAGACGAGGTCGGGAAGGTTCTTGCGTACCAGCGGTTCGCCCCCGGTCAGGCGCACGCGCTGCACGCCGAGCCGGCCGAAGGCGCCCATGACCCGGGTGATCTCGTCGAAGGTCAGCCAGTGCCCGGGTTCCTCGAAATCCCTGAACCCCCGGGGCATGCAATAGAAGCAGCGCAGATCACACTGGTCCGTGACCGAAAGGCGTACGTATTCGATCTGCCTGCCGAAACGATCTGTCAGTTGCGCCATGTCAGTGCCACTCCAGGCTGCTTATTATAGCGTGCCGATCATGGCGCCCCGGTTCACCGGGGCCGTGGCCCATGGGCGGCCGTGGCGGTCATAGACGCAGGATACGCCAAACAGGACCCGGAAATCCATGATATAAAGGCCGTTGCTTTTCCGGCCCGGCACGCGATAACTTCCTGTAATATCAATCGCTTGGGTCATCTGAAGTCGAATTCCGGCGCCGGGGCGGGAAGGTTCCGAACCCGCTGCCGGGCAGGTACACGGTCATGGAGCAATGCAAATGGCGTCCGGCCCGCGAGAAATTGTCACCCCCTTCCGTCCCATCCCGCTGGAGGTCCCGGAGGGGATGAAGCCCAACGAGTTCTTCAACAGCACCGAGAATCTGGCCGACCTGGCCCACAACAACGGCCTGCTGGCGAACCCGGAAAATCTGCTGCTTTACCGAAAGGCGCTCGGTCACAGCAACGAGTTCGACACGTCCATCATCTACAACACCTCCAAGTGCATCCTGGACCCACTGGCGCGCCCGGTGCGCCGCACCCAGGTGCCGGAGCCGGTCCGTCACGCGTGGAACAGGATGAACGGCATCATCATAGATTACATGCTCGAGCAGTACCCGGACCCCGGCGAGGCACTGGTGCTGGCCGGCGAGGCGAGCCTGGATGCCACGTGGCCGTTGACCTCCCCCGGCGTGCCCAGCATCCGCATGCTGCACAACCACTTCATCGTCTTCCCCATGGAGGACCTCAGGGGCGCGCCCCTGGCCGATCCCAAGAACCCGAACCTGACCGATGGCGGGCAGCACAGTCTCTTTCAGGCCTACATGCGCGAGGTCTACCGGGAATTCTTCACCCGCGCCCTGGATCTGAAGGTGCTCGCGCCCGCCGCCGACGAAGATGCCCGGATCGATCTCACCGGCTATCCCCAGGGTCTGCCCAGCTGGGAGATCCGGGGCGGCGCGGATGCCCTCAAAGAAGTGCGTTTCTGGAAGGAGTACGACGAGATCCTGAAAGGCTTCCTGGATTTCTACCGCACCTTCTTCACCCAGGTGTCCACCCGCGGCGCACCCATGCCGGAGGGCGTGCACTTCCCCGATCAGGTGGAGGAGGTGCTGCTGTTCAACAACGATTTCCTGCGCACCGCAAAGAAGGTGCGCGATCGCTGCATCACGGATGCGCGGTATGCCCACGCCATCCGCTGGCAGCCGGCGTTCAAGCAGATCATCTACCGCAACGACGACGGCAAGCTGATCGTCACCATCAGCCAGAATTCCATCGGCAACGCCATCACGGAATTGCTGGGTGTCGTGGTGAAACGCGTGCCCGATGCCGAGGCCTATGAGCGCTTCGAACCGCGGCTCATCGAGCGGCTGCTGGAGGTACGCCGGCGGCTCATCGAGGCGGATCTGGGGGACGGGGTGGCGACGGATTACTGGGGGGCGGAGTAGGGCGTGGGTTGCGGCCCATGGCCTTTTTGGATCAATGGGGTTGCAATCCGGGCGGCAGACTTTGGGTCAAGTTTCAGCTTGAGGCAAAGGATAAAGACAACTTCAAAGGCTTTCGATCCCCGTTGCACGGGGCTCGAGTTACTTTCTTTGCTTGTCCAAAGAAAGTAACCAAAGAAAAGACACCCGGATGTCTCGCCCCTGTCGGGGTTCCCTGCGCGCGGGGGTGTTGCGGGGAGGTCGATCGACAGGCCGTCCCTGGCCTGACGATCGACGCGCCGCGTCCCTGCGGCGCCCCTTCGGGCTTTGACCCCGCAACACCCCCGTGCTCGGCGAGCCATACGGAGCAGGTCAAAGACAGCAACCCCTTGGCTTTGGGTGACCAAGAGTGGATGTGGGAGACGCGTCTGCCATGGGCATACCCGATGCGCTACGCTGATCCGCTCTATCTCCGCCTTGTAGGAGCCCGGTCCTCCGGGCGATCGGCCGGCCCCGACGGGATCGCCCGAAGGACCGGGCTCCTACAGGAGATCATCGAAGCGGGTTTGACCTTTCCACCCTATGCCGCACCGAGTAGCGCAGGCTTCGAGGGATCAAGCCCGAAGGGGCGCCGCAGGGACGCGGCGCGTCGGCAGTCAGGCCATGGACGGCCTGTCTGCCGACCCCCTCGAAGCCGAGCAACGCAGGGCACCCGCTACAGCGGGTGCGGCATCGGGGTTGTACGAGTCAAGGACATGGGTAACACATCAGTCCAAGGACATGGGTTACAGTCTCAGCGTCCAGTAAGGGGTCTTGCCGCCTTGTTTTTCACGTAGATCCACTGCCCCCAGGCGCAGGGGACCGAAGTGGATCTCCCAGACCCCATCATCGATCTCCTCCAGACCCACCCTTTCTCCCGCGAGCAGGTGCGAGAGGTAGATCTGCCCACCATGGGCATAGACAACACCGCTGTGGCTCACCACCTTGACCTGGACATGGCCCGGGTACAACAACTGCGGCAGGCGCTCAGGATAGGGCCGGGGTGAATCGCAGTAGTGGCGCGCGGGTACCTCCTGGCCCAGGGCCTCATGGGGGCGGTGGTGGTTGTAATGATCCCGAAACTGATCAAAGAGGCGCTGCTGCGCCCTGCGGTTGGCACTGGCCGGGCGGGCGGTGGCCTGCTTAAGGGTGCGGTGCATGCGTTCGTGACGCCCATTTTGCTGCGGCTTGCCCGCCTCGATGCGCTCGGGGACGATGCCCAGACGGATCCACCAGATCGACAGACGGCTCAGCCCTGCCGCAGCGGTGCTGGCAAAGGGCGCACCGTTGTCGCTGCGGATACGCCTGGGCAGGCCATGCTCGCGGAACAGGCGGCGCAAGTAGCGCTGCGCCGAGGCGGTATCGGTGGCCTGCTCACCCCGACAGCCCAGCAGATAGCGACTGTGGTGATCCATCACGGTCAGTGGATAACACCACTGAGCGTTGCCCAGGCGAAACTGGCCCTTGTAGTCGGCACTCCAGAGCTCGTTGGGCTTATGGACCGGGCCGAACGGCTGGGGATAGGGGCTGACCCGCCGGCGTCGGCGTCGGGGCTCGGTCAGGCCCGCGGCCCTGAGGATGTTGTAGATGGTGCTCTTGGACGGCACCCGCTCAGCGGGGAAGCGCGCACTGAGCTGGGCCTGGATCTTCTTCGCCCCGGGTGCATCACGTCCCTGCTGGCGTAGCTCGATGATGGCCTTGCGTAGCGTGTACGGGATGGCCTCAGGGCTGTGCAAGGGGCGGCGGCTGCGCTCTTGGAGCCCCTCGAGCTGCTGGGCCTGGTAGCGGCAAATCCACTTGTAGCCGGTCTTGCGGCTGATGCCATAGCGCTCACACAGCTCGCTGTGGCTGTACAAACCACGCAGGTGCTCGCCAATAAACAAGATCTTTTCATCCATCGGTCTCAGATCTCTCCAGGGCATGGGCCACCTCCTGTACGTCGGTGGCCTGAGCATAGGTAATCTGTTACCTATGTCCTTGGACTGATGTGTTACCGATGCCTATAACCCGTACAGGTGTCCTTCTTTTGGTTACTTTTCTTGGACAAGCAAGAAAAGTAACTCGATCCGCCTGCAAGGCGGATCGAAACGCCTTTGACCTTAATTTCAGCTTCCCGCGAATCGAACGCGTTCTCCTTGAAACGCCCACTGCAAGACAAACGCCCAGATCCCAGCTAAGAGAAAAGGGCCCGAAGGCCCTCTTCATATACGCCACGATCCTATGCCGCCCCGCAGTTCGGGCGTCAGCCCGACCCGCCATCAACGGCCCTCAAGCAACCGACTGATAATAAAGATTCTGCGGATGCCGCGCCTGGGCAAAGAAGAACCACCGCTCCGCCACCAGCCCCAGGTACTGGACCACGAAGGCCGTGGCCAGCAGGGCGGAGACATCGCCGCGCATGAGCAGCGCGGTCACCAGCAGTACGGTGGGGATCAGGAATACCCCGATCAGGAAGATCCATTTCACCGATCGGACGAACATCTCCGACATGCCGTGGAAGAACTCGCGCGTGTTGAACGAGCCGCCCATGAAGCCCTGGGATTTCTGCACGATGTTGGGGTGCTTGATGCCGGTGGCGGTCTGGAGCGTCGATTTGGCCTTGAGGCGGGCGTTGCGGATCAGCGAAGCCGTACGGCTGATCAGGCCCAGCAGCGTGAAGATCACCGCCCCCGCGGCCAGAAAGTGCACCAGTTCCACGGCCATGTAGGCCGCATGGGCGGCGGCCAGGGTGAAGCCCGATGCCAGGCCCAGAAGGGTGTAGTTGGCGACGGTGAGCGGCGAGTGCCATTCCTGCAGGAAGCGCAGGCAGGCGTAGATCATGGCGGTGGTCACGTACAGGATGACTGCCGCCAGCGCGCCGATCGCGGCCAGCAGCAGGGTAACCGGCACGGCCACGTTGCCGGGCAGGGTGAACAGGACCGGGTTGATGCCGATCAGGTGCACGGCGCCGTACAGGAACACGATGCCCATCATCACCGGCAGCACGATCACCTCGCGCGAAAGCCATGAGGTGCGCCACATGGCCGCCGCGCGCCAGGCCCGCTCCGGGTGCCCCAGGTGGAAGAACGAGGCGAGCAGGCCCAGCGCCAGCAGTGCCAGGGACATGCCCGCGCCCACCGCGTAGTACGGCGAGGCGTGTTCGGGCAGCAGCCGCAGGGCGGCATAGAACTCGACGATGGACAGTGCGATGAACAGGCCCTGTCCGGCGCCGATCAGGGTGGTCAGGAAGATGACTGAGAATGCGGGATGCATGATGCGTTCGTCCGTAGTTTCCGTTACCAGCTGGTGACGTCGTCGAGGGAGGGCTCGTCGCGGCCCGGGCGTGGCAGCTTGGAGTCGATCTTGAGCGGGTTGTCGCTGCGCTCCAGTTCCTCCTCGCGGATGGTGATGCGGGTCTTGCGCCGGGGCAGGTAGTGATTGGCCGGTTTCGTGCCCCACTCGGGCATGAGCTGGTAACCGCCTGCCTCGCGGATGGCCTGGGAGACCACGGAATCCGGGTCGTGGATGTCGCCGTAGAGCCGCGCATTGGTGGGGCAGGCCTTCACGCAGGCGGGCTGACGGTCGGCCTCATCCATCTGCGGGTTGTGGATGCGGTCGACGCACAGGGTGCACTTGGTCATCTCCTTGCGTTCCTCGTCGATCTCGCGCACGCCGTAGGGGCAGGCCCAGGAACAGTACTTGCAGCCGATGCACTTGTCGTAGTCCACCAGCACGATGCCGTTCTCGGGGCGCTTGTAGGAGGCACCGGTGGGGCACACGGGAACGCAGGGCGGCTCCTCGCAGTGCAGGCAGGACTTGGGGAAGTGGACCGTCTCGGTATTGGGGAATTCGCCCACCTCGTAGGTCTGCACCCGGTTGAAGAAGGTGCCGGTGGGGTCTTCGTCGTAGGCGTTCCTGTCCGCCAGGGGGCCGGCGCCGCCGGAGGTGTTCCACTCCTTGCAACTGGTCACGCAGGCCTGGCATCCCACGCACACGTTGAGATCGATCACCAGGGCGAGCTGGGTCATTTCTTGAGTCCCTTGTTTGCGAAAAAGCGCACCACCCGCCGGGCCAGTGGCTGGCCGGGGTAGGGCTGCATGGGTTTGAACTGGGGCGAGGTCTGCGCGGGTTCGCCTTCGTCGGCTTTGTAGATGCGTACCCGTACGTCATACCAGCCGGCCTGGCCGGTGACGGGATCCGAGTTCGAGATGGTGCCGTGGTCGTCCGGCAGTTCCTCGGTGAGCACGTGATTGAGCAGAAAGCCTTTGCGCGACTCGTTGGCCCGCGGGCTCAGCCCCCACGCGCCGGCGGCCTTTCCGATGGCGTTCCAGGTCCACACGGTGCCCGGTTCCACCGCCTCGGAGTGCTTGGCGATGCAGCGCACCTTGCCCCACTGACTCTCCACCCAGACCCAGTCCTCGTCCTTGATGCCCGCGGCCACCGCGGTCTTCGTGTTGACGAACAGCACGTTGTGGGCGTGGATCTGGCGCAGCCACGCATTCTGGGAGTCCCAGGAGTGGTACATGGCCATGGGCCGCTGGGTGATGGCCGCCAGCGGGTAGCTCTGCTTGCTGGTGACCTGTGCCTCCAGCGGCTCGTAGTAGAAGGGCAGCGGATCGAAGTAGGTCTCCACGCGCTTTCTCAGGTGCTCGGGCGGTTTGCGCGACAGGCCCTTGCCCTGGGCGGCGGCACGGAAGCGCATCAGCACCTCGGAGTAGAGGTGGATCAGGATGGGTTCGGCATAGCGGGTGATGCGGTTTCTGAGCGACCACTCCAGGTAGCCCTTGTTCCAGTTGCGCATGTACTGGTAGCTCTTGGGCAGTTCGTAGTGGAACACGCAGTTGTTCTTGGCGTACATCTCCCACTGGTTCGGGTTGGGTTCCCCGCGCATGGATTTCTCGCCGCCCTTGCCTCGCCATCCGGCCAGAAAGCCGATGCCGGAACCCGGCTCGGACTCGTGGTTGACAACGAAATCCGGATAGTCGCGGTACTTGCGCTTGCCCTCGGGTGTCACGAAGGCGGGCAGGCCGAGACGCGAACCCAGCTCGATAAGCACCTCCTGGAAGGGTTTGCACTCGCCCTTGGGCGGCACCACCGGGATGCGCACCGAATCCACGGGACCATCGAATTCCGAGATGGGGCGGTCGAGCATGGACATCACGTCGTGGCGCTCGAGATACGTGGTGTCCGGCAGGATCAGGTCCGCAAACGCGGTCATCTCCGACTGGAAGGCATCGGCCACCACGATGAACGGGATCCTGTACTCGCCGTTCTCATCCTTGTCGTTGAGCATCTTGCGCACCTCGACCGTGTTCATGGTCGAGTTCCAGGCCATGTTGGCCATGAAGATCAGGAGCGTGTCGATGGGGTAGGGATCACCGCGCCAGGCGTTGGTGATCACGTTGTGCATCAGTCCGTGCACGGACAGCGGATACTCCCAGGAGAATCCCTTGTCGATGCGCACCGGCTTGCCCTGGTCGTCCACGAACAGGTCGTCCGGATCCGACGGCCAGCCCAGTGGCATGCCGTCCAGCGGCGTGTTGGGCCGCACGGCACGCGGATCGTTGGGCGTGCGCGCACAGGGCGGGATCGGGCGCGGGAAGGGCGCCTTGTGGCGGAAGCCGCCGGGGCGGTCGATGGTGCCCAGCAGCGACATGAGGATTGACAGGGCGCGGATGGTCTGGAATCCGTTGGAGTGGGCGGCCAGCCCGCGCATGGCGTGGAACGACACCGGGTTGCCGGTGACCGATTCGTGCTCCACGCCCCAGGAGTCCGTCCAGGCGATGGGCAGCTCGATCTTCTGGTCGCGGGCGGTCACGCCCATTTCGTGGGCCAGGCGGCGGATGGTCTCGGCGGGAATGCCGGTGATGCCGGCGGCCCACTCGGGCGTGTAGCCCTTGACGCGATCCTGCAGCAGCTGGAACGAGGGCTTGGTGGGGGTGCCGTCCTCGAGCTTGAATTCACCGAGCAGGTAGGGATCTGTGTCCGGCGTGTGGGTGACCACGGCCCGGTTGGTCCTGCGGTCCCACCACAGCTTGTTCTGGGGTTCGTAGCAGCCTTCCTCCTCCGGCACCTCGGTGCGCAGGAACATGCCGAACTCGTCGCTGGCCTCGTCCGTGTTGATGAGCTGGCCGGCGTTGGTGTAGCGCACCAGGAAGTCCCGGTCGTACAGCCCCTGGGCGATGATCTCGTTGATGATGGCCAGCAGCAGTGCACCGTCGGTGCCGGGGCGGATGGGCACCCACTCGTCGGCCACGGCGGAGTAGCCGGTGCGCACCGGGTTGATGGAGATGAAGCGCCCGCCCTGGCGCTTGAATTTCGAGAGAGCCACCTTGAGCGGGTTGGAATGGTGGTCCTCGGCGGTGCCCAGCATGATGAAGAGCCTGGAGCGCTCCAGGTCCGGGCCGCCGAACTCCCAGAAGGAGCCGCCGATGGTGTAGATCATGCCCGCGGCCATGTTCACGGAGCAGAAACCGCCGTGGGCGGCGTAGTTGGGTGTGCCGAACTGCTTGGCGAACAGGCCGGTCAGCGCCTGCATCTGGTCACGGCCGGTGAACAGCGCGAACTTCTTCGGATCGGTCTTGCGGATCTTGCCAAGGCGTTCCGCCAGAGTGGAGAATGCCTCTTCCCACGAGATGGGTTCGAACTGCGCATCGCCGCGCTCGGCACCTTCCTTGCGGCGCAAGGGCTGCGTAAGGCGCGCCGGCGAGTACTGCTTCATGATCCCCGAGGAGCCCTTGGCGCAGATAACCCCCTTGTTGATGGGGTGATCCGGGTTGCCGTCGATGTAGCGGATTTCCCCGTCGCGCAGGTGCACGCGGATCCCGCAGCGGCAGGCGCACATGTAGCAGGTGGTCTTCTTGATTTCCTGCGCCGGCTGTTTTGCCTCGGAAAGCGTCGGATCCGACGTGGGGCGGGGTTGTCTGGGTTGCATATGGTGGTTAACCTATCGACTTTAGAGAATTCGGATATTCTTGTTTATTGATTTTCGTCAATCTACAGGCGTATTGGCAAGTCGGAAGTTTTTATCCCGCCATTAGGTGGCGTGGAAAACCCCTGAAATCGGACGTAATGAGGCCAATAAGGGTGAAAAATAGCGAATACTTCCTATGAAGATCTGTATCGTCTCCGACAGTCACGATCGTGGTCCGATGCTGGCCAGAGCCGTTGAGGCGGCGGTCGCCGACGGTGCTGCCCTGGTCATCCACTGCGGCGATCTGATCGGCGGGAATACGATCAGGGCATCGCTTGCCCTGGGTGTGCCCATTCACGCGGTGCATGGCAACAATCTGGGCGATCCGGTCGCGATTGCACGCATCGCCCACAACTCCAAGGGCATGTTCACCTATCATGGACTGGACGCCGACTTCACCGTGGCGGGGCGCAGGATCTTCGTGACCCACTACCCCCATTACGGCCACGCGATGGCCTGTACCGGAGACTTCGACCTGGTGTGCTGTGGTCACAGCCACGAACCCGAGATCCGACAGCAGGTGACCGTGCGAGACAGCCATACCTGGCTGGTCAATCCGGGCACCGTTGCAGGTCTGGGCGCCCCCGAGGCAACGTGGATACTCGGTGACCTGGAGACCATGAAATTCGAGTTGCGCACCACGCCTGAGTGAGCGGGGTTGCAGCCGGCCAGGATGGCCGAACGAACACTGACCGTCACAGAGGACCGTATTCAGAATGACAGCCGAAACCTCCCGCAAGCCCCTGCCACCGTTCAAGGCCCCGGCGGGTCTTGGATACGTTGAGCCGGGCACCTACGAACGCGTATCGGCCGCATCCCCGGCCATCAGGGTCATGACCAGCCTGCGCCAGGTGAGCGCGGGCACGATCCGTCCGGATGCCACGATCGCCGAGGCGACCCAGACCATGATTGCCCGGGGCGTACGGCTGCTGCTGGTGGTGGACAGGGATAACCTGGTGGTGGGCCTGATCACGGCGCGCGACACCCAGGGCGAGCGTCCCGTCCGGCTTGTTCACGAACAGGGCGGGCGCTTCGAGGACCTGCAGGTGCGCGATGTCATGACCCCGCGTGACGCCATTGACCTGATCGAGATCCGGGACGTGATGCGTGCCGAAGTCCGTGACATCGTCGCCACGCTGAAGGATCAGGGTCGCCAGCATGCCCTGGTGGCCGACACCGATCCGATCACCGCTCAGATCCGCATCTGCGGGATCTTCTCCGCGACCCAGATCGGCCGCCAGTTGGGCCTGCCGGTTCAGACCTTCGAGGTCGCCAAGACCTTCGCTGAGATCCAGGCTGCTCTTGCCAAGGAATACTGACGGCGGTTGCCGGGAACCACGAAGATCACCACGCGATTGTCACGAACCTGCCTTCGGGCCGGCCGACCGGGCGGTCGTTCTGAAGCCCGGATCGCTGCTCTGAAAGGCGCGCGCCCAGCGCGGATCAACCGAACACCGGCCGCGACTCGACCGTATGACGACGTGGATTATACAGGGTGGTTCTCGGGCGGGTCGCTCAGGATGTCGGTTTTCCAGGGCGCCCCGATCCCGGTCCGTGTTCCGGCATCAACTGCGCTCAACAAGCGGCCTGCACGAGCCACTGGCCGTGCAATCGACGCCACAATGCGCTGATGATCAGCGGGGGTGGGCCGGGAGTGGCGGTTTATGAGCTACCCGCGTTGGAGTCGTGCAGGACCTTATGGGGGGGAGCCCCCCCATAAGGCGAAACATCGGTAAGACTCAGGGGCGCTTCGGAGTGGTGTACTCCGCCACTTTATGAAAGGATTCCCAGATCGTGTCGTATCCTACGAAGCCCTTTTCATTGGGCTCTCTCTGACGGGTCGTAACGAAACGGGCCTTGCCTTCAGGCACCTTTGGTCTGGTCTTGGGTTGTCCGCTCATAAGTCACCTTTGGCTTCAAGGTCGGGATGGCCGCGGCGATTTGTTCGCAGCTGAAAACCATCACGATGAAAACAGTCAGTTGACGCAACGGAAATTATACCAGAAACCGTTAAGCGGCCAGCAACTCCCTGGGCGTCTTAGATATTTTTATGTCTGGATAAGGCAAAAG
Organism: Thioalkalivibrio thiocyanodenitrificans ARhD 1; assembly: GCF_000378965.1. Taxonomy (NCBI): domain Bacteria; kingdom Pseudomonadati; phylum Pseudomonadota; class Gammaproteobacteria; order Chromatiales; family Ectothiorhodospiraceae; genus Thioalkalivibrio; species Thioalkalivibrio thiocyanodenitrificans. Next base: position 2,752,870 of record NZ_KB900536.1, read on the forward strand.
AATCCCGCCCGAGCTTCTGCGGCAGCGGGCCTGCCAGCTTCAACCGGCCCCGCTGTCGTGCCTTTCGGTTCAACGGGGGGGGTGGGGTGTCGAAGGCCTCGCATTCGCGCGGCTACCGCCTGCTGCGGGACCGGCGAGTTCCGGCCGCGGCTGCCTGGGGCCTTCGCCATTCGCGTGTGGAGGCCGGACCGCTTAAGGCCGGAGCAACGCGCTCGTGGCAGGTCACCCCCTGATCGGGGCGGGCCGTCTGTCCTCGCGACCCACTCCCTGTGCGTCGTTCATCGCGTGAATTCGTGCAACAACCGGGTTAAGATCAGCGCAACGTTCCCACTTTTACATGAAGATTCCATCGTATGCCGCAATATATATTTGTCTATCTCGGGGGTGAGTATCCCTCCGATCCGGAGGAGGCGCAAAGGCATCTGAGAAAATACGAGCAGTGGCTGATGTCGCTGGGCCAGGCGGTCGTGAGCCCGGCCGTGCCTTTCAAGGACACGCATGCAGTGCAGCCTGATGGCTCGGCTACCCGCGGAACCGTCTCGGCGATGTCAGGACTGAGCATCATGAGCATGGATTCCATGCAGGAAGCCATTGCTGCAGCACAAGCCTGTCCGTTCCTTGAAATAAACGGCACGCTGGAGGTATCCGAGATGATCGAGATGCCGGGCGGTCCCCGGAATGGCGGCAGTGAAACGGTAAACTGATGCCGCATGAAGTTTGTCTGTTACGCCGGATGGAATCAGTTGCCAGAGAGTGCCGGACCCCTGTTTGCACGGGCGGCCGAAGACAGCGCCTTTTTTTCGCGCACCTGGTTTGAAAACCTGCTCAGCCACGCACCTGCCGATCGTCAAAGTATTCTGCTGGCATGTGTGGTTGAGGATGGTAACGTCCTGGCGCTGCTTCCCCTCGAGATGCGCGGCAGCCGGCACTGGTACGCGCTCACCAATCTGTACTCCTCGCTTTACTCGCTGCTGCTTGTCGAGCACAGGCAGTCGGACGTCGTCCAGTGCCTGGCCAGGGGATTAAGCCAGATGCCCTTCTCCTTGTTACGCCTGGATCCGATCGCCACCGATGACAGAAACCTGCAGGCTTTTCAGCAGGCCATGGAGGCTGTTGGCATTTCCTGTCATCGTACGTTTCGTTTCTACAACTGGATTCATCGCACTCGGGGGCAATCATTTCATGACTATATGGCCGCACGCCCCGCCAGAGTGCGCAACAGCATTGCACGTAAAGAGCGAAAACTCGCCCGTGAACATGGCTATACGATTCGTCTCTATACTCGTAGTGGTCTGCGGCAGGCTATGGCAGACTACAATGCCGTCTACCATAGGAGTTGGAAGGCCAGGGAGCTGTATGGTGGCCTTGTCGAAGGTCTGGCTTATGGCTTGTCCAGACAAGGCTGGTTGAGACTCGCCATCCTCTATGTTGATAAACTGCCTGTTGCCGCACAACTCTGGTTTGTGGCGCACGGCAAGGCAAGCATTTTCAAGCTGGCCTATGACGAGACCTGGAGGCGCTACTCCCCCGGTTCGATTCTCACCAAGCATCTGATGAAGCATGTCATCGACAATGACAAAGTCACGGAGATAGACTTTCTGACCGGAAACGATGCCTACAAGCAGGACTGGATGTCAGAACGCAGGGAGAGATGCGCTTTGTACTGCATCAACAGGCCAAGACCCAGGCAGGGCATCGGCAGAATGTTTAAGTGGCTGGACCGTTTGAAGGCACATTCAAATTCACGAAAACCGCAGGATAACCCAAGTGCAACTGAAAGCCGATCCTGATCAATTCGATCAGCTCCAGCAGATCTTTATCCGCGAGATTATTGAGCAAATAAGGCTCAAGCTTGTCGAGGCAGGATACCAGGGCGAGAACTTGCGGGAGGTAACCGGAAATATCGCGTTCAGCGTTGCCAGTACGATCGACGATACCGCCAGGATTGAATCTGATGGGATTGAAGTCAGACCTTACCTGACTTTTTTAACCGAGGACGATCAGCTCATTCATGGTGAAGAAAAATCCTATTCGCATGAGTATGTCGCCGACCTCATGAGTGAGATTTTCGATAATTAGTCCCCTGACAGCCGGCACAGATCATGAAGCTCACACAAAAGCGCCTATTCAAGGGTTATCAGGAATTCGAAATCATTGACGATTACGTCAGGATTCGCTGCAAAGCGCCGTTCAGGGATGTAGTGGAGCTGACAGTGATGCTGACAATATTGAATCCGGAACCCGTAATCACCCGGTCATGCCTGAGTTTCACGAGCCGCGTCAATGGTGAAGCTCTGCTCACACTCCACCTGGGAAGGCCCGATACCGAAGCGTTCAATGCCTTCGTCAATGCCCTGAAACAAAGAGCCATGGACGAATATCAGGCCTTTGCCGGACTCAAGCCCGTCATGCGCTCCACAGGGCTTGAGACGATCGTATACGAGGAGCCGCCGGATCTGGATGATACGTTTCAGGATAAGCCGGCGAAGGTCAGGAACGACCTCGATATTGCGAGGATCGACGAGGCGATTCAGATGCTGGTGACCTATCTGGATCCGGATGATATCCGGCCATTTGTGACAGCGATGGAAGCGCTGAAAACCGATCCAAAGAATGCAGACCTTCAGTTGCAGGTGGTAAACGCCTTCAACGATCTGGGTTCCAGGCAGGGCGCCGTCTTGACCTACGCACCGTATATTGGCGTCCTGCTGTCAGACGGGCCGGCCGGGGCCCCCTATTGATGAGCCTTCCGGCGATCTGATTCGCCCCCTGCAAGTACTTTCTTTATGGTCCAGGCGGGGCCATCCGGGGAGAGCGGCTGCCTTGTGTCAGATCGGGACAATTCGATCCGGATCAATATCCGGACCATCTACGACTTTGGTCCCCGCCTCGATCTCCTCCGGGGTGGCATCCCTTACGGTCAGTATCTCAAGCCTGAAGATCAGATCTCTGCCGCAGAGCGGGTTGTTACCATCGACGGTCAGGGTTTTGTCATCCATGCGCGTCACGATGAACTCCTTTCGGTCACCCTTCTCGCCTTCCATCAGAATGATCTTGCCGACTTCGCGGTACTCTTCCGGCACATTCTCGATGCTGTCGGTGAACACCAGGCTTTCGTCCCGGGATCCGTAAATCGCATTGCCGTCGATAGGGACCTCGATCACGTCGCCTTGTGAGCGACCTTCCAGATCGTCGGTCACCTGCTTTGCCAGAACCGGGTCCGTGCCGTGCACGTAACTCAGGGGGAACTGGACGTTTGCCAGAACCTGTCCGGATTTTTTATCGACGACCTCGTAGGTCAGTTCGACAAGCTTGTTGTCCTGTATTGTTTCGCTCATGTTCTTCTAGAAAACCGATGCCGCGAAGATCTTGACTTCGCCTCTTTCGTAACCGACGACCATACGCCCCAGCCACTCTCCCGCCCTTTGCGTGCTGCGTACCCTGAACAGGCAGGTGACATGCTCTCCGCGACGGATGAAGCCAAGAAAGTCGTAGTCCTTTGAGAGATTCCGGGTGAGTTCGCTCTTCGCGAACTGTTTTCCAAGCTCTACTTCATTCAGACCCAGCAGAAGATCATAGGAGAAGTTGCGAATGAACTTCCCGTAGTTTCCCTTGTTGGAATACTTGATCAATTCATCCCACATGGGGAGGACGATCTCCAGCAGCTCCTCGTCCGTCTTCTCAATGATGTTCATGGAATGCTCTCTGAAAATTCCGCTTGTTGGTCACAGGTTGCTCACTTTCGGTTGACAGGTCAATACGATATCGCTTTGCAAAAAAAAGACCAACATGTCGTTGGTCTTTTCAGGTCGCACAGGGAGGCGTAACCAACGCCTCCCTGATGCGAAGGGTCTTACTCGTCGTCGCCCACAAGGTGGTAGCACGGCGCCTTTTCCATGGTGTATTCGCCGGTCTTCGGATCACGACGGGAAACGGTCAGTACATGCCAGTTCTCATCGTCCAGCTTCAGGGCGTCACCACGGTAGTAATACCCGGGCCAGCGGGTTTCCTTGCGGAAGAGGGTGTGATGGAAGACCGACTCGGCGGCACGATGACGGTGCTTCAGCTCCCATGCGCGCAGCAGCTCATGGACATTCTCCGCTGCGACCTTCTCCAGATCCTCCTCCAGGATCTTCATCTTCTTCAGGCCGATGCTGAGCAGCTTGTCGTTGGTCACGTAGTTGACCGTAACGCCGCCGCAGTACTCATCCATCAGCTTCTGCAGGCGATCCAGGCCCTGGCGCGGATTGATGTAGTTGGGGTTGACGCTACCCGCAACGATCTCATTGCGGTAGATCGTGTAGTGTTCCATCGGCTTGTAGATCTCGGCCTTGCGGCGGTCGATCTGCTCCTGGGAAACACGAATCCCCTCGGCCTTGCCATCGTCGATGTACTTGCAGGCAGCCTTGGCAGCCAGTCGCCCTTCGGTGAAGGAACCGGAGGAGAAGGCATGCGGCGTACCGCCGACGGCATCGCCGGCACCGAACAGACCCTCAACCGTGGTCATGCGGTTGTAGCCCCAGAAGTACTCGGGAGGAGAGATGTCCTCGGGGCCGGAGCACCAGGCACCACAGCCGGTGGCATGTGAGCCCATGACGTACGGCTCGGAGGTGGTCAGTTCCGGGTTCTCGTACTTCGGGTTGACGTCGGTCGCAGCCCACAGGACGGCCTGACCAACGGTCATGCCCAGGAAGTTGTGCCAGCCGATCTCCTCGAGATGCGGATCCTGGAAGGCCTCCATGGTCACCATGTGGATCGGACCGCGACCGGCGTTCACCTCATTGATGAGCGCGTGGTTGCGCAGACAGGTCGGGATGGGGCGATGGGTTGCGTGCGAAACCTCGGGGTCCAGATACTCCTTGCCGACCATTTTCTGGAGTTCCGGGAACCAGTTGGACTCGTACTCTTCGCCATAGGCGTTCTGGGTGTAGGTCTTGAGGTGCAGGAAGTAGGCGCCCACCGGACCGTAACCGTCCTTGAAGCGGGCCAGAACGATGCGATTCTCCATTTGGGTCATCTTCGCGCCGGCCTCGATCAACAGGCCATAGGCGGAGCCCGATGACCACGGTGCATACCATACACGACCGGCACCTTCACCCACCGAGCGCGGCTTGAAGATGTTGGAGGCACCACCCGCGGCGACGACGACGGTCTTGGACTTGAACACGTGGTAATCACCGGTGCGGACATTGAAGCCGACAGCGCCTGCGACACGGTTCTCCTTGGCGTCATCCATCAGCAGGTGGGTGACACAGACGCGGTTGTAGACCTTGTCAGCAGACTTCTTGGCAGCCTCGGCCACGATCGGCTTGTAGGATTCGCCGTGAATCATGATCTGCCAACGGCCCTCACGCTGGTAGGCGCCGGTCTTGGGGTTGCGCATAATCGGCAGGCCCCACTCCTCGAACTGGTGAACAGCCGAGTCCACGTGGCGCGCCATATCGAACAGCAGGTCCTCGCGCACCATGCCCATCAGGTCGATACGGGCGTAACGGACGTGATCCTCGGGGTTGTTCTCACCGAAGCGGGTCCCCATGTAGCAGTTGATCGCGTAGAGGCCCTGTGCCACGGCGCCGGAACGGTCGATGTTGGCCTTTTCGGCGATCACGATCTTCTTGTCCTGACCCCAGTAACGAGCCTCCCACGCGGCACCTGTACCGCCCAGGCCGGCACCACAGACCAGGATATCAATGTTGTCTTCTACGACTGTTTTGTAAGCCATTAGTAGTACACCCCTGCTTTCATTCTCAAGCCATTGGATTCCAGCGTATGCAGGCCACCCTCATCCAGACGAATGTATTTCGGCTCGTTGAAGAGTAATTCGCTGTCCCGCATTTCCTTGCTGGGTGCAGGCGCGTCGGCCAGTTTGGGAATGTACTCGCCCCAGGGCTTGGTCGTGATGGGGGCGAGCAGATTCAGGTCCGTTTCGCCATTACGCGACTTGATACGCCAGGCAATAACACCCTTTTGCTCGTCACGGATAACCCGTACCGAGTGACCCAGCGGCGCAAAATCCGCATAGCCACGCACGTCAATCGCGTGGTGAGGGCAGGCCTTGACGCAGGAGTAACACTCCCAGCACATGTTGGGTTCGATGTTGTAGGCACGGCGCACGATCGGGTCGATGTGCATGATGTCCGAAGGACAGATATCAACACAGGCTCCACACCCGTCACAACGCGTCATATATACGAAAGTTGGCATGTCGGTCCTCTCTTATAAATGTTGGTCAACGGCAACCACTTAGTAGTGGCGTGGCGGTTCACGGGTGATGCCAGACCCCATGCTGGGCGGGTTGGTGCCCATGTATTCGGGGATGTCGGGATACCGTGCCTGCAGGGTGGGATCGGTGAGCTCACCCAGATCGGGCAGGTTCTCCTGAGAGCCATCCGCCATGACGACCTTCTTCTGGTAAGCGGCGGCAGGCTTGAAGAACATATGGGCAAACTTGGACCACAGCACCGTGCTGAACAACGTGGTGCTGGCGGCGACAAACAGGGCGAAGAACAGCCAGCCGATGGCGGTGCCCTGGGCGATAGACCACAGCAGCCCAAACGTCGCCATAGCCAGCAGGGACACGATAAACAGATCGGCGCGCACGACGCGGTACCAGGGATTACCCTCGGCGGAGACATCCACGCGGATAAAGAACCAGAACCAGTAGCCACCGAAGGCCAGGCTCAGCGCGCCGAGGTGCCACAACAACGGCCAGATGCCGGCTGAAGCCTCGGCAGCATACCCAAAGATCAGGACCGCTGTGGATACCACGAAGATGATGAATCCGTACATGGTGAAAAGGTGGGAGATGCGACGCTGTTCCTCGCCCTTGTGGGCAAACTCGGATGAAGTCAGCACTTCACCGGCGATCGTCTGGACAGCAAGCCCGAACTTCTGGCCACTGCTGACGCTACGTCTTGCGTTCTTCTCCGCTTTCTTTGCGTTCTCGAAAAAATACTTGGCGCTTTTCTTGTGAGCCATGTCGAGGATCGTGCCGCCAATCACCAGCAGAATCATCACCACGACGTAAATCTGCATGGCGATCGGCGGTATGAATCCAGACAGCTCGCTAAACGGGTTGGTACCAATCATCGTCTACTCTCCTAATCCTGTCCCGAGTTTTTAATTAAAGGAGGCGAACCTCGCGCAACCCTTTGACATCATTGGGGTTACATCGAATTCGCTTCATGCGAAACCTGGCGGCTAGCGTCCGTCAGCGGGCGGAATGCCCGGAAAGCTTCACCTCGACCTTCTCGGTGAGGTTGTTGTAGTAGTCGCGCAGGATCTCCAGCACTTCCGCCCTGGAGAATTCCGCCGGCACGTCCGTGCCCTCGGAGAGTGCCTTGCGCAACTTGGTCCCCGACAGCAGGAGCCGGTCCTCGGGTTCGTGCGGGCAGGTCCGGTTGGAGGCCATGCCACCGCACTTGTAGCACCAGAAGGTCCAGTCGATCTTGAGCGCCTGGGTCTCCAGGGCGCCCTTGGGGATCTCGTCGAAGATGTGATGGGCGTCGAAGGGCCCGTAGTAGTCGCCCACGCCCGCATGGTCTCGGCCCACGATCTGGTGGGAGCAGCCGTAGTTCTGACGGAACAGCGCATGCAGCAGGGCCTCACGGGGCCCCGCGTAGCGCATGTCCAGCGGATAGCCTGCCTGGACGATGGTGTTCTTGACGAAGTATTTCTCCACCAGGGTATTGATGGCCTTGGCGCGCACGTCGGCGGGGATGTCGCCGGGCTTGAGGTTGCCGAGCAGCGAGTGGATCAGTACGCCATCGCAGGTTTCGATGGCGACCTTGGCGAGATACTCGTGGGAGCGGTGCATGGGATTGCGCGTCTGGAATGCCGCCACCTTGCTCCAGCCCATGGATTCGAAAAGCGCGCGGGTCTGCTTGGGCGACATGAACATGTCGCCGTACTTTTCCGGGAAATCGCTCTGGGAGAGCACCTTGATGGGGCCGGCCAGGTTCATGTCACCCTGCTCCATCACCATCTTGACGCCCGGGTGCTCCATGTCGGTGGTCTTGAACACCGTGGCACATTCATGGGCCTTGTCGATCTGGTATTTCTCGGTGACCGTCATGGTGGCGAGGATCTCGCCGTTGTCCGGGTCCACCAGCGCGATGTCACTGCCCGTCTTGATGCCGTCGGCGACTACCTCGTCGGTGGAGAGTGTGATGGGGATGGGCCAGAACAGGCCGCTGGTGGTCTTCATGCCGTCGCAAACGCCCTGCCAGTCCGCGTGGCTCATGAAGCCCTCGAGCGGGGTGAATCCGCCCAGGCCCAGCATGATGATGTCGCCCTTCTCCCGTGAACTCACGGTTACCTTGGGCAATGACTGGGCGCGGTTTCGCTCCGTCTCCAGTGCTGCGCCTTCCAGCAACAGGGGTTTCAGCGGGCCGCCACCGTGAGGGTTCACCAGTGCCATTCGTCTGTCCTCTTTAAGCTTCGGGAATGCAATATAAAGACCGGGAATTATATAGGGTTCCGGTCGGAGATCCACGACACTAGCACTCCCCGGGGCGGGCTAGGAATCGTAATTTTCGATCTCCGAATAAGCTGCACTGATCAGCGCATATCCCCAATGGGGGGGGTGCGTATCGAGACCCCGCACGCAAGTGCTTGATCTGTAGTCTCTGTTCTGACTTGCCCGAGAGGTCTGAGTCGAATACGGCGGCATCGGGTCTGCGCGCGCACGGACTTGTGCCTTGATCCCGAATGCGCCACGATCGTGGCGCCGCGAAGATCGCGGCCTGATCCAGCCCCATAACATAGACCATCAGAGCCCCGGCCGCCAAAGGTTCGTGCGGTTCTGATGACCAAACTCAACAGATTCCGCTCATATCCGATTGGAGGAGATCAATGCGACTGATTCTGCTAGGCGCCCCCGGCGCAGGTAAGGGCACACAGGCCCAGTACATCACCGAGAAGTACGGCATTCCGCAGATCTCCACCGGTGACATGTTGCGCGCCGCGGTCAAGGCCGGCACGCCGCTCGGCCTGGAGGCCAAGAAGATCATGGATGCGGGCGGACTGGTGTCCGACGAGATCATCCTCGGGCTGATCCGCGACCGGCTGCTGAAGCCTGATTGCGCGAACGGCTACCTGTTTGACGGGTTCCCCCGCACCATCCCCCAGGCCGAAGCGCTCAGGGGGCAGAGCGTCCCGCTCGACTTCGTGGTGGAGGTGGACGTCGCCGACGAGGAGATCATCAAGCGCATGAGCGGGCGGCGCGTGCACCCGGCCTCGGGGCGCACCTACCACGTGGTGTTCAACCCGCCCAAGGTCGAGGGAAAGGACGACGTGACCGGTGAGGACCTGATCCAGCGCGAGGACGACAACGAGGAGACCGTGCGCAAGCGCCTGGAGGTCTATCACAGCCAGACGAAGCCGCTGGTGCAGTTCTATTCCGAGTGGGCCGCCAGCGGTGATTCCGCCGCGCCGAAGTATGCGAAGGTGTCCGGCATCGGCTCCGTGGAGGAGATCCGCGACGCCGTCTTCAAGGTGCTTGAAGGGAAGTGACGTATGAGGGGGCAGGCGTGAGAAGTCCCGGGTCACGCCCCGCCTGGCCCGTATGCTACAGCATCAACGGTTTACGAGCCCTCCCGTAGGAGCCCGGTCCCCCGGGCGATCCCATGCATGGACATCGCCCGGGGGACCGGGCTCCTACGGGGCGTGGGTGGTCCGCCATGACCAGGGATGCTGAACGCCGGCCCACGGGACACGACTCCAGGGGACTTCACCGGGCCTTGCTCCGAACCCGAAAGAAGGAAGGGGCAGCCATGGCTGCCCCTTCCTTTCTATTCACACTTCCAGATTCCCACTTCCTACTTGTTCAACACCTTGGGCACCAGGTTCTGCCGCAGGCGGTAGGCGTCGGGCATGCCGGACCCCAGCAGCGGGCGAAGGTACATGCGGAAGGCGTCGGTCACGTCGGTGCCCGAGTCCGAAATGAACTCGTCGGCCATCACCTTGGTTTTGCCGGCCACGACCTCCAGCGGGACGAGGCGGTAATCCACCGAGTAGAAGCCCGTACGGTCGATCACCACCGAGCCGTCCATGCCGCCCCAAAGGGCGAACTGCGCCGCCTTCTCGCCCACTTCCCGGGCCTCGCGCTGGTCCACGTCGGAGACGCAGCCCACGAAGGAGCGCTGCAGGTAACCGAAGGTGTCGCCGCGCACCCGTTTGTATCCCAGTTTGTTCTTGATCTCGTCGCAGAGCATGTCGGCCAACTGACCGGTGCCGGAGAGCTGCACGTTGCCGTGGGCGTCCTTCTCCACTTCCTTGGCCAGCTTGACGGCGATGGGCGTTCCCTCGGCGTCATGGATGCCCTCGCTCACCGCGATCACGCAGCGGCCGTAGCGCTCCATGGTGGCCTTGACGTCCACAAGGAACCGGTCGATGTCGAATACCCGTTCCGGCAGGTAGATCAGGTGGGGGCCGTCGTCGGGGAACTTCTTGCCCAGCGCCGAGGCCGCGGTGAGAAAGCCCGCGTGCCGTCCCATCACCACCCCGATATACACGCCGGGCAGCGACCAGTTGTCCAGGTTCGCCCCCATGAACGCCTGGGCGACGAAGCGCGCCGCCGAGGGAAAGCCGGGGGTGTGGTCGTTCTCCACCAGGTCGTTGTCGATGGTCTTGGGGATATGGATGCAGCGCAGTTCGTAGTTGGCCTTGCGGGCCTCTTCGTTGACGATGCGCACGGTATCGGAGGAGTCGTTGCCGCCGATGTAGAAGAAGTAGCCGATCTCGTGGGCCTTGAGGACCTTGAAGATCTCCTGGCAGTACTTGAGATCGGGCTTGTCCCGGGTGGAGCCCAGCGCCGAGGACGGTGTTTGCGCCACCAGTTCCAGGTTGTGGGTGGTTTCCTGGGTCAGGTCCAGAAACTCCTCGTCCACGATGCCGCGAACGCCGTGGAAAGCGCCGTAGATCAGGTCCACGTCCAGGAACTTTCTGGACTCCGTCACCGCGCCCACCATGGACTGGTTGATTACGGCCGTAGGGCCGCCCCCCTGGGCGACCAGCACCTTGTTCGCCATGCCATCCTCCTTTCACTCGTTGGATTTGGAGCCTTGAAAAACCCTCGAAAAACGGATGCCCGTTTCGGACTTTGCGGGACTATACGCCATACGCGGCAGACGGGGTAGGCAGGGATATTCTTATGGGCCCATCCACGGAATTTGGGTTTCGCGTGGATCTGCGGCGCGCTCTTCGAGGAGGCCGTATTGTTCAGGCGCCCGTGGCCAATGGCCATTGGCCGGGTGAGGACGACGGCGCTCATGGCGCGATGGACGGATTCGCGGCAGGTGCACGCCCCGCCAGGAGGGGCGCGCGGATCAGGTGCGTTCGCGCCGCCGGTGGCGGGGCGGTCCGCCCCGGGGAGCGTCGCCGCGCCCGCCCGGCGGGCGGCGGACCTCGCGTCTGGCCGGCGGGGAGGGTTCCACCAGCAGGGAGCGGTCGATGGCCTCTGATTCGATCTTGAAGCCGATGTACTGCTCGATCTCCGGGAGGCTGAAGGCCGACGCCTCGCAGGCGAAGCTGATGGCATCGCCCTCGGCGCCGGCCCGGCCCGTGCGCCCGATGCGGTGCACGTAGTCCTCGCCCGACTGGGGCAGGTCAAAGTTGAACACATGGGACACGTCCGGGATATGCAGACCGCGTGCTGCCACGTCGGTGGCCACCAGCACGTGAAACTCGTCGCGCTCGAACTGCCCCAGCAGACGCTGGCGCTTGTCCTGTGGCACGTCGCCGGAGAGCACCGCGGCCTTGATGTCGTTTCCCTTCAGCCAGGCCAGGAGCTTGTCCGCCATGTGCTTGGTGTTCACGAAGACCATGGAGCGGTGGGGCCCGAGGCGTTTCAGCAGTCCCAGCAGCAGCGGGATCTTCTCCGGGTTGGACGGGTAATAGATGACCTGGCGCACCTTCTCGGCGGTGACCTGCTCGTCCTCGGTCTGTACCTTCTCGGGGTTGTTCATATGTTCGTAGGCCAGTTCCATCACCCGATGGGAGAGGGTGGCGGAGAACAGCATGGACTGGCGTTCGGCGGGCGGAGTCATGCGCCGCAGCAGGAACCGGATGTCCTTGATGAAGCCCAGATCGAACATGCGGTCCGCCTCGTCCAGCACCATGACCTGGACGTGCTTCATGTCGAACACCTTCTGCTTGAAGTAGTCGATGATGCGCCCCGGGGTGCCAATCAGGACGTCCACGCCGTCGGCAATCTGCCGGCGCTGCTTGTCATAGTCGGTGCCCCCGTAGGCCAGGCCCAGCTTCAGGCCCGTGTACTTGCCGAGGGTGACGGCATCCTTGTGGATCTGGATGGCCAGCTCCCGGGTGGGCGCCAGGATCAGGGCGCGGATCTGGTTGGGCCGGCGCCGTTCGTCCGCCGGTTCCCGGAGCAGCCGGTTGTAGATGGCGATCAGAAAGGCGGCGGTCTTGCCGGTCCCGGTCTGGGCCTGGCCCGCCACGTCGCGGCCCTGGAGCGCGTCGGGCAGGGCAAGCGCCTGAATATGCGTGCAACGTTGGAATCCGGCATCCTCGATTCCCCGGCGAACGGGCTCGGGCAGGTCGAACTGGCTGAAGGTGGTTTCCGATAGGTGGGTATCCGTCATGGGATCCTGATCTCTGGATTGGGCTTGAAATGGTGGGCGGAATGGGCTCCAATTGACTTATCATCCGCCGTCGCCAGCCGGACATTTACGCCGGCCCGGGGCCCGCTCGGATCGCATGCCCCAAAATCCTATTCTAACCGGAGGTCACCGTTGTGAGTGAGAACATCCATCATGTCACCGATGCCAGCTTCGACGACGAGGTGCTCAAGGCCGAGCAGCCCGTACTGGTGGATTACTGGGCCGAGTGGTGCGGTCCCTGCAAGATGATCGCTCCGATCCTGGACGAGATCGCCACCGAATACGGTGACCGCATCAAGGTGGCCAAGCTTAACATTGATGAGAACCCCGGTACGCCTCCCAAGTACGGGATTCGTGGCATCCCCACCCTCATGCTGTTCAAGGGGGGCAATGTGGAGGCCACCAAGGTGGGTGCCCTGTCAAAATCGCAGCTCACCGCCTTTCTGGACCAGAATATCTGAACGCCCGACAGCCGGCCCGGTGGATGTCTCTTCCGGGCTGGACGTGCCCCATCCAAAGTGCTAGATTACGGACAATAACGATGATCAGACCTCGGCCGTCGTTCTGGCGCCCGATGCTTTCCTAAACCGATTTTCCAGCGTTTCCGGTAGCCCCCAGGGCCCGTCCCGTACGCCTGTAACCCCCTCCCTGCCCGCCATCCGACACATATGACGCATGAATCTGACCGAACTTAAGCGCAAGAACGCATCCGAACTCATCGAGATCGCCCAGTCCATGAAGATCGAGGGCATGGCGAGATCCCGCAAGCAGGACATCATCTTCGCCATGCTCAAGGCGCATGCGAAGAACGGAGAGGACATCTTCGGGGATGGTGTGCTGGAGATCCTGCAGGACGGCTTCGGCTTCCTGCGCTCGGCGGACAGCTCCTACCTGGCCGGGCCGGACGATATCTACGTCTCACCCTCCCAGATCCGGCGTTTCAGTCTGCGCACGGGCGACACCATCGCCGGAAAGATCCGTCCGCCCAAGGAGGGTGAACGCTACTTCGCCCTGCTGAAGGTGGACCAGATCAACTTCGAGGCACCCGAGAACGCCAAGAACAAGGTCCTGTTTGAAAACCTCACGCCCCTGCATGCCAGCGAGCGCATGCGTATGGAGCGGGGCAACGGCAGCACCGAGGACATCACTGCCCGGATCATCGACATCGTGGCGCCTTTCGGCAAGGGCCAGCGCGGCCTGATCGTCTCGCCGCCCAAGGCGGGCAAGACCCTGATGCTGCAGAACATCGCCCAGAGCATCACTACCAACTACCCGGATTGCTACCTCATCGTGCTGCTCATCGACGAGCGGCCGGAGGAAGTGACCGAGATGGACCGCATGGTCCAGGGCGAGGTGGTCTCATCCACCTTCGACGAGCCGGCCAGCCGCCACGTGCAGGTGGCCGAGATGGTCATCGAGAAGGCCAAGCGCCTGGTGGAACACAAGCGCGATGTGGTGATCCTGCTGGATTCCATCACCCGCCTCGCCCGGGCCTACAACACCGTGGTGCCCTCGTCGGGCAAGGTGCTGACGGGCGGCGTGGACGCCAATGCCCTGCACCGGCCGAAACGGTTCTTCGGCGCGGCGCGCAACATCGAGGAGGGCGGCAGTCTCACCATCCTGGCCACGGCACTGGTGGACACGGGCTCCAAGATGGACGAAGTGATCTACGAGGAATTCAAGGGCACCGGCAACATGGAGATCCATCTTGACCGCCGCATCGCCGAGAAGCGCACCTACCCCGCCATCAACATCAACCGTTCCGGCACCCGCCGCGAGGAACTGCTCACCGAGCCGGATGAACTGCAGAAGCTCTGGATCCTGCGCAAGTTCCTGCACTCGATGGATGAACTGGAGGCCATCGAGTTCCTGCTCAGCCGCCTGCAGTCCACCAAGGTGAACAGCGAGTTCTTCGATATGATGAAACGAAGCTAGGAAGGCGTCCGAGGCAAGAGACAAGTTGTAAAGACGAAAGGCCGGTGGAAACCGGCCTTTCGTGTTCTGGGGTTTACTGGTCTCTTGCCTCGGACGCTCCAATTCTCTGGCGCTTCAGATCCAGCACTCCGGGTTCACGCCCCACACTTCCTCCGCATACTGCTGCACGGTCCGGTCGATGGAGAAGTAACCCATGCGGGCGGTGTTGAGCATGGCGCGCCGGGTCCATTCCTCGGGATTCCGGTACAGGGCGTCCGCCCGTTCCTGAGCCTCCACGTAGGCGGCGAAGTCGGCCAGCACCAGAAAAGCATCGTTGCCGAGCAGGTCGTCCACCAGGGCCCGGTAGCGCCCCCGCTCGTCGGGCGAGAAAAAGCCCGAACGGATCATGTCCAGGACCTCGCGCAGCTCCGCGTTCTCCTCGTAATGCGTGCGCGGCCGGTAGCCCCGTTGCCTGGTTTCGGCCACCTGTTCGGCGGTCAGCCCGAAGATGAAGATGTTCTCCTCGCCCACCGCCTCGCGGATCTCCACGTTGGCTCCGTCCAGGGTGCCGATGGTAAGCGCGCCATTGAGGGCCAGTTTCATGTTGCCCGTGCCGGAGGCCTCCATGCCTGCGGTGGAGATCTGCTCGGACAGGTCCGCCGCCGGGATGATCACGGCCGCGGAGCTGACATCGTAGTTGGGGTAGAACACCACCTTCAGCCAGCCGTCCACCACCGGGTCGTGATTGATCACATCGGCCACGTCGTTGATCAGGCGGATGATCTGCTTGGCCCGCATGTAGGAGGGCGCCGCCTTGCCGGCGAACAGCACCACCCGCGGGGCCTGTTGCGCGGCCTCGCCCCGGCGGATGCGGTTGTAGAAGGCGACCACGTGCAGGAGGTTGAGCAATTGGCGCTTGTACTCGTGAATGCGCTTGACCTGCACGTCAAACATGGCCGTGGGGTCGATGTGTATGCCGGTGCGCTCGAGCACCAGACTCGCCAGATGACGCTTGTTGGCCTCCTTCACCGACCGGAACTCCGCCCGGCACCTGGCGACATCCGCGAAGGATTCCAGAGCCTTGAGTTGGGAGAGATCCATGACCCAGTCCCGGCCGATGTGCTCGCTGATGAGATCGGACAGGGCCGGGTTGGCCTGGTTGAGCCATAGGCGCGGGGTGATGCCGTTGGTGATGCTGACGAAGCGCTCGGGCCACAGGCGGTAGAAATCATTGAACAGGGTGTCCTTGAGGAGCGCCGTATGCAGGGCGGCCACCCCGTTGATCTTGTGGCTGCCCACCACCGCCAGATGCGCCATGCGGACCTGGCGCCCGTGGTCTTCGTCGATGATGGACAGCCGTCTGACGATCTCCGTATCGCCCGGGAAGGTGTGGCGCACCTCGTTCATGAAGTGGAAATTGATGTCGTAGATGATCTGCATGTGGCGCGGCAGAACGCGCTCCATCACCGCCACCGGCCAGGTCTCCAGGGCCTCCGGCAGGAGTGTGTGGTTGGTGTAGCCGAACACCGATTTGGTGATCTCCCAGGCGGTCATCCACGGGAGTTCATGCTTGTCCAGCAGCAGGTGCATGAGTTCCGCCACGGCGATGGCCGGGTGGGTGTCATTGAGCTGCAGGGCCACTTTGTCGGCCAGTTCAGAGATCCGGTAGCCCATCTCCTCGTGATGCTGGAGGATGTCCTGGATGGAGGCGGAAACGAAAAAATACTCCTGCTTCAGGCGCAGCTCCCGGCCGATGGCCGTGGCATCGTTGGGATACAGCACCATGGAGATGGTCTCGGTCTCCGCCTTCTTCTGGATGGCCCCGATGTAATCGCCCTCGTTGAAGTAGTTGAGATCGAAGTCCCGCGTGGCCTTGGCCGCCCACAGCCGCAGGTTGTTCACGTTCTTGTTGCCATAACCCGGCATGGGGTAGTCGTAGGCCATGGCGATGACCTCTTCACAATCCTGCCAGTGATGCCGGATGTTGCCGTTGTCCCTGTGGGTGATCACCCGGCCGTAGAAGCGCACCCGGAAAAGTTTTTCCGGGCGGGCAAATTCCCAGTTGTTGCCGTAGCGCAGCCAGTTGTCGGGGTGTTCCACCTGCTGACCGTGCTCGATCTGCTGCTGGAACATGCCGTACTCGTAGCGGATGCCGTAGCCGTATCCGGGCATGCACTGACTGGCCATGGAATCGAGGATGCAGGCCGCCAGGCGCCCCAGGCCGCCGTTGCCCAGCGCGGCGTCGGGTTCCAGTTCGGCGATGGTCAGCAGGTCGACCCCCATCTCCGAAAGCGCCTCCCGGGTGGGATCGTAGAATCCCAGGTTCAGGAGGCTGTTGATGAGCATGCGTCCGATCAGGTACTCCATGGACAGGTAGTAGACGCGTTTGGCGTGTTCCCGATTGAACAGTCGCTGGGTGAACATGCGGCGCTCGATCATACGCTCGCGCACGGCATAGGACACGGCCTCCAGCCAGTCCCTGGGCGTGGCCTCCAGGGGGTCCTTGCCCGCCTGGTGGATCAGGGCGTCACGGATGGACTTCTTGAGCCCCTCCTTGTCGCAGGGGCGGGGATGGTGTTCGAGTTCGTGCAGGATATCCGCAATTGCCATAGTGATTTCAACGTACTCGCGATGAATCGGACGAACGGCCGCCCGATGAAGAATGCAAGGGGGGGTGCCAGGATCCCGGTGCGTGACCGCTGCTCAGCCCCGGTCCTGTTCCCGGGCCACGGCCCGGTGACCGATGTCCCGCCGACAGTATACGCCGTCCCAGTGAATCCGGTCCGAAACACCGTAGGCCCTGTCCCTTGCGGTAGCCACGGTCTCGCCCAGGCCCACCACGCACAGCACCCGTCCGCCATTGGTGCGCACCGCATCGCCGTACTGCACGGTACCGGCATGAAACACCTTGGTGTCCGGCGCGTCGTTCCCGGGCAGTCCCTCGATCACGTCACCCCGGCGGTAGTCGCCGGGATACCCGCCCGCGGCCAGCACCACGCCCAGGGCGGGGCGGGGATCCCAGTCGGCACGGACCTGATCGAGCCGTCCGGCCAGTGCCGCTTCCAGCAGTTCCACCAGATCCGAGCGCAGGCGCATCAGGATCGGCTGTGTTTCCGGGTCGCCGAAGCGGCAGTTGAACTCCAGCACCTTCGGAGAGCCGTCCGGGCCGATCATCACGCCGGCATACAGGAATCCGGTGTAGGGATGGCCCTCGGCGGCCATGCCCCGCACCGTGGGTTCCATCACCTCACGCATGATACGTTCATGGATCTCTTGGGTGACCACCGGCGCGGGGGAATAGGCCCCCATGCCGCCCGTGTTGGGGCCGCGGTCTCCCTCGTCCCGGGCCTTGTGGTCCTGTGAACTGGCCATGGGCAGGATGTGCTCGCCATCCACCATGCAGATGAAGCTGGCTTCCTCGCCGGTGAGGAATTCTTCGATCACCACCCGGTGGCCCGCCTCGCCGAAGGCGTTGCCGGCGAGCATGTCGTGTACGGCGGCTTCGGCCTCCTCCACGGTCTGCGCCAGGATCACGCCCTTGCCGGCTGCGAGCCCGTCGGCCTTGACCACGATGGGCGCACCCTGTTCGCGCACGTAGGCGAGCGCGGCGTTCAGCTCAGTGAAATTGGCATAGGCGGCGGTGGGGATGTGGTGGCGGGCCAGGAAATCCTTGCTGAAGGCCTTGGATCCTTCGAGCTGAGCGGCCGCCGCCGTGGGTCCGAAGATGGCCAGCCCCGCCTCCCGGAAGGCGTCCACCACGCCCGCCACCAGCGGCGCCTCGGGGCCCACCACGGTCAGATCAATACCCTGTGTCTGTGCAAAATGCACCAGCGCCGGCAGGTCGGCGATGTCCACGTCCACGTTCGCGCAGCGGGGCTCCAGCGCCGTCCCTGCGTTGCCCGGGGCCACGTACACCGTCTCCACGCGGGGCGACTGCGCCAGTTTCCACGCCAGCGCATGCTCGCGGCCACCGCCGCCGATCACCAATACCTTCACTGTGATGCCTCGTTGGTTATCTGGTCAGTCAAAGTCAGAAGCTTTGACGCAAAGGCGCAAAGGCGCAAAGGCGCAAAGGCGCAAAGACGCAAAGACGCGAAGACGCGAAGGGGCGCAAAGCGTATTGAATTGAAAACCGATCAATCCCGGCGTGGGTTCTTCGATCGGGAATTCTTTGCGTTTCTCTGCGTCTTTGCGCCTTTGCGTCGCGGTTCCGTGCTCAGTGCCGGAAATGACGCATCCCCGTGAACACCATGGCGATGCCGTGTTCGTCGGCCGCCGCGATGACCTCCTCGTCCCGCATGGAGCCGCCGGGCTGGATCACCGCGGCGATGCCGGCCTCGGCGGCGGCGTCGATGCCGTCGCGGAAGGGGAAGAAGGCATCGGAGGCCATCACCGAGCCCTCTACGCGCAGGCCCTCGTCGGCGGCCTTGATGCCGGCGATCTTCGCGGAGTAGACGCGGCTCATCTGGCCGGCGCCCACGCCGATGGTCTGTTCGTCCCGGGCATAGACAATGGCGTTGGATTTCACGAACTTGGCCACCCGCCATGCGAACAGCAGATCCCGGATCTGGTGGGCGTCGGGCGTCACCCTGCTGACCACCTTGAGGTCGGCTTCGCCCACCTGGCCCTGGTCCCGGTCCTGCACCAGAAGCCCGCCGTTGACCCGCTTGAAGTCCCAGCCCGGCTGGGGGGCACCCCACTGGCCGCAGGCCAGCAGGCGCACGTTGGGCTTGCCGGCCACGGCGCGGGCCGCCTCGGCGGTGACCTCCGGAGCGATGATCACCTCCACGAACTGGCGGCTGACGATGGCCTGGGCGGTATCCCCGTCCAGTGGGCGATTGAAGGCGATGATGCCGCCGAAGGCGGAGGTGGGATCGGTCCGGAAGGCGTGCTCGTAGGCCGTGAGGATATCCTGCGCCACGGCCACGCCGCAGGGGTTGGCGTGCTTGACGATCACGCAGGCGGGGGCTTCGAACTGTTTGACGCATTCCAGCGCGGCATCCGTGTCGGCGATGTTGTTGAAGGATAGTGCCTTGCCCTGGATCTGCTGCGCAGTGGCCACGCCCGCCTCGGTGGGCCGGGTGTCACGGTAGAAGGCGGCGGCCTGGTGAGGATTCTCACCATAGCGAAGGTCCAGGACCCTGCGGAACTGCCGGCTCAGGGTCTCCGGGAATGCTGCCTGGCTGCCGTCTTCGTTGAAACGGGTGAGGTAGTCGGCGACGGCGCCGTCGTAGCGGGCGGTGTGGGCATAGGCCCGTGCCGCCAGTTCAAAGCGCAGGCGGCCCGGCAGGTGGCTGTCGTGGCCGTTCAGGGCCTGGAGTACGCGCTCGTAGTCGGCGGGATCCACCACCACCCCCACATGGGCGTGGTTCTTGGCGGCCGCGCGCACCATGGCCGGGCCCCCGATATCGATGTTCTCGATGGCGTCCTCGAGGGTGCAGCCGGGACGCGCCACCGTGGCCTCGAAGGGGTAGAGGTTGACCACCACCAGATCGATGGGCTCGATGCCCTGGCCGGCCATGGCCTCGTCATCGATGCCGCGGCGCCCCAGGATGCCCCCGTGGATGCGCGGATGCAGGGTCTTGACCCGTCCGTCCATCATTTCCGGGAAGTCCGTGTACTCGGAGACTTCCTTGACCGTGACCCCGTTGTCCGCCAGCAGCCGGGCGGTGCCCCCGGTGGAGAGGACCTCCACCCCCAGGGCCTGCAGCCCCTGGGCGAGTTCGACAACGCCGTCCTTGTCGGAAACGCTGATCAGCGCGCGGCGGACGGGGGAAAGGCTGGAAGTCTGGGACATGGTTGATTTCTGTAGTATTGGTTGGGCGTGGCGCGGATTATAGAGGAAGTCAGAAGTGTGAATTGGGAAGTGGGAAGGAAGGCCGGTTCGCACCTCCCAATTCACACTTCTAACTTAAGCCATGCTGTTTCAGCTTCTTTCTCAGGGTGCCGCGGTTGAGGCCCAGGTACTGGGCGGCGCGGCTCTGGTTGCCGTCGCAGTGGCGCAGGACGCATTCCAGCAGGGGACGTTCCACCTCGTCCATCACCATGCGGAACAGGCCGTCGGGTTCATGGCCGTCCAGGCGGGCAAAGTAATCCTCCAGGGACTGATGCACGGCCCTGGAGAGAGGTTCCGCCTCGCCGTTGATGCGCTGGCTCATGCCGCCATGGCCTCCCCGTCGATCCGCCCGAGACACGCCTGCACCCGGCGCATCTGTGTGCAACTGTCCTCGGCGGCCATGATGCCGGGGCGGAATCGCGCGGCATCGGGATGGGCACGCAGATACCAGCCGATGTGCTTGCGGGCCACCCGCACGCCGGTGTGCTCCCCGTAGAGGGCGTACAGGCCCTCCAGGTGCTCGCGCAGCAGGGTGGAGACCTCGTCGGCGCCGGGGGCGGGGAGGTGCTCCCCGGTGGCCAGGAAGTGGGCCGTCTCCCGGAAGATCCAGGGCCGCCCCTGGGCGGCGCGGCCGATCATCAGGGCGTCGGCTCCGGTGCGCTCCAGCACGGTCCGGGCCTGTTCAGGGGTCGTGATGTCGCCATTGGCAATGACCGGGATGCTGACGTGGCGTTTCACGGCGGCGATGGCGTCGTAGTCCACGGGGCCGGTGAAGCGGCAGGCCCGGGTACGCCCGTGCACCGCCAGCGCCCGGATGCCCGACTGTTCCGCGATGCGGGCGATGCCGAGGGCGTTCAGGCGGTCCCGATCCAGGCCCAGACGTATCTTGAGTGTGACCGGCACATCCACGGCGGCAACCACCGCCTCCAGGATGCGCCCGACCAGGATCTCGTCGCCCAGCAGGGCGGAGCCGGCGGCCCTGTTGCACACCTTCTTGGCGGGGCAGCCCATGTTGATGTCGATGATCCGTGCGCCGTTGTCCACGTTGCGCCGCGCCGCTTCGGCCAGCATGGCCGGCTCTGCGCCGGCGATCTGCACACTCACCGGGTCCGGCTCGCCTTCGTGGTCCATGCGCCGGCGGGACTTGGGCGTATGCCACAGGCGGGTGTTCGCGGTCACCATTTCCGATACGGCCATGTCCGCGCCCAGGCGTCTGCACAGCAGCCGGAAGGGGCGGTCGGTGACCCCCGCCATGGGAGCGAGGATCAGACCGTGCGGCAATGTGTGGTCACCAATGCGCAGCATCGCGGGGCCGGGGGGTGTGCGGAATGAACAGGCATGATAACGACACTGCCCCCCGGGTTAAAGCGTGAACCGGCCGGCAGGGTGAGAATCATCAGGAAATTCAGTGAAAGCGGAACTCGTAGGCGACGGCCCGTGGGCCGGGGTCCTCGATCTCCAGGTGCACATGGATCTGATCGCCGGGCGCGACCTGGCCGGTCTGTCCGCCGCGTTGCAGATACTCCTCCGGCGCGAAACGCCGTACGGCAAGCAGTTCACCCTGCAGATCCCGGAAGCTGAGTTCCACCAGGGGATGGGGTTGGGCGAAGTCGGCCTGGTTGGCCAGCGTGGCCTGGACCATCAGACCCCCGGGTGTATTGGGATGAGAGTAAATGTTGCGGTTGCTGAGCCGGAAGGCGTCCGGATCGCGCCGCGGCGGAAGATCGCAGTCCAGCCGATTGCACATCCACTGGAGCAGCGGGGAGACCTCGGGGTAGGCGGCCAGGCGGTTGCGCTCGTGGTAGATGACCTGGCCGGCCAGCAGGGAGATGAGCATCAGGCTGAGCACCCCCAGGGACAGGGTGCCCAGCACATATCGCGGTTTGCGCGGGGCCGCGGCGGATGCCACTTCGTCGCGGATCACCAGGGGCACCCGGTCCGGTGTTCCCGCGCCCTCCGGTTCCTTCGGGGCGGCATCCCCGGGGGGGGGCGGCTCTCCGCCGGCGCGGCTGGCCGGGTGGATGGCCCCCAGCATCGGTGCGGCATCCGGTTCGGGCGAGACGGGCGCGGGCGGATCGACCGCCACGGGAAGGTCGGGCGGGGGGTCCGGGTCATGGGCCTCGACCGTTGGTTTCGGGCCGTCATCCTGCCGCGTATCCGGCCAGGTGAAGTCCAGGGTGTCGGGTCCGGGGCGGTACGCGGATCCCGTGTCCGCGCCTTGCGGTGCAAGTACGCTCAGGGTCTCCAGTCCGTTGAACACCTGCCCGCATTCCCCGCAGCGCACGTTGCCGTCAGACGCGGTCAGCTCCGCGGTGGTGACCCGGAATACGGCCTCGCAATGGGTGCACTGTGTGTACATGCAAGTGGCAAGTGGCAAGTGGCAAGTGGCAAGTGGCAAGGATGGTATCCGGTTGGGGCGGAGGTTTCACCCCGGGCCTGGTGCCCGCCGTACGGTGGCCGGCTGATGCCGGATCAGTCGTTGAAGACCAGCACGAGCTTGCCGGTGGTGGAGCCGGTCTCGATGGCGCGGTGGGCCCGGGCGGCCTCGGCGAGGGGGAAGGTGTCGCTGACCACCACGCGCAGGCGGCCGGCATCAAACAGGGCACCGCAGCGTTCGAGAATCGCCGCCTGCCGCATGCGCTCCCCGTGCATCCCGTAGTACATGGGGGACAACATCAGTTCCAGCCCGATGCGCAGGTTGCGCAGCCGTGCCTCGGCCCAGTCGGTGTCCGGGGGCGGCTGCAGTACCGTGATCAGCTCCCCGTACGGGCGCATCGCCGCAAAGGTGCGCGTGAAGGTCTCGCCGCCCAGCACGTCGAGTGCAACGTCCACCCCGGTGCCCCCTGTCCAGTCGCGCGCCGCTGCGGCGAAATCCGTGGTCTTGTAGAGGATGGGGGCCTCGGCGCCCAGTTCTGTCGCGAGTGCGGCCTTCTCGGGACTGCCGACAGTGGTCGCCACGCGGGCGCCGCCCTCGCGGGCGAGCTGAATGGCCACGTGCCCCACACCGCCCGCCCCGGCGTGAATCAGCACCCGGTGGCCGCTCGCCGTGCGGGCGCGTTCAAAGAGCGATTCCCACGCGGTCAGCAGCACCAGCGGTGCGGCCGCCGCCTCCACGAAGCTCAGGGAATCCGGTTTGCGTGCGCAGTAGCGTTCGTCCACCACGGTGTACTCGGCATAGGTGCCGGGGGCGTCGCCGATGCCGCCGGAGCAGAAGTACACCGCGTCACCGGGGGCGAAACGCTCGCAGTCGGTCCCGGCTTCCTCCACGACGCCGGCGGCATCACAACCGAGAATGACCGGCATCTCGCCGCTCTTGTATGGCCCGCGTACGCGCTGCTTGGCATCCACGGGGTTGACTCCGGCGGCCTGGATGCGCACCAGGATCTCGTGTCCGTGGGCAAGACGGGGTTCAGGGACGTCACTCTGGGCGAGGACTTCGTCCGCGCTGCCCCTGGCAGTCATGAGGATGGCTTTCATGGCGTTCTACAGGCACCCGGGCAGCATGTGGATGTAAGCAAGCGCCATGCCCGGGGAACGATAGGCAGCGAAGGCGGCGCCGGCCATGAGACCCGAAGCGGCAACCGCGCCGAGGGCGATGAGGAGCCGTGAACCCGGTGTCGTCATGTGCGCTCTCCGGCGGTTCGGTGAAGTGCCTGCTCACGTACGGGCAGGTTGAGCAATGCCGCCACCGCGGCGAGACCGACGGTGATCAGCCAGACCGTCTGGTAACTGCCGGTTACGTCATAGACATAACCGCCGAGCCATCCGCCCGCGAAGGCACCCAGCTGGTGGAACAGGAACACGACTCCGCCCAGCATGGCGAAGTTTCGCACCCCGAAAATAGTGGCCACCGCGCCATTGGTCAACGGTACCGTGCTGAGCCACAGCAGGCCCATCAGGGCGCCGAAGGCGTAAGCGGTCCATTCGCTCATGGGCACCAGGAAGAACGCGCCGATGACCACAAGGCGAAGCGCGTAGATCCCGGAGAGCATGAGCGGCTTGCTGAGAAAACCGCCCCACCATCCCGCCAGCAGGGAACCGGCGATGTTGAACAGTCCGATCAGGCCGAGCACGGTGGCGCCAACGGCCGGGGATAGGCCGTTGTCCGCAAGATAGGCGGGGAGGTGGGTCGCGATGAACACCACGTGGAAGCCGCAGATGAAAAAGCCCAGGGACAGCAACCAGAACCCCCGGTGGGATAACGCCTCCCCGAGCGCGGTGCGCAGCGGTATCGCCACCGGCCGCACGTTGCCGGCCGGCTCCCTGAATGCCAGGGCCAAAGGCAGGATCAGCAGGCCCACGCCGGCGAGCAGCCACAGGCTCTGCGCCCAGCCCAGGCCGGTGATCAGCGAATGGGTCAGCGGCAGGAACACGAACTGGCCGAAGGACCCCACGGACATGGCAATGCCGAAGGCCGCGCTGCGTTGCGAGGGCGGCACGGCCCGGCTGATCGCCCCGTAGATCACCGGGTACGTGGTGCCGCTCAGGCCCAGTCCCACGATCACGCCGGCACTCAGGATCAGGGCCGACCCGCTGCCCGGCTGTCCCATCATGGCAAGTCCGGCGACGTAGAGCACCGCGCCGGCCAGCACGATGCGGGACGAACCATAGCGATCGGCGAGCCGGCCGGCGAAGGGCTGTGAAACGCCCCACACGAGGTTCTGTACCGCAATGGCCAGGGAGAACACCTCACGTCCCCAACCCATGTCGACGGACATGGGCTGCAGGAAGAGTCCGAAGGCATGGCGGATCCCCAGTGAGATGCACAGCACCAGGGATCCGGCCGCCAGTACGACGAGGGGTGTGCGCAGTCCGGCCGGCCTCATTCCGCAACCCCGGTGCATGTGCGGCTGTCGGTATACAGGTCAGTCGGCATGTTTCAGGAGCCGGTCCAGAAGCCCGGACAGCGCGTTCAGATCCTGTTCTCCGAGCGTCGCTGCCAGCCTCCGTTGCGCCATGAGCCATCGCCGTTTTGCGCCATCGAGCCGTTTTCGGCCGGCGGCGGTCAGTCGGACGGTGCGCGAGCGCCGGTCGTCACTACCGGTGATCGCCACCAGCCCGTCGCGCTCCAGGGGCCGCAGGTTGCGCCCCGCCGCGCTGCGCTCGAGGCCGGTGGCCTCGGCCAACTCGCTGATCGAGGCCTCTCCGAGTCGCTCGACGGCCCGCATCAGCGAGTACTGCGTGACCTTGAGCCCCGATCCGGACAGCACCTCGTCGTAGATACGGGTGGCCAGACGCGCGGCCCGTCGCAGGCGGGTGCAATGGCACAGGGTCGGTAGCATTTGCGTGTATATACACGTAAATGCCCGATCTCGCCAGATGATCCCGCGGCACGCAACAGGTCGATGGGGCGCCGATGACCGCAGCCACCCGATTGCCAAACGTGCACAGTGCGCCTACGCTCACCGGGTGGCGGTTGCTCGCGTCAAGCGCGCTTCCGGCCATGGGCTCGTCGCCGGATCCGCGGCAACCGGGGGGATGCGACGACCCGCCGCCCGGACGACCGGGCTTTTAAAACCATAAGGAGGTCTGAGCACCAGGAGGACGACTATGGATATGGCTTGTGATTTGACGTTCGACCGGGAACGGTTGAAGGACGAGATCCGAACGACCTACGGGCGCGTTGCGGAAGAGCCCGGCGGCGACTTTCATTTTCATCGCGGCCCGGATTACGCGGCATCTGTGCTCGGTTACGACCGGGCCGAACTCGGCGAACTGCCGGATTTCGTGACCGCGCCGTTCGCCGGTGTGGGCAATCCCTACCTTGCCGGTACACTGCCCTCCGGAGCAAGGGTGATCGATCTGGGCTCAGGGAGCGGCATGGACTGCCTGCTGGCCGGCCGGCAGGTCGGGGCGCGGGGCGAGGTGATCGGGTTCGACATGACCGACGCCATGCTCGAGAAGGCAAGGGCGGGGTCATCCGCCGCCGGCATGGATCATGTGCGCTTCGAAAAGGCCGACATCTCCCGACTGCCGGTCGATGACGAATCCGTGGATGTGGCAATCTCGAACGGTGTCATCAACCTCAGCCCGGAAAAGCCGCAGGTCTTTGCCGAACTCTATCGGGTCCTGCGTCGCGGCGGGCGCGTGCAGTTCGCCGATATCGTGATCGAGGCCGAGCTGTCGGCCGCCGCGCGCAACGATATTGAACTCTGGGTCGGCTGAATCGCGGGAGCTCTGCAGTCTGCAGGCTATCTCGCGGCACTGTCCGAGGCAGGTTTTTCGCGCGCGGAGGTCGTCGGTTATTTCGATTCGTTTGCCGGCACGAGCAAGGAGGACACGGCGCGCCAGTTTGGTGTGCGCGGTGCGAGTTTCATCGCCTTCAAGGATTGACCGCGCCGGAATCAGAGGGGCCGTGGGTTGACCTCCGGCCGGTGACGGATTGAACCAATCCGCGGCCCCCTCCCGGCCGGGTGAGGGCCGCGCATCCGGCGTCGACGTCCGGCGCCTCGCAGTCTCCCGTCAGTTCAGAATGGCTGGTGGCCATGGCCGACGTTGGCGCTACGCGCCCGCGATGGATTCCGGGTCACGCCGGCTTGATGCCGATGAATGCCCGCATGGGGTATGCCGCCTTGCCCAGGATGAACGGATCGTAGAGGCCGTCCAGTCCGGCCTGCCGGACTTCCAGGCCGGCATCCGCCAACGCGGCAAGCCACGCCTGTTGCCCGAAAAGCCCCAATGTATGGCGATCAGTATGGATGCCCAGTCTCCCCTGGTCCCTGATCAGGTAGACCAGCGTCGCCTCATAGATTGAAGGGTTGTCCGGAGGGATATAGTTGTTCTCGAAGAGGGTGATCTGTATGTCGCCCTTGGTGCCCGTGTAACAGAAGTTGTTCTCCCGGAACGCTTCGCGCGTCTTTGCAACGATCAGCAGTACGCCGCCGGGCTTCAGATGCCTGCAGGCCACGGCAATCGCACGATGCAAATCCTGCAGTGTCACCATGTAGTCGATGGCATCGGGGATGGCCACGGCATCAAAGCGCTCGGTCAGATCGATGCTGCGCATGTCGCCATGCACGTAGGTGAGCTCCGGATTGGTCCGTCTCGCGATCTCGAGCATCCCTTCACTGATATCCACCCCCGTCACCCTGAAGTGCTCTTTGAAAGTGAAATCGTTGCCGCCTGCGCCGCAGCCCAGATGCAGCAGCGTGTGGATCCCCGTCCTGGCATGTTCTTTCAGGAGATCCACATAGTGTCCGGTCTCTTCCGCCTGCACCGCAGGAGACGCGAGGATCGTTTCGGTCCACGCGAGTTCACCATAGCTAAGCCACTTGTTTCCGTGCATGACGGCTCTCCGGAGCATGATACGGATCACGCCTGAGCGCATCTCCGTGACCCGGCATGAGCGGCAGTAAAGTCGCCGCCCGACCCCCGGGCTGCGGACGCGACGTGTCTCACCCGCCGCGCCCCGACGGATTCATCCTTCATCCTTCATCCTTTCGCCTTCCAACAGCGCCCATCCCTCCCTGAACACCGGCTCTTTCATTGTGAACCCTCGGGCATAAGCGGCGGCCACGTCCCCGGCCTGCTGCGCCAGGAGCCCTGACAGGACCAGTTGCCCGCCAGGCCGCACCAGCCCGGTCAGCGCCGGTGCCAGGTCCACCAGCGGCCCACTCAGGATGTTCGCCATGACCAGGTCTGCCGGTGCCGCATCGAGGCTCCCGGGGAGATACACGGGCAGTTGGGCATCGGGAATGCGGTTGCGCCGCGCGTTGTCCCGGGTGGCGGTCAGTGCCTGGGGATCCAGGTCCACGCCCACGGCGTGGCGGGCGCCCAGCTTGAGGGCGGCGATGGCCAGCACGCCGGAGCCGCAGCCGTAGTCGATGACGGTGGCGTCCACCGGCGGATGGGCGTCGAGCCATTCGAGGCACAGGGCGGTTGTCGGATGGGTGCCGGTCCCGAAGGCGAGACCGGGGTCGAGCAGCAGGTTGACGGCGTCCGGGTCGGGGGGCTCGAAGCCCGTCGGGCAGATCCACAGGCCTGTACCGAAACGCATGGGCCTGAAATCGTCCATCCAGGCCCGCACCCAGTCCCGGTCTTCCACGTCTTCCCGCGTGATGGCTTCGGGGGACACGGCCAGCCGCGTGCACAGCGACAGCATTACGCATGCGGCTTCCACGTCTTCCCCGAACAGCCCGCTCACCGCGGCCTCGGGCCAGACCGGGGTCTCGCCGGGCAGCGGCTCCAGCAGGGGGTGATCACCGGCATCCTCCAGTGACGTGGACAGGGCGCCCAGTTCAAGGAACAGGTCCTCGACGGACGCCACCTGGTCGCCGGCAACGGTGAGTTTGAGTTTGTACATGAGGGCGCCGGATGCAAGTGGAAAGAGGCAAGATACAGGAAAAGGCCCCTTGCCTTTAACCTGTATCCTGCCTCCGCGCCGTCCTATCCTTCTGCCTTGAGCTTCTTCTCCAGATAATGGATATCCGTGCCGCCGGCCCGGAAGGCCGCGTCGTTGAGCAGGTCACGCTGCAGGGGGATGTTGGTCCGGATGCCTTCCACCACGATCTCGGAGAGTGCGCCGCGGGTGCGGGCGATCGCGATGTCGCGGGTGGAGCCGTAGCCGATCAGCTTGCCGATCATGGAATCGTAGTAGGGGGGCACCCGGTAGCCGTTGTAGATGTGGGTGTCCACCCGGATGCCCGGACCGCCGGGGCTGTGGTACTGGGTGATGGTGCCTGGGGACGGCACGAAGGTGCGCGCGTCCTCGGCGTTGATGCGGCATTCAATGGCATGGCCGCGGATCACCACCTCGTCCTGGGAAAAGCTCAGGTGCTGGCCGGCGGCGATACGGATCTGTTCGCGCACGATATCGATGCCCGTGACCATCTCGGTGACCGGGTGCTCCACCTGCACGCGGGTGTTCATCTCGATGAAGTAGAATTCGCCGTTCTCATAGAGGAACTCGAACGTGCCCGCGCCGCGGTAGCCGATGTCGCGGCAGGCCTGGGCGCAGCGTTCGCCCATGCGCATGCGTTCCTCGTCGGTGATGCCGGGGGCCGGCGCCTCCTCCAGCACCTTCTGGTGGCGGCGCTGCATGGAGCAGTCGCGCTCGCCCAGGTGCACCGCGTTGCCGTGCTCGTCGGCCAGCACCTGGAACTCGATGTGCCGCGGGTGCTCCAGGTACTTCTCCATGTACAGCATGTCGTTGTTGAATGCGTTGCGGGCCTCGTTGCGGGTAAGGCTGATGGCGCTCAGCAGCGACCCTTCCGTGTGCACCACGCGCATGCCGCGCCCGCCGCCTCCGCCGGCGGCCTTGATGATCACCGGGTAGCCGACTTCCCGGGCCGTGCGCAGGTTCTCGTCCGGATCATCGCCAAGCGCCCCAACGGAGCCGGGCACGCAGGGCACGCCGGCCTTCATCATGGCGTCCTTGGCGGAGACCTTGTCACCCATGAGCCGGATGGTGGCCGCGCGCGGACCGATGAACACGAAGCCGCTGGACTCGACCCGCTCGGCGAAATCCGCGTTCTCGGAGAGAAAGCCGTAGCCCGGGTGGATGGCCCCGGCGTCCGTGAGCTCGGCGGCACTGATGATGGCGGGGACGTTCAGGTAGCTCTCCGTGGAACTGGCCGGCCCGATGCACACGGACTCATCGGCCAGGCGCACATGCTTGAGGTCCCGGTCCGCCACCGAGTGCACGGCCACCGTCTGGATGCCCATCTCGCGGCATGCCCGGAGGATGCGAAGGGCGATCTCGCCCCGGTTGGCAATCAGTATCTTGTCGAACATCACTCGATGATGAACATCGGCTGGCCGTATTCCACGGGCTGGCCGTTTTCGATCAGGATGGCCTTGATCACGCCCGCCTTGTCGGCCTCGATCTGGTTGAGCATCTTCATGGCTTCGATGATGCAGAGCGTGTCACCGGCGGAGATGGACTGGCCCACCTCCACAAAGGGTTTGGCACCCGGCGAGGCGGCCCGGTAGAAGGTGCCCACCATGGGTGCGATCACCGTGTGACCGTCCGGCGTCGCGGGCTCGACGGGCCCCGGGCCATCGGATACCGGCGCCGGGGCCTCCGGTGCGGCCGGGGCCATCTGGGGCGGCATCATGAAGGCCTGCTGGTTGCCGGGCGCGCTGCGGGTGATGCGCACCGATTCCTCGCCTTCACGGATCTCGATCTCATTGATGCCGGATTCCTCCAGCAGTTCTATCAGCTTCTTGATCTTTCGAATATCCATGGAGTGGTCAGTTCTTCTTGGTCAGGTGAATGGCTGCCTGCAAACCCAGTTCGTATCCCTTGGGTCCGAGTCCGGTGATCACACCCACCGCCACATCGGACAGGAAAGAATGCTGCCGGAAGTCCTCCCGGGCGTGCACATTGGAGAGATGCACCTCGATAAAGGGGATGGCCACGCCCAGCAGGGCATCACGCAGGGCGATGCTGGTGTGGGTAAAGGCGCCGGGATTGAAGAGGATGAAGTCGATGCCTTCCTTGCCGGCCCGGTGCACGCGGTCCACCAGTTCGTGCTCCGCGTTGGACTGGAAGTCCTCCAGACTGTGGCCCTCGTTGCTCGCCTGTTCACGCAGGCCGTCGCAGATCTCGGCAAGCGTCCGGGTCCCGTAGATGTGGGGTTCCCGCGTGCCGAGAAGGTTTAGGTTGGGGCCGTTGAGAACCAGTAACTTTGCCATGATTTTTCACGAAACTTCGGGAAATGAGCCGGAAACTTGTTTGTTTATGCAGTTTGTCCGGTAGGCCATGGCATTGTGCCTGATGCTTTTGGGGGTGTCCAGTGAGCATCGGACGGAAGGGCGGTAGACGCGGAAGATAGGCGCCGGATCGCGGAATTTGGCCGAAAGATTACGACACGAGGAATAGAAGGGCATTCAGAGTTCAAGGTTCAAAGTTCAAGGTTCAAGGGGGTGGCCAACCGGGCCTCGGCGCGAGCCGAAACGGTTTCCCCTTTGAACCTTGAACTTTGAACTTTGAATCGCCTTTCAAAGCAGCGGCCGGAGTTCCCGCTCCAGGGTGTCCTTGTGCAATTCACCTGCCTGGACGAAGCGGATCCTGCCGTCGCGGCCCAGCAGGACGCTGTAGGGCAGGGCGCCCTGCCGGTTGCCGTAGTCACGGGTCACTGCCATGCCGCCGGACTGGCCGAGCAGCACCGGGAAGTTCAGATCATGGGTGTCCGCGAAATCGCGCACGGCCTGTTCATCGTCGATGGCCACGGCCACGATGGTCACGCCCCGGTCCCCGTAGGCATCCTGTACTTCCACGAAGGCGGGCATCTCCCTGAGGCAGGGCGGGCACCACGTTGCCCAGAAATTCACCAGCACCACGTCCCCGTCCCAGTCGCCGATGTGGCGCAACTCGCCGGCCAGGTCCGGCAGGGTGAAGTCCGGGCGCATCGTGCCCTTCACATCCCCGCTGCGCGGTGCCTCGGCACGCAGCGGGGCGGATTCGGGGGCCGTGCCCGTCAGGTGGTAGAACCCGAATCCGCCCATGCCCGCCAGCAGGGCAACCACCACCAGCAGGATCAGAAAGGCCGGCTGGCTCAGGCCCGTGCTTCGCCGGGGGCGTGAGGTGGGTGCGGCCGTATGCATCGGTTAGCCGCCGATGGCGCTGTTGACGTGTTCGGTAAACCGGCCCGCGGGGGAATACCCCACCAGGCGGTAGTTGCGCAGCTCATTTCCGTCGCTGTCGTAGAAGATGATGGCCGGCGGGCCGAACAGGTTGAAGTGGCGCATCAGCTCCCGGTGGTCCGCGTTGTTGTCGGTGACGTCCGCCTTGAGCAGCCGCGTCCCGGCCAGGGCCTGTATCACCCCGCGATCCTGGAAGGTGGTGCGCTCCATGCGCACGCAGTCCACGCACCAGTCCGCGTAGAAATCGACCATCACCGGCTGCCCGGTTTCGCGGGCCTGCGCCACCTCGCGTTCCAGGTCGGCCAGGCTGTCGATCTTGCGGAACTCGAGGCCGACGGCCTGCGCCGTGCCGTTGGCGCTGGTGATGGCTGCGGTGGGCATGATGCCGCGCAGCGGCTGGAACACGTCGCGCCCGCCGGAGGCGGAACCGATCATCAGCAGGATGCCCCACACCAGAATCACCAGGCCCAGCCCCTTCCACAGGGTCCGCCAGCCGCTGGCGTCCGGCGCCAGGGAATGAAGCGCGCCCATGTAGATGCCGGAGACGATGAACAGGGAACCCCACAGGAACATGGCCACCGGCATGGGAATGACCCGCTCCAGGAGCCAGATGCCCATACCCAGCAGGGCCACGCCGAACACGGCCTTGACCGCATCCATCCAGCCCCCGGCCCGGGGCAGGATCTTGCCGCCGGCGGTGCCGATGATCAGCAGCGGCACACCCATGCCCATGGACAGGGCGAACAGGGCCAGACCGCCCAGGAAGGCGTCGCCGGTCTGGCTGATATAGAGGAGGGCACCGACCAGCGGGGCTGTCACGCAGGGGCCGACGATCAGCGCCGAGAGGAAGCCCATGATGCCGGCGCCGATGAAGGTGCCGCCTTCCTGGCGGTTGCTGATATTGGACAGCCGGGTCTGGATGCCCGATGGCATCTGCAGGTCGTAGAAACCGAACATGGACATGGCCAGCGCAATGAAGATCGCCACGAAGGTGCCGATGATCCAGGGGTTCTGGAAGGCCGCCTGCAGATTGGCGCCCGCAAGGCCGGCGAACACCCCCGCCACCGTGTAGGTGAGCGCCATGGCCAGGACGAACACCAGCGAGATGAAAAAGGCCTTTCGGGTGGTGAGGTTCTTCTGCCCGATGATGATGTTGGACAGGATGGGGATCATGGGGAACACGCAGGGCGTGAAGGTCAGCAGCAGCCCGAAGCCGAAGAAGGCCAGCGCCACCAGCCAGATGCGCCCGTCGGCCAGCTGCGCGGCGATGCGGTCCTGCTCGGAAACCGGCGCGGCGGGGATGTCCGCGCGCTCGGCCAGGCCGTCCGTGAACTCGAAGCTCGCCGTCTGGACCAGGGGCGGGTAGCACACGCCGAGGTCCGCGCAGCCCTGGTAGTCCGCCTCCAGGGTGACCCGGTTGCTGGCGCCGTCCTCACGCAGGATAGGCACCATGATCTCCACTTCATGGCGGTAGGTCTCGGTGAGTCCGAAAAACTCATCCTCCACCTTTTCGCCTTCAGGCGGATTGACCGGGCCCACCCGGTTGCCCTCACCCTCGATGACCCGGAATCCGAGCTTGTCCCGGTAGAGGTAATAGCCGTCCGCGATGGTCCAGCGCACCAGCAACGCGTTCCGGCTGATGGGTTCCACCGACAGCTGGAACGCCTTTTCCGGCTCCAGCAGTTCATCGGCGCCGCCGCCCAGGCTGCCCGCGAGTCGGCTCAGGAGCCCCATCGCCCCGCCGCGTTCCTGTTCCGCGGCGGGTGCCGCGGGTGCGGCGGGCAGATCCAGGGAGGCGGTCTGGAACAGGGGCGGATAACATACCCCGATGTCGGCACAGCCCTGGGAACGGGCCTTGAGATCGAGGCGGTCCGGCGCGCCGGAAGAGCGTTCGATGGGCACCTCGATTCGGATGAAGTCGCGGTAGGTTTCCACCCGGCCGAAGAACTCGTCCTCCTTGACGGTGCCGTCGGGGATGCGGGGCGTGCCCAGTCGGACCCCGTCGGTCTCGGACTCGAAGTCGAACTGCTCCTTGTACATGTAATAGCCGTCGGCAATGCGCCATTCGGCCACCAGGGTGTCGTCCTGGATGCTCGCCTGGAGGGCAAAGGCCTTTTCCGGCTCCAGCAGTTCATCGTCGCCCAGAAGAGCGAGCGCGGGGGCCGTGAAAAGTACAAGGATGAGGGCGAGCAGTCGGTTCATCATGATGAGGTGCAGTCCTGGATCCAACGGAGGTATGGCGGCAGGCCCTGAGTAATTGGAACCGCAATAATCTCCGGAAGTTCATAGGGATGCAGTTCCAGCAGGGCGGCCTGGAGCTGGGCATAACCCGTTTCCGTGGTCTTGATCAGTAATACGTGCTCCGGGTCCTGATGGATCTCCCCCTGCCACTCGTATACAGACGTCCCGGGCGGGAGAATATTCACACAGGCCGCCAGGCGGCGCGCCACCAGCGCCGAAGCCACCGTCCCGGCGCTCTCGGCGTCGGGCAGCGTGGTGAGTACCAGCAGGGTGCCGGGGGCGTCGTTGCCGGGCCGTTCAGTCATTGCCCGGTATCAGGGCGGCTCGCTGGCCGGCCCGCAGATTGTGGTCCGCGGGCGCGGTGAACTGCACCGTCACCGGATATCGCGGCGTCTCAGAGGTCATGTCCAGGGGTTCCAGACCCAGGGCGCGCAGTTTGCCATCGTAGCGCCGCTCCCCCACGCGCACTTCCACGTTCTGCCCCACGGCGAGACCGGCCAGGCCGTCCTCCTCCACCTGCCCGCGCGCGAGCATGGGTTCGGCGGAAACCAGCGTCACCATCGGCGTGACCTGCAGTTCATTGTTGACGGTCTGGCCCGCGCGCACGTGCCGGGCCAGCACCAGGGCATCGAAGGGGGCCCGCACCTGGCTGTACTCCAGATCCAGGCGGGTGCGGGTCAGCCTGGCCCGGGCTGCCACGAACTCCGCATCCGCCATGGCAAACGCGATCTCCGCGAGACTCAGGTCCCGCTGGGAGATGAGCGTGCGGTCATACATCTCCTGCTGGCGCTCATACTCCAGTTCCGCCTCGGCACGGGCGATCTCCAGGCGTCGTACCTGGGCCTCGTCTTCCTCGATCTGCGCGCGGATGCCCCGGTCATCCATTCGTACCAGCACCTCGTTGCGCTTCACCCGCTGGCCCGGCTCGGCGTCGACGCCTGCCACGACGCCGGAGACCGGAGTGCCCAGTTCCACCCGTTCGGCCCAGTCGAGACGGGCGGGTATCTCCCGGGCGAGGGCCATGGGAGCCGCGAGCCCCAGGCAGAGGGTCAGGACGGGCAGCAGTACGGTGATCCGGGGTGTGATGGCATGGCTTTGCATGGACGAAGACTCCCTCAGGGTGTGCCCATGGCGCGTGTGGCGTAGACAGGGCTGAAGGCGGGTTGGCC
This sequence comes from Thioalkalivibrio thiocyanodenitrificans ARhD 1, assembly GCF_000378965.1. NCBI lineage: Bacteria > Pseudomonadati > Pseudomonadota > Gammaproteobacteria > Chromatiales > Ectothiorhodospiraceae > Thioalkalivibrio > Thioalkalivibrio thiocyanodenitrificans. Next base: position 2,788,236 of record NZ_KB900536.1, read on the forward strand.
GGTGAGCAGAGCCAGACGCTCCCAGGCCAGCGCCAGTTCGAATTCCGCCTGTGCCGCGAACAGCATGGCGGCGGACCACTGGGTCATGGAATCGCCCAGGTCCGTCTGCACCTCCAGCTCGTACAGGGCACGGCTGCGGTCAAGGTACAGTTCGCGGTAATCACTCCTCACCCGCGCCTGTTCCCGGCGCGTCCTGAGCCGCTGGATCTCGAGCCAGGTCTCCAGCACCGCCTGGCGCAGATCCAGTTCGTGCTGCCGGATCCGGGCATGGGTGTCGTAGAGTTCCGCCTGCTGCCGGGCCACCGAGGCGTCCACGCGCCGGCCGCTGTACAGGGGGATATCCAGCACCAGCCCTGCTGCCAGCGGGTCGCGGCTGCCGAGCAGGCGTTCATAATGCGTGGCCTCCACCTCCGCGCTGAGTGTCGGGCGCCGCTCGGCGCGGCTGGCCGCCAGGCGCTGACTGACCGCCTGGGCCTCCAGGCGCAGGCTGGCCAGCCTGCGGTTGCCCGCTTCTGCCAGGGCGTAGAGTTCGTCCAGGTCGGGCAGTTCCCGGTCATTGCCGGGCAATTCGGGGCGCAGGAGGTCCGCGGGCACATTCTCCGGGCGATTGAGGGCCATGGCCAGCCGGTTGCGGGCGCTGCGCGTCTCCTGCAGGGAGGCCATGCGCCGCAGGCGGGTCTCCTGGAAGTGGTCCTCCAGGGCCAGCAGGTCGATATCCGAGACCTGGCCGAGCTCGTTGCGGTGACGGGCCCGGTCGAGTGAGACGAAGGCGATGGCCATGGCCTCGTTGTCGCGGGTGTAGGCCAGGTCCGCCAGCAGCACCTCGAAGTAGCGGCGCATGATCTCCACGCGCTGGCGTGCCATGAGGCCGAGATACTGCTCCTCGCTGCTGCGCAGGGCGGTGTCGGCGGCCTCCAGGGCGTGGCTTGTGCGGCCGAAGTCGTAGAGGGGTTTGCTCAGGCGCAGAATGGCCTGGGAGTCGTTGTGACTCTGGTCCGGGGCCACGTCATTGGGGTCCACCCAACGCGCGTTGAGCCTGAGGCCCACCAACAGGTCGTTGGCGCTGTCGGCGGCAAGCCGCTCCGCCTCGCCCCGCAGCACATCGGCCCGCCCGCGCGCCACGGCGGGGTGCTCCTCGTCGGCGAACGCCAGGGCGTCCACGAGCGAGAGCGGCTGTGGCAGGCGGGTCTCGGCCATGGCGACCGACGCCAGCCCCAGGGCCAGTCCGAAAAGCGCGCGCCCCCACGCCCGCCGCATGTGCCCCCCTGCCGGATTCATTGTCGCGCCTGGGCCTGCCGTTCGCGCTTGTAGCGGTTGAAATTGGTGTCCTTGTGGTGGCCTTCCGCCACGAATTCACCCAGCCACATGAATTCCTCCACGCCGGAGGTGGCGCCGGTGAATCGGACGATGGGTTCGCCCTCGGCGTCGTAGAACTGGAATACGGGAGTGGCGCGGACGCGGTTCTCGCGGAAGGCGAAATCCGCCTGCCGCATGGTCTCGCCCTGGAAGTTGACGACTTCCACGTCACCGCTCACGTCCACGCTCAGGACGCGAAAGTGCTCCCGGTAGTAGGCCTGGACCTCCGGCTGGTTGAGCACGGTCTGTTTCATGCGGTGGCAGAAGGGGCATTCGTCCATCTCGAAGAAGATCATCAGCGCCTTCTTGTTCTCGTCGCGGGTGATCTCCAGTTCCTCCCGGAAGTCCCCGAAGGTGGTCTCGAAGAAATGATCGTACGGATCGAGGCCGCCCGCGGCACGTGCCACGGCGCCCAGCACCAGCGCGGTGGCGAGTGCCAGCGCGAGGGCGGGTCCCCAGCGCCGGGGGTTGGATTCGAACGACTGGACGCGGATCATGACCTTTTCCTCGGTGGTGCGTCTTGCGGTGCCAGGGCCTTGCGGCGGCCGTGCCCCCGGATAGAATGCCGGACGCGGTCTTTCCTGTTGCGCTCAGACCGGCGCAGCCGGTGTAGAGTTCCACAATCCGTTGAGGATTTCCCGCCGTGTGCCGCCTTCCTGGCCGGGACTTGCCCGAAGTCAATGCAAAGGCCGCATAAAATACCTTGAATCGGGTCCGCGGGCTACCATGGCGGGGCCCTTTGTTCAGTCATGAGGCGAGATCATGAAGGCATGTTTCGATCGTTGCGGATGGTGGTTTGCGGGATGCCTGCTCCTGCTGCTGGCCGGCCCGCTGGCAGCCGACGCCCCGGACGGCTATCCGTTTGTCAGCTATGACGAAGGTCTCCGCCTGGCGGCCGAACAGGAGCGCTACGTGTTCATGTATTTCGGACGCTACGGTTGCGGGTGGTGCGAGAAGACCAACAAGGAGAGCTTCTCCGACCCGGATCTCCGGACCCTGTATACGGACAACTACGTGCTGGTCTATGTGGATGCCGAGAGCGGTCGGCGCATGACGCTGCCGGGCGGCGAGCGGATCACCGAGATGGAACTGGGGGCGCGCATGAACGTGTACGCCACGCCGGTGTTCGGTTTTCTCCAGCCCGGCGGCGAGACCATCTTCACCGTGCCCGGTTTCAAGACCGCGGATGAGTTTCGCGATTACCACCGTTTCGTGGCCGGCGGGCATTACCGGGAGCAGGGGCTGTTCGAGTTCCTGGCGGCGGGCGGGTCCCGATGAGGGGGCTGTGGCTGATGGCGGCGGCTGTGCTGGCCGCGCCCCTGCAGGCCCAGTGGCAGTTCGGTGAGCCCCGGTGGCCCGGAGGGGAACCCCGTGCCGGCATTTTCCACCAGCTCGACGGCACGGCGAGGCGGCACGTCGCGGTCGACGAGGGTCACGCGGCCGTTGTGTGGTCCGACAACCGCGACGGCGGGTACCAGGTTCGCGCTGCGTTCCGCCCCTTGTCGGACGGCGGAGCCTTCGGCGATGTGGAAACCCTGAGCGAGGGCGACGAGGCCTACCACCCGGTGGTGGTGGCCCTGGGTGACGGGCGGTTCGGCTTCGCCTGGGAGCAGGATGAGCGCGTCTGGATGCGGATTGCCGGGCCGGGCGGGGCGGGCCCCGCGGTGCGGGTGGACGAGGCCGAATCCACACAGCCGGCTCTTGGGGCGCATCCGGAGCACGGCGTGGTGGCTGCGTGGACGCGGCGCGAGAACGGCGTGTTGCGGGTGGTGTCGGCGCCGGTCGCCGTGGATGCGGACGCCGTGGTGCGCATCGGCGAGGCCGCGCCCGTGGATCCGGAGCCCGCCGCGCGCGACCAGATCTATCCCACCGTGGCGGTGACCCACGCCGGTGTGGTGGTGGCCTGGGAGGATCGTCGCGAGGGACACACCCGCCTGCACTATGTATTTCGTGCCCATGATGGCGACTTCGGATCGTTGCAGGATCTCAACGACCGCCGCGAAGGTCCCCGAAGCCAGATCTACGGTGCCGGCTCGGGGGTCACGCGGGTGGCCCTGGCGGCCCGGGGTGACCGGGTGGCGGCGGTATGGATGGACAAGCGTGATTATCAGTCCGGCTACGACGTGTTCTCGGCCCTGAGCGACGACGGCGGCCGCAGCTTCGGCGCCAACGAGATGGTGCAGGATCTGTTCGGTGCCGAAATCCCCCAATGGCATCCCGCCATCGCCGTGGATCCCGATGGTCTGCCCGTGGCCCTGTGGGACGACCCCCGGGAAGACACTCCCGATGTCTGGATGTCCTGGCGGGCGTCCGGCGGATGGAGCGACGACGTGGAAGTGGCGCCCGCCTACGGCCCCGGCGCCCATACCCGCCCCGCCGCCGCCTTCGGCCCCGACGGGCGGCTGCATATTGTCTGGACTTCGCGAACAGAGGACGGCCTGAGCCGTCTCGGCTACGTGGAAGCAGAAAGTCACTAGAGGCAAGACACAAGATGCAGGATTCAAGAGGCAGGACACGGCCTTGCAATAGGGGCCTGCAGCCCCCACCCTCCTACTGACGGCCATTCCCGGTCCGTACGACCCCGAGGCGCCTCGTGGTGCCCCGGGGTTTATTCATCCTTCCACCTTCATCGTTGTCGCCAATGCGCTCATTCCCCGTCCTCGCCCTGCTGTTCCTTGCCGTGCCCCTGCTGGAGATCTTCCTGTTCATCCAGGTGGGCGGCTGGATCGGGGCCTGGCCCACCATCGGGCTGGTGGTGCTCACGGCCATTGCCGGGGCGTTCCTCCTGCGTTGGCAGGGCCTGGCCACCCTGGGTCGGGTACGCCGCAGCCTGGACCAGGGGCAGATCCCGGCGCGGGACATGCTGGAGGGTGTGTTCCTGGTGTTCGGCGGGGCGCTGTTGCTGACGCCGGGCTTTTTCACCGATGCGGTCGGATTTGCATGCCTGCTGCCTCCCACCCGCCGGCTCATGGCGGTCTGGCTGATGTCGAAGGGGGTGTTCATCGTGCGTTCGTCCCGGGGCGGTCCGCCCCCCGGCGGCCCCGCCGGCCCCCGGCCCGGCGGCGGGCGTACCATCGAGGGGGAGTATTCAAAGGATGAAGGGGGAAGGATGAAGGACGAGTAAGTGCGAAGTGGGAATTGGGAAGTGCGAATGGTCCTCAATTCCTACTTCCCGATTCCTACTTCCCAATTCCTACCTCCCAATTCGACTTGACATCCCCCGCTTCGTCACTATTATTGGCACTCACCTGGGGTGAGTGCTAACAGGCCTCACCCGGCGCTGAAAATACAATCAACCCCCTGATTTTCAAGGAGCTCACACTCATGAATATCCGTCCGTTGCATGATCGCGTGATCATCAAGCGCATGGAGGAAGAACGTACCACCGCTGGTGGCATCGTGATCCCCGATTCCGCCGCCGAGAAACCGATCCGTGGTGAGGTCCTGGCCGTGGGCAAGGGCAAGATCATGGACAACGGCGAGACGCGCCCCCTGGACGTCAAGGTGGGCGACAAGGTGTTGTTCGGAAAGTACTCCGGCACCGAGATCAAGGTCGACGGCGAGGACGTTCTCGTGATGCGCGAGGAAGACGTCATGGCCGTATTCGAGGGCTGATCCCTCAAGCAAGGCCGAATTTTCCTGACGGGACGGACCGCCCCACGGTTCGCCCCATGACAGAACCGAACCTGAAAGAGGAAGCACACCAATGAGCGCGAAAGAAGTCCGCTTCAGCGATGACGCCCGTGCCCGCATGGTCAAGGGCATCAACATTCTGGCCAACGCCGTGAAGGTCACCCTCGGGCCCAAGGGCCGCAACGTGGTGGTCGAGAAATCCTTCGGCGCCCCCACCGTGACCAAGGACGGCGTGTCCGTGGCCAAGGAAATCGAGCTGGAAGACAAGTTCGAGAACATGGGTGCCCAGATGGTGAAGGAGGTCTCCTCCCAGACCTCCGACGTGGCCGGCGACGGCACCACCACCGCCACCGTGCTGGCACAGGCCATGGTGCGTGAGGGCATGAAGTCGGTGACCGCCGGCATGAACCCCATGGATCTCAAGCGCGGCATCGACAAGGCCGTGATCGCCACCGTGGCGGAGCTGAAGAACCTGTCCAAGCCCTGCACCGACGGCAAGGCCATCGCCCAGGTGGGCACCATCTCCGCCAACTCCGACGAGTCCATCGGCCAGATCATCGCCGACGCCATGGAGAAGGTGGGCAAGGAGGGTGTGATCACCGTCGAGGAAGGTTCCTCGCTGGAGAACGAACTGGACGTGGTGGAAGGCATGCAGTTCGATCGCGGTTACCTCTCGCCCTACTTCGTCAACAACCAGCAGAACATGAGCGCCGAGCTCGATGACTGCTTCGTCCTGCTGCACGACAAGAAGATCTCCAACATCCGTGACCTGTTGCCCGTGCTGGAAGGTGTGGCCAAGGCCGGCAAGCCGCTGCTGATCATCGCCGAGGACATCGAGGGCGAGGCGCTGGCGACCCTGGTGGTCAACACCATTCGCGGCATCGTCAAGGTGGCGGCCGTCAAGGCTCCGGGCTTCGGCGACCGCCGCAAGGCCATGCTGCAGGACATCGCCATCCTCACCGGCGGCCAGGTGATCTCCGAAGAGGTCGGCCTGTCGCTGGAGAAGGCCAGCATCGACGACCTGGGCCAGGCCAAGCGCATCGTGGTGACCAAGGAAAACACCACCATCATCGACGGCGCCGGCAAACACGACGACATCAAGACACGTGTCGAGCAGATCCGGGCCCAGATCGAGGAGGCCACCTCCGATTACGACAAGGAGAAGCTGCAGGAACGCGTGGCCAAGCTGGCCGGCGGTGTGGCCGTGATCAAGGTGGGTGCCGCGACGGAAGTGGAGATGAAGGAGAAGAAGGCCCGCGTGGAAGACGCCTTGCACGCCACGCGTGCGGCGGTGGAAGAAGGCGTGGTGCCCGGTGGTGGCGTCGCCCTGGTGCGCGCCCTGGAGGCGATTACCGATCTCAAGGGTGCCAACCATGACCAGGACATCGGTATCGCCATTGCCCGCCGTGCCATGGAAGAGCCCCTGCGCCAGATCGTGGCCAACTGCGGCGAGGAACCCTCCGTGGTGCTCAACAAGGTGGTGGAAGGCAAGGGTAACTACGGTTACAACGCCGCCACCAGCGAGTACGGCGACATGATCAAGATGGGTATCCTGGATCCCACCAAGGTGGCCCGTACCGCGTTGCAGAACGCCTCCTCCGTGGCCGGCCTGATCATCACCACCGAGGCGATGGTGGCCGAGGTGCCGAAGAAGGACGAAGGCGCCGCGGGTGGTACCGACCACCACGGCATGCCCATGATGTAAGGCGCTGGCCCGTCCGGCCCTTCGAGCAGTACCCCGGGCCCCGTGCGCAAGCGCGGGGCCTTTTTTGTGTGTATCGCAGTAAAGGGCTCCGCGACCTGATGCCACGGCCCCCAACGCAATGATAGAGTCATGCCCATGAAGCGATTCGCAAGTCTTCGCACAGCGCCAATCGGCCTGATGCTGGCCGCATGGCTGGCCGGCTGCGGCCAGGGGACGCCGGCGGGTGAGGCCCAGGTGCGCCAGCCGGATACGGGCCGCTGGTACACCGAGCAACAGGTGCAGGCGGGGGCGAGAGTGTTTGCCGGGCACTGCGCCGCGTGCCATGGGGACCGGGCCCAGGCGGACGAGAACTGGCGGCAGCGCGAACCGGACGGAAAATTTCCGCCGCCGCCCCTGAACGGCACGGCGCATGCCTGGCACCATCCCCTGTTTGAACTGCGCAACATCATCCGTGACGGCTCGAACCCGGAACTGGGCAACATGCCGCCCTGGGGGCACGTGCTGTCCGATGAGGAGATCGACGCCACCATCGCCTGGTTTCAGTCTTTCTGGCCCCACGAGGTCTACGAGGCCTGGCGCGAGATCGACGAGCGCCGCCAGGACGAACGCCCCGGCTGAGGTGCCCGCACCGGGTCGCTGTGCCCTTGCGCACATGCGTCCCGCAAAGCCGCACTTTCGGTCATGTTTCACCCGGTTGCTTGACCTTCCCATGATTGGAAGGTTTATTCTGTGCGTGCAAGGCGCATCCCGCGCCGGTGGGGACGTGGTTCCATGAGTACATCGGGTTCGGTCAGGGGCAAGGACGATCATCTGGAGCTGGGCGTGGAAGGTATGAGTTGTGCCTCCTGCGTCTCCCGGGTGGAGGATGCCATTCGCCGGGTGCCGGGGATCACCGACGTGAGCGTGAACCTGGCCACCGGCCGAGCCCGCGTGGGGCTCGGGCAGGCCGAACCCGGGGCCATCGTAAAAGCCGTGGAGACGGCCGGCTTCGACACGGCCGTCGACGAGACGACCCTGAGCGTGGACGGCATGAGCTGCGCGTCCTGTGTCAGTCGTGTGGAGCAGGCGCTCACCAGCGTGCCCGGTGTGCTTTCGGCGTCCGTGAATCTGGCTACGGAAAGTGCCCGGGTGCGTTACGTGTCGGGCGTGGTGGATGCGAACGGCCTCATGAACGCGGTGGAGTCCGCGGGCTACGGGGCCTCCGTCCGCGAGTCCGGCGTGGAGCGTGCGGACCGGGAACGGGAGGCCCGGGCCGCGGAGATGCGCAGCCTCAAGCGCAGTCTGATCTGGGCGGCCGCGCTCACCCTGCCCATCTTCGTACTGGACATGGGTGGACACCTGATCCCCCCATTCCATCACGCGGTGCACAGCACCCTGGGTACGCAGAACCTGTATGTGTTGTTCTTTGTGCTGGCGAGCTTCGTGCAGTTCGGCCCGGGGCTTCGCTTCTACCGCAAAGGCTGGCCGGCGCTCATGCGCGGCGGCCCGGACATGAACTCCCTGGTGATGCTGGGCACGTCTGCCGCCTACGGTTATTCGGTGGTGGCCACCTTCCTGCCGGGCATACTGCCGGCCGACACCGTGCACGTCTATTTCGAGGCCTCCACGGTGATCATCACCCTTATTCTCCTGGGCCGCTTCCTGGAGGCCCGTGCCAAGGGTGCCACCTCCGAGGCGATCCGCAAACTCATGGGTCTTCGGCCGCGCACCGCCCGGGTTCTGCGTGACGGCAGGACCCTTGAGGTGGACGTGGATCAGGTGGTGGTGGGCGACCAGGTGCTGGTGCGTCCCGGTGAACGCCTGCCCGTGGACGGCGAGGTGATCGAAGGCGCCTCCTACGTGGACGAATCCATGATCACCGGCGAGCCGGTGCCTGTACACAAGACCGCCGGGGCGGGCGTGGTGGGCGGCACGGTCAACGGCCAGGGCAGTCTGACCCTGCGTGCCACGCGGGTGGGCGCCGACACGGTGCTGGCACAGATCATCCGCATGGTGGAGACCGCCCAGGGCGCCAAACTCCCCATCCAGGCCCTGGTGGATCAGGTGACGCGCTATTTCGTGCCGGTGGTCATCGGCATCGCGCTGCTGTCCTTCGTGGTGTGGCTTGTGTTCGGGCCGGCGCCGGCGCTGACGCTGGCCCTGGTCAATGCGGTGGCGGTGCTCATCATCGCCTGTCCGTGCGCCATGGGGCTTGCCACGCCGACCTCCATCATGGTGGGCACCGGCAAGGGCGCGGAGATGGGTGTGCTGTTCCGGGGCGGGGATGCCCTGCAGGCGCTGCGTGATACGCGTGTGGTGGCCATGGACAAGACCGGCACCCTGACCCGGGGCCGTCCGGAACTGACCGACCTCCACGTCGCCGATGGTATGGACGAGGCGCAGGCGCTTCACCTTGCCGGGAGCCTGGAGCAGTACTCGGAGCATCCCATTGCCGAGGCCGTCGTGCGCGCGGCGAAGGAACGCGGGCTCGGCCTGGAGGCGGCCATCGACTTCCAGGCCGAGGCCGGCATGGGCGCTTCCGGGAAGGTGAACGGCCGGCGCCTGCTGATCGGTGCGGACCGGTATCTCGAGCGTGAAGGCATCGACCGGGGCGGGTTGTCTCAACACGCGGAGGCCTTGGCCGATGCCGGGCGCACGCCCCTCTACCTGGCCGTGGACGGCCGGGCCGTGGCGGTGCTCGGCGTGGCGGATCCGGTCAAGGACGGGGCCCGCGATGCCGTGGCGCGGCTCAGGGCACAGGGGCTCCACGTGGCCATGGTCACCGGCGACAACCGCCGCACCGCCAAGGCCATCGCCGGAGAACTGGGTATCGAACAGGTGTTCGCCGAGGTGCTGCCCGACGGCAAGGTGGATGCGGTGAAACAGCTGCAGCAGGACGGCCGCCGGGTGGCGTTCGTGGGCGACGGCATCAATGATGCCCCGGCCCTGGCCCAGGCGGATGTGGGGATCGCCATCGGGTCGGGCACCGACGTGGCCATGGAGAGCGCGGATGTGGTGCTCATGTCCGACAATCTGGGTAATGTGCCGAATGCCATTGCACTGTCCCGCGCCACCATCCGCAACATCAAGCAAAACCTCTTCTGGGCCTTCTTCTACAACATCACGCTCCTGCCGGTAGCGGCGGGCGTACTGTATCCGTTCGTGGGCATCCTGCTTTCGCCGGTGTTTGCGGCGTTCGCCATGGCGTTTTCCAGCGTCAGCGTGCTCACCAACGCCTTGCGCCTGAAGCGCTTCCGCGCGCCGCAAGGTGCGTAACGGGCCGGGTGAACGGGATGTATCGGGATTCATCGGGCCGGGAAACGGATCGGAATGGACACGGTGTGCAACGCCGGGCACCGGATCATCTTGGGCGTCGTGGCTACCCCTGTTCCGTCACTCTGTCAATCCTGGCCATGAGATTTTTGCGTCAATGCGGGAGCGTGTATGAACATCGGTGAAGCGGCCAGGGCCTCGGGGGTGTCGGCGAAGATGATCCGCTACTACGAGGAGGTGAACCTGCTGCCGCCGGCGCGCCGGGGCGCGAACGGCTATCGGCGTTACGCCGATGCCGATGTGCACGTGCTCCGGTTCATCCGCCGCGCCAGGGACCTGGGTTTCTCCCTGGAACAGGTGGAGCAGCTGGTGGCTTTGTGGCGCGATCAGGGCCGGGCAAGTGCCGAGGTCAAGGCGATTGCGCTGGCCCATGTGCGTGAACTGGAGCAAAAGATCGCGGCCCTGGAATCCATGCGCCGCACCCTGACCCGGCTGGCCCGCGACTGCCACGGCGACCGGCGGCCCGATTGCCCGATCCTGGACGACCTGGCGGGTGCGGAGGCGATCGACGGACGGGACTGAGGGGGGCGGGTTCCGGAGCCGTTCGTCAGGCTGTGCGTGTCGTCGATCCGGTGCAGCACCCATGCCGCGCTTCCTGTCCATCCGGTCCCTGAGGCATGCGTGCAGCCGTTGAGGTCCTGAGGGGCCTGTTATCATGGCGGGGCGAACCGCTGAACTCCGGCCCCCCATGCGTCCCTTTCACCTCGCTCTGCTGCTGTCTGCCGTGGTGCACCTGTTGCTCCTGTGGGGGAACTGGGCAACACCCATCCTGCAGCGGGACGCGTTGTCTCCCGGTACTCGAAGCCTGGATGTGACGCTGGTTCCCAGGGAGCCGGCGGTGCCGGCAGTTGAACCGTTGCCGGTTACTGAACCCGAGCCTGATCCCGAACCCGAACCTGAACCCGAGCCTGATCCCGAACCCGAACCTGAACCCGAGCCTGATCCCGAACCCGAACCCGAACCCGAACCCGAACCTGAACCCGAACCTGAACCCGAACCTGAACCTGAACCTGAACCTGAACCTGAACCTGAACCTGAACCTGAACCGGTTCCGGAACCCCAACCCGAGCCCGAGCCCGAGCCCGAGCCCGAGCCCGAGCCCGAGCCCGATCCCGATCCCGAGCCCGATCCCGAGCCCGATCCCGATCCCGAACGCGAACCCGCCCGTGAAGCGCCGAGTGTACCGGGGACGCCCGACACGGTGGTCGAGCCGGGGATGCCCGAGCCTGCGGTGCCGGAGGTGGAATCGGGCGAGGCGATGGACGAGGTACGGATGGCCGATTATCAGGCGCGCCTGAGGGCCGCCATCGAGCGGGAACGGCAGTACCCGAGACTGGCGGTGCGCCAGCGCCTGGAGGGGGATGTGCTGGTGGCTTTCCGGGTATGGGCGGATGGCCGCATGGAGCGCATTCGGGTGCTGGAATCGTCAGGACATGCCCTGCTCGATGAGGCGGCGTTGACCGCCGTCCGGCGGGTCAGGCAGGCCGAGCCTCTGCCGGCCGATGTGCCGGGTGAGTTCAGGGATTTCGAGATCCTGCTGGAGTTCAGGTTGAGATGAGCCATGGCAGCGCCGGAACCGGAGTGTCCGGTGCCGCCCGAGGCTGCAGCCAGCGGTTTACGTCGCCGGCAGGGCGTTCTTCAGACGGTCAACGGATACCCCCCGGGCCGGCGAGGGCCGATGCGGGCCCGGGGCGCCCACCAACGGACCCGGTGGTCGCCTGGTCCCCGTCCGCCTGTTCCGGCACCAGCACGCAGTGCCCGCCCAGGTGAATCCGCCGGAATCGGACGCCGAACCGGAGATCCAGTTCCGGTGATTCGATCACCTCATCGGTGGGCCCCTCAAGCCAGGTACGGCCTGCGGCCATGACCACGATCCGGTCTGCGAATCGTGCTGCCAGATTCAGGTCATGCATGACCACCAGTGCGGCCAGGCCGGCGCGCGTACGGCTTTTCAGGCGGTCGACCAGGCTGAGTTGATGGGCCACGTCAAGGCTTGCCGTGGGTTCGTCCGCCAGCAGGATCTGCGGCCGGGTCGCGAGCGACGCGGCCAGAAGGACCCGCGCCTGTTCGCCCCCGGACAACGTCTGGAACACGCGCGCCACGAGGTGCTCGAGTTCAAACTCCCGCAGGAGCTCGGGGGCGATGGGGCGTGTGCGGCGTGCGCCGCCAAAGGGCCGGGCGGAAAAGTCCCGGCCCCGCTCGGCCCCCAGTGCAAGTACGTCCGATACCCGGTAATCCCAATAGACGCGTGATTGCTGGGGCAGATAGGCAATGCGGGCGGCCCGTTCCATGGCGGACCATCGGCTGATGGGTTCACCACAGACCCGGATGTCTCCCCGGTCGGCCTGGTTCAGGCCGGCGAGGATCTTCATCAACGTGGATTTGCCCGCACCGTTGGGGCCCACCAGGGCGACCAGTTGCCCCGGCGCTACACGGACCCCGGCATCGGTGAGCAGGGTACTGGTGCCGATGCGCAAGTGGACCCCCCGGGCCTCGATCACGCAGGGTTTCATCGACGGGACTCCCGGATGAGTATGAACAGGAAGAAAGGCGCACCCAGCAGCGCCGTGAGCAGGCCGAGCGGGATCTCGGCCGGCGGCAGCGCGGCGCGGGCGATGCCGTCAAAGACCATGAGCACCGCGCCGGAGCCCAGGGCGCTGTACAGCATGAGCCTGCCATGCCGCGGACCCAGCCACCAGCGCATCACATGAGGCACCACCAGCCCGATGAACCCGATCAGCCCACCCCAGACCACCGCCAGCGCAGTGATCGCGGCGGCGATCAGCACGGACTTGTGCATGAACCGGTCCAGGTCCAGCCCCATGCTGCGTGCCGTATCCGCCCCCAGCCCCAGTACATCGAGACCGCGCGCGAGGCTGAGGCAGGCCAACAGCCCGGCGATGGTCAATACGACCAGCAGGCCGAGTTCCCCCCAGGACGGTGTCTGTATCCCGCCCAGCGTCCAGCTGAGCACGGCCTGGAGGCTGACCGTATCGTCCGACAGCGCCAGCATGAGCAGACCCCGGATCGACGTGAGCAGTGCGGCCATGGCCACCCCGGCCAGGATCAGACCGAATCCGCCTTCCACGCGGGCGGCACGAGCCAGGGTGACCACCACCCAGGTGGCGCCCCAGGCACCGACGAATGCGAGCAGCGGCAGGGCGAGCGGGCCCGGCAGCACCCAGGGCGACAGTAATGCAATGGCGGCACCGACGGAGGCGCCGCTGGCGCTTCCAAGCAGATAGGGTTCGGCCAGCGGGTTGCGGAACACGCCTTGGAAGACCACGCCCGCGACGCCGAGACAGGCGCCTACACAGAAGGCCGTCAGGACGCGGGGTATCCGCCAGTGCAGGATGAGTGCCCGCAGGGAGGACTCGGTATCCGCCAGCGTCTGGAGCAGCAGCGCGGGCCCGAGCAGTTCGGCGCCCAGCCAGGCGGACAGGACGAAGCAGCCGAACAGGGCCGAGGCAAGCGCCGTTGCCGGGTGACGTACGGCGAGCGCCGTCAGGGGGTTATGGTGGGGCTCAGCCATGTGCGGATGACTGATGGCCCATGTGTTGCGGATGCAGCAGGGCCGCCATGGTCTCGACGCCGTCCACGATGCGCGGCCCGGGGATCAGCAGCAGTTCGCGCGGTACCGCGTATACGCGCCCATGGCGAACCGCGCTGATCCGATGCCAGCCGGTGCGCCGCTGCACGGCGTCCACATCGCCGTCGCGGCGTGTCACCAGGATCACTTCCGGATCGGCGGCGATCACGGCTTCGCCGCTCACCTGGGTGATGCCTTGCAGGTCGGCAAAGACATTATCGCCTCCGGCGAGACGAAGCGCGTCGTGGCTGTAGGTGCCGCGCCGCAGCGTGGAGAAGTTGCCCCGGTCGTTCTGTCCCGTTTCCACGTAGACCCTGGGGCGGTGCGCCCCCTCCAGCCCGGAGGCAACCCGATCGAGTCGCCGGGTCAGGCCCAGAATCACGCCGCGGGCGTGCAGGGGATCTCCAAGCACCTGCCCCAGGAGGCGCAGGTTGGCGAAGATCTGGTCCAGATCCCTGTGCAGCAGGACCACCACGGGGACGCCGATGATCTCCATAGGGCGCAGCAGCGTATTGGCGGCCTGGCGGGCGGGCGTCATGATCACCAGATCGGGCTCCAGGCGCGCGATGGTTTCCGCGGAGAATCCCAGGCGCCCCCCGACGATGACACGGCCCTCATGAATGTCCGGTGGATACCGCGTGAAGGCTTCGATGCCCACGACGCGTTCTGTGGCCCCGAGCGCGTGCAGCAGCTCGGTGTTGCTGGAGAAGATGGACACGATGCGCCGTGGCGGCGCGGGCAGGTGGACCTGGCGCCCCAGGCCATCCGTCACGGTGACGGACGGGCCCGCGCCGGTACGGGGAGCTGCCATGCCCGGCATGCAGGCGAGGGCCAGGGCCCCGATCGCCTGCAGGCATGCGCGCCGGCCCGGGCAGGGCATGGGTGGGGATCGCGCGTCAGGTCGACACATCAAGTTCTCAGAAATCGACTTTCATGCCCGCGTACCACTCTCGTCCGGGCATGCTGTTGCCGCGGCCTCCGTTGGAGAATGCCGGGTCCGAGATGTAGGGGGTCTTGTTGAGCGCGATGAACAGGGGGTGTTCGTTCTTGTCGAACAGGTTGTTGATCCCCGCGAACACCTGAAGATTCCGGCTCATCTGATAGCTGCCTCGCACGTTCCAGACCCAGAAGGGCGATTTCTCGTGAACGAAGTTTGCATCCGGTTGCCCCTCGGGGATCAGCAGCCGCTCCTCGGTGTTGTACCAGATGGGGCCGCGCAGTATGCCGGTGAGACGCGCATCCCAGGGGCCGCTGCCGAGGACGGTTCCGACGGACGCCTGGTACTTGTAGATGCGCTGCGGGCGGTCCGTGTTGGCGCTGTCCGGAGCGCCGCGGTCGCGCATATGGAAATGATAGGTGCTATTGCCGAATACGCGCCAGCGCAGATCGGTGTCGACAAACCTCGCCGCGTCGAACTCGATCTGGAGGTCCAGTCCCCGAAGCTCGATGTCGTCGGGATTATTGATGTACATGCGCACGCCATCGACTGCCGGGCCGGTGATGATGCGGTCGGAGATCCTGCTGTCGAACACCGCCACATCGGTGAAGATCCAGTCCCGTGATACGGACAGCCCCAGTTCCATCTGGCGGCTGGATTCGCTGTCCAGGTCCGGGTTGCCGACGATCTGCCCGCCGGCCAGGGTGGCGAAATCCGCCGCCAGCTCCGTGGCCATGGGGGCACGGAAACCGGTGGCAAACCCGCCGCGCAGCTTGACGCGGTCGGTCAGCCTGTAGGCGGCACCGAGACTGTATGTGAACTCGTCGTAGTTCTCGGTGCGCTTGAGCAGATCCTCACGACCCACGGTCGGCCTGACGGTGGTCTCGCCATCGGTATAGCGGCCCCCGGCGCGCAGGGTCAGGCGGTCCGCCAGGGCGCGGTGCACCACTTCGCCCCAGAGGCCGGCGGCGCGTTCATCCTGGTCATTGTCGTACGGCGCGGCCACGGCCCCGCCGACCATGGTGCCGTCGCCGCTGAGCACCAGGCGATCGTTGCGAAGCTCGCTGTACTCCAGGTCCAGCCCCACGCGTGCGTCGGTTGCCGGCTGTGCCGCCCATTCGCCCAGCAGCCGCACGCCGAAGATGTCGAGGATGCGTTCATTGTGGAACGTGGCCCAGTTCAGACGCTGGTTGGCCCAGTTGAACTCATCCACGTCGCGCACGATGTAGCCATGGGCGTTCCAGGCGAGACGATCATCCGTGGACACGCCGTCATAGATGACGTCGAGGGATTGGTTGTAGCGGTCATCGCGGTTCGTGAGCGTCCAGGAGGAACCGGGGAATCCGGCGTCGTACACGCCGTCGCTGCGAAGGGTCACGTCAAGCCGCTGACGGTCGTCCAGGTTCCAGCCCCAGGCGCCAAGGGCGCCGCGCCTGCTCCACGACGTGTTGCGCATGGGCTCCTCGCTGCCTTTCCCCGCATCGTAATCGCTGCGGCTGCCCGCGCCCAGGCCCAGGTAATAGTCGGTGTCCTCACCGCTCTCCGCCGCATGCACATGACCCTGGATCAGCGACCAGGATCCCGTCGTCAGGGTGGCGCTCCGGCCGGATGCCAGCAGGCCGTTGCGGGTGATGATGTTGATGACGCCCCCCATGGCCTGACTGCCGTAGGCGACCGAGGCCGGGCCGCGCACGATCTCGATACGGGCCACGTCGTTGAGACTGAGCTTGGAGAGATTGGAGGTGCCGGCGCGGCGGCCGTTGAGCAGCACGAGGGTCTGGCCGCGGAAGTCCCGGCCCTGTCCATCGGTGGCGCCCCCGCGCATGTTCAGAGAGGTCTGGCCGGGGGTCCATTCACTGAAGAACCCGACGGCATTCTCCGCCAGCAGGTCGGTCAGTGACCGGGCAGAGGAGTTCCGGATCCGTTCCTCCGGGATGACCTGCACCGTGGCGGCGACCTGCTCCAGCGGCTCCCCCCGGCCGGTGGCCGTGACGACGATCTCTTCGAGCTGCAGGACGCCGGGATCCGGCTGCGCAAGCGCCCAGGGGCTGATCAGTGCGAGATTCAGCAGGCAAAGATTTTGCGGCAGGCTTCGGCACTTCACGGCTTGTCTCCCTCCAGGAACCAGATCAGGCAAGCGCTTCGTTTGGGCGCGCTGGCCAACTGACCGTCGAGGACGGGCACCAGGTTCTCCTCAAGATGCGCTGACAGGGCGCGGGTGCGGGCAGGATCCCCGGCCGGGTTGAAACGCCGGTTGAAATACCGGTTGGCGCATTCGGCATCGGCAAAGCGGTAGCGAAACGTCCAGTCCACCATCTCCACGTGATCGGGCCGGAGGGGATCCCCCAGCCTGGCCAGCACCTTGCGGGCCGGAGGCTCCATATCTTCGCCATGCAGATCCGGCGGCAGGAAACCCGAGAGACAGATGCCGTGAGGACCCTCCTGCGCGGGCACCACCCACGCCATGACGCGCTCGGTACGGGCCCGCATCCACCACCAGAAACCCTCGGGATCATCCAGAGGACCGCAGGTGTTGGCGGCGACGCTGGCACCATGCACCGGGATAGCCCCGGGGCCCAGCGCCTGCCACGTGGATTCGACCACGTTCAGCCGGCAGGGCCAGCGGGAAGAACGGCTTCTGAGATGCCCGGCCAGAAAGGCGTTCGGTTCCACGGCCGTCCAGCGGGCGCCCGGTGCCAGCAGCGGCAGACCGAGTGTGCCCGCTCCGGCACCGACGTCGAGCAACTCGTCCTGGGAGCCGAGCAGCTCGCGGAGGCGCCCGCCCACGGCACGGGCGTAATCGGAACGGGAGATCCCCTCCATGTAGAACCTGGCCTCGGCGTCGTCCCAGACTTCACGGACCCCGGGTGCCGGCGACCCCACTTCGATTGCGGGCATCGCACTGGCGGACGTTGAAGGCATCAGGCTCATTATCAGACTCCCCCATCACAACGAGACGTTATAATGTAAAGGATAGAGCCTGTATCTCGTCCGTCTAAGACTTTTTTCCAATCGGGTCTATAGGCAGCCGCCTATGATTGGGGTCATGCGGTCTCCCGGGGTTCCCCGTCCTTGCCGGTACGTCCCGCCAGGTGGTCGCCGTGATGCCGCGCCTTGTCCGCCTGGGTCACCAGGCGCCGTGCCATGCTGATGATGCGCAACTGGCGTTCCATCTCGGGAATGGGGAGGGCACCGGAGGTGCCTTCCCGGAGCAGCGCCTGCTTCAGGCGGGCATACTCGCTCTCCACCCGGGCCACCGCCTCCGCCACGGTTTCCCGGCGCGGGTCATCCGGCTCCAGCCGGGCCAGATCCAGGGCACGGATGGCCAGCGCCTGCCACTGGCGGCGCTGCTCGGCGATATCGGGCAGGGCGTGGCGTTCCCGCAGCCTGCGCAGGGCGGCAATGTCGTGGGCAAGCGTCGCCACGTCGCGGTGATAGCGGGCCACGCGTAACGCCTCCGTGACACCGTCGGCGGTCTTGTCGGGCAGGTGCCCCCGGGAGACGCGGGCAGCAAAATCGCCGATGGCCTCCACGAGGCGTTCCACCACCCGCTGCTGTGCCGCCAGGGATTCGGCGGCGGGTGCCCGCTCTGACAGTGCTTCACGGGCCATGCGGTGCGTCATGTCGCCCAGGCGGTCGATCTCGAGAATCAGCGCACGCAGGCCCAGATCGGGCACGCCCGCGCTGCCGGCATCCAGGTACCGGGGCCGGGCGGCGTCCTCCTCGGCGGACCCGAAACGACCCTGCAGCCAGCGGACCATGACCGGGGCCACGGGGATCATCAGCGCCACGCCCAGCAGGTTGAAGCCGGTGTGAAACAGGGCCAGCAGCATCGCCGGCGCGGGTGCCTCACCGGTGCTGCCCCACAGCCATCCGATGAAGCCCAGGAACCAGGGCAGGATCAACAGGGCCACCAGCGCGGTCAGGCCATTGAAGATCACGTGGGCGACGGCCACCCGCCTGGCGTTGGCAGTAGCGCCGATGACCATCAGCAGGGCCTTGACCGTGGTGCCCAGGTTCGCGCCGATCACCGCGGCCGCCGCCGACTCGAGGGGCAAGGCGCCGCTCATGGCGGCCGTGAGCGCCATGGCCATGGAAGCCGACGAACTCTGCATCAGCACCGTAAGCAGTGCGCCGAGTAACACCATGATCGCGGCGCCCTGTATGCCCGGCCGCACCAGTGCGCCCATGTCCATCGTGTGGGCGAAACCCTCGAACGCATTCTTGAGCACGTCGATCCCCAGGAACAGGAGACCGAATCCGGCCAGCGCGAGACCCAGGTGTTTCAGGCGCGTGCCCCGGAAGAAGAGGTACATGAGCGCGCCCACCCCGATGGCAGGCAGGGCGAGGGCCTCGATCCGGAAGTCGAGACCGACCAGCGCCACCAGCCAGCCGGTCATGGTGGTGCCCACGTTGGAGCCGAAGATGACCCAGACCGCCTGCCCCAGGGTGAGCAGGCCGGCGTTGGCGAACCCGATGGTCGCCACCGTCACGGCGCTGGAGGACTGCACCAGGGCCGTGACCGCCATGCCCGAGGTCAGTGCGCGGGTGCGGGTGCGGGTCCAGATCCCGAGGATGTGCTCCAGTGCCTTTCCGCCGGCCAGTTTCAGGCCGTCGGTCATCAGCGTCATGCCCAGGAGGAACAGGCCCAGCCCCCCCAGGAAACCCGCGATGACGGTGGTGAGGGCGATGGGGGGCAGCTCGGTCATGGGTGTTCGGGGCGTCCAGTGATCGGGGGCGCATCGGCTGGGGACAATTCGATCGCCTGCGGTCTGTCACCTGACGCGATCACAGTTCGATGCGGTCACCCGGTCCCGGGATATTTGCCTCGATGTCGTGTCGCTGCTTAAGCGCCCCGGCCAGCGCCTGCTGTGCCTCCGGTTCCCCGTGCACCAGGTGAAAGGCGGGTCGGTCCCGGAAGCCCGCCGCCCAGGCCAGGAGCTGGGTCTGTCCGGCATGGGCGGAGAATCCGCCCAGGGTGTGGATCTCGGCCTTGACGGCCACCTCGGAGCCCAGCAGCTTCACCTTGTCCGCGCCGTCCACCAGCCGCCGCCCCAGGGTCCCGGCTGCCTGAAAGCCGACGATGATCACGTGGGTGTTCTGATGCCAGAGGTTGTATTTCAGGTGATGACGGATACGGCCGCCGTTGCACATGCCGGCGCCGGCGATGATGATGGCGCCCCCCTGGATGCGGTTGATGGCCATGGAATCCTCCACGCTGCGCGAGAACTGCAGGGGCGGCAGGTAGTCGGCCAGCCGGCCGTTGGCCGCCTTGTCCAGGCGGGAGAGATCCTCGGAGTTCAGGGCCGCCCGGTGCCGTGCGTAGAGTTCAGTGACCTGGATCGCCATGGGGCTGTCCAGGAAGATCTTCTGGTGGTGCAGGCGCCCCTGGTGATGCAGCGTGCTCAGGTGATAGAGGAGCTCCTGGGTACGGCCCACCGCGAACGCGGGGATCAGCACATTGCCGCCGTCCGCGTACGCCTGTTCCAGGATCCCGGCCAGTTCCTCGATGGTTTCCGCCATGGGGCGGTGATCGCGGTCCCCGTAGGTGCTTTCCAAGAGTACCACGTCCGCGTGTTCCAGCCGGGCGGGGTCGTGCATGAGCACGGAGTCCCGGTTGCCCAGGTCGCCGGAGAACACCAGCCGCCGTTCGCGTCCTCCGGAGGGTACCGTCAGTTCCACGATGGCGGAGCCCAGGATATGTCCGGCGTCGTGGAACTGGAGCTTTGCCTGTCCGGGCAGTGTCTCGATCCGGTGGTAGGGCAGCGGCTCGCAGTATTCCAGCGCGGCCTCCACGTCCTCCTCTTCGTAGAGGGGCTCCAGCAGACGCTTGTCCGCCCGGCGTCGCCACTTGTTCTCCCACTCCACGTCCTTGCCCATGACGAAGGCGGCGTCCTTCCACATGATCTGCAGGAGGTCCCGGGTGCCGGGGGTGCAGTACACCGGTCCGCGGTAGCCGTCGCGCACCAGCTTCGGCACCAGCCCGGAGTGGTCCAGGTGGCCGTGAGAGAGGATCACCGCGTCCACCTGGCGGGCAAGTT
This sequence comes from Thioalkalivibrio thiocyanodenitrificans ARhD 1, assembly GCF_000378965.1. NCBI lineage: Bacteria > Pseudomonadati > Pseudomonadota > Gammaproteobacteria > Chromatiales > Ectothiorhodospiraceae > Thioalkalivibrio > Thioalkalivibrio thiocyanodenitrificans. Next base: position 2,808,809 of record NZ_KB900536.1, read on the forward strand.
TCGCCAGCGAGGCCCGGTTGGCCCTGTCCGCCTGCGCCCCGCCCTGGTGCAGGCCGCATTCAAGCAGCAGGTTGGCGTCACCGGTTTCGATGAGGTAGCGCGAGCCGGTGACTTCACCGACGGCACCGAGAAAGGTGAGTGTGCTCATGTGCCGAGTCTACCGTTTTATGTGCATCACGGTCATTGCCATGGACCGTCCGTGAACGGGGTTCACCAGCACAGGGCGGGCCATGCCTGCCCCCCGCGGATCGCGGATTCAGCGCTCCAGGCGGTAGATCAGGTCCATACTCTGGGCCTCGTCGCTGGTTCTGGTTTCCAGGCTCAGCGTGCGGCTCAGGCTGTAGCGCAGCATCAGGCTGGATGCCCGCTCGAACAGCCCCACGGTGTAGCGCAGGTAGAGGCGCGAGGAGAGGTGCTTGCCCATCATCAGCGCGCTCTGGTCCACGTCGCCCTCGGCATCCAGGGTGAACTCGTCCAGCCCCACCGCGTGCCCGATCCGGGCGGTGAGCATGCCCCCCTGTTCCACGCCGAACGCGGTGATGGCGGCGGCCAGCACGTTGGCGTCCGCCTCGGAGGCCCCGGACAGGGGCCGCCCGGTGAGCAGATAGGACATGGCCTCGCTGTCTTCCATGGCAGGCGTGGAGAATACCCGCGAGCGGGGGTCCTGAAGCGTGCCGCCAATGGCCAGCCCGGCGCTTACGTCGTAGGCCGGTACCCGCCGCACGGCGCGGATGTCCAGGCCCGGATTGTCGGCCGGACCCTGAAAGACCAGCACCCCCCGCTCCACGGTCAGGTTCTGGCCGTAGGCGCGGTAACGGCCGTCCTCGATGCGGATCTCCCCCTCCACCCGCGCGGGGCGCGCGGGGCTGTCCTCCACCGCCACCTCCCCGGCCAGCCGGCCGGTGAGTCCGAAACCGCTCAGGTGCACCTGCTCGCCCAGCGTCACCGTCACGGAGGTACGCACGTGCCAGGGCGGCTCGACGTCCTGCGCATCCACGATCACCTCGTCACGGGAGACGGAGACCGCCTGGGGTGGCAGTTCACGTAATTCGATGTGTGCCTCGGGAACGGTGAGCCGGCCGGTGATGTGCACGTTTCTGGCCGCCAGTTCCATGTTCAGCTCCGGTGAGATCAGCACCTGCGCTTCCGGGCGGCGCAACGCCTCGAAGCGCTCGCCCTGGAGGCGCATCTCGGCCCAGGGTGTGCCTTCCGGGGTCACCCCCGCCTCGCCGGCCAGTTCCAGTTCACCCGGGCCTGAGCGCACCCCGCCGTCCAGGGTGAGCCGGTCCAGCCCCTCGGCGGCCGCCCGCAGATGCAGCTCCGTCAACTCCAGGCCCAGCTCCGGTATCCGCGCGTGTGCCTCCGTGAGCCGCAGCTCGCCCCGAAAGTCCGGTGCCGCCAGAGTCCCCGAAAGGGCCAGGTCGGCACGCAGCCGTCCTTCCGGGTCCCGGATCTGCGGCACCGCCACTTCCAGCCAGCGCAGCTCCTGCAGATCCGCCCGGGCGCGGCCGGACAACCTGTGGGTATCCCCCTCGGGCGTGAGCCGCAGCGCGGCGTCGGCGCGGCCCCGTTCCAGAAAGGACAGGGCGGCGCGGGCGTCCATTATCCCCCGGTCCAGCCCGGCCTCCAGGGAGACTTCGCGAAACGGCAGGGTCTGGCGTTCTCCGTCGAGGCCGAGCACATGGAGTTCACCCTGGTCGATCCCGGCGCGGGATTCCGCGGTCAGGCCCGCGTCATCGTGGCGCAGCCGCGCTTCCGCCGACAGGCTGCCGTCCACCGCCACGTTCTCCGGCAGCCACGGGGCCAGCCATTCCAGCGGCAGGTCCGAGAGATCAAGCAGGGCGGAGAGCCCCTCGGCGGCATGGTCGCCCTCAAGGCACAAGCGCGCCGCATCCCTGGTCAGACACAGGGGCGCAAGTCGGCCCTGCCGTGGGTCGGCATCCAGACGGGCGGGCGCGGCGAGCCGCCAGTCACCCAGCGGGGTGCCGGTCAGGTCCAGAGAGGCGATGCTGGCCGACCAGCCCGGGGTGTCGGTCACGCGCCCCTCCAGCAGCAGCCCCAGATCACCCTCGTCCGTGCGCACGTCGAGACTGAGGTGGTGCGCCTCTGCATGACCCCGGGCCTCAAGCCGCGTTGTCCGGGCGATCACCTGCCCGTCCAGGGTGAGTCCGGCCGCATCAAGGGTCAGGTTCATCGGCGTGTCCGGCTGCAGTGTGCCCCCCGCCTCCAGGGCGAGGCTGTCCAGCGACCAGCCTTCGTATCCCAGGCCGGCGCCCTCCAGCCGCAGGTCAAGATCCGGTTGGCGCCAGTCGCCGGCCAGACGGCCGTCGCCATGGAGGATGCCCCGCAGGCCGGGCCACAGGGCATCCAGCGCGGGGGCATCCACGCGGTAGTGGAGATCGGCGGCGTCGCGTTGCGCGAATCCCCTCAGGTTCAGGCGGTTCTCGCCGAGACGTACCTCGAATCCCGGCGTGGTGATCCGGCGCCCCTCCTCCAGCCGGGCACTGCCCTGGGCCGAGACCGGGAAGTCCTGCAATGTACCTTCCAGATGCTCCAGTTCAATGCGGGCGTCGATGCCGTACTCGGGGTCCAGCCGCCCCTCGCTTTGCCCGCGCATGCCCAGGCGTCCGGCCAGTTCCGGCCTGATCAGGCCGGGATCCAGGTTGTGCGCTTCCACCCGCAGGTCCCAGCGGGGGGTCGGCGCCCAGCCGGCTTCGCCGGCGATCCTGAGCCGCGCCTCGTCCACGGTGACCTGGAGGTCCGGCGTGGACAGCCCGTGGCCCAGCAGTGCCGCATCGCCGCGGACGTGGATCGCATGATCGGCGACGCGCCCCTCGAGACGCTCAAGGCGCAGTTCGCCGTGCACGGCATGATCGGGTTCCAGGCGGCCGCGGCTTTCCAGGGCCAGTGCCAGCCGGCCGGGCCAATCGGGCGCCCAGGGGCCCGGGTCCAGGTCCTCGCCCCGAAGGTGCAGATCCCAGTGAGGTTGCGGTTGCCAGCCGGCCCGCCCCACCACGTCGAGGGTGCCGCCGTTGACCCTCAGGACGAGGCCCGGGGTGGTGATGTCCGTGCCACTGATCCGCGCGTTTCCAGTGACCTGCAGGGTCTGGTCCAGGAGGGTGCCCGTCAGGTCGAGTTCATCCACGTGGACATCGGGGGTGCCCGCTGCGTCCAGGCGGCCCGCCACACGCGCATCCAGGTTGATCCGGCCCGGAAATGCAGCGTTCACCGCGCCCGGGTCAAGGTCCCGTCCCTGCAGTGTGATGTCCCAGACGGGGTGCGGCAGCCATCCGGCAGCACCTTCCAGGGCCAGTCGGCCGGTGTCACCGTCGACCTCCAGGGCCAGTTCGGAGAAGGCCTCGGTATCGCCCCGGCCGCTGAGCCGAATGCGCTGAGGAGGCAGGTCCGGCAGGGTGATGCCGGTGTCCAGGGTCACGGTGAATTCCGCCGGCGTGCCTTCGCTGTGCAGTTCGCCCGCGGCGAGCTCCACTGCGCCGTACCCCGGCTGCCACCATGTGAGGGCCTCCCAGCGGTGCAGGAGGTCCCAGGCAGGTGTCCCGGGCAGGTCGCGCAGGTTCCCTTCGCCCGTGATTCGCACGGGCGCCTCCACCTGGTGGCGGATGCCGAGCCGTTCCAGCGTGCCGTCCAGGACCACCCGGCCATTCGCCTCGCGGGCGTCCAGCCCCTCGGCGACCGGTTCGGGCAGGCGTACGCGCCACCGGAGTTCCGCGTTTACCGCATAGGGCATGGCGAGGGCCGTGCGGGCCGTGAGATCGAGGCCGAAATCCGGCGCGTCGACCACCAGCGTGCCGATGTGCGCCGCTGCCCGGTCGATGCTGGCGGCCAGCCGGATCTCATGGATCTGCACCGGCGGTGCATCCCCGAGGGTGATCGTCAGGTCCGAGAAGCGCGCGGGCGACAGATCGATCGCCAGCGGCAGGAGGACGGATTCCGGCAGACGGAAGGGCTCCGGCGGGGCCGGCTCCGGGTCGGGTCTGACATGCAGATCGAGGCCGTCGGCGTTGAGCCGGGTCACGGCCAGTTGCCCGGCGAACAGGGCGGCCGTGTTGACGCGTACGTCCAGCAGCGCCAGGTGCGCGGTGACGGTGTCATCCTGGAAGCTGATCCGCGCCAGTCGCAGCCCCCTTAGGAGTGTGCCCTCCACGCGCCCGATCTCCAGGGTGCCCGGGGCGAAACCCGCCCCGGTCTTGATCAGCCAGCGGGTGCCGGGCTCGGTGCCCAGCAGGACGGTCAGCAGGGTGGCCAGCGCGATGAAGGCGATCAGCGCGCCGAAGATGAGCCGGCGGATCACAGGTCGGCCCCCATGGTCAGGTGCAGGCGAAAGCGGTCATCGCCGTCGACGGGATGGGCAATGTCCACGCGAATGGGGCCGATGGGCGAGATCCAGCGCACGCCCACCCCCACGCCGGTCCGCGGGTCGAAGTCGTCGATGCTGTCGTAGGCGTTGCCCCAATCCAGGAAGGCGGCCGCGCGCCAGCGGCCCACGATGGGAATCTCGTATTCCGCACTGGCGGTGAACAGGTGGCGCCCGCCGATCACGTTGCCGTCCTCGTTGGTGGGCCCGAGCCGCTGGTAGCCGTAGCCCCGTACGCTGTTATCGCCGCCGGCAAAGAAACGCACCGAGGAGGGCAGGTCGGTGAGCAGGTTGGCCTCGGTGGCGCCGCCTTCGGCGCGGGTGAGCAAGCGCCCCGGACCCAGGGGAATGATCAGCTTCGCCCGGCCGTGGACCTGGAGAAAGCTCACCGAAGACACCACGTCCTCGGAGGCGCCCCGAACACTGCCGTAGAGCCGCCATCCGCGCGTCGGGCTCACCGGATGGTCGGCGCGCACCCGGGTGAAGGAGAGCCCGGGCATGAGCAGGTCGGTGCGGTCGGTGACATCGGCCACGGTAAAGTCCTCCCGCTCGTAGGTGAGCGAGCGGGTCTCGATCCAGCCGGAATCATGCTGGCGGGTGTGGCTGACGCCGATACCGTAGAGATCCGAGCGTACCGTGTCCGTATCCTCCGTCTGGTAGCGGGCCATCAGGTTGATCCGTTCCCGCGAGGGATCGTCCAGGGGGATCTCGTAGTTGAAGCCCACGCCGGAGCGGACCGGGGAAAGCTCCATCTCCGTGCTGTAGCGATGACCGGCCCGGTTGGCATAGCGATGCTCGAAGCCCAGCCGCAGCCGCGGCCCGATATCGGTCGAGGCGCCGATACCCGCCATGTAGGCGAACTTCTTGCGAGGGGTCAGGGTCACCCGGATCGGCACGTGGCCGTCCGCGCGGGCCTCGGTGTCGGTGCGTACGCGCACCTCCGCGTAGTAGCCGCCGTCCACCAGACGCTGCTGCAGGTCGATGAGTACCCGGCTGTCGTAGGGGTCCCCTTCCTGAAAGGGCAGAAACTTCCCGATATAGCCGGGATCGAGAATGTCCTGGTCCAGCGTGACGGTGCCGAAGCGGTAACGGTTCCCGCTGTCCATGTGGATGACGATGTCCGCGTACCCCTGCTCGGCGTGGACGCGCAGTTCCCGCGTAATGATCCGGTTGTCCAGGTAACCGCGGTCGGCGGCCAGGCGGGTGAGGGCGCTGCGCAGCTGCTCGTAGCGGTCATGGCGCAGCCGGTCCCCCTCCCTGATCGGGGAATCCTGGATCAGCGCCTGAAATGCCTCGTCCCCGGCGGCCTCTCCGTCCAGGGTGATGTCCACATGCCGCACCGTCACGGGATCGCCCTGCGCCACATCCAGGGTCAGGCGCCAGCAGTCCTCGGTGCGGAGAAAATCCAGCGTCACTTCCGGCCGGTAGTATCCCAGGGCGCGCAGCGCCTCGCGGGCCTCCTGCTCCGCCCGGCGCAGCAGCGGCCGCTCGCGCCATTCGGGCAGCGCGCAGTCCTCGCGGGCGATGCTCAGATGAGCGCTGATGTTCTCCCGTGCCTCCTCGCCCGCCCCGGCAATGGTGATCTCCGGTGACTGGGCCCGCACCGTGCCGAGGGAGACCGCCAGCAATGCGGCCAGCAGCACCGTCAGGCCATGACGTACTCCGGCGGATGTCTGGGTCGCGGGGGGGCTGATTGTGGGCACTCAGTTGTCTTTCCGAAAGCGATTGTGTGATGGCGGTTCTAGGGATGCGTAGTTGTTTGTCCCATGCTGCGCGTCCGGGTTCAACCCTGCGGGGGCGCCTGCCGGAGTTCAATGCATCCGTCACCGCACTGGAGGGATGCGTGCCGCCTCCGGCATGCCGGCAGAAAGAGGGTGCCCGTGCGCGCCTTCAGCCTGCCGCAACCCTGAGCTCAGAAGTTCACGACCAGAAGGCTCGCGCTGATGGTGTACGCCTCCTCGTTGTCGCCGCCCAGTTCCCGCGTATAGGTGAGGTCGAGAGACAGCCGGTCCTCGATCAGGAAAAGGCGGGGGCCGATCTGCATCACCGGGTGTGAGCCGCTGCGGTCGTCGCCGAAGACCTCAGCCACCAGACCCAGGGGACCGGCGAGGGTGGCCTCCGTGGCCACGCCCCAGGTGAGCGCCGTGGCATCGTCCTCGCCCCGGTCCCGTTCCACGCCCAGGTTGGCGTGGAACACGGCGCGATCCGGGATCAGCGTCATGCTGAAAGGCACATAGGCGAACACCGTTTCCCAGCGGCTGTCGGCAGTCAGGTACTCGGCGCCCGCCACCAGGCCCAGGCCGTAGCCCCGGCTGTCGGGATCGACAAGCATGGTCTTGCCTTCGATTCCGTAGAGTTCACCACCCTCGCCCGATCCGCGCAGGAAGCCGACGGTGCCGGTGAGCTGGAAGTTGCCGTCCCGGCGGCAGGTGGGAGAGAGAAACGTGGCATGATCGCCGTCGTCGAAGCGGGTATACCAGATCTCGGCCTCGCAACTGCGCGGGTCGATCAGTTCCGCGTCGTCCACTTCGTAGTGCCCGTGGGCCAGGGCCGGGCCGGGAGTCAGTGCCGCCAGGCAGGCCAGAACTGTTGTGGCAAGGCAGCAGGCGCGTTTGTGTCTGACCATTTTTCCCCCGGTGCTGCGTGGATGGATGCCGTGCCGAGCCTGCGGGTCGGTCCCGTGCCTGATTATGCGGCATCCGTCGTGCCACATGGCTGGGCTGTCCGCGTGCGTGCCGGCCGCCCCGGGACCGCACGGTCCCGGGCCCGTTGCGCCCGGATGGGGTGAGGGCCTTTCCTGTCAGACTCGGCGGCGGTGCTTGAGGATGACCACGACGCCGTTGCGCTTGGCTTCGGGCAGGGCCTGTACGATGGTTTTGCCCAGCCTGCGGGGCAGGCGCTCGTAGAGGCGGGCCACGGTATAGGTCGGCAGCCCGCCGGCCAGGCGCACGGCATCTTTGACCTCGATACGCTCGAGAACCCGGATCTGGGAATGTTCGGCAAGCCGCAGGAAACGCAGGCGCGCGGTCCCGAAGGCGCCCTCGCGCATGGCGCTGCTGACGGTGGCGACTTCCGTGTCGACGGCGGTGTCCACCCGCCGCCACAGTTCCTCGGGGCTGCTGTGCCGGATGCTTTCCAGGGCCTTGTTCATCAGTGTGGTCATGGGACTGCTCCTCCTGGTTCGATGACGCCGGTGTCACCGTCGATCATTGCACGCGCCGGCGGGCGCGCATCTTTCACAAGCAGTCAGCGGGACTCCGTGAACCATCCGTGTCGCGAGGACATGCGGTTCGCGCAGGGTTCGGGATGGGACTGAACCGGAATACGGATATGTCTCCATGACCTGTCGGCCACGGATTCCGATGTGATTCCGGGAGATCGGATCCCCCCGTACGTGCCATTCAGTGTGTCGCGGCGCGTCGGGGACGGGACCCTGGGACGGTCAGATGACCCGGGCGGGGTTACTGTCCCGACGGACGCTGCGGCACACCCGGCTCAGGCCGCTGACGGCCTTCGCGTGTGTACGATTGCAACTGCAACTGTCCATCGATTGGTTGAACCTCTGTTGCCTCAGATGTGCGGCCGGACACCGCCGGACGCGCGCGAAATTCTAACAACCTCGAATGGAAATGCAAGGGTGTGTGGGCGCCGCAGGAGCTGCGCGGGGGTGTGAGGGAATATTCAAGGTTCAAGGTTCAAGATTCAAAGTTCAAAGTTCAAGGTTCAAACATGGGGCGAAACGGCGGCATCCCTGGATTGCCTCCTTGAACTTTGAACTTTGAACTTTGAATCTTGAATTTTCCTTCCCCCCGCCTCAGCGGGGAAAAATCACCAGGTGATTGAAGGAGAGCTTCAGGCCGATGCGCTCGCCCACCGCAAAGTTGTCGTGACTGGGGGCGAAGCAGAGCACCTTGCCGCCGCTGGCGAGGCGAAGGGTGTAGAGGAAGCTCGCGCCGCGGAATGCCTTGTCCAGGACCTCGCCGCTGATGTCACTGGCGTCGTCGGGGCGGATGTCGTCGGGGCGCACCAGCACATCCACCGGGTCTCCCTCGCCGCAGCCCTCGGGTACCAGCCCCGTGATCACGCCGATCTCCGTCTCCACCTGGTGCTCGTTGAGCACGGTACCCGGCAGCAGCTTGCCCTGGCCGATGAAGTCGGCCACGAAGCGCTCGGCGGGGCGGTGGTAGAGGTTGTAGGCGGTATCCCATTGAAGGATGCGGCCCGAGTTCATCACGCCGATGCGATCGGCCATGGCAAAGGCCTCCATCTGGTCGTGGGTGACCAGGATCGCGGTGATCTGTTCCTGCTTGAGGATGCGGCGCACTTCGCGGGCCAGTTCCTCGCGCAGTTCCACATCCATGCTTGAGAACGGCTCGTCCAGCAGCAGCAGGCGCGGGCGCGGCGCCATGGCCCGGGCCACCGCGGTGCGCTGCTGCTGTCCGCCGGACAGGGCGTGAGGGTAGCTGTCGCCATAGCTGGGCAGACCCACCAGCGCCAGCAGTTCGGCCACGCGCGCCTGGCGAGCACGGGCGGGCAGGTGGCGGATGCCGAAGCCGATATTCTCGGCCACACTCAGGTGCGGGAACAGGGCGAAATCCTGAAACACCATGCCCACTTGGCGGCGTTCCGGCGGAAGAGTCCATCCCGCCCGGCTTACCTCGCCACCATCGAGCAGGATCCGTCCCCTGGTCACCGGCTCGAAACCGGCGGTGGCACGCAGCAGGGTGGTCTTGCCGCACCCGCTGGGCCCGAGCAGGCAGCCGATCACGCCGGTGTTGAGGGCGAGACTGACCTCGTGCACCACCGTGGTGTCACCGTAGGCCACGCTTACGTCCTGGAGTTCAAGCAGGCGTGTCATGTCCGGGTCTCGATCGGCTGATGGTCCGGCTCAGCAGGATCACGGGAATGATGCCCGCCAGAACGATGGCCAGGGCGGCGCTCGCGGAATCCGCCAGCCGTTCGTCGGAGGCAAGCTCGAAGGCGCGCACCGCCAGGGTGTTGAAATTGAAGGGCCGAAGTATCAGGGTCGCCGGCAGCTCTTTCAAGACATCGACGAACACCAGCAGCAGTGCGGTGAGCAGGCTGCCCCGCATGATGGGCATGTGGATGCGGCGCAGGACCATGGCCGGGCCCATGCCCAGGGAGCGGGCGGCGTCGTCCATGGATGGCTTGATCTTGGTCAGCGCCGCCTCGACGGTCTGCAGGGATACGGCCAGGAAACGCACGCAATACGCGAAGATCACCGCGACCAGGGAGCCCGAGAGGATCAGTCCGGTGGAGACGTTGAAGTGCTCGCGCATGAAGCCGTCCACGGTGTTGTCGATCCAGGCGAAGGGCAGGATGACGCCCACCGCAATCACCGTGCCGGGAATGGCGTAGCCCATGCCGGCCACGCGCACGGCGGCGTTGACCGGAAGCGACGGGCGCAGGCGTTTTCCGTAGGCCATCACCAGGGCCAGGACCACGGCCAGGACGGCCGCGATCCCCGCAAGCGAGATACTGTTCCAGACGAGGCGCAGGAACTCGGGGTGCATCCACACATCGGTGGTGTCCATTGCCCACAGGCCCAGTTGCAGCGCCGGGATGACAAAGCCGAGAGCGACGGGCAGTACGCACACCAGCACCGCGCCGGCGCGGCGCCAGCCGTTCAGGCGGTAACGGGGCAGCCGGGAGTACCGGCTGCTGGTGTGATGAAAGCGTGCCCGGCGCCTTGAATAGCGTTCCAGCACAATCAGCACCAGGACGAAGGTCATCATCACGCCTGCGAGCTGGGCCGCGGCGGCAGGGTCGCCCAGTCCGAACCAGGTGCGGAAGATGCCCGTGGTGAATGTCGGGATCCCGAAGTACTCGACGGTGCCGTAGTCCGCCAATGTCTCCATCAGCGCCAGCGACAGGCCGGTAATCACCGCCGGTCGCGCGAGCGGCAGGGCCACCCGGCGGAACCCGCCCCAGGGCCCCACCCCCAGGGTGCGCGAGACCTCCAGCACGCACACCGACTGCTCCAGGAAGGCGGCACGACTGAGCAGGTACACGTACGGATAAAGCACCAGGGAGAGCATGGCGATGGCCCCGGGCAGGGATCGTATCTGCGGGAACCAGTAGTCGCCCCAGCCCCAGCCCGTCCAGGCGCGGATCTGGGTCTGCACCGGTCCGGCAAAGTCCAGCAGGCCGGTGTAGGTATAGGCGATGATGTATGCCGGCACGGCCAGCGGCAGCAGCAGCGCCCACTCGAATGCCCTTCGCCCCGGAAAGTCGCACAGGCTGACCAGCCAGGCCGCGGGTACGCCGAGCAGCAGCACGCCCACGCCGACGCCCAGCATCAGGATCAGGGAGTTGACCACATAGTCGGCCAGCACGGTCTCACGCAAGTGCAGCCAGACCTCGGTGGCGGGAATGAACACGTGCGCGAACACCACCAGCACGGGCAGCGCGAGGATCACCGCCACCGTCAGCGTGACAACGGTCCAGAGATCCAGGCGGCGCTGCCCGGGCCGGGTTCGTGCGGGCGCGGCGGGTTCCTCCGGGGGCGGACCCGCGATCAGGTTTTCCGGTTGTGCGGACACAATGCTCTCTCGACGGCCCCGGTCACCCGGGTCTGCGGCCGGACGATCAAGGTTTCTCCGGGCGGTTGCTGCAGAAACGGCAAAGGGAGGCGCCGCCTCCCCCGGTTACCCATCGTATGAATGCCGGGTCGGCGCGGAAAGTGACCGGCGCCGACCCGGCAGGCATCCCGCTAGCGCCAGCCGGCGCGGTCCATCAGGCGCACGGCCGCTGCGTTGTAGGCGCCAAGGAGGCCCAGGTTGACCCCGTCGGCTTCGAACTCGCCGAAACCGGCCAGGGTGTCGCTCCACTGGACACCCGGCTTGATCGGGTATTCCTGATTGGCCCGGGCGTACCATTGCTGCGCATGGTCTCCGGCCATGAACTCCAGGAGCCGGACGGCGTTGTCCCGGTTGCGTGCATGGGCCGTGATGCCTGCCCCGCTGACGTTCACGTGTACACCCCGGTTGTCCTGGTTGGGCCAGAATACGCCGATGGCTTCGGCTGCCCTGCGGTCGTTTTCATCTCCCTCGTGCATTTGTCCGAGATAATACGTATTTGCGATCGCGATGTCGCATTGTCCCGCGGCGGCGGCCCGGATCTGGTCACGATCGCCGCCCTGGGGAGGCCGGGCCATGTTGGCGGTCAGCCCCCGGGCCCAGTCCTCGGCGGCTTCCTCGCCGTGGGCGATGATCATGGATGCGGTCATGGACTGGTTGTACACGTTGCTCGATGAGCGCACGCAGATCCGGCCGCGCCATTTCGGATCGGCCAGATCCTCATAGGTGCTCAGCTCCTGCGGGTCGACCCTGTCCTTGACGTACAGGATGGGGCGGGCGCGCATGGAGAGGCCGTACCAGTAACCGTCGGGGTCGCGGTAGCTTGCGGGGATGGCAGCCTCCAGTATCCCGGAGCGCACCGGCTGCAGGACCCCGGCCTCACGGGCGTTGTGCAGGTTGCCCGCATCCACGGTGATCAGGACATCGGCGGGCGTATTGCGGCCTTCGCTGCGCAGCCGTTGCAGCAGGGCGTCCGCCCGGGCGCTGACGATATTGACGCGGATGCCGGTCTCTTCCGTGAATTGATCCGTGAGCGGTTTGATCAGCGCTTCCTGGCGGGCGGAGTAGACGTTCACCTCACCCTGGGCCGGCAGGATCCCGGGCAGCAGCGAGAGCGACATCAGCAGGACAGTTGTGATGATTCGATGGGTTCTCATGGCTTGTGCAACACTCGATCAAGGGTTCATGGCGGATGATGGACTGGATGTTCCGGATGGTAACCGAAACACGAACGATTATCATTTATTATTTACGTTCATGTCAAGCGGGATAAGTGTCGGAATCTGGGCGGTAATGATGGGAATCCGGCCGCCAGATGGGTGATACTGATAATTATTGGCCCCATGATCGGCGTTCGTCGTGCAGGCGCCGACCGCTCGTGTGCCGGGAGTGAATATGGACAACAATGCATTAAAAATCCCCAAGAAACTCAAGGATGTAAAGATCTGGATCCACCCGGAGGGGCCGGTGGTGGGCGGCATCTTCCTGCATTGCCAGAGTGATCGTCACGATGGCCCGGAGCAGCCGGTGGAGGCCATGAACGGGCCGGAGCCATTTTTCGTGCTCCGCGGCCGCGGCGGCGATGATATTCGCTTCTACAACAAGAACGCGGTGGTCCGTCTGGAGTACACCGCGGAAACCGATGAGTCACCGCCGTCGGGTTGTGTGTCGTTACGCAGCCGGCTGCACCTGATGGACGGATCCACCCTGGAGGGCGTGATCCGGGAGTTGCTGGTGCCCGAGCATGCCCGGTTGTTCGACTACGTGAACATCTTCGAGGACCGCTTTGTGCGATTGTTCATGGAGGACAATCTGGTGGCGCTGGTCAACAAGGCTTATATCGTCCGGGTCACGCCGCTGGATCGTTGAGTCCATGCCCATTGACAGGTCCCGGAGTCCGGAAGTGTTGCTGGTCTGCGAGTGCTGCGGTATTGGTGGAGGAAGCGCGTGAGTCTGCTGCGTGATTTCAAGGCCGACCGCCTCATTGCGCGCCTGCTCGACCCCGGTGCGCGTGCAGGCAGCGGCGAAGAGCACAAACAGTTGGTGTCCAGGCTGAAGCGCCTGGGCGATACCGGTATCCGCAAGCTGATCCAGGCGCTGGGGCGATCGGGCCGCGAGGAGTCTGCCCGCATCAGTGATCTCCTGGGGCAGCTCCTGGACGACCGGACCCTGCCCCTGTTCAGCGAAGCGCTCACGGACGCCAACCATCTGCTGGCGAGCCGGGTCTCGCAGATCATGGTCAGCCGTGCCACCTTTGACCCCAACCGGCTGGTGGATCTGCTGGGTCATCCGCAAGTCGCCAGGGCAGCGCTGATGGAGGTCCTCGAAGCGCACAAGGAACGCCTGGACCTGCCCGTCCTGCTGCGCCAGACGTACTCATTGGAAGCCACAGAGCGCAATGCGCTGTTCCGGTTGATCGGCGAAGTGGCCGACGAGTCGGTGATCCCGGAATTGCTCAGCCGGATCTCGGGCAAGGATCCTGTGGTGCGCCGGCATATTGTGCGGATCCTCTCCCGGTTCAGGACGCCGGAGGTGCGCGAGACCCTCGAGGGCCTGCTCAAGGATCCGGACAAGGGGGTGCGCCAGGCGGCCCTCGCCGGGCTCTCGTCCCAGGAGTCGATGGACGCGCGTACTCTGTGTGGCATGTTGCGTGACCGGGATCTGCTGGTTCAGGAGCAGGCCGTCGACGCGATCGTGCGTCTGGATGCACCCGATACCATGACCCACCTCGTCCCTCTGCTGCATGACGAGTCCGAGCACGTGCGCCGCGCCGCGGTGGAGGTGCTCAACAGTATCGGCACCTCCGGGGCCATCAAGGAACTGCTGGAGTCGGTCAAGGACGCGGACTGGTGGGTGCGTGCCCGTTCCGCGGATGCGTTGGCCAGGATCGGCGGGCCGCGGGTGGTCAAGGCTGTGGTCGACCTGATCAGGGATGAGGACGAATTCATCCGCCGCTCCGCCATCGAGATCCTCAACTCCACACGGGACGAGCAATCCCTGAGCCATCTCATCGATGCTCTGGAGGACTCCGACTGGTGGGTGCGGGAACGGGCCGTGGACGCCTTGGCCAATATCGGCAACAAGGCTGCCGTACCTGCCCTGGTACGGATGCTCAAGCGCGACCAGAAAGCGGCGCCGACGGTGTTGCGTGCACTGGCCAAGCTGGGCGATGAACGAGTCATTCACGCGGTGCTTGAACAGCTCAGGAAATCGGACGTGCCCGTGCAGATGGAAGCATTGCATACCCTGGGCGCACTGGCCGGGTCCGAAAACGCCGGCAAGATCGGTGACGCCATCCTGCGGTACACGGCGAAGGCCGCCCCCGAGATCCGGGAGGCCGCCGAGGAGGTGTGCGATCGCCTGAGGGCCAAGTATTCCACGGCGGCTTCGCTGGGATCCGGCAAACAGGAATCCGCGGATGAAGCCATGGCGCTTTCCATGCTGCAGTCCCCGAGTGATTCCGGCGTGCGCCAGGCCTTGCCGGCAGGCGGTCCCGTCCTGGATGTGGCCGCGCTGTCAACAGGCGACATGCTGGGAGACCGCTACCGCTACGTGCGGCGGGTCGGTCGGGGCGCCTTTGGCACGGTGCTCCTTGTGGAGGACGTGATCATCGCGGAAACGGTGATCCTCAAGATCCTGCATGCGCAGATGGCCGCCGACGAGGAAATGATCCGCCGCTTCGTTCAGGAGATGCGCCTGTCGCGAAAGATCACCCATGAGAACGTCATCCGTATCTATGATTTCCTCAATATCCAGGGCCTTCTGGCCATTTCCATGGAGTACTTTCCATCCCGGACCCTGGCCGCGTACCTGGAGGGGAGCGAACCGCTGGCACTGCAGACAGCCATCCGTTATGCGCGCGACATTGCCAGCGGGATGGCCGCTGCCCATGAGACCGGCGTGGTGCATCGCGACCTCAAGCCGGGTAACGTGCTGATCAACAACCGCGGACTGGTGAAGATCGTGGACTTCGGCGTGGCCGCCGCCCGTGCCGCCGGCGATCAGCAACTCACGCGTACGGGCGTGCTGATCGGCACCCCCAAGTACATGGCGCCCGAGCAGGTGCTGGGCAAGCCCGTGGATGCGCGCGCCGACATCTACGCCCTTGGCGTATTGATGTACGAAATGCTTGCGGGCACGCTCCCGTACACCGGTGAGGACCAGATGGCGATCATGTATCAGCATGTGCAGGGCAATGCCAGGCCGGTGAACGAGATCAACCCGGACGTGCCCCGGACCCTGGGTGCGGTGGTGGCGCGGTTGATGGCGTTGTCCCCCGACGATCGTTATCAAAGCATGGATGAGGTCCGTCGGGCACTGACGGGCTTTCTCGACTGATGGCGCGGATCAACGCATTCCTGAAGCTGGGCCGCGAACAGGGGTGCTCCGACCTGCACCTGGCGGTCGGGGTGCCGCCCATGCTGCGTATGAACGGCGAACTGATGCCCATCAAGTTCCGCGATCTCGGGGAGCGGGAGCTGGAGGGTTACGTGCTGGAGATCCTGACGCCTTCCCAGCGACAGCGATTCGACAGCGGCGAGGATCTGGACTTCTCCTACGTGGCCGAGGAAGTGGGACGGTTTCGGGTCAACCTGTTCCGCAAGGCCACGGGGGTTGGCGCCACGTTTCGTCATGTGCCGGCTTCAGTGCCTTCCCTGGATGAACTGGGGTTGCCGGAGGTGGTCCGGGAACTGATCGGGCATCACCAGGGAATGGTGCTGATCACGGGATCCACGGGTACGGGAAAGTCCACCACCCTGGCGGCCATCATCGATCACATCAATGCCACCCGGTCCGTGAACATCCTGAGCCTCGAGGATCCCATCGAGTTCGTCCATGAGAGCAAGCAGGCACAGGTGATTCAGCGTGAGGTGGGCACCCACGTGACCAGTTACGCCAATGGGCTGCGCGCCGCCCTGCGCGAGGATCCGGACGTGATTCTGGTGGGTGAGCTGCGCGACGCCGAATCCATCACCATGGCCATGATCGCGGCCGAAACGGGGCATCTGGTGCTCGGGACCCTGCACACCACGTCCGCGGTGAAGACCATCGATCGCATCCTGGACGCCATACCCCTGGAATTGCGCGAACAGGGCAAGACGTTTCTGTCCCAGAACCTGCACGGTGTGCTCACACAGTCGCTGGTGAAAAGCGCCGACGGAAGGGGACGGCGTGCCGTCGTGGAGACGCTGCTCATTACCCGCGCCATTGCCAAGATGATCATGACGGACAAGATCCACCAGATCCCTTCACAGATGCAGACCGGCCGGGAACGGGGCATGCAGCTCCTGGATCAGGCGCTCATGGAGGCCCTGGAAAGGAAACTCATCGATCCGGACGATGCCTACCTGCACGCCAATGACAAGAAGATGTTCCAGCGATTCGTGACCGATGCCTCCCTGTTGCCCAAGATCAACCTGGCGGGGGGGTAGGCGATGAAGCGCGTCGATGCATTGCTGGCCCGTATGGTGGAGATGGACGGCTCGGACCTGCACATGATCGCCGGGGATCCGCCGCGCATCCGGGTCTACGGGGATCTCAAGCGGCTGGAAGAAGATTCCATGAGCGCCGAGGCCGTTTCCGACAGCCTGGCGGAGGTGATGCCCGAGCATGCGCGCCAGGTCTTCGAGCGGGAGGATGGCGTGGATTTCGCCTACGAGATCCAGGGGCTGTCGCGGTTCCGCGTGAACGTGTTCCGGCAGATCAACGGCCTGGGGGCGGTGTTTCGGGCCATCCCCTCGCGTTCCATGAACATGGACGAACTGGGTCTGCCTCCGGTCGTGTCGAGCCTCAGCATGCAGCGTCATGGCCTGCTGCTGGTCACCGGCAAGACCGGTTCAGGAAAGTCCACGACCCTGGCCGCCGTGGTGGACGACATCAACGCCCGGCGCAAGGGCCATATCATCACCATCGAGGACCCCATCGAGTTCCTGCACGAGCGCAAACGTTCGCTGGTCAGTCAGCGCCAGGTGGGACTGCATACGCCGAGTTTCGCCAGTGCCCTGCGTTCGGCGCTTCGAGAGGATCCGGACGTGATCCTGGTGGGTGAAATGCGGGATCTGGAAACGATCAGCCTGGCGGTCACCGCCGCCGAAACGGGCATTCTGGTGCTGGGGACCCTGCACACCAGCGGTGCGGCGTCCACCGTGGATCGCATCATCAATACCTTCCCGTCCCAGAAACAGGGCCAGATTCGCACCATGTTGTCCACGTCACTGCGCGGCGTGGTTTCACAGCAGCTCGCGCGCCGCGCCGACCGCCGTGGCCGGGTGGCCGCCATCGAGATCCTGGTCAATACCCCGGCCGTCTCCAACCTGATCCGGGAGGGCCGTTCGGATCAGTTGGAGAGCACCATGCAAAGCGGCGCGCTGGTGGGCATGCAGACCATGGACGGGGCCCTGAGGCGCCTGTTGGAGGCGGGTACCATCACCGGCGCCGAGGCCTACGAAAGATCCATCAACAAAAGCGAGTTCGAGTCTGTCAGGGACCAGGGCGCCTGACGGCGCCACTACGCGGGATACCACCTGCCGGTGCTGAAACGAAGCCCGAGGCTGGGCGTTGGAAGGCTTGTTATTGCCACAGAGGACACAGAGGGCACAGAGAAGATCCAATGCGGCAAGTGCGAATCCTGCCCAAAACGCGTTGCGAACTTCCTCTGTGCCCTCTGTGACCTCTGTGACCTCTGTGGCTGAAGGGTTTGCGCCTGGCCGAAGGTTCAGGACGGGTTCCTAAGCGCGCACGTAGACCCAGCCGTCCTGCAGGCGTTCGATGATGTGATCCACGGCGGACTGGGTGGTGCGGGTGCCGGTGAGCAGGCGGGTGCGCACACCCTGCCGTGCCAATACCTCCATGGTGTTCTGGCAGGCGATGAAATGGATGTTGTCGTACTGTTCCGACAGCTGGCGGATGCGTTCCACCTGGGTCGAGACTTCCTCCCGGAACAGGCCGAGGCCCGCGGAGTTGGCCACGACCTCGATCTCGAGCCCCGGTCCCGGGTAGGAACTGAGCAGCCGCTCGGCCCGGTCGATGACCTCGGAAAAACGCTGCGCGCCGCCCTGGCTGATGTGCAGGACGAACTTGTTGTGCCGGGTGTGTGACGGATTGATCCGTACGCCTTCCTGCTCGATGGCATCCGCGGGCTGGGCGGATGCCACCACCGCTTCCGGTGCCGCAAGCCGTTCCGTTGCCGCAGGGAACATCAGGCCGGCGGCGAAACCGACGCCCAGCAGCACGGCCGCGGCGGCCATGGCCGACAACCGCGCCCGGCCCGTGGGCCGCGCATTGTTGCGTTGCGGAGGGCGGGCGCCCGCATAGGCGTGATGCACCAGCGTCTTGACGTGGTGCAGCCGGCACGCGGCGTCGCGCAGCGCCGCATCCTCGCGGATGCGGATGAGGATCTCACGGCGCGGATCCGTGTCCAGTTCGCCGTCCACCAGTGCGTTGAGGCCGTGTTCGTCCTCGTCGCGGGTCTTGTCCATCACTTCACTCTCCAGAGAATCCGGCGGCTCGCGGTATCGGCTTGTGGTCGAATCGGCTCGAGTGCCGCCTTGAGCGCCCTTCTTGCCCGGCTCAGCCGGCTCATGACCGTGCCGATGGGGATGGCCAGCACCTCGGCCACCTCCGCGTAACTGAGCCCTTCCAGGTCCACCAGGGTGACGACCTCGCGCTGCCCCATGGGCAGTGCGGCGACGGCCTGACGCACCTGTGCCACGATCTGATCCTGTGCCTGTTCGTGCTCGGGGCAGCGATCGCAGACAAACAGCACCTCATCCAGCGGCACCTGGGGCTTGAGTCTGCGCAGGTGCTCGCGCCAGCAGTTGTGCAGGATGGCGAACAGCCATGCGTCCAGGCGATCCGCTTCCCGCAACTGATGCTGCTTGCGCAAAGCCCTGGCCAGCGCTTCCTGCGCGAGGTCATCTGCGAGCATCTCGTCTCCGCACCATGACAGCGCCAGCCGGAACAGGCGAATCCGGCTTTCCTCGACCTGCTGCTGCCATGCGCGCGAAGCCCCCCCAAAGAAATGGAGCCAGGTCATGCATCCCCTCCCAGGCGATTGCGGCTGAAATCATCGTTGTATGCAGCCCCCGACCCGACCGGGTTGGGGTGCTGGCCGCGCCTCCAATCCATACTGATGAGCCGGGGCAGTGCTTTATTCCATGCGCCGCCTGGCTCGGGGGATTGTACCGTTGACGCCCGATCATGGAATAAAGCGCCGTCATGCGCCATCTAACAGGGTGCCAACGAGCGAGGCACGGACGCCCGACCCCAGGCGGCTGCTGGTCGGAATTCGGCCATGGTCGGCAGGGGGGCGGGGCCTCGGTTTCAGGATGGGTCCTGAAGCGGGGGGCGGGTGCGTCGCGGGCCTTCAGGCTCCCCCGGGCCGGTGTTTGACGAGAGTATCCCCCTTTGAGCAGCTGCCCCGGCATCGCCGGGGCTTTTTTTGTGCGCCCGGCACGGGCGCACTCCTGGGGGTGCAAGTCCCCCCGTAAGCTGGCCACAGCGAACGAAGCGAAGCGCAACTGCGGAAGGGTGACCGACCGTGGGGAGGAAGCGTGGAGCGTAAACCGCGAGCCGATGGACAAGAACCGGATACAAGGCGCTGCCGAGCAGGGCGAGCGGGCAAGAAGCCGCGAAGCTCTCGTGGCCAAGGCGAAGCGGCGTAAATGCGGCGGTTGTGCGGTGAAGGGGTGCGTTCTTACCCGGGGAGATCTCGCCTTGTGCCTGAAAGGGCGACGGTGTAGAGCCGGAGCGAGAAGTCAGCAGAGGCCGTAGTAGCTGCCAACAAGGGGCGAAGGGCCGAACGAGAAGGAGCGTCAAACGCCTTGTCGATGAGAACGGTAGAGCATCAGATGCCCGCATCAGCGGGGCGGGTTGTGAACGGCCAGGGTGAAGCCCTGCCCCGAAGGACCAGCGATGAAACCGGCCTCCCGCGACGAGGATCGGAGGACGCAGGGCGGGACCTGTTGGCGCAGGCGCTC
Organism: Thioalkalivibrio thiocyanodenitrificans ARhD 1; assembly: GCF_000378965.1. Taxonomy (NCBI): domain Bacteria; kingdom Pseudomonadati; phylum Pseudomonadota; class Gammaproteobacteria; order Chromatiales; family Ectothiorhodospiraceae; genus Thioalkalivibrio; species Thioalkalivibrio thiocyanodenitrificans. The sequence continues at coordinate 2,828,761 of NZ_KB900536.1, forward strand.
GCGAGGGAGAACATGCAACGCGCCTGGAAGCGCGTGAAGGCAAACAAGGGAGCTGCGGGTGTTGACGGTCTGGACATAGCCCGGACGGGAGAACACCTCAAACACGCATGGCCGAGCATCCGGCAGCAGTTGCTGGACGGCACGTACAGGCCGCAGCCTGTGCGGCGCGTGGGCATCCCGAAGCCGGACGGGAGCGAACGGGAGTTGGGGATACCCACCGTCACCGACCGTCTGATTCAGCAGGCACTGCTGCAAGTGCTGCAACCGCAGATTGATCCGACCTTCAGCGAGCACAGCCACGGGTTCCGTCCCGGTCGCCGGGCGCGGGACGCGGTGCTGGCCGCGCAGCGCTACGTGAGCCAAGGTTGCCACATCGTGGTGGACATCGACCTGTCGAAGTTCTTCGACCGGGTCAACCACGACATCCTGATCGAGCGCCTGAGCAGGCGCGTGAACGATGCCGGGGTCATCCGGCTGGTGCGTGCCTACCTGAGCGCGGGCATCCTGGATGGCGGTGTGGTGATCGAGCGCGTGGGGGGGACGCCGCAGGGCGGCCCGCTCTCGCCGCTGTTGGCCAACGTGTTGCTGGACGAAGTGGATCGAGCGCTTGAACGCAGAGGCCATCGCTTCGCCCGCTACGCCGACGACTGCAACGTGTACGTGCGCAGTCAGAAGGCGGGCGAGCGGGTGATGCGTCTGCTGCGGCGCTGTTACGACAAACTGCGCTTGCGGATCAATGAATCCAAGAGTGCGGTGGCCCGCGTATTCGGCCGCAAATTCCTTGGTTACGCCCTGTGGCGGTCCGGGGATGGCGAGGTGCGACGCGGGGTGTCGGAAAAGGCGCTGGAGGCGTTCAGGCAGAGGGTCAGGCAACTGACCCGGCGCAACAGCGGGTGCAGCATGGCAGAGGTGATCGGCAGGTTGCGCAGTTATCTGCTGGGCTGGAAAGGGTACTTTGGGTTGGCGCAAACCCCCAGTGTCTGGCGCAGGCTGGACGAGTGGATACGCCGCCGCCTACGGTCCTTGCAGCTCAAACAGTGGCGACGCGGCAAGACGATCTACCGGGAACTGATCCGGCTGGGAGCCAGTGCCCGGGTGGCGCAATCGGTGGCGGCGCTGAGCCGCCGCTGGTGGCATAACAGCCTCTCTGCCGTGCACCACGTGCTGACGATTGCCTATTTTGAGCGGCTGGGAGTGCCGCGTCTCTCATGACCTCAACTTCTCGAACCGCCCGGTGCGGACCCGCATGCCGGGTGGTGTGGCAGGGGAACGGTCAGCTATGCTGACCGCCCCTATGCCGATTGGCCGGCCGGCGAGGGTGGAGGCCCGATGCGGGGCGGGGCCGGGGCCGGCGCGTGTCCTGCCTCTTGTATCTTGCACCCGGCGCCCTTATCATTCCGCCCTTTCCCGAACGAGTAGTACCTCTGGAGCATGGCATGAAGACCTTTAGCGCCAAGCCTGCCGAAGTCCGACGTGACTGGTACCTGGTGGATGCCTCGGGCAAGACCCTGGGCCGTCTGGCCACCGAGGTGGCCCACCGACTGCGCGGCAAGCACAAGCCCGAATACACCCCCCATGTGGATACCGGCGACTACATTGTGGTGATCAACGCCGACAAGGTGCGGGTGACCGGCAGGAAGGCGCAGGACAAGATGTACTATCGCCACACCGGCTACATCGGCCACATGAAGTCCATGAACTTCAGCCAGCTCATGGAACGCGCCCCCGAACGGGCCATCGAGTTCGCGGTCAAGGGCATGCTGCCCAAGAACCCCCTGGGCCGGGCCATGTTCAAGAAGCTCAAGGTCTATGCGGGCGCCGAGCACCGGCACGCCGCGCAGCAGCCCCGGGCACTGGAAATCTGACAACCCCGCGCGGCAACAGCCCCGCGGTCAGCCAAGCACAGATCGGCAGGACACTATGGCAACGACACAGAACTACGGAACCGGACGCCGCAAGACCGCCTCCGCCCGCGTCTTCCTCCGTCCGGGCAAGGGCGAGATCGTCGTCAACGGCAAGCCCCTGGACGCCTACTTCGGCCGCCAGACCTCCCGCATGGTGGTGCGGCAGCCCCTGGACGTCGCCGAGGCGGGTGACCGTTTCGACATCCACGCCACCGCCGAAGGCGGCGGAGCCAACGGCCAGGCCGGAGCCATCCGCCTGGGCATCGCCCGTGCCCTGGTGGAGTATGACGAAACCCTGCGGGGATCCCTGCGCGGCGCGGGTCTGCTGACCCGGGACGCCCGCGCCGTGGAACGCAAGAAGGTCGGCCTGCGCAAGGCGCGCCGGGCCACGCAGTACAGCAAGCGCTAAAAGCGCGGCTGCGCTTTTAGCGCAGTAGCAAGTTGCAAGTGGCAAGTCTCAAGGAGGGGACTGCATGGAGGCAAGATCGTACGAGACACTGGATGTCTGGAAGCGGGCTTGCGCACTCGCTGTCGCATTGTTCGAGATCTGCCGGGCTTGCTCCGATCGGGTATTCTCAGACCAACTGACGCGCGCAGGCCTTTCGGTTCCTTCCAATATTGCAGAAGGCTACGAACGCGATTCTCCCAGGGAACGGGTACAGTTTCTCAAGATTGCCAAGGGATCGTGTGGTGAGCTTCGCACGCAATTGATGATCGGCGTACGCGCCGGATTGTTGCCCGAAACCGAGGCGAAGGCTTACTTGAAAGAGGCCGTGGAATTGTCGAAAATGCTGCACGGTCTGCTGGCGCACTATCGAAACCGTTCCTAGCCACTTGAGACTTGCCACTTGCCACTGCCTTTATTGGGGGATCGTCTAGCGGTAGGACTACGGACTCTGACTCCGTCAACCCAGGTTCGAATCCTGGTCCCCCAGCCAAATAAAGAGGGCCCGCCACAAGCGGGCCCTCTTTATTTGGCTTGAAGGTACGGCATGAGAACCTGCCGGGGCCCGGTTTGACCGATTCGCCGGGAGCCCGAAGGGAGAGGTCCATGGGCGGGCTGAACAATCCTGGTTCCCCGGCCAGATGCACCGAGGGCCCCGCGATGCTCGGCCCTCTTTTTCGTTGACCCGGCGCCGCGGTGGGGATTCCGTGGCTGCCGGACAACGGCGCCCCTGTACGTCTCCCGCAACGGCCGTGGAATCCACCCTGTATCCGTGCAGCGACATACTTAAAGTGAACTCTAAGGATGTGCCGCTAATGGGTCATAACTACTCAAAAGTCAGGGGTATTCGGTAATGTCGCAAAAAAACAACAGACGGCCATCCATTTGTCGTTTTTTTGCGAATTTGCTCTTGCAAACCCGGGCGTCAACGCGTATAAAAACCGGGTCATTGTAATAATGACCCACAGACTTGTGTGAATTGACTCAACTCCTGGGAGAGTGAACCAAATGAACATGAAAAAGACTCTGATCGCCGCCGGCGTGGCCGCCGCCATGGCTGTGCCCATGGCCGCCACCGCCGACGTGTCTCTGACCGCCCGCCTGCAGGCGGAGCTGACCAACACCTCCGGTGATTTCGACGAGGGCCTGCGCATTGGTGATGCCATGATTGGCCCGGGTAACGTGAACAGCGGCAACTGGAGCCGGGTGGACCTGCGGACCAGCCATGATCTGGGCAACGGCCTGAACGCCTTCTCCCACATCTCCATGAACCTGAACCCCCAGTCGTTCCCCAGCGCCACCCGTGAGTCTCTGTTGGGTGTGCGCGGCGACTTCGGCTCCCTGTCTATCGGCCGCATGAGCAACGCCGCCGCGACCCAGGGCAAGGATCCCTTCGTGGGCACCTTCATGCAGGCCCGTGGCAATGGCGGCATGCTGGGTGGTGCAGGCGGTCTGGGCAACGGCGGCTACCTGAACCAGAGCCTCGGCTACAACGGCTCCTTCGGCCCGGTGGGCCTGGGCGGTACGGTCAGCCTCGACCCGGTCGTGGATGACGGCAACCACGCCTACGCCGTGAAGGTGGAAGTGGATGTCAACCCGGTCAACGTATGGGTGGCCCACACCAATGCCGACGACTACAACGGTGTGGACGCCGACCAGCAGATCAGCAAGATCGGCGTGTCCTTCAGCGAAGGCCCCTTCGGCGTGATGGCCCAGTACGAGACCGTCAAGGATTTCATGGACTTCATCATGGTGGCCGGTACCTACCGCATGGGTGCCAACACCTTCTTGCTCGGCTACGGTCAGGGTGACGCCGATTTCGACGGTGGTGACCAGCAGTGGATCGCCCTGGGTGTGCGGCATGCCTTTACCCGCCAGGTCTCCGTGCACGCCGGTGTGCGTGTGACCGAGTTCGCCGAGGACGACGCCGACGAGACCGTGGTCGGTGCCGGTATGCGCGTGACCTTCTGATCCGATCCCTTCCTGGATCGATCGAGACGGGGCCCTTCGGGGCCCCGTTTTATTTGAGGCGCCGGAGACAAGATTCCAAGCGACAGGATACAAGAAAGTCTGCCGTTCGATTTGCACCCTGTCTCCAGCGCCAGGCGCATCATGCCGTCATCAGGCAGGCGGTGCCCCCCTGTGCGAGGTCCATGGCGGGCCTTGCGGGCCCGCTGCCCGGCCATGTCCTTGCGCCGCCTGGGGTCGAATACGCCGGGCGGGGGCGCGATGGTATGATAACGGGCTGTTTTTCCCGCCCGCAGGCACGCCTGCAGGGAATATCCGACGACCCCGGAGGCCCATTCCCCGATGCCCGATACCGCGCCCATGTCTGTTCAGGCGACCCAGCGCATCCGCGAGATTCCCTACAACTACACCTCATTCTCCGACCGGGAGATCGTGATCCGGTTTCTGGGGGAAGCCATGTGGGAGGTGTTGAACGAGCTGCGCGGGGAGCGGCGCACGGGGGTATCGGCGCGTATGCTCTTCGAGGTGCTCGGCGACATGTGGGTGGTGACCCGAAACCCCTACATTCAGGACGACCTGCTGGACAATCGTAAACGCCTCACCGCGCTCATCGGGGCCATGGATCACCGGCTGGACCAGATCGTGGCCCGGGCGGACGGCAACGAGAACGCCCTGGAACTGGCGGCTCGTGCCCGGGAGGCGGTACGCCGCTTCGAGGACTGGTTTCCGGAACACAAGGCCCTGCGCCGACGGACGCTGCGAAAGCTCTCCCGCCACACCCGCAGGGACAACATCCATTTCGACGGGCTTGCCCGGGTCTCCCACGTGACCGACGCCACCGACTGGCGCGTGGAACTCCCGTTCGTGGTGATCACGCCGGACTCCGAGGCGGAGATGGCGGGCGTGGTGGATGCCTGCATCAGGCTGGGGCTCACGGTGATCCCGCGGGGCGGAGGCACCGGATACACCGGCGCCGCGGTGCCCCTGGACGCCCGCAGCGCGGTCATCAACACCGAGAAGCTGGAAGGGCTGGGCGAGGTGGAGATCCGCCGTATTCCGGGCGTAGCTGCACCGGTGCCCACGGTGCGTGCCGAGGCGGGCGTGGTGACCCGGCGTGTCGCGGATCTCGCCGGGCGCGAGGGCTTTGCCTTTGCCGTGGACCCCACCTCCCAGGATGCATCCACCATCGGCGGCAATATCGCCATGAACGCGGGTGGCAAGAAGGCGGTGCTGTGGGGCACCACCATCGACAATCTGGTGTCCTGGCGCATGGTGACGCCGGATGCCGGCTGGCTGGAGGTGGAGCGCATCGGTCACAATCTGGGCAAGATCCATGATCAGGAGACCGTGCGTTTCCGGATCACGCGATTCCGGAGCGACGGGGCGACCCCCGCGGGTGAGCCGGAGGAGATCTCCTGCCCGGGCAGCACCTTCCGCAGGCTGGGCCTGGGCAAGGACGTGACGGACAAGCATCTGGGCGGTCTGCCCGGCATTCAGAAGGAGGGCTGCGACGGGCTCATCACATCCGCCGTGTTCGTCCTGCACCGCATGCCGCGCCACGTGCGTACCGTCTGCCTGGAATTCTACGGCCACGACCTGCACGAGGCCGTGCCTGCTATCGTGGAGATCAAGGACCGCCTGGACGCGGATCCCCGGGTGAAGCTCTCGGGGCTGGAACATCTGGACGAGCGTTATGTGCGCGCCGTGCGCTATACCCCCAAGGGGGCCCGGGGCGAGCGGCCCAAGATGGTGTTGCTGGCGGATGTCTCCTCCGACGACGAGGAGGCCGTGGGGCGGGCCGCCTCCGAAGTCGTGCGCCTGGCCAATGCGCGCAACGGCGAGGGGTTCGTGGCCGTGAGTCCCGAGGCGCGCAAGCGCTTCTGGTCCGAGCGTGCCCGCACCGCGGCCATTGCCGCCCACACCAACGCCTTCAAGATCAATGAGGACGTGGTGATCCCGCTGGACCGGCTGGCCGAGTACAGCGAGGGCATCGAGCGCATCAACATCGTGCAGTCCATGAACAACAAGCTGCGCATGGTGGCGGAGACGCTGGAATGTCTCAAAGGGGATCACCCGGAGCTGCGCCAGTTGCTGGCCATCGAGAACGAGGAGGCCCGGCGATGGTTCGAGGGCAAGCGCCGCGCGGCCACCCGGCATCTGGAAGGGGTGCAGGCCCGCTGGAAGCTGATCCTGGGCAACCTGGACGCGGATGCGGTGTCGCAGGATGCCTTGCTGGATGACAGGGCCCGCGATGACCTGCGCCCGGGCGACCGGGTCATCGACCTGCTTTTGCGCCGCAGCCTGCGCATCTCCTACAAGCGCGAGGTGCGCCGGCCGCTGTGGGACATCTTTGACGGTCTGGAGCTGGAGCCGGTGCGCAAACGCCTGGAGGCCATCCACGATCGGGTGCTCACCAGTCGGCTGTTCGTGGCCCTGCACATGCACGCGGGCGACGGCAACGTGCACACCAACATTCCGGTCAACTCCAATGACTACGCCATGATGCACGAGGCGGAACGCATCGTGGATCAGGTGATGGCTCTGGCGCGGCGCCTGGGCGGGGTGATCTCCGGGGAGCACGGTATCGGCATCACCAAGATGCAGTATCTGGAACCCGGCCAGGTGGAGGCCTTCGCCGGGTACAAGCAGCGCGTCGACCCCCAGGGGCATTTCAACAGGGGCAAGCTGATGCCCGGCTCGGGTCTCGCCAACGCCTATACCCCCAGCCTCAGGCTGCTGCAGCAGGAGGCGCTGATCCTGGAGCAGAGCGAGTTGGGCGCGCTCAACGAGGACATCAAGGATTGCCTGCGCTGCGGCAAGTGCAAGCCGGTATGCAACACCCACGTCCCCCGGGCCAATCTGCTCTATTCGCCGCGCAACAAGATCCTCGCCTCCGGGCTGATCATCGAGGCATTTCTCTACGAGGAGCAGACCCGGCGGGGGCTTTCGCTGCGGCACTTCGACGAGATGAACGACGTGGCGGACCACTGCACGATCTGTCACAAATGCGAGCCGCCCTGCCCGGTGAACATCGATTTCGGCGACGTAACCATCCGCATGCGCAGCATCCTGAAGGAACGCGGCCGGCGGCGGGTCAAGCTTGTCACCAGGGCGTCCATGGCCTTTCTGAACATCAAGGACCCGGCCACCATCAAACTCATGCGCAGGGGCATGGTGCAGTGGGGCTACGCGGCACAGCGCCTGGGCTACGGCCTGTTCCGGCGCCTCGGGCTGCTGGGCGGCAGCCAGCGGCCCGCCTCCACCGCCAGCAGGGCCTCGCTGCCGGCCCAGGTGGTTCAGTTCGTGAAAAAGCCCATGCCCGCGGGCTTGCCCGCGCGCACTACCCGCGCCATGCTGGGGCTGGAGGACGCGGGTCTCGTGCCGGTGATCCGGGATCCCGCGAAGGCGGGGGAGCAGGGCGACGCGGTATTCTACTTTCCCGGCTGCGGCTCCGAGCGCCTGTTCAGCCAGGTGGGTCTCGCGACCATTGCCATGCTCTATGACGTCGGCGCCCAGACCGTTCTGCCGCCGGGGTACCTGTGCTGCGGTTATCCCCAGACCTCGGCGGGGGATGTGGACAAGGGTCGGGCGATCACCACCGAGAACCGGGTCCTGTTCCATCGGGTGGCCAATACGCTCAACTACCTGGATATCCGCACCGTGATCGTCTCCTGCGGCACCTGCATGGATCAACTGCTCAAGTACGAGTTCGAGCGCATCTTTCCCGGGTGCCGGCTGCTGGACATCCATGAGTACCTGATGGAGAAGGGCCTGAGCCTGGAGGGCGTGAAAGGCGTGCAGTACCTTTACCATGACCCCTGCCATTCACCCATGAAGACCCACGCCCCGGGGCAGGTGGCCAGCCGGCTCATGGGCCAGGAGGTGCGGATCTCCGATCGCTGCTGCGGCGAGGCGGGGACCTTCGCCGTCAGCCGTCCGGATATCGCCACCCAGGTGCGCTTCCGCAAGGAAGAGGAACTGCGCGCCGGCATCCGTGAACTCACCGGCCGGGATCAGGCCGAGGGGGGAGATGTGAAGATGCTCACCTCGTGCCCGGCCTGCCAGCAGGGCCTTTCGCGCTACCGGGAGGATACGGGGCTGGAGACCGACTACATCGTCGTCGAGATGGCCAACCGGCTGCTGGGCGAGGGCTGGCAGGAGCGCTTCATCGAGCGGGCGCGCAGCGGGGGCATCGAGAAGGTGTTGTTGTAGAGTCTGGAGGTGAGGGGTGAGGCGCTAGGGGATAGGCGTGAAACCACCCCCGCCCTGGCCCTCCCCCATGAAGGGGAGGGAATTACATAGCAGGGCCGTAGGTTGGGGTGAGCGCAGCGAACCCCAACGATTCGGGTCCTGGATGCTTCGCATGTTGGGGTTCGCTGCGCTCACCCCAACCTACACCATTCCGCAGCCCGGTCGCCCCGAGGGTCGGGTTCCTACCGGGGTTCCAGTTTGCGTACGCCGTCCGCACCGCCCAGGATCAGCACGTCCGCGGGGCGTTGGGCGAAGATGCCGACGGTGACCACCCCGGCCAACTGGTTGATGCGGCGCTCCATGTCCGTCGGATCGCTGATCTGCAGGTTGTGCACGTCCAGGATCACGTTGCCGTTGTCGGTGATGAAGCCCTCGCGCAGGACCGGCTGGCCGCCCAGGCGCACCAGCTCCCGGACCACGTAGGCCCGGGCCATGGGGATCACCTCCACCGGCAGGGGGAAGGCGCCCAGAACGTCCACCAGCTTGCTCTCGTCGGCGATGCACACGAACCGATCACTGGCCGCCGCCACGATCTTCTCCCGTGTCAGTGCGCCGCCACCACCCTTGATCAGGTGCAGCTCGCGGTTGGATTCGTCCGCGCCGTCCACATAAAGCGGGAGTTGTCCCGCCGCATTCAGGTCCATGACCTGGATGCCGTGGCCGCGCAACCGCTGGGCGCTGGCCTCCGAGGAAGCGACCGTGCCGTCGATCCTGTCCCTGATTTCCGCCAGCAGGTCGATGAAGTGGTTGGCGGTGGATCCCGTGCCCACCCCGACGACCATGCCGGGCTCGACGTACGCGATGGCGGCTTCGGCCGCCGCCTTCTTCATCTGGTCCTGATTCATCTGATGATTCCTTCGATTCGAGGTCTGCCGACCTTCAGAGTGTCCGATTTCGAGCCGCCCGAAGATACAAGAGGCGAGATACAAGATACAAGCACGGCGGTGGCCCGGCATTTCCTTGTATGTTGTATCTCGCCTCTTGTATCTTGCTTCCATGTCCTTCCCCTACCTTGAAAAGATTCTCACAGCCCGCGTTTACGATGTAGCCCGGGAAACCCCGCTCGACCCGATGTCGACCCTGTCACGGCGCACGGGAAACACGGTCCTGCTCAAGCGCGAGGACCTGCAGCCGGTGTTCTCCTTCAAGCTGAGGGGCGCCTACAACCGCATGTTCCACCTCACCGGGGAGCAGAAGGCACGGGGGGTGATCGCCGCATCTGCCGGCAACCATGCCCAGGGCGTTGCGCTGGGGGCCCGTAAGCTCGGGATACGCGCCACCATCGTCATGCCCCAGACCACGCCCAGCATCAAGGTGGACGCGGTGCGCACCCTGGGCGGCAAGGCGGTCCTGCACGGGGATTCCTATGATGAAGCCAGTACCCATGCCCGGATCCTGGTCGAGAAGCACGGTTACACGTTCATTCACCCGTTCGATGATCCGTATGTGATTGCCGGTCAGGGCACGGTGGCGATGGAGCTGTTGCGCCAGCAGCCCGACCCCATCGATGCGGTGTTCGTCAGTGTGGGCGGCGGGGGCCTGCTGGCGGGCATGGCCGCCTACATCAAGGCGCTCAGACCGGAGATCCGGGTGATCGGCGTGGAGCCCGACGACGCGCCCTCCATGACCGAGGCGCTCAAGCGCAAGCGGCGTGTCGTACTGGGGCAGGTGGGGATCTTTGCCGACGGCGCGGCCGTTCGCCAGGCGGGGGCCGAGACCTACCGGCTGGCGCGCAAGCATGTGGACGAGATGATTCTCGTCAGCGCCGACGAGATCTGCGCGGCGATCAAGGATGTCTTCGACGATACGCGCGTACTGGCGGAACCGGCCGGCGCGCTGGCCGTGGCGGGTCTGAAGAAGTACGTGGAAACCCGGGGCGTGACCGGCCAGACCCTGGCTGCCGTCCTGAGCGGTGCCAATATCAACTTCGACCGTCTGCGCTACGTCGCCGAGCGCGCGGAGCTGGGCGAGCGCCGCGAGGCCCTGTTCGCGGCCACCATCCCGGAGCGTCCCGGCAGTTTTCGGGCGTTCTGCCGGGCCATCGGCAAGCGCGGCATCACCGAGTTCAATTACCGCTACACAGATGACCGTGACGCCCACGTGTTCGTGGGCGTCAAACTCTCCGGTGGAGAGGAGGAGCGGGTGACGGTCCTGGAAGGCCTGCGCAAACAGGGCTACTCACTGGTGGATCTCACCGATAACGAGGTGGCCAAGGCGCACCTGCGGCACATGGTGGGCGGTCACGGTGGCGACGTGCGTGACGAGCGTGTCTTCCGGTTTGAGTTTCCCGAGCGCCCGGGGGCATTGCTGCGATTCCTGACCAACATGGGGCAGGACTGGAACATCAGCCTGTTCCACTATCGCAATCACGGGGCCGCCTATGGCCGTGTGCTCGCGGGAATCCAGGTTCCGGCCGGAGACAGAATACGGTTCCAGCGCTTTCTGGATGAACTGGGTTACCCCTACTGGGAGGAGACGGACAATCCGGTGTACAGGATGTTTCTTGGCCGGGTATGAAGCGGGCATCGAGCCTGCCGGATCGGCAGGCTCGATGCCCTGAGGACGACCGGCGCCAGCGGAGGAAGGGAACCGGGCAAATGGGTCGTTGCCATGCTCCCGATGCGCCGGAGATACCGCGGGAACGTCCGTCCGGATATGACACCTGGTCCTTGAACGGCAGAAAGGCCCGCCGAGGCGGGCCTTTCTGCGCACTGAAGCGACTTAGCGCTTCTTCTTGGTGGTGCGGCGGGGCGCGACCTTTTTCTTGGCCCCGGCCTTTTTCTTCACGGCCTTTTTCTTGGCCCCGGCCTTTTTCTTCACGGCCTTTTTCTTGGCCCCAACCTTTTTCTTCACGGCCTTCTTCTTGGCCCCAACCTTCTTCTTCACGGCCTTTTTCTTGGCTCCGGCCTTTTTCTTCACGGACTTTTTCTTGACGGCTTTCTTCTTGGTGGTGGCCTTTTTCTTGACGGCGGCCTTCTTCTTGGTGGCTGCCTTCTTCACGGCTCTTTTCTTGGTGGCTGCCTTTTTCTTGACGGCGGCCTTGGTGCTGGATTTCTTCAATCGGGACTTGGTGCTTGCTTTCTTTTTTGCGGCGGCTTTCTTGATGGCCATTACACTCCCTCCAAACAATAAGCAGATACCCGAGCCTGAGTATAAACAACATCTTGCAAATTACTAGAGATTGGGTAATGAATTTTTTGCCGCATGTCAGACAGATCCATGCCTTGATCGCATCGAATTGCGTATTGATCAGCCGTCGTGTTGGCGAAGTGCCTCCTCTCTGTATGCGGCGTCGATGGTTGTGATGATGTTTTCCACCATGCGAAAGCCCTCCACAGGCGCGTCATCGGCCATGTATTTCAAACGAAGCGGACCCAGACATTTTACTGCGTCGACGCGTTCCAGCAGGGCGTCTCCGCCGGCATCACCAGCCTTCTTCGTGAAGGCGCGGATGATTTCCGAGGCGACGGATTGCGAGTGATTTCCCGTCACCGCCTTGCGGATGGTTTCTTCCGTGGTGCGGTCAAGCAATCGGACAGCCGAATGCTCGTGCAGGTACTGGAGCAGTTCGTTGAGAGTCATGGTGATTCTCCCGGTATCGGGTGCAACCGTCCTGGTCGCCCCTGGCCGGCGCCTGCCAGGCAGGTTTGTCAGTTCGACTGTCTGACGGGCGTGGTGGTCCCCGTGACGGAAAGTCGGTGGCGTGCGTGGCCCTGGAGTGTTGTTCGGTTGCAACACCGAGATTGCCCGGCCGGTCGTGGTTCGATGCGGGTCCCGTCATCCACCCGGACCTGGAGGATGGCCGTGGAAGGTGGTGCTCCGGTATCCGGGCGTCAGACGCGCGCACGGTCGTGGCGTGGCACGACAGGAATGCAGGCTGGCTATGCCTCCACCAGGCTCATGATGAAGCGCCACTCTTCGGGGCTCACCGGCATGATGGACAGCCGGTTGCCCTTGCGCACCAGGGGCATGTTGGCCAGCTCGGGGCAGGCCTTGAGTTCGGCGAGCGGAATCACTCTCCTGAACTTGCGCTTGAAGCGCACATCCACCCGGTACCAGCGGGGGTTGTCCGGATCGCTCTTGGGATCGTAGTACCGGGCCTTCGGATTGAAGGCACTGTCGTCGGGATAGCCTTCCTTCGCGATCGTCATGAGGCCCACGATCCCGGGCACCTCGCAATTGGAATGATAGAAGAAGACCTCGTCACCCTTCTTCATCTGGTCGCGCATCATGTTGCGGGCCTGGTAGTTTCGAACACCGTCCCAGGGCTCGACCTTCACCCGCTTGAGATCATCGATGCCGAACACGTCCGGTTCGGACTTCATCAGCCAGTAAGCCATGGGGTGTCGACCGGTTGTGGATTCGCGCGCCAGTATAAGTGGTGGGCCCGAGGTTCGCGAGAAGGGAGTCGGGGGGCGGGAGTGAGGAGCAAGGAACTGTAGGATGGGCAAAGCGAAGCGTGCCCATGCGGAAGGACGGAGCGGGACGGGGCCAGTCACTTGTCACTCGTACCCGTCACCAGTCGCATTTCGCTCGTTGCTGGCTCCCCCACTCGTTCAAGCCACCATCCGTATGGGCACGCTGCGCTTTGCCCATCCTACGGTCGGTGTGGTCCGGTTCTGGATGAGGGCGCGACTATGGATTCCGGGCCGGTGTCGCGGGACAAAGCGGGGAGGGGGGTGGAAGGGCGAAGGATGAAGGATGAAGGATGAAGGCAGCCGGTTTCATTCATCCTTCATCCTTCCGGCCAGCCGGCCGGCTGGCCGGACAATGCCGTTCTCCGTGGCGATGGCAGTCAGCGGCACGTCCCACGGTTCGGCGGGGAGTTCATCCACTTCCTGGAATGCGTAGGCCATGCCCAGCAGACGGGGCTTTTGCCAGTGACGGCGGGATGCGAGGAAGGAAAAGGTGGTGTCGTAGTAGCCGCCGCCCATGCCGAGGCGGTTGCCATGGCGGTCGAAGCCGACCAGCGGGGTGAGCACCAGATCCAGATGCCTGGGGCTTACGCGCCGGCCGCGGGGGGCGGCGGGCTCGGGGATGCCGTAACGGTTCGGCTGCAGCCGCTCGCGCGCGTCCCAGGGCAGGAACCACAGACGGTGCGGGTGGGTGGGGTCAAGCACGGGCAGATAGAGCCGCTTCCCCCGGGCTCGTGCCGCCGCTGCCACGGGCAGCGGGTCCACCTCCCCGCGGCAGGAGATGTAGACGGCGATATGCCGCGCGCGGTTGAACAGCGGTGAGGCGATTACATGCCGGGCGATCGCGTTCGAGCGCCGCGCGCATTCATCGGCAGCCAGTGCCGCGCGCTCTGCGCGCAAGCGCCGCCGGATCTCATCGCGAAGGTTCATGGGGGGAAGTTACAAGTGGCCAGTAGCGAGTGACAAGGTTTTCCTTGCCACTGGCCACTTGTACCTGCTTTTAAGAGGGCGCACTCCGCAAGTGCCGTGGCGAACCTTCGACCTTGAACCGCTGGTTCAAGTGGGGACTTGCGCGATGCTTAGAGGCTTTCCGCTGCGAAGGCGGACCTGCACAACCACATCGTCAGCTCAGTCTCCGGGGTATGAAATTAGGCTCAAGGATACTACCCAGCCGCTCACGTACACCGCAGAGGCGCCCAAACCGGGAAATCGTCGGGGCTCTTTCGAGAGGCTGTTCCGCGCATGCGGGCGATCCGCTCCGACCGCCAGTCTCTTCGGGAATTCCTTACAGGTCCATCTGTTGCCCGTTCTCCAGGGCATCGTCGATCTTTTCCTGCAGGGCGCGAATGCGGGTGCTCAGGGTCTGGCTCAGGCTTTCCCGCTGGTTTCGCGTCACCAGCATTTCGTGGGTGATGTTGAGCGCCGCGATCACGGCGATCCGGTCACCACCGATGATCCGGCCACTGTCGCGAATCTCCTGCATGCGCCGGTCCAGCAGGCTGGCGGAGGCCAGCAGGGCGCTGCGTTCGTCGTCAGGACAGGCCACCTGGTATTCCTTTCCCAGGATCTGAACCGAAACCGGTTCAGGGCGGTTGCTCATACACCGTGCTCCATGGCCTTCAGGCGCGAGATCATGGACTCCACCTTGAGACGCGCCTGCTCCTGGCCTTCCACCAGGTGCGAGCGCTCGGTCGCAAGCGTCACCTGCTGCTCACGCAGGAGGCGGTTCTCCTCCTTCAGCCGCTCGCAGGTGCGGATGAGCTCATTCACCCGCGTCTCGAGCTTTCTGAGTTCCTGCTCGGCAACATCTTGCATCGGCGTCTTGTCCATGAGGCTAAGTCTAGGTCCGGGGGGGTGGGGCGTCAACACGGACCGCATCACGTGGCGGGAAGCCGGCTTACGGCGTACTGCTTCACTCCCGGAGATCCATTACAATGATCCGGTGCAGCCCGCCGGGTCCGCGTATCCACGCCGCTCCCGCGGGATCCAGGGGTTCCGGCGATCGGTGAACATGCGGTCGTATTGGCGTGCGGGTGGCGCAACGGCCGGGCCTGCTGCCCGATGGACATCACGGGCACGCTGCGACCGCATATCGTGGGGGATCTGCCGGCAGTGCGGGTCGAGGTCCGGCGCGTGGCCTGTCGAGGCGAACCTGTCCTGTCCAGACGGGTAAGGCGCCTTGCAATTGATCGTCTTTCCCTATCATGTGCGCGGAGACACTTTGAACGTGACGCCAGATTACGATTCGGTGGATGGTGCATTGGCCCGTGCAGGTGCCGACACCGATGCCGCGGAAGGACACGGTACCCTGTGCGGCATGTTGAGCGTCAACGGGGCCCTGCCCGTGGAAGACTGGTTCCGGGAATTGCTGCCCGAGCCGGCACCCGGTGATCGTATGGCCGATGAATCGCGGCGCCAGCTGGCAGAGCTGTTCCGGGAGACGCGCATGCAGTTGCACGACACGGAGTTGGGATTCGATCTGTTGTTGCCGGGGGATGACGCGCCCCTGGCGCGCCGTGTGGAGGCGCTGGGCCTCTGGTGTCAGGGTTTCCTGTATGGTCTTTCCGTCTGCGGGGTGCGTCAGGAAGGCAGCCTGCCCGAGGATTCCGCCGAGATCGTCCGGGACCTGGCGGACATCGCTGCAACCGGATTCGAGGTGGATGCCGATGAGGCCAATGAAACCGCCTACAGCGAGATTGTCGAGTACGTGAGGATGGGTGTGTTGCTGGTCAACGAGGAGTTGCAGCCCATCAAGGCACCGCCGAGACTTCACTGAGAATCGTTCCATGAATGCCACCACCCGCAACGCCCGACGCTTCTCTGCCAACGCGCTGCAGCCCGTGCAGATGAAGGAGTTCGCGCGCCGCCGCCGCCAGCTCATGCGCTCCATGGGTGAGGGGGGCATTGCGGTGGTCCCCTCGTCGCCGGTGCGTGTGCGCAATCACGACGTGGAATACCCCTACCGTCAGGACAGCGATTTCCTCTATCTCACCGGATTCACCGAACCCGGTGCGGTGGCCGTGCTGGTGCCCGGGCGCCCCCAAGGCGAGTACGTGCTCTTCTGCCGCGAGCGCGATCCGGTCATGGAGACCTGGCATGGCCGCCGCGCAGGTCAGGAGGGCGCCGTGCAGCGATTCGGCGCCGATGACTCTTTTCCCATTGCCGATCTGGACGACATTCTGCCCGGCCTCCTGGAGGATCGGGAAAGGGTGTACGCCACCCTGGGCCGGGATCCGGAGTTCGACAAGAAGCTCATGGGCTGGGTGAACCTCCTGAAGGAGCAGGCGCGCAGCGGAGTGCATCCGCCGCACGAGTTCGTGTCCCTTGAATACCTGCTGCACGACATGCGGCTGTTCAAGTCCCGTTATGAGATCAAGACCATGCGCGAGGCGGGCGCAATCTCCACGAGGGCACACATGCGCGCCATGAAGGCCTGCCGTCCCGGCATGATGGAGTACGAGATCGAGGCGGAGTTGCTCTACGAGTTCCGGCGCGCGGGCACGGAACCCGCCTATCCGTCCATCGTGGGCGGCGGCGACAACGGCTGCATTCTGCATTACACGGAGAATGATGCGCCGCTCAATGACGGCGATCTGCTGCTGATCGATGCGGGTTGCGAGGTTCAGGGCTACGCCAGCGACATCACCCGCACCTTTCCGGTCGGCGGGCGTTTCAGCCCCGCACAGCGCGAGCTCTATGAGGTGGTGCTGGAAGCGCAGCATGCGGCCATCGGGCAGGTGGTGCCGGGCAATCACTGGAATGACCCGCATTCGGCGGCGGTGAAGGTGCTGACAAAGGGGCTGGTCTCTCTCGGATTGCTCAAGGGCCGCACGGCGCAGCTCATCAAGGACGGGGCGTACCGGCAGTTCTACATGCACCGCACAGGTCACTGGCTGGGTCTGGATGTGCACGACGTGGGCGATTACAAGCTCGACGACCAATGGCGGCTGCTCGAACGCGGCATGGTCATGACCGTGGAGCCTGGGCTGTACGTCGCCGCCGGTATCCGTGGTGTGCCGAAGCGCTTCCAGGGGATCGGCATCCGCATCGAGGATGACGTGCTGGTCACTTCAAAGGGCCATGACGTGCTGACCAAGCACTGCCCCAAAGACCCCGAGGAGATTGAGGCGCTGGTTGGAACGGCGTGAAGCGAGTTCAAGGTTCAAAGCTCAAAGTTCAAGGTTCAAGGTTCAAGGTTCAAGGTTCAACGGAAAACCCTGGCGCCGCCGAGATCACATCTAGACGTGCCGCCCCCTTTGAACTTTGAACTTTGAACCTTGAACCTTGAATTTCCCCCTACACTCCCTGAGGCTTCAAGACATGTCCTCCGATTTCGACATCGTCATCGCAGGCGGCGGCATGGTGGGCGCCACGCTGGCGCTGGCCCTGGCGCGTACCGGCTACCGGGTGGCGGTGGTGGAAGCGCGTCCCCCGGGGGCGCCGGACCAGCCCAGCTATGATGAGCGCACCACGGCGCTGTCCTTCGGTTCCCGACGAATTCTGGACACCCTGGGCCTGTGGGAGGCCGTCGCGCCCCAGGCCACGCCCATCAACCGTATTCATGTGTCGGAACGCGGGCGATTCGGGGTGACGCGCCTGTGCGCCCGGGACGAGGGCGTGCCCGCCCTGGGTTACGTGGTGACCAACCGCGCCCTGGGCGCCGCCTGGCAGGGGGCACTGAAGGATGCCTCCGTCTCGTTCGTCACCCCGGCGCGGGTGCGGAGTTACCGGCTTGGGCGCGACGGCGTGACGGTGGACATCGAACAGGACGGCAGGCCGCGCGAACTGCATGCGCGGCTGCTGGTGGCCGCCGATGGAACCGACTCCGCGGTGCGTGCCATGGCGGGAATCGGGGCACGTGAACGGGATTACGGACAGACTGCCGTGATCGCTAACGTCACCCCGGATCGCGCCCATGACAACGTGGCCTACGAGCGCTTCACCGACGAGGGACCCATCGCGCTGCTCCCTCTGAACGAGGGGCGCTGTGCCCTGGTCTGGACCCGCCCTTCCTCCCGGATGGACGCCACGCTGGCGCTCTCGGATGCCGATTTTCTGTCGGTGCTTCAGTCCCGGTTCGGCTGGCGGCTGGGCCGCTTCGTGCGTGCCGGGCGGCGTGCCGCCTACCCGCTGCGCCTGACGCGCGCGCAGCGCGACAGCGCGGCACGGCTGGTGCTGGTGGGCAATGCCTCCCATACCCTGCATCCCGTGGCCGGCCAGGGTTTCAACCTGGCCCTGAGGGATGTGGCGGTGCTGGCGGATCTGCTGGCGGACGCGGCACGGCACGGCGGGGATCCCGGTGACGGCAGTTTGCTGGATGCCTATTCACAGTGGCGGCGGCGGGACCTGGATACCGTGCAGCTCTATACCGATGGTCTGGTCCGCCTGTTCACCAATCCATGGCCGCCGCTGGCCCACCTGCGCGGCGCGGCGCTGGCCGGGCTGGATATCTGCGGGCCGTTGCGCCGGCGGCTGGCCTGCCAGAGCATGGGCCTCGCCGGCCGGTTGCCGAGGCTTGCCCGGGGGCGTGCATTGTGACTGCCCGTGAGGTGCTCGACGTGGACGTGCTCGTGGTGGGCGGCGGTGTGGTCGGCGCCGCAATGGCACTGGCCCTGGCCTGTCGTCCCGCACCGGCAGCGGCCGATACATCCGGTCTGCCGGACGGTGAGCGTCTGCGCGTGGCCCTGCTGGAGCGCACGCCACCGGCACCCTTCGATCCCCTGGGCGAGGCGGACCTTCGCGTATTCGCGGTCAATCGGGCCAGCCAGCGGCTGTTCGAGTCGCTGGGTGTGTGGCCCGCCATGGTATCCAGGGGCGTGAACCCCTACCAGGCCATGGAGGTCTGGGATGCCCGAAGCCCCGGGCGCATCCGTTTCGAGGCGGCGGAGGTGGGTGAACCGGATCTGGGCCACATCGTGGAGAACCGGGTCATCCAGTGGACACTTTGGGAGGCGCTGGAGGCCGCGGGCGTGGAGCGGATCTGTCCCGCGGGCCTGTCCTGGCTGCAGGTGATGCAGGACGGCGTGGACGCGGGCCTGGACGACGGCCGCACGGTGCACGCAGCCCTGGTGGTGGGGGCCGACGGGGCCCGTTCCCGGGTCCGGTCGCTGGCCGGCATCGACCTGGACAGCACCCGCTACGGTCAGCATGCGGTCGTGGCCAACGTGAGCACCGGCGAGCACAACCAAGCCACTGCCTGGCAGCGTTTCCTGCCCTCGGGCCCCTTGGCGTTCCTTCCGCTGGCCGACGGGCGCTCTTCCATTGTCTGGTCCACGGAGCCGGAGACCGCCGAGCGCCTGCTGACTCTGGACGACGCCACCTTCTGTGCCGAACTGGGCGCCGCCTTTGAATGGCGCCTGGGTCCCGTGAACGCCACCGGTCCCCGGGCCTCCTTTGCCCTCACGGGCAGCCAGGCCCGGCACTATGTGCGCCCGCGCATTGCGCTGGTGGGCGATGCCGCCCACACCATTCATCCCCTGGCGGGTCAGGGCGCGAATCTCGGATTTGCGGACGTGTCGGCCCTGGCCCGGGTGCTGTGGTCCCGGCCAGGCCGGGACCCGGGGGATCTTCGGGGCCTGCGTACTTACGAGCGCATGCGGCGCGGGGAAAACTGGCTCATGATGCGGGCCATGGAGGGTTTCAGCACCCTTTTCGGCAGCGGACTCCCACCCGTGGAGATGGCCCGCGGCCTCGGCCTGATCCTGGCCGACCGCCTGCCCGCCATCAAGAACGGTTTCCTGCGCAGGGCGCTTGGCGGGGCAGTGAAAGGATGAAGGCGGAAGGATGAAGGTTGAGTGAAACCCGAATCATCCCGCGCCGCGGCGGCGGGTGGCTAGGGGCTCCTGTTCAGCCCGGGCAATAATCCTCATGCACGACCGGCCCCGAGGGTTCCGGGGACTGGCTGCCGGATTGACCGCCGGCCAGTGCCGGGGAACCGAGGAACAGGGTGATCATGATCAGCAAGGCGGGCAGGATGCTTTGAACGGACATGGGGCCTCCTTGTGGCTTCGGCGGGGCTCCCGGGCATGGGCCACGATGTCGGCAACGCGTGGCGAATGCGGGCCCTGGCGGGGGTGCGGTTCCCGGCCGCACCGTCAATGCCTGAACGACCACGAATTCTGTTGATTCACAGGGGGTTTATCATGAAGGAATTCTGGAACGATCGCTACCGGAAGCCCGGATTCGCCTATGGCGAGGCCCCCAACGCCTTCCTGGTGAGCCATGAGCGGCTTTACCGCCCGGGCCAGCGTGTGCTCGCCGTGGCGGACGGGGAGGGGCGCAACGGGGTATGGCTGGCATCCCGGGGCCTGGATGTGCTCTCCGTGGACTGTTCGCAGGTGGGGCTGGAGAAG
This sequence comes from Thioalkalivibrio thiocyanodenitrificans ARhD 1, assembly GCF_000378965.1. Taxonomy (NCBI): domain Bacteria; kingdom Pseudomonadati; phylum Pseudomonadota; class Gammaproteobacteria; order Chromatiales; family Ectothiorhodospiraceae; genus Thioalkalivibrio; species Thioalkalivibrio thiocyanodenitrificans. The sequence goes on from NZ_KB900536.1 coordinate 2,849,096, forward strand.
GCCCGAAGCCTCGCCGCCGACCGGGGCGTGACCCTGGAGACCCTGTGGGTCGACCTGGCTGAATGGGAGTGGCCCGAGGCCGAGTTCGACCACGTGGTCGCCATCTTCGCCCATTTCCCTCCGGACGTGCGCCAGCGCATCCACCGGGCCATGTTGCGTGCCCTGCGGCCCGGCGGTCTGCTGTTGCTGGAGTCCTTCAGCCCGGAACAGGTGGATTACACCAGTGGCGGACCCCCGGACCCGGCCATGCTTTACTCGGCTGTGATGCTGCGGGAGGATTTCGTCGACGGGGACATCGAGGAGATTGCAGAGACGGTGACCCCCCTGGACGAAGGGCCCTTTCACCAGGGTCCGGCGGCCGTGACCCGGGCCCTGGTTCGCCGGCCGTGAGGCCGTCAGGGCATACGGCACATGGGGTGCCTCGCGCGTGACGCCTTTCTCCTCACCACGGACTGCGTTATAGTGCGGGTCCGATCCGGGTTCCCCGAGGGGACCCTGCACGCACGGGAGAGCCCTCTCCGCAGACGCGAGAGGCGCCGAAGGCGCAACTTCCACCCGGAAACGCTCAGGCAAACGGACCGTGCGCGCACAAGTATCGGCTCTGGAGAGCGGCCGGGTTCATCGGCCCACCGAAGGGGATCACCGTGCCACGCGCGGTTTAATCTCTCAGGTTTCAGGACAGAGGGGTGGTCGATGTGAGAGGCATCGGCCACCCCTTTTTCGTTTCAGGAGTCTTGAGCCATGAGCAAGCAGACCCCGCTTTATGGGAAGCATGTGGAAGCCGGTGCCCGAATGGTGGACTTCGGCGGCTGGTCCATGCCCCTGCATTACGGATCCCAGCTGGACGAGCATCATCAGGTCCGCCGGGACGCCGGGATGTTCGATGTCTCCCACATGACCGTCGTCGACGTGAAGGGCCGGGGGGCGCGCGACTACCTGCGCAGCCTGCTGGCCAACGACGTGGCCCGGCTCAAGGTGCCCGGCAAGGCGCTCTACAGCTGCATGCTGACCCCGGAAGGGGGCGTGGTCGACGATCTCATCACCTATTATCTGTCGGATGACTTCTACCGCACGGTGGTCAATGCGGCCACCCGGGACAAGGATCTGGCCTGGATGCGTGATCACGCCACGGGTTTTGAAGTGGTGCTGCAGGAACGCGACGACCTGGCCATGCTGGCCGTGCAGGGACCCGCGGCCCGGGACAAGGCGATGTCGGTGATGAACGGCGAGGTGGCTGCGGCCGCCGATGGCCTGGCACCGTTCTTCGGCGCCCAGGCGGGGGATTGGTTCGTGGGCCGTACGGGTTACACGGGTGAGGATGGTTTCGAGATCTTGCTGCCCGCAACCGAGGCACCGGAATTCTGGGGTCGCCTGGCGGGTGCCGGGGTGGCGCCGGCGGGGCTGGGCGCCCGGGATACCCTGCGGTTGGAGGCGGGTTTGAACCTTTACGGATCCGACATGGACGAGCAGGTTTCGCCGCTCGAATCCGGCCTGGCGTGGACCGTGGCGTTCGAGCCTGCGGAGCGCGATTTCATCGGGCGCGTGGCGCTGGAAACGCAGAAATCCGCCGGCGGGCTTCGCCGCTTCGTGGGCCTGGTGCTGGAAGGCCGCGGTGTGCTTCGCGGCCACATGCGTGTGCTGGCCGGGGAGGCGGGCGAGGGAGAGATCACCAGCGGCGGGTTTTCGCCCACCCTGGGCGTATCCATCGCCCTGGCCAGGGTGCCCGCGGGCACCGGCGAGCACGTGGAAGTGGACATGCGCGGCAAGCCCCAACCGGCCAGGGTGGTCAAGCCCCCGTTCGTACGCAATGGCAAGGCCTGCGTGGAGATCTAGTGCCATTGGGTCAGAAGTTTGATTTCGAATCACAAAACCCGGGAGTCCGACATGAGCAATACGCCTGCTGATCTTCGCTATACCAAGAGCCACGAGTGGGTGCGCAGTGAGTCCGACGGCACCGTCACCGTGGGTATCTCCGATCACGCCCAGGAACTGCTGGGGGACCTGGTGTTCGTGGAAACGCCCGAGGTGGGCAGCAGCCAGGAGGCCGGCGCCGCCTGCGCGGTGGTGGAGTCCGTCAAGGCCGCCTCCGACGTGTACGCTCCGGTGAGCGGTGAAGTGGTGGCGGTCAATGAGCAACTGGCCGACAGCCCTGAGCTGGTCAACACGGACCCCTATGGCGAGGGCTGGCTGTTTCGCCTGAAGCCCGAGGACGGTGCCCTGGACGCGCTCCTTGATGCCGACGCATACCAGGCGCTGGTGGACGAGGAGGCCTGATGGCCCGTTGCCGCTACACCCTGTCGGGGGCCCGGCCGGTGGGTTGCGCCTTCCCGGCCTCGAGCGGGGGAAGGAGAGGTCCGCCGCGGTGTCACCGCCCGATCAGTCCGGGGACGCACATCCAGCCTTCACACAGACCAGGTTAAGTCATGCCTTTCAATCCTCATACCGAGACCGACATACGGGACATGCTGGCCGCCATCGGCGTCGACGATATCGAGCAGTTGTTCGATGAGATCCCGTCGGCGCTGCGTTCCGGGCCGTTGATCCGGGTGCCCGAGGCGCTGAGCGAGATGGAAGTCACGCGGCTCATGCGCGGTCGCGCCGCGCAGGATCAGGTGGCGTTGAATTTCATCGGTGCCGGTGCCTACGAGCACCATATCCCGGCGGCCGTCTGGCAGATTGCCACCCGCGGCGAGTTCTACAGCGCCTATACCCCGTACCAGGCCGAAGCCAGTCAGGGCACCCTGCAGCTGGTCTACGAGTACCAGACCATGATCACGGGGCTGACCGGCATGGATGTCTCCAACGCCTCGCTCTACGACGGCGCCTCGGCGCTGGCGGAGGCGGTACTCATGAGCGTACGCGCCAACCGCAAGGCCAAGGGGCGTCGCATCCTCATGCCCGCCTCGGTCAATCCGGTGTACCGCTCCGTGACCCGCGCCATCGTGGGCGGCCAGGGCATCGAACTGGTGGATGTGCCCTTCGATGCCGCGAGCGGGCGGGTGGATCCGGCGTCGCTGAAGGCCTTCGAGGGTGAGGATATTACTGCCCTGGTCATTCCCCAACCCAACTTCTTCGGCGTGCTGGAGGAGGTGGATGCGCTCACGGACTGGGCCCATGCCCAGGGCGCGCAGGTGATCGGGGTGGTAAACCCGGTCAGCCTTGCACTGCTCAAGCCGCCCGGCGAATGGGGTGCCGGAGGCGCCGATATCGTCGCCGGCGAGGGCCAGCCCCTGGGCGCGCCGTTGTCTTCCGGGGGGCCTTATTTCGGCTTCATGTGCTGCCGTAAGGAGCACGTGCGCCAGATGCCCGGGCGCATCGTGGGCCGCACCCGGGACGCGGACGGCCGACCGGGTTTCGTCCTGACGCTTCAGGCACGCGAACAGCATATCCGCCGGTCCAAGGCCACCTCCAACATCTGCACCAACCAGGGTCTGGTGGTCACCGCCGCCACCATCCACATGGCGCTGCTGGGCCCGGAGGGCCTGGAGCGGGTGGCGGGCCATTGCCATGCCAATACCCATGCGCTCCTGGAGCGCCTGAAGCCCCTGGGTGTCACAGCCGCATTCAATGGTGAAGCCTTCCACGAGATTGCCCTGCGGCTGGACAGGCCGGTGCGCCCGGTGCTGGCCGCCATGGCGGAACAGGGTGTGCTCGGCGGCTATCCGCTGGGGGATGACTACCCGGCGCTGGACGACCTGCTGCTGGTGTGCGCCACCGAGACCAAGACCGAGGCGGATCTGGATCGGTATGCGGAGGTGATGAAGGCAGCGCTGGCGGGGTATGGTTAAGGTCAAAGGCGGTTTGCCACAGAGGGCACAGAGGTCACAGAGTAAAAATGAAAAAGCTCAATGATCGTTCCGTTGCCGCTGTCTGCCGGGGGAGTTCCCGGCCCTCAATCTCTTTGGCTTTTTCCTCTGTGGCCTCTGTGCCCTCGGTGGCTAGAAGCATTTTCACTTTCAGGATCACCACCATAAGACAGTGAGGAACCCGACCACGACGAGGCCTTCGCGGCGCTTGGCTGACGGCGTTTTCGCGAAGGTTGTGAAGGAAAGGCAATGGACAGGATTGACAGGATTGACAGGATTTTCATGAATTCAGAACCCGACCCTCGCGGGTTGTTTGATCAGATCCTTTTCATCCTGTGACTTATGTCCATCGCTACCCGCCGCGCGCGCGGCACAGACGAGTTACAGACAACCGAATTGCAGGAGTTGTGACATGCTGATCTTCGAGCGTTCCCGTCCCGGGCGCGGGGCTACGGCCCAGGCGCCGCAGCGTGAGGCATCGGTAAGCGGGCTGCCCGAGCGCTTCCGCCGGGGCTCGCGTGCACCGCTGCCGGAACTGTCCGAGCTGGACGTGGTGCGTCATTACACCCGGCTGTCCCAGAAGAACTTCTCCATCGACACGCAGTTCTATCCACTGGGCTCCTGCACCATGAAGTACAACCCGCGGGCCTGCAACAGCCTGGCCATGCTGCCCGGTTTCCTGGATCGGCATCCGCTCGCGCCCGAATCGTGCAGCCAGGGCTATCTGGCCTGCATGCACGAATTGCAGGAGATGCTGACGGATGTCACGGGCATGAAGGGCGGAGTCTCCCTGACACCCATGGCGGGCGCCCAGGGCGAGTTCGCCGGCGTGGCCATGATTCGCGCCTACCATGATGCCCGCAAGGACACGGCGCGCACCGAGATCCTGGTGCCCGACGCCGCCCACGGCACCAATCCGGCCACGGCGACCATGTGCGGGTACACGGTGCGCGAGATCCCCACCGACGATTCCGGTGACGTGGACATGGATGCCCTGCAGGCGGCGCTGGGTCCGCATACGGCGGGCATCATGCTCACCAACCCGTCCACGCTGGGCGTGTTCGAGCGGCGCATCAAGGAGATCGCCGATCTGGTGCACCAGGCCGGCGGCCTGCTTTACTACGACGGCGCGAATCTGAACGCCATTCTCGGCAAGGTGCGCCCCGGCGATATGGGTTTCGACGTGATCCACATGAACCTGCACAAGACCTTCTCGACGCCCCACGGCGGCGGCGGTCCGGGTGCCGGTGCCGTGGGAGTGAGCGAACGCCTGCGGCCCTTCATGCCCATCCCGGTGGTGGCCCGGGACGAGGACGGACGCTATCGCTGGCTCACCGAGAAGGACCTGCCCCAGTCCATCGGACGGCTGTCCGCATTTGCGGGCAATGCCGGTGTGCTGCTGCGTGCCTATGTCTACATGCGCATGCTGGGCCGTGCGGGTATGTCCCGGGTGGCGGATTTCTCCACCCTAAACGCCAACTACGTGATGGCCCGCCTCAGGGAGAGGGGTTTCGAACTGGCCTTCCCGGATCGCCGTGCGACGCACGAGTTCATCGTCACCCTCAAACGGCTTGCCAAAGAGACGGAGGTCACCGCCATGGACGTGGCCAAGCGCCTGCTGGATTACGACTATCATGCCCCCACCACGTACTTCCCGCTGCTGGTGCCCGAGTGCCTGCTGATCGAACCCACGGAGACCGAGAGCAAGGAGACCCTGGACGGCTTCGTGGATGCCATGGCGCAGATCCTGGAGGAGGCCCGCACCACGCCCGACAAGGTCAAGGGCGCCCCCTACACGCAGCCGAACCGGCGTTTCGACGAGGTGCGTGCCGCCCGTGAGTTGGACGTGGTCTGGCAGCCGCGCTCAGGCACCGGAGACAGCGACCCGCCCGGGCCGGGCATGTCCGGCTGATGGCCTACAGCGGCGACCGTGGCCTGACGCGCATCGTCAGGGCCGTGGGCTACTCCTGGACCGGATTGTGCGCCGCGGTCCGGCACGAGGCGGCGTTTCGCCAGGAGTTGCTGGTGGTGGTGCCGGCCGTGCCCCTGGCGCTCTGGCTGGGCGAGACGGGTGTCGAGCGCGCCCTGCTGGTGGGCAGTCTGCTGCTGGTGCTCATCGTGGAACTGCTCAACTCCGCCATCGAGGCCGCCATCGACCGGTTTGGCGGCGAGGTGCATGAACTCTCCGCGCGTGCCAAGGACTTCGGGTCTGCGGCGGTGCTTCTCTCCCTGATCAACGCCGTGGTGGTGTGGCTGCTGGTGCTCCTGTAGCCCGGATGCTGAAAGCCTTTCAATCCCTTCACCCGTGATGTCTGCCGGCCATGGCCGTTCAGAAGCTGCATTGATCCGATCCGGCGTGGTCTTCGTGAGCGTCGTGGCTCAAACTCCGTCGCAACCCGGGCTGCATCGCCGATTCACCCGGGCCGCGCGTCCGATGCGACTGCTATAGTCTTGTGACACTGACATGCGGTTTCTGTGTGCGCACCCCCGTGCTCCGACCGCGTCATCATCGAGGCAACCTTACACTGGAGGAGAAATCACATGACGATCATTCGTTCGCTGTTGCTTGGCACCGCCATCATGACGGCCGGCGCCGCCCAGGCCGATGCCCCGGTCACCCTGGACATCAAGCGCCTGACACTGGAGATGGCGTACCAGATTGCCCACGCCACACTGGAGGCCTGCCGCGCCGAAGGCGTGAACGTGGCTGTCACCGTGGTGGATCGGGGCGGGCATCCCCAGGTGGTGCTGCGCGATACCCTGGCCATGGACCTGACGCTGGAGATCTCGAAGCAGAAGGCCTACACAGCCATGTCCTTCAACGCCCCGCTGTCGGATATGGAGGACCGGTTCACCAAGCCCTTCCAGGTGGGTAAGGTGCAGGGCATCGTGTTCTCGGCGGGCGGACTTCCTATCCATGTGGCCGGCTCCATTGTCGGCGGTGTGGGCGTGAGCGGCGCGCCAAGCGGAGAACTGGACGAGCGTTGCGCGGCCGCCGGCATCGACTCGGTGCAGTTCGAGCTCGAGATGGGATGAAGGGCGAGGATGAAGGATGAAGGCAGGGCATGCCCCTCCCCGATGCTTTCGCTGAAGCAGGGTTTTATTCATCCTTCGTCCTTCATCCTTCATCCTTCATCAATAAGACAGTCGATCAGGCTGTCGGCCATGTTGCGCAGCAGCTGTTCATAGCCCTCGAGGCCGGAGGGGAGGTCCGCGCCCAGGGGGTCCAGGATGCCCGCGCGGGCGGGGGTGCCTTCGGTGACCGTGGCCACGATGGCCGGACGGAACTGAGGCTCGCTGAACACACACAGTACATCGGCCTCCGCGAGGCGCTGGCGGATCTCCTGCACTCGCCGGGCCCCCGGCGCCCGGGACGGATCCACGGTGATGGAACCGGCCGGCGTCAGCCCGAAGTGGCGCTCGAAGTACTGGTAGGCATCGTGGAACACGATGAAGGGACGCCCCTGTACGGGTGCCAGGCGTTGTGCCAGGTCCTGCTCCAGATGCCCCAGCCGCCCCAGCAGCTGATCCATGTTGTCCCGATACGCGCCGGCGTTGCCCGGGTCGCGTTCCGCCAGCATCCCCGCCACATGGCGCACGATGCGGCGTGCGTTCTCCGGAGAGAGCCAGGCATGGGCGTCCGGTGCACCCCGGTCATCGCCATGTGCTGCGGCGTGGTCGTGACCGTGACCGTGATCGTGACCGTGACCGTGGTCGTGGGTCTCCCAGATGCCGCCGCTGCGTACCGGATAGGTCACCAGATCCGCGTCATGCAGCAATGCGATGCGGTGCGCATCCGGCGGCAGCCCGGAAAGGGGGCGCACCAGGAAATTCTCCAGTTCGGGGCCTACCCAGATCACCACCTGCGCCTCCTGCAGGCTGCGCATTCCGGAAGGGCGCAGGGCATAGTCGTGGGGCGATGCGCCGCCGGGTACCAGAAGTACCGGTTCGGAGATCCCCCGGGTCACCCCCATGACCAGATCGTGTATGGGCTTGATGCTGACGACAACGCGCGGCGGTTCCTGGGCCCCGGCGGCGGACATGGCGAGGACAAGGACACACAGGCACAGGACAAGGCGGGAAAGCGGTGTTAGTCTCGGGGCATACCAGCGCGGCATGAGACGGTCTCCATGGGAGTTCGTTTATGGGTGTAATAGTATAACAGCCATGCCCGTCGTCCAGTCGGGCAATCAGACCCGGTGGATTGTCTGTCAAGGAGCCTGCCGTGAGTGGTCGGGAAACAAGCGTTTCAGGCGCGGCGCCTCTGGTGGAGGCGCGCGGCGTGGAACTGGTATTGGGCGGGCGGCGGATCCTCCATCATGTGGATCTGACCGTGCAGCCGGGCCAGATTGTCACCCTGATCGGTCCCAACGGCGCGGGCAAGACCTGCCTCGTGCGGGTGCTGTTGGGCCTGCTGACCCAGACGGGCGGGCGGGTGACCCGTGCGCCCGGTCTGAAGGTGGGTTACATGCCCCAGCGTGTGCTGGTGGACGAGGTACTGCCCATTACCGTGGGGCGTTTTCTCACCCTGGGAGGTCGGGCCGGGCGCAGGCGCCAGCGTGAAGTGCTCGAGGAGACCGGCGTGGCGCATCTGATGGATCAACCCATCCAGTCGGTGTCCGGCGGCGAGATGCAAAGGGTGCTGCTGGCGCGTGCCCTGTTGCGCGAGCCGGACCTGCTGGTGCTGGACGAGCCCGCTCAGGGTGTGGATGTGGGCGGCCAGGGAGAGGTGTTTCGTCTGATTGCCGGGCTGCGCGAACGCTACGGCTGTGGCGTGCTCCTGGTCTCCCACGAGTTGCACCTGGTGATGGCCGCGGCGGATGCGGTGGTCTGCCTGAACCAGCATGTGTGCTGCACCGGCCGCCCCGAGGCGGTCAGCCGCCACCCGGAATACCTCAGGCTGTTCGGCGATCCCTCGGAGGCCATAGGGCTGGCAGTCTATGCACATGATCACGACCACCGCCACGACCTGCACGGCCGCGTGGTAGAAAATGAAAAGCAGCAGGAAACGCCATGAAGCCGCCTTGCCACTTGCCACTTGCCACTTGCCACTGCCTTTAAGATGGACGATTTCATCCTCAGAGCGCTGATGGGCGGCATGGCGGTGGCCCTGGTGGCGGGACCGCTGGGTGCCTTCGTGGTGTGGCGGCGCATGGCCTATTTCGGAGACACCCTGGCCCATTCGGCCCTGTTGGGAGTCGCGCTGGGTTTTCTGCTGGGCATCAGCATGAATCTGACGGTGATCGCCCTGTGCACCGGGCTTGCGGTCCTGCTGGTGCTTCTGCAGCGCCAGCGGCGGCTGGCCAGCGACACCCTGCTCGGCATCCTCGCGCACAGCACGCTATCCCTTGGCCTCGTGGCCGTGGCCTTTCTGGAAGGCGTGCGCATCGACCTCATGGGTTACCTGTTCGGTGACATCCTGGCGGTCTCCCAGACGGACCTGGCGTGGATCTTCGGCGGCGGCCTGCTGGCGCTGCTGTTGCTGGCCGTCCTGTGGCGCCCCCTGCTGGCCATGACGGTGCACGAGGATCTGGCCCGCGTCGAGGGCGTCCCCGTGATGTGGGTCAGTCTGGGTTTCATGCTGCTGATTGCGGTGGTGATCGCCGTGGCCATGAAGGTGGTGGGCATCCTGCTGATCACCTCGCTGATGATCATCCCGGCCGCCACCGCCCGACGGCTTGCCGCCACGCCGGAACAGATGGCGGTGCTGGCGGGCGTGTTCGGTGCGCTGGCCGTGGCGGGTGGGGTGGCCGGATCACTGCAATGGGATACCCCGACGGGTCCGAGCATCGTGGTGGCGGCCGCCGCGTTGTTCGTGGTGGTCTATATCGTGCCTGGGCGGCGGTTTCGTCAAGCCGGCTGAAGCGCTGTGGCGACGCTGGGAAGCAGGAGACCTGCCGCTTCAGGCCTTATACCCTGCCTCTGTCTTCATCGCGCTCCAGCAGGATGAACGTGTACGGATAGGCGTTCCTTTCGTCCGGCCCGTGTTCCTCGCGGCGCACTTCCCGCCAGTCGTCACCGATCCCGGGGAACCAGGTGTCGCCCTCGAATGCGTGGTCGATGCGGGTGAGATGGATCCGGTCGGCCCGGGGCAGCGTGTCCGCAAAGAGCCGGGCGCCGCCGATCACGAACAGCTCAGGCGCATCGCCCGCCGCCCGAATCCCTTCGTCGACGGAATGCACCACGATCGCACCTTCGGCCCGGTAATCCGGGTCGGAAGTGATGACGATGCTGGTACGCCCCGGCAGTGGTCTGCCGATGGATTCCCAGGTCCTGCGCCCCATGAGCATGGGTGCCCCCATGGTGGTGCGTTTGAAGAATGCCAGGTCCGCGGGCAGGTGCCAGGGCAGTTGATTGTTGCGGCCGATGAGGTTGTTGCGGTCGACGGCAACGATGAGGGAGAGTTTCATGTCAGTGGCAAGTCTCAAGTCTCAAGGTTAGCCGGTGTTCCTTGCCACTTATATCGCTACCGGTGCCTTGATATGCGGATGGGCCTGGTAGCCTTCCAGGGTGAAATCCTCGAACCTGAAATCAAACAATGACCTCACCTCCGGATTCAGGCGCATCTCCGGCAGGCCAAAGGGCGCCCGGGAGAGCTGTTCGCGGGCCTGTTCGAGATGGTTGGCGTAGAGGTGCACGTCGCCGAAGGTGTGCACGAAATCGCCGGGTTGAAGATCGGTGACCTGGGCCACCATGAGGGTGAGCAGGGCGTAGGAGGCAATGTTGAAGGGCACGCCCAGGAACACGTCGGCGCTTCGCTGGTACAGCTGGCAGGAGAGCCGGCCATCGGCCACATAGAACTGGAAAAAGGTGTGACAGGGGGCCAGCGCCATGCGCCCGGCCCGGGCATTGTCCCGGGGTGATACCCCTTCATCCGGCAGGTCCGCCACGTTCCATGCACTGACGATCAGGCGCCGGGAATCGGGCCGGGTGCGGATCTGCTCCACCACCTGGCTGATCTGGTCCACATGGTGTCCGTCCGGCGTGGGCCAGGCCCGCCACTGATGCCCGTACACCGGGCCCAGTTCACCGTCCTCGGTGGCCCACTCATCCCAGATGCGCACGCCGTTCTCCTTCAGGTAGGCGATGTTGGTCTCGCCCTTCAGGAACCAGAGCAGCTCGTGGATGATGGACTTCAGGTGCAGCTTCTTGGTGGTCACCAGGGGGAAGCCCTGCGCGAGGTCGAAGCGCATCTGGTGGCCGAACAGGGAACGGGTGCCGGTGCCGGTGCGGTCGGATTTCTCCGTGCCCTGTTCCAGCAGCATGCGCATGAGATCGAGGTACTGTTTCATAAGGGTGGATGCCAGTGCGAAGGTTCAATAAGGCTGCCAGACACGGACCATGCCCACCGGACTTCTCCGGATCCGGCGGCGAGGCGGCCACCGCCCACCCTAGGGGTGCGATGGCTGCCGGTAGGCCCAGAACATGATAGCGGCTCCGGCGAGGACCATGGGGGCCGTCAGCACCTGTCCCATGGTCAGCCAGCCGAAGGCGATGTAGCCGATGTGCGCATCGGGTTCGCGCACGAATTCCACCAGGAACCGGAACACGCCGTAGCTGATCAGGAACAGGCCGGAGACGGCACCCACCGGGCGCCGGTGCCGGGAGAACAGCCACAGGATGACGAACAGGGCGAGCCCCTCCAGCGCAGCCTGGTAGAGCTGGGAGGGGTGGCGGGGCAGCATGTCGGCGGCCGGGAAGACCATGGCCCAGGGGAGGTCCGTGGGTTTTCCCCACAGCTCACCGTTGATCCAGTTGCCGATGCGCCCGGTGCCCAGACCGATGGCGACCAGCGGCGCGATGAAATCGGTGACCTGGAAGAACCGGGCGCCCAGCTTGCGGCCGTAAAGCCAGGAGGCCAGCAGCACGCCGATCAGGCCGCCGTGGAAGCTCATGCCCCCTTCCCAGACCCGAACGATCAGCAGCGGGTCCGCCATCCAGGCGCCGAAGTTGTAGAACAGCACATAGCCGATGCGCCCGCCCAGGATGAGACCGATCACGCCGTAGAACAGGGCGTCGCCCACCTGCTCAGGCTTCAGGGGGCTCCATGGCTTGCGGGCGTGGATGCGTCCCACCCACCAGAAGCCGGCGAAGCCCACCAGGTACATGAGGCCGTACCAGTGGATGCTGATGGGCCCCAGGCTGATGGCCACCGGATCGATGAAGGGGTGCGTGGGATACATGGGTCCGCGAGGTTGAAGGTTCAGGGTTCAGGATTCAAGTGCAAGGCCAGAGGATACCCCAAACGCGCTCCCCGAATCCTGCGACTTGAACAGGTCCTTGCGTGGTCCGGAACGGCGCATCGGGATCCCCGGCCCCGTGGATTCCCGGCGGCCATTGGGGTTTCGGGACGGGCGCGGACTGGAGGGCTATAGTGCTCCTTCGGGTTGATCGATCTCCTTCGGCCCGCACCACAGATATGGAACGCCACATGACGTCAAACCACCGTAACCGACTCGCCCGCGAGACCAGCCCCTACCTGCTTCAGCACGCGGACAATCCCGTGGACTGGCACCCCTGGGGTGCCGAAGCGCTGGAGAAGGCACGGGCAGAGGACAAGCCCATCCTGCTCTCCATTGGCTACTCCGCCTGTCACTGGTGTCACGTGATGGCCCACGAGTCCTTTGAGGACGAGGCCACGGCCGAGGTGATGAACCGCCTGTACGTGAACATCAAGGTGGACCGTGAGGAACGCCCGGACCTGGACAAGATCTATCAGACCGCGCACTTCATGCTGAGCCAGCGGGGCGGCGGCTGGCCGCTCACGATGTTTCTCACCCCGGACCAGGTGCCCTTCTTCGGCGGTACCTACTTCCCGGATACGCCGCGCCATGGCCTGCCCGCCTTTCGCGATCTGCTGGAACGCATCGCCGGCTTCTACCATGAGCGCCGCGGCGAGATTGAACGCCAGAACGAGTCCCTGCAGGGGGCGCTGGCGACCCTGTTCACCCCGCAGGGGAGTGATGCGCCCGGTAGCGCCGTGCTGGATACCGTGCGCGCCCAGATCGCTCAGCAGTTCGATGAGCGCGATGGCGGCTTCGGCACGCCTCCGAAGTTTCCCCATCCGTCCACGCTCGAACGCCTGTTGCGCCACCATGCCCATGCCGGTGACGGGAAGGCCCTGGCCATGGCGACGTTCACCCTGGAGAAGATGGCCCGCGGCGGCATGAACGATCAGCTCGCCGGCGGCTTCTGCCGATATTCGGTGGACGGGCAGTGGATGATCCCCCATTTCGAGAAGATGCTCTACGACAACGGACCGTTGCTGGCACTCTACGCCCAGGCGCATGCCGCCACCGGCGATGCCGGTTTCGCGGACGTGGCCGAACGCACCGCCCGCTGGGTCATCGACACCATGCGCGCGCCGGAGGGCGGATTCTATTCGGCACTGGACGCGGACTCCGAGGGTGAGGAAGGCCGTTACTACGTGTGGGAGCCCGATGAGGTGCGTGCATTGCTGCCGGAGGAGGTATATCCCGTGTTCGCCCGGGTCTACGGCCTGGATCGCCCGCCCAATTTCGAGGGGAAATGGCACCTGCACACGTACGTGACGCCGGCCGATCTGGCGCAGGATGCAGGCACGGATGCGGCCACGGTGGAGGCCATGCTGGAGGCGGCGCGCGCGCCGCTGCTCGCGGCACGCGGGAAACGGGTGCCACCGGGTCTGGACGACAAGGTCCTCACCAGCTGGAACGCGCTGATGATCCGGGGCCTCGCCGTGGCGGCCCGGCATCTGGCGCGGCCGGAATGGAGCGATGCCTCCACGGAGGCACTGGACTTCATACGCACGGCGCTCTGGCGTGACGGCCGCCTCCTGGCCACGTACAAGAACGGCCAGGCCCGCCTGCCCGCCTATCTGGATGATCACGCCTACCTGCTGGACGCCTGCCTGGAGCTGTTGCAGGTGCGCTGGCGGGGCGAGGATCTGGCGTTTGCCCGCGAGCTCGCGGACATCCTGCTGGATCACTTCGAGGACAGCGCGCAGGGCGGCTTCTTCTTCACCGCCGACGATCACGAGGCGCTGATCCAGCGTCCCAAGACCTTCGCGGACGAGTCCATGCCCTCGGGCAACGGCATCGCGGCCCTGGCGCTGGGACGCCTTGGGCATCTGCTGGGCGAGCCCCGGTATCTCGCCGCCGCGGAACGCACCGTGCAGCTTGCCGCCCCCTTGATGGACCAGGCCCCCATGGCGCATGCGAGTCTCATCAGCGCCTTCGAGGAACAGCTGTACCTGCCGAAGCTCGTCATCCTGCGGGGTGAGCCGGCCATCATCGAGACCTGGCGCGAGCGCCTGGAGCGGGACTATGCACCGCGCCGCCTGGTGTTCGCCATCCCCGCGGATGCGCCGGACCTGCCCGATTCCCTGGCGGCCAAGGCACCCCGGGGCGAGGCGGTGGCCTATGTCTGCACCGGCACCACCTGCGGGGAGCCGGTGACGGACCTGGAGGTCCTGGTCGGGCAACTCTGATCGAGCAAGGAGAGGCTGTTGTGGCCACAGAGGTCACAGAGAAGAAACCAACAGGGTCGTAGGTTGGGGTGAGCACAGCGAACCCCAACATGGCAGAGGTCTCCCGGGCCTCGGCGTGTTGGGGTTCGTTCCTCACCCCAACCTACCACCGCTCAAAGTCTTTCCTCTGTGTCCTCTGTGACCTCTGTGGCCAAAACAGCCGTTTCACGTCAATACCCCCTGAGCCCCGTCAATGCCGCCGTGAGCTTCAGCGGCTAGACTGTCATCCATGTCCTTCGTCTCCCGAAACCGGTCCGCACTGATCATCGCGGGGGCCGCCCTGCTCCTGGCCGCGTGGATCCTGAGCGGGGTGCTCACCCGGGAGCCCCCGCGTATCAACGAACGGGCGGAGGCCGCACCCATGTCCGTGGCGGTGAGGGAGAGCGAGGCGGGGCCGGTGGAGCGCCTGCTGAGTCTTCAGGGCGAGGTGCAGGCGGATCAGCGCGTGTCGGTGCGCGCGGAGACATCGGGGCGGATCGCGTCGCTGCCCGTGACCCTTGGGCAGGCGGTCAATGCCGGAGACGAGATCGCCCGGATCGCCATGGACGACCGGGAGGCGCGGCTGCGCCGGGCGGAGGCGGCGGTGGCGGGGCGCGAGACCGATTACCGGGCTGCACGGCAACTGGCCCAGGAGGGGCTGCAGGCGCAGTTGCGTGTGGAAACGGCGCTGGCTGAACTGGAGGCGGCCCGGGCGGAGTTGGAGGCCATTCGCCTGGACATCGCCAACACCCGTATCCGTGCACCCATCGCCGGGGTGATCAACCATCGTTACGCGGAGGTGGGGGATTTCGTCAGCAGGGGCGACCCGGTGGCGGAGGTGCTGGAGAACAATCCGTTGCGCGCCGTGGTGCAGGTGCCTCAGCACAGCGTGCACCGGGTGAGCGTGGGTGGTACGGCCCATGTGTTGTTCGTGGACGGCAGCGAGCACGAGGGTGAGGTGCGATACATCTCCGCCCGGGCCGACACCGCCACCCGCACCTTCCGGGTGGAGATCACCGTGCCCAACCCCGACCGCGGTCTGCCCTCCGGGGTGAGCGTGCAGGTGCGCATCCCGGTGCAGCAGGTGATGGCCCATCGCATTTCGCCCGCCCTGGTGGCCCTGGATGACCGGGGGCGTCTGGGGGTCAAGACCGTGGATGATGAGGACCGGGTGGCCTTTCACGAGATCGAGGCGGTGCGTGCCGACGTGCAGGGAATCTGGGTGACGGGCCTGCCCGAGCGCGCACGCATCATCACCATCGGGCAGGGTTTCGTGAATGCGGGCGAGCCCGTGCGGGTGGTGGAAGAGCCGGCGGCCGCGTCCCCATGAAGACCCTGATCCAGGCGGCCCTGGATCGCGCCCGCACGGTCCTGCTGATCCTGCTGCTGATCCTCACCGCGGGCGGCATGGCCTACGTCTCCATCCCCAAGGAGGCGGCGCCGGACATCGACATCCCCATCTTTTTTGTCTCGGTGACCTATTCCGGCATCTCGCCGGAGGACAGCGAACGGCTGCTGGTGCGCCCGCTGGAGCGCGAGCTGCAGCCGGTGGCGGGCCTGAAGGAACTCCAGTCCCGCGCCGGCGAGGGTTTCGCCCTCATCCGCCTGGATTTCGAACCGGGTTACGACAACCGTCAGGCCCTGGCGGATGTGCGCGAGCAGGTGGACCTCGTGAGAAGCCAGTTGCCGCCGGGCACCGACGAGCCGCAGGTGATCGAGGTGGATCTGTCCATGTTCCCGGTGCTTACCACCGCACTTTCGGGCCCCGTGCCCGAGCGTACCCTGGTGCGCATCGCCCGGGATCTGCGCGACCGGCTGGAGGCCCTGCCCGGGGTGCTGGAGGTGAACATCGGCGGCGATCGGGAGGACGTGCTGGAGGTGATGGCCGATCCCCTGGTGATGGAGACGTATCGCATCCCCTATCAGCAACTGATCGAGGCCATCGAGCGCAACAACCGGCTGGTGGCCGCTGGTGCAATAGACACGGGCGCGGGACGGGTGGCGCTCAAGGTGCCCGGCGTGATCGAGTCCCTGGAGGACGTGCTCAACCTGCCGGTGATGGTGGATGCGGGCACGGTGGTCACCTTCGGCGACGTGGCTACCGGCCGGCGCACCTTCAAGGATCCGGACGGTTTTGCCCGCATCAACGGCCAGCCGGCGGTGGCCCTGGAGATCCGCAAGCGCGGCGGCGCGAACATCATCCACACGGTGGACGATGCCCTGGCGGTGATCGAGGCGGCCCGGGCGGACTGGCCCGAGGCGGTGCGCATGGATCATCTGCAGAACATGGCCGATGACATCGCCGACCTGCTGGGGGACCTGGAGAACAACGTCCTCCTGGCCATCGTGCTGGTCATGCTTACCATCGTGGCGGCGCTGGGCGGGCGCTCCTCCTGGCTGGTAGGGCTGGCCATTCCGGGTGCCTTCCTGGGCGGGATCCTGGCCATCCACCTCATGGGCTTTACGCTGAACATCGTGGTGCTTTTCTCGCTGATCCTGGTGGTGGGCATGCTGGTGGACGGGGCGATCGTCGTGGTGGAGCAGGCGGATCGCTATCTGGCCGAGGGCATGGATCGGCGCGAGGCCTTCGGGAGCGCGGCGGTGAGGATGTCCTGGCCCATCATCGCCTCGACGCTCACCACGCTCGCGGTGTTCTTCCCCATGCTCTTCTGGCCGGGCATGGTGGGCGAATTCATGTTCTACCTGCCGGCCACGGTGCTGGTGACCCTCACCGCCTCCCTGCTCATGGCGCTGGTCTTCATCCCCGTGCTGGGCAGCCTGGTGGGCGCCAGGGACGCCAGCCGCCCGGCGCAGGTGGAGCGTATCCGGGCGGCCGAGCGGGGGGATTTCGAGCACATCGACGGATTCACCGCCCGGTACGTGGGATTGTTGCGCCGCCTGGTGGCCCATCCGGGCCAGACCGCGTCCGTGGCCCTGATCCTGGTGGTCGCGGGCTATGCGGCCTACGGCCAGTTCGGTCGCGGCGTGGAGTTCTTCCCCCACGTGGAGCCGCGTTTCGCCCAGGTCCAGATCCAGGCCCGGGGGGATCTGTCCGTATGGGAGGTCGATGCCCTGGTGCGCCGGGTGGAAGCCCGTCTGCTGGACGTGCCGGAGATCGAGACCGTCTACGCCCGCACCATCGGCAGCCCCGCGCAGCGGCTCCTGGCGGATTATGCCGAGGACGTGATCGGGGTCATCCAGGTGGAACTGGTGGACTGGCGTCTGCGCCCGCCCGCCGCCGAGATTCTGGCCCGGTTGCGCGAGGCAACTGCTGACCTTCCCGGCATGGTGTTGCAGTTCCGGGAACAGGAGAGCGGTCCCGGGACGGGAAAACCCATCCAGGTGGAGATCTCCGGACGCGATGCCGGCGTCCTGTCCGGGGAGGTGGGCCGGTTGCGCGACACCATGGACCGCCTGGGTGGTTTCGTGGACGTGGAGGACGACCGGTCACTGCCCGGGGTCGAGCTGCGCGTGGAAGTGGATCACCGGGAGGCGGCCCGGTACGGCGCGGACATCGGTCTGCTGGGCAATGCGGTGCAGATGCTCACCCAGGGCATCCGGCTCGGCGGTTACCGGCCCGACGACGCCGACGAGGAGGTGGATATCCGGGTGCGCTTCCCCTTCGACGAGCGCAACCTGGCGCAGCTGGTGAACCTGCGGGTGCCCACCGCCTACGGTCTGGTGCCGATCAACAACTTCGTGGAATTCAGGCCCGCGCCCAGGACCGGCATCATCAAGCGCGTGGACGGGCGGCGCGCCTTCACGGTGAGTGCCGACGCCGCCCCCGGCCTGCTCGTCGACGACCAGGTGACGCGCCTTCGCACGGCCCTGGACGCGGAGCCCCTGCCCGAGGGGGTCGAGCTGCGTTTCCGGGGCCAGGCCGAGGAACAGGCCGAGGCCGTGAGTTTCCTGGAACTGGCCTTCGTGCTGGCCCTGTTTCTCATGTTCCTGATCCTGGTCACCCAGTTCAACAGTCTGTACCAGGCCGTTCTGGTGCTGTCCGCCATTGTGTTTTCCACCGCCGGTGTGCTGCTGGGCCTGCTCCTGCGCCAGGAGCCGTTCGGCATCGTCATGAGCGGCGTGGGGGTGATCGCGCTGGCCGGCATCGTGGTGAACAACAACATCGTGCTCATCGACACCTACAACGTGCTGCGCCGCCAGGGGCTGGATACGGTGGAGGCGGCGCTGCGCACCGGCGCCCAGCGCCTGCGCCCGGTACTGCTGACCGCCATCACCACCATCCTCGGCCTGTTGCCCATGGTGCTCACGCTCACCGTCGACCTCACCGGCCGGGACTTCAGCATCGGCGCGCCCTCCACACAGTATTGGGTCCAGCTGGCCACCGCCATCTCCGGCGGCCTGCTGGTGGCGACGCCGCTGACCCTGCTGGTTACCCCGGCGATGCTGGCGTGGGGCGATCGGCGGGGGGCGCTGCAATAGGCCATGGCTATCATCAACTTGGGTGATCGCGACTTTACGATCGGTTGTCAGGGTCTATAGTCCTAAGGAGTTCGCCCACGTTGCTGATGCCAGAGGTTGTGGCAGGGAGGCGGTTTGACATGTCGCAGCAGGGTCTCCGTGAACACAGCAGGCACCCGGGTGGCGGTCCGGGTATCCGGCGGGCACCGGAAGCCGGACGTTCGGATCAGGGTCCGCTCGAGGGCGCCCTGGGGATCATGACCGAACTGCTCGCCAGGGCCGGCGTCCGCGTCAACGGCGACCGTCCGTGGGACCTGGTTCTCAAACGGGATGACGTGCCGGAGCGGGTGCTGGCCTACGGGAGTCTGGGTCTGGGCGAGAGCTATATGGACGGCCACTGGACGGCAGAGCGCCTGGACGAATTCTTCACCCGCGTGCTGGGTGCGCAGCTGGACCGGGAGGTGGCCCGTTCGGTGCGGTTTGCATTGCATTTCCTGCGCCACCGTCTATTCAATCTGCAGAACGGACGCCGGGCATGGCAGGTGGGCGAGGCGCATTACGATCTGGGCAACGCCTTCTACGAGAGGATCCTCGATCGCCGCATGACCTACACCTGCGGCTACTGGGAGAACGCATCCAGCCTGGACGAAGCCCAGGCGGCGAAGCTGGATATGATCTGCCGCAAGCTGGATCTCAGACCCGGCCAGCGTGTGCTGGACATCGGCTGCGGCTGGGGCAGCTTCATGCAGTTTGCCGCCGAGCGCTATGGGGTGGAGTGCGTGGGCGTGACCGTTTCCAGATCGCAGGCGGCCTACGGCCAAGCGCGTTGCAAGGGCCTGCCGGTGGAGTTTCGCCTCATGGACTACCGGGAAGTGGACGAGCCCTTCGATCACATTGCCAGCGTCGGGATGTTCGAGCACGTGGGACACAAGAACCACCGGAGTTTTTTCGAGGTCGCGCGCCGCTGTCTCAAGGACGGCGGGCTGTTCCTGCTGCACACCATCGGCAAGACCCGGCGCCACAGCACACCGGATCCCTGGCTCGACCGCTACATCTTCCCCAACGGGGATCTGCCGTCCATGGGTCAGATCGCAGAGGCGGCGGAGGATCTGTTCGTCATGGAGGACGTGCACAACTTCGGCGCCGACTACGACAGGACGCTCATGGCCTGGAACGAGCGTTTCCAGGCGGCCTGGCCCGAGTTGTCCCGCGAGTTCGACGAGCGCTTCAAGCGCATGTGGGAATACTACCTGCAGGCCTGCGCAGGCGCCTTCCGTGCCCGGAAGGTTCAGCTCTGGCAGGTCGTGCTGAGTCCCGAGGGCGTTCCGGGCGGTTACCGCAGACCCCTGTAGGAGGCCCGACCCCGGGCCGAACATATTTGCCTGATCAGACCGCGTCGGTTCGCGGCGGGGTCGCCGCTCCTACACGTCATTCCTTCTTGCGTCTGAGAAAGCGCACCCACCCCTCACGGCTCACCGGGCGCGTGCTCCAGTTGAGCTCGATGGAAAGGATGCGGATGGCAAAGGTGAGGAAGATGGTGAGCCAGCCCGCCAGCGCAACGGCCAGGTCCAGCCACTGGGTCATGGCCATGTAGGCCCCGCTTCCGCCCACCACCGCCAGTGCGTAGAACTGCCCCGGCCTGAGGATGAGCGGCGGGTCGCCCGCCAGCACGTCACGGATCACGCTGCCGCCCACCCCGTTGATAATGCCCACCAGCAGGGCGGCCGGCACGCCGAGCCCGGCGACCAGTGACAGCTCGATCCCCACCACCGCGAATCCGCCGATACCGGCTGCATCGATGATGGCGACACCGCGCCGGTTGAAGAAGGGATGATCCCCGAACATCAGACCGAGGAGCATGGCGAGTACGATCATTCCCAGGTAGGCGGGTTGCGTGGCGAACAGGGGCGGCCCCTGCTGCAGGAAGAGGCCATCGCGGATCAGACCGCCGCCCGCGCCCGTGGCAAGTGCCAGAAAGAACATGCCCACGATGTCGTAGCCCTTGCGGATGGCTACCACCACGCCCGAAAGCGCGAAGACGAATACGGCGCCCAGATCGAAGTACATGGGCAGGGTAAACAGGTCATCCGGAGAAAGCATTCGTGATCTCTCCTATCATCGGGTAAGCGCGTGCGGACCGGCGCCTGGCGCCGGTCCATACCCATGTATTGTTCAGGGCCATCGCTTGATCCAGGTCAAGAGGGCAGGCCCGATCTGGATTTAGTCTAAGTCCAGTTTCCTCGCCGTTTCCTTCAATCAAACAATCAGGAGTCTTACATGAAACTCCAACGCCCGCTGACAATTGCAGCCGGTCTTGCGCTGGGCCTGAGCCTCGGTGCTGCCGTGGCGGACAGCCATGACATGGCAAGTTACAAGGCGATGTTCGAGCCCATCCCCTCCATCGCGCCGATCCCGGCGGACAACACCCAGACGGCCATCAAGGTGGAGCTGGGCAAGATGCTGTTCTTCGAGCCGCGGATCTCGGCCAGCGGCATCATCAGTTGCGCCACCTGCCATAACCCGGCCCTGGGGTTCACCGACCGAATCCCGTTGGCCGTGGGTCACCTGGGTCAGGTGGGCGAGCGCAACACCCCCACGGTGCTCAACGCCGCCTTCCTGGGTTCCCAGTTCTGGGACGGTCGCGCCGCCACGCTGGAGGAGCAGGCGCTTGGCCCCATCGAGGCGGATATCGAGATGGCCATGCCCCTGGACGAGGCCGTGCAGCGACTCAAGGAATTTGACGTGTACAAGGAGATGTTTGCCGAGGTGTTCGGCGGTGACGATCCCATCAACGCCGACAACGTGGCCAAGTCCCTGGCATCCTTCCAGCGTACCCTGATTACGCCCAACTCGCCTCTGGACCGCTACCTCGCCGGTGACGAGCAGGCGCTGACCGACCAGCAGAAGCGCGGCATGCGTGCCTTCGTGGACCGGGGCTGCGTGGCCTGCCATCGCGGGCCGGCGCTCAGCGACAGCCAGTTTCACCGCATCCAGGTCCCGGGCTCCACGGATCTCGGTCGCTATCTGGTGACCGGTGAAGAACACCACCGTCACGCCTTCCGTACCCCCACGCTGCGCAACGTGGCGGTCACCTATCCCTACTTCAACAACGGGCAGGTGGCGACGCTGGACGAGGCGACCCGGGTCATGGGCCGCGAAATGCTGAACCTGGAACTGCCGGACGGAGAGGTGGCCGATCTGGTGGCCTTCATGCACGCCCTCACGGGCGACATGCCGGATTTCGCCTTTCCGGCCCTGCCGTGAGGCGGCTTTGAAGTGGGAGTTGGGAACTGGCAAGTGCGATGCGGTAAGCGCGGTCGGGGCGGCAGCCCTTTGCCAGGGGCGGCCACTTCACCGCGAACGGTGGTGTCATCCGCGACTCCGCCATTCGTTGCGGGTCGTGTCTCCGACCCGAAAACTGCCGTAGCCGCCGCAGGTTGGGGTGAGTAGCGCGAACCCAACCTGCGGTCCACCCAATTCCCGCTTCTCACTTCAACGTCACGCCTGCACCGTCGAGAATTGCCGCCTTTCCAGCCAGTTCTCGATCAGGGAATAGACCACCGGCACCACCACCAGGGCCAGCAGGGTGGAGCTGATCATGCCGCCGATGACCGCCACCGCGAGCGGGCCCACGGTGTCACTGCCCGCCCCCGCACCGGTAGCCGCCGGCGAAAGGGCGAGGATCAGGGTCAGCGAGGTCATCACCACCGGGCGCATTCGGATGGGACACGCCTCGCGCAGGGCCTCGTCCACGCCCTTGCCCTGTTCACGCAACTGGTTGGTGAGGTCCACCAGCAGGATGGAGTTCTTGGCCACCAGGCCTACCAGCAGCACCATGCCGATCATGGAATAGATGTTGAGGGTGTTTCCCGTGGCCCACAGGGCGACGAGCCCCCCGATGATGGCCAGCGGCTGGGCGACCATGATGATCAGCGGCTGGATGAATGAATTGAACTGACTGGCCAGCACCATGAACACCAGCACCGTTGCCACCACGAACACGAAGGTGATGTAGCCGGCGGTCTTCTCGAACTCCTCCGCCTCGCCCAGCATGCGGACCGTGTAGCCGAGCGGAAGCTCCTCCCCGGCCACGCGTTCCACCGTGTCCACCGCATCGGCCAGGGGTATTTCCGGGGTGGCGTAGAAGTTGGCGGCGTACTGGAGGTTGAAACGGCTGATCACCGCGGGCCCCAGCGCCTCGTCGAAACGGGCCACCGTGTCCAGGCGCACCATGTCGTTGGTCTCGTTGCGCAGGAAGATGCGGCGCATGTCCAGCGGTTGTTCAAGGCGCCCCTCGGCGGCCTTGAGGCGCACGTCGTAGCGTTCGCCGTCGCCGGGCTCGTCGTTGTACTTGGCCACGTCAACCCCGCCGGCCAGGACGTTGGCGGCCATGGCCACGTCCCGGGTGGACAGCCCCAGGCTCGCGGTGCGCTCACGGTCCACGTTGAGCACCAGCTGGGGCAGATCGAGCTGCAGGTCCAGGTCCATGCGCCCCACCTCCGGGTGCTCCTCGGTCAGTCGGTCACGGATGCGCCGGGCGTGCTCGGCCACCTGGTTGATGTCGGGGCCGCGCACCACGAACTGCAGGGGCTCGCCCCGCTGTCCACCGATGAAGGGGACCGGACCGGCAAAACCGCGTACACCGGGGATCCGGGCGATCTTCTCGTTCATGCGTGCGACCACCTCCTGCTGGCGTTCGTCACGCTCGCCGGTGGGTTTCATGCGCACGAACGCCAGGGCCTGATTCACCTGGCCGCGATCCCCCAGTCCGATGGCGGAGAAGTAGGTGCGTACGGTGGGTTCCGCGGCCAGGATCTCCTCCACCATGCGCAACCGGCTGTCGGTGTACTCGATCCCCGATCCCAGCGGGGTGCGCAGCAACACCATGAAGCGGCTCTCGTCCTCCTCGGGCACGAAGGTCTTGCCGATGTTGGCGAAGAACCACCCGCTGGAGAGCACGATCAGTGCCGCCATCAGCAGGGTGATCAGGCGATGGCCCAGGGCCGCGTCGAGCAGCCGGCGATAGGTCTTGTCCATCACCTGGAAGCCGCGCTCGAACAGGTTGTAGAGCTGGCCGTGTGACGGACTGACCCGCAGGAATCGGGAGCACAGCATGGGGGTCAGGGTCACCGCGACGAAGTAGGAGATCAGCACGCCCACCGCCACCACCACGGCAAACGATTCGAAGAAGCGGCCGATGATGCCGCCCATGAACACCACGGGCGCGAAGATGGCGACCAGGGAAAGCGTGGTGGCGAGGATGGCGAACACCACCTGGTTGGTGCCCAGCAGGGCGCCCTGGATCGGATCGGGCTCGATGGTCTCCCGATGGCGGTAGATGTTCTCCAGCACCACGATGGCATCGTCCACCACTACGCCGATGAGCAGCAGCAGCGCCAGCAGGGTCATGGAGTTGAATGTGTAGCCGAAGAAGTACATGGCCGCCACGGCGCCCAGCAGCGACACCGGAATGGCAGTGGCGATGATGATCGTGGCCCGGAAGTTCTTCAGGAAGATGAGCACCACCAGCGCCGCCAGCAGGGTGCCGAGCACGATCTTGTCCAGCAGGGCGTAGATCATGTCCAGGATGAACACCGAGTGGTCCGAGGCGATGGAAAGATGCATGCCCGGCGGGAGCTGAGGCTCGATCTCCTCGGCCAGTCGCTTCTTCACCTCGTTGACGATGGCGATGGTGTTGCTGCCCGGCACCTTGACGATGCCGAGCCCCACGGTGGGTTCGCTGTTGAAGCGGGCAAGGCGCCGGAAGTCCTCGAGATCGTCCTCCACGGTGGCCACGTCCCGCAGCCGGATGGTGGTGCCGCCACGGTGTTCGATCACCAGGCGTTCCAGGTCACGGGGATTGTGATACTCGAGATCCAGCTTGATGAGCCGCTCGGTGCGTTCACCCACCAGGAAGCCGCCGGGAAGCTGGAAGTGTTCGCGCTCGAAGGCCTCCATGATGTCCTGCACCGTGAGGTCCAGGGACGAGAGCTGCTCCGGGTACAGATTCACCCGGATGGTGCGGTCGCGCCGTCCGCCCAGGCGCACCTCGCCCACGCCGTCGATGGTTTCCAGGGACTTGCGTACCACGTTGCGGGCGTACTGGTTGAGCTGCTGCTGGGTGCGGTCACCCTGCAGCGCGATCCACATGATGGGGGAGGCGTCGGTCTCCACCTTGGCCACCACCGGGGGGTCGGCGTCGGCCGGTAGCTGGCGCAGCACCTGGTTCACCTTGGCCTGGACCTCGTTGAAGGCCACATCGATGTCCTTGTTGAGGTTGAAGGTGATGGCCACCACCGACACGCCGGGCGAGGAGGACGACTGCACCGAGTCGATACCCGGCACGCTGTTGACCGAAGACTCGATGATGCTGGTCATGGACGCGTCCACCACGTCCGGGTTGGCGCCGGTGAGCACGGTCGTCACCGACACCACCGGGAAATCGATGGACGGGAAACGGTCCACGCCGAGCCGGTCCATGGAGATGAGACCGAAGAGCACCAGCACGGCGCTCATCATGTACGCCAGGACGTGGCGGCTGATCGATAGTTCAGGCAGCGTCATCAGTCGGGCTCCGGCACGTTCACGGGCGCTCCGTCGGTGAGAAATCCGGCGCCGTCAACCGCCACCCGTTCACCGGCTTCAAGCCCGTCAAGCACCTCGATCATGCCGTTGGTGCGCACCCCGGTGCGCACCACGCGCTGGCGGGCGGTATCGTTCTCGATCACGTACACCACGCTGCCCGCGGGCCGCAGCACGATGCTCATGTCCGGCACCAGCAGGGCCTCTTCGCGGGTCTCCAGCACCACCCGTCCGTTGACACTGGCGCCGGGACGCCAGCCGCCCGGGTTGTCAAACTCGGCGATGATCATCACGGAGCGTGTGCTGCTGCCCAGCATGGGGCGGATTTCCGTGATGGTGCCGTCCACCTGCTGGTCGCGGGCCACCGGTGAGATCAGTTCCACGGTCAGTCCGGTGCGCAGCCGGTCGGCAACGTATTCCGGGAAGGGCAACTGGGCGCGCAGCAGCCGGTCGGTGGAAATCCGGAACAGGGGGGTGCCCTGGCCCGCCCAGCCGCCCACGTCCGCCTCGCGGCTTTCCACCCGGCCGTCCACCGGGGCCTTCACGCGGGTGCGCTCGATATTGCGCTCCGCCTGCGCCAGCTCGGCGCGGGTGGAAGCCAGTTGGCCCTCCAGGGCGCGCAGTTCGGCGAGAGCGTTGTCCAGGTCGCTCTCGGAGACCATGTTGCGTTCCAGCAACTGGCGGTTGCGCGTCACCTGGCGCTGCTGGTTCTCGATCAGCGCCTCGAGCCGTGAGATCTCCGCACGGGCCCGTTGCGCCGCAAGGCGGAAGTCACCGTCGTCCAGCCGTGCCAGGAGCTCGCCGGCTGCCACCGCGTCGCCCTCGTCCACCATGATCTCCACGATGCGCGCGGCCACCTCCGCGGCAACGGTGGGTGCCGCGGTGGTACGTACGGTGCCGAGCGTCTCCTCGGTGATGCGTACCGTGTCGATGGTCACCGCTTCGGCGGTGATGGTGGTGCCGCGCGGCCGTTCCTGCTCCGCACCGTTGTCCGGTTCCGGGCCACAGGCAACCAGGCCAATCAGCAGCAGGGGGGCGATCAACAGGGGGCTGAGGGATTTCATGGAGAGATCCTTGTGGTGCTTGACGGGTACGGTTCTATGTGGCGGCCCGCCCCGCGCCACGGAGCAGCACCTGCATGTACATCCGGCTGTAACGTTTCGGGTCATCGGCAAAGTCCACGCCGGGCAGGTGGCGCAGCACATCCTGGGATTGCGCGAAGAACACGTTGGCCGCGAGCATCATGACCGCGATGAAGGCCGGCGGCAGGTCGCGGTCAAGTTCACCGCGCCGCTGGCCCAGGCGGACGGTTTCCACCAGGCGATCGAAGCCGTCGTGGAAGACGTCCCGGGCCAGCTCCTCGGCCCGCCCCGGCGCGTTTTCCAGCACCTCGCGCAGAATCAGGCGGGTATCCCGCGCGTTGTCCAGCATGGACGCCAGGTGCTTCACGGCGAAATCGGCGA
Source organism: Thioalkalivibrio thiocyanodenitrificans ARhD 1 (assembly GCF_000378965.1). Lineage (NCBI taxonomy): Bacteria > Pseudomonadati > Pseudomonadota > Gammaproteobacteria > Chromatiales > Ectothiorhodospiraceae > Thioalkalivibrio > Thioalkalivibrio thiocyanodenitrificans. Next base: position 2,875,852 of record NZ_KB900536.1, read on the forward strand.
GTTGCTCGCCGATGGAGCCATCCTCCAGGTTCAGCGCCTCCAGCTCGTCCCGGGACTCCCGGCAGGCCTCTCGCAGGGCCGCGATGTAGAGCTCATGCTTGCTGCGAAAGTGGTGGAAAATGTTGGCCTTGCTGACGCCCGCGGCGTTCGCCACGGCGTTCATGGAGACCGCATCGAATCCCTGGCTGGAGAACAGGTCCAGGGCGGCCCGAAGTATGCGTGATACCGCCTGGCCGGGAGGTGTCTCGGGGGCGTTGGTCTCGGTGCTCTCAGGCATGGTCGGCGTCCCGTGAATGGCGGGGAAGGCGGGAAGGATACTGACCGGCCGGTCAGTCAGTCAAGAGAGAGGATCGCCGGCAGGACAGCTTCTCGGGGATTGCCGCACCCTGTCCGGATGCTGATACGCTGGGGTCTCCCGCCGGGCCGGCAAGTGGTGACCTGCCGGCGCACAAGGTAGACTCGAACGGCCCGGGCGAGGGTCCCCGTGCCCCGGCCTCGCCGATCACGGGCCACTTACCCGGAGGTCAGCTTGCAGACATCCCCCAAGGACATTCCGATGCCCGCAAATGCAGGCAGGCAGCACCGTTTACCCGCCGCACGCCCGGATCTGTCCAGTCACGCCCTGATCGGACTCCTGGCAGGTCTGTGTCTTCTCCTGGTCGGCTATCTGCTGATTCGGCCACTCCTGCCCGAGGCCTGGCAGCGGCCCGGCTCACCGGTGTTGCAGTCTGCGGCGATACTGGGTTCCATCCTGCTGCTGTCACCGTTTGCCCTCTGGCTGGGCAAGCGCACCGGGCTGAGCGCGGTCCCGAATCGTTTGTATGTGCTGCATGTGGTGGCGAGCACGGCGGGCATGTTTCTGGTGGGGATGCACGCTGCGGCCAGCCTGCGGGGGCCGCCGCTGTTCATGGTGGTCTGCCTCGCGCTGCTGGTGGTGACGGGGATGGTCGGGCGGGTGTATCTGTCAGGGCCCATGGCCGCAACCTTCGGGAGCAAGTCCGCCCCGTTCCGGCCGGTCCCGCCCGAGCTGAAGAATGCGCTGCGCCAGATCATCCGGGAAAAGGATGCCCTGCTCGGGAAACTGGATCCGCAGGCATCCGAAGCCCTGTTCTCGGTAACGCTGCGCCACTGGGTCCGCGCCCCCCGGCTCTCCCTGGCCTATCAGCGCCTGGTGTGGCGGGAGGCTGCCCTGACCGGCCAGCGGGCCTCGGTCCCGCCCCTGCAGGCCTATTGGCGGCCTGCTCATATCGTGCTCGCCTGGCTGTTTCTCGCCGCGCTGGTTGCCCACGTGGTGCTGGTGACATTTCTGCCCGGTTACGTGGCCGGGGAGGGCGAGATCTACTGGTGGCATCTGGGCGGCAGGTGATGCCACGGGAGTGAAGCGGTCATGCAACTGGCATTGATGATTGACCTGGAGCGCTGCATCGGCTGCAAGAGCTGTGAGGCCGCCTGCAAGGCGGAGCACGGTCTCGGTCCGGGCGAGAACCGCAACCGGGTCATCTGGCTCGGCGGCGAGACCGAGCCGGCCCTCGATTTCCTGACGCTCTCCTGCCAGCACTGCGAGCGCCCTGCCTGCCTGCGTGCCTGCCCGGTCAACCCCAAGGCCATCAGCAAGCATCCGGACACGGGGGTGGTGAGCGTGGACGAGTCCCGCTGCACCGGATGCGGCGAGTGTGTCGTGGCCTGCCCGTATGGCGCCATGGGCTACGATCCGATCGATCACCACGCCGTCAAGTGCGATCTGTGCAGCGAACGAAGGGGGGCGGGTCTGCGACCCGCCTGTGCAACCGTCTGTCCGGCCGAGGCAATCTCCTTCGGCGATCGCGCGGATCATCTGAAGACCGTGGCCGAGGCCGGGCGTCGCACGGTGGATCACGACGCCTTCCTGCTCGGCCCCGCCAACATCTTTCTGGAGCGGCTCGATCGACCGGCGGCCGGCGCAGCGCAAGCGGCAGTCGCACCGAAGGCGGATGGCTTCTCCGTCGAGGGCCGTCGCCGCCCTGCGGTTGTGGATGATCCGAAGCAGAGGGCGAAGCTTCAACCGAAGTCCATCGCGTTTCCGTTTCGCGCAGGCCGCGAGGATCGCCAACCCGACGCGGTGGTGGCCGGGGGCTGCAACATCTGCTTCAACTGCTGTCCCACCGAGTATCACCTGAAAGACGGCCGCGTCGTGCGCGTCACCGGCAACGAGGCGGATCCGCTGTGGCGCGGCAAGGTCTGCCCGAAATCGCAGTTCCTGCTCCAGCTCTACAACAGTAACGATCGACTGACGCAGCCGCTGAAGCGGGTCGGTGCGCGGGGCGAGGGCCGATTCGAGCCCATCGGATGGGACCAGGCGCTGGACGAGATCGCCGCCCGACTGAACGCCATCCGGGCAGAGCACGGACCGGAGGCCCTGGGCATCTTCGCGGGTACGCGCACCGGTACGCTGACGCGCAAGGGCTATATCCGGCTGTTCACCCAGCTGTGGGGCACGCCCAACTTCGCGGATACCGAGGCCTTCTGTTCGGAGTCGAAGAACGTGGCCTTCGAGGCGACCCTGGGCATTGCCGGCAGCGGCAACAGCTACACGCCCGGCGATCTGGGCAGCGCCGCGCTCTACGTCTACTTCGGCGACAACCAGGCGGAGTCGCGCCCGGTGCACTTCGGCATGATCAACGACTGGCGGCTCAAGAACGGGGCGCGGATGGTGGTGGTCGATCCCCGGTTGACGGTCACTGCCAGCAAGGCGGACCTGTGGCTGGCGATCCGCCCGGGTACCGATATGGCTCTGGCGCTGGCGCTCTCGTATCACATCCTCGAAGCCGGGCTCCACGATGCGGACTTTTGCGAACACTGGGTGCTTGGCTGGCGCGAGTGGCGCGAACATCTGTTCGCCAGGGGGTATTCCCCGGAGTGGGCAGCGCCCGTTACCGGCATCGATGCGCAGGCCATCCGCGATCTGGCGGAGGAGATCGCTTCGGCGGACGGCTGCGTGATGTTCGGGGCCCGCGGCATCAATCAGCACAGCAACGGCACCCAGACCAACCGCACCCTGCTCTTCCTGGCGGCGATCACCGGCAATATGGGCCGCAGGGGCGGAACGTATTTCAATTTCGGCACGCCGTCGCCCGTACTCGCAGATGCGCCCCGGCATCGCAGGGCCGGGGGGCAGCGTCCCATGCTGGCCACCAATCCGACCGGCTGGTTGGATGCCATGGTCAACAGCGACCCCTACCCGATGCGGGCGGTGATCACGGCCAACAACCCGCTCACGGCATGGCCGAACCAGGCTCGGGTGCGCGAGGCATTCAGGGCGCTCGATCTGCTTGTGCACATCGAGCTGTTCAGGAACGAGACCAGCGCGTATGCGGATTACATCCTGCCCGCGGCGACGGGCGTGGAGAAGGGCGAGATCGGGCGGGCCAGCGAGGACCGGCGCGTGATCTGGATCGACAAGGTGGTCGATCCGCCCGGTGAGGCGCGGCCGGACGGATGGATCTGGATCGAGCTGGGCAAGCGTTTCGGTTTCGATGATGTGCTGCGCGACGAGTACAAGGATGCGGCGCGCTTCTGGGACGAGATGTGCATCGATCATGTGTGGATGCGCGGGTGCACGCAAAAGCGGCTGCACTCGGTGCCGTGGCGTTGGGTGCGCACGCCGCTGGTGGACGAGGATGCCCCGGAAATCGAGACCCTGCACCTGGAAGGCACGACGGCGACAGGGCATCCGGAAGGGCACCGCTTCCCGACGCCGAGCGGCAGTCTCGAGTTCTGGACCCAGTCCCTGGATGCCCGCTTCAGGGCGCTGGGCTTGTCGGCACTGCCCGAGTTCTACAGCGACGCCGAGCAATTGATCGATCTGCCCTACGTGCGACCGCAGGCCGGCGATGCAGTCCCCGTCCGCAATTCCTTCGCCAAGGGCGAGGTGTACACGCGGCCCGTGGAGATCACCCAGCCGAACGATGATGCGCCGGCCAGGACACTGGCGTCGCGGGGCTTTGACACCGAATTGATCACCGGGCGCCCGCCCGCGCCGCATTTCCATTCCTGGACCCATTACGCATGGCAGGCACAGGAGATGTGGCCGGATCTCTACGTCCAGATCCATCCCGCCAGGGCGCAACGCCTGGGCATCGCGGACGGGGAGGAGGTGAGCGTGGAAACCGCTCACGGTCGGATCGACGCGCGGGCGTGGGTGTACCCGGGTATCCGGGAAGACGCGGTCTACGTGCCCATCGGCTGGGATGCCAGCCAGCCCTTCCACCCCTGGCAGTCGGTGAACTTCCTGACGGACGAGCGACAGCGGGACCCCCTGTCGGATCATTCGAACCTAAAGAGCTTCCTGTGCCGGATCGTGCCTAAACGAGCCGACCGGGTGTGATCTCAGTGGGTTGTGCATCCCGGGGGCTCCTGCAACGCCGGGGGTATCGCCGTTCACAGCCCGGATGTCGCGATTCGTCAACCGGGCTACACATCCCGCGCGCATTGTGCTTTGTATGTTTCGCAAGCCACCCGAACGTCTTGCCTGTGAACCCCCTGGCAGGTTTGCGCTCCCCGGCGCCTGCTCGTGTCTTCGGCGCGTGTGGCGGGCCTGCCGCACCTCGTGTTTCCCATTGGAAGTCGGTGTATGTGCGGGCCGTGCGTACCGTTAGAATACATGCGCCGACATGACCCGATCTGGAATGAAAGGCCCATTTGCATTGACGGAGAATTCATGACCCGGACACTGAGCGACCTGATACGCTTCTCATGCGAAAAGATGCGGGAGATCAGCGTCGCTGCTCAATGGCCCGTTGCCCGAACAACACGGGTGGGTCCATGAAGGCATTGAGAATCACCCGCAGGCTCGTGCTGCTGCTCGTCCACATGGGCGTCGGTATCGCGGTGGTGGTGCTGCTGGGTCATCAGCGCGACGGAGGCGCACCCCGGGGCCGATTCGAGCGGGCCGTGCGCTGGTGGCTCGCGCGTGTCCCGCGCATCGCCGGCGTTCGGGTCCATGTCCGGGGCGTACCGGCGGCCGGACCGGTGCTGACGGTGTCCAATCACGTCTCCTGGCTGGACATCCCGGTACTGGGCGGGCTCGCGTCGGTGGGTTTCCTGTCCAAGGAGGAGATTCGCCGCTGGCCGCTGATTGGCTGGTTCGCCACACGCGCCGGCACCCTGTTCATCCGCCGCGGGGCCCACGCGGCGGCCGCGGTCACCGAACGCATATCCGCGGAGCTGGTCCGCGGCCGCCGGGTGCACGTGTTCGCCGAGGCGACCACCACCGACGGAACCGACGTGCGCCGATTCCATCCCCGCCTGCTGGCCGCCGCCCAGGCCACCGGCAGCCCCATCCAGCCGGTGGCCCTTCGTTACCTTCCCGCGCCGGACGGGCGTCCCACCCCGGCGCCGTATCACGGGGGTGCCGTGCTGTTTCCCCATCTGCTGCGGGTGCTGGCCGAGCCGCGCCTGGACGTGGAAGTGCATTTCCTTGAACCCATTCCGACGACGGAACAGGACCGCCGCGGTCTGGCGGACGCGGCCCGTAAGGCGGTGCGTGCCGTGGTGGTGGGGGAGCGCAGCCCCGCTGCGTAGGAGCCCAGTCCCCTGGGCGATCCAGCCCGGCACCGGTGGATCATTCTTCGCCCGGAGGACCGGGCTCCTACGGGAAGAACCCTGCATCGCAGCAACCAGCCGGATGACCAACCTGTTGGGGTTACACAGCTAGATCGGCAACTCCTCGATATCGATGCCATACTCGCCGGCGGCGAGGGTCCTGACGATCCTCACCGGCAGATCGTCCTTGCTGTAGGTATCCAGATTGACCAGCGGATAGACCCCGTACGGCTGCTTGCTCGGATCAAGCAGCAGGATGACATTCGGTCTCAGGTTGCGGCCCGAGTTCTGGGACTGGACGATGGCGACTTCTCCGGAACTGAGTTCAACCAGTGAACCGGTCGGGTAGGCGCTCAGGGTCTGGATGAAGTACTCGACCAGCATCTCGTCAAACAGCTTCCCTCTCTGCTTGTACAGCATCTCTTCAGCCTTTGACGGGGAAATCGCATCCGCAAACGGCCGCGGCCGGGTGACTGCCACGTACTGGTCGACGATGCCCGCGATCTGCCCGAACAAGGGAATATGGCCGCCCGTGAGTCCGTCCGGGTAGCCGCAGCCATCGAGCCGTTCATGGTGGGTGCGCACGATGTTCAGGACCTCGGGCGGGTAATCGGCGCTTTCCGCCAGAAGCTTCACGCCCAGTTCGACATGGCTCTTCATCAGCTCCCATTCTTCATCACTCAGGCGCCCGGTCTTGTGCTGGATTGCCGTTGGCAGTCGCAGTTTCCCGATGTCCATCAACAGGCAGCCGATGGCGAGGTTCTGAAGCTCCTGCTCCGCGATGCCGAGCTTCCTGCCCAGGGCGGTTGCCCAGACCGCAGCGGTCAGTGAATCCTTGTACAGGTAGGAGTCGAATTTCTTGAGGCGCGTGAGCCAGATATAGGCGTCGGGGTTTCGAGTGATGCTGTTGACCAGGTTCTTCGCAGGCTGCTGAAAGATCTCGAATGAGACAGGCCTGCCTACCCGGACCAGGGATTCGACCTCCGAGAAAAGTTCCCCGAACACTTCCTGCGAGGGTTTGGCTTCGCTGATCTCCCTGTCGACGGGGACGGAATCCACATAGGTGGTCTGGTGGAGAATGGTGGACGTCGCGTGCGTCTCCGTACGCCCGGAACCCTTCCTCGTCAGTTCGATCTCTTCATCAGGAACGATGACATACGCATAGCGGGCGTGCCTGCACAACTCGTCGATGTCCTGTTGAGTGTGAAGTTCGAAACCCTGAAACATGAAGGGTGTCTCGGTCCATGGCCGGTCGAGACTGGCCACATACATGCCGATGGCAAGCTGATCACAGGAGACTTTCTTTATAGGCATGGCAGATGTTTGGTTGGCTTCTTATTGGATGAGATAATGACTGATAGTGCCGATTCTAGTGGAATCAGAGGCGATACGACAGGCTGTTTCCGGGCCGGCTGCTCGTGGAGGTCTGCCGTTGCGACGCGGCCTCTCCGTTCCTCCGGGCCTCCGACACGCTGAGCAAACTGCCCGGAAAGATCGGGATCCATGACACGCGTGAACGACGTCCTGATGACAGATCCTGCCGGCCGCGGTTGTGAAACGGTGTCGATGGCGCCGGGGGGACGCCCGGGCCCGGTTCATCGGTCCGCCGTGGCTATGGGCTTCGCCACGGACTCAGGTCAAGGCCGGTCAGTTCCGCAAGCCTGTGGTTGAAGGGGGCAAAACGCTCGGCCAGGTCCCGCCGGATGTCGTCGGGGAACGCGGGTCGGCGACCCGGGACGGCGTCGCCGAGTTTCATGGCCAGGCGATGGACCCGATGGCCCTTGCCGAAGACCTTGCGGGCCAGCCAGACCCCCGGGACCAGACCCGGCGACCGGGAAGGGTGCGAATGCAGGCGCGGCGGGTGGGCCGCGAAACCCGGCAGCCCGAGGAAATCGGTGATCCGGCCCAGCTCGGTGGCCGGATCGGCAATGAACCGTTCAAACAGCACGAAATGCATCTGGCTGAGGGGGAACCAGCGCAGATATTCTTCGATCTGCACGACATACTTGCCACGCTCGACGTAACCGGTTGCCGGGCCGTGGGCCTTTACGCGGGCGGGCTCGCGTGCCAGCGCCGCCCTCAGAGACCTCAGTTCATAGCCCGTGCGGCGCCGATGCAGGTAGTGGGAGTAGGCCCGGCGGACCGGGTCCCGAAATATCCAGATCAGTCGGGCATCCGGGATGGCTGAACGGATGCGTTGTGCGCAACCGGGAATGCAACTGTACGCGGGTGTCTTCTCGCCGATCAGGGTGGTCGCGGCAGATTGGCCGTCCAGGCCCGCGGTCACGCACTGCGAGTACCACTCGAGGCCGCGGGCGTAGTTCTCGTCGCGATTGAAGAAGTGCACTTCCCTGGGATGCATATGAATGTCGGGATGCATCCTCAGTGAATCACGCAATGAGCACGTGCCGGATTTCATGGTGCCGACGATCAGGAAATCCGGCAGCCGGGGCGAACCTGTCATGTCGGAATCGATCCTTGCCCTGCAAGTTGGTGTGACGGCTTCATCCCGCCGGTCTCCCGGCGGGCACCGCCCCCGATGCGCCGGTCAGGCCCGGCAGGCCGGCGGCGCATCAGGACACACCGCGGTGTTCGGATCCTGATGCTGGCCCAACGCCTGTCCGGACGACAATCATGTCCGGGCATCGAAGCAGATCCCGAGCAGCGGTTCCATGGCACGTGCCGTGAGGCCCAGGTCACTGAAGCCACTCATGCCATGGCCCACGATGTTGTCCGTTTCCATGAGAATCACCTGATCACGCGTCAACGGCGGTCCGGGCAGTATGGATGCGAGGGTGACCAGCAGGTGCCATGCGGCAAAGGGCACGGGGACCAGCAGGCGCCGGCGGTGCAGATGATCGAGCACCATGGCGATGATCTCCCGGTAGGTATGGATCCCGGCACCGCCCAGTTCGAAGGTGCGGCCGCGCGCTTCGGGCGATTGCAACGCCCGCTCGATACCCGCGGCCACATCCTCCACGTACACGGGTTGCAGCCGAGTGCCGCCATGACCGAACAGAGGCACCACCGGCAGGCGCCGGGTGATCATCTCCAGGGAACGCAGGAAGGCATCGCCGGGGCCGAACAGTACACTTGGGCGCAGGATGACGGCCCCCGGGAAGGCGCTGCGTACCCGTCGTTCGCCCCGCGCCCGGGCCCGCACGTAAGGCGAGGCCGAGGCCTCGTCCGCGCCGATCCCGGAGATGTGTACCAGCGAGGCGACACCGGCCTGTTCGGCCAGAGCGGCGATACGCCCCGCACCTTCCACGTGAATCGCCTCGAACGACGGGCCGCCCGGTCGTTCGACATAGAGCGAGACCGCATTCACCGCGCCGTCCGCACCGCGAAGCGCCGCGCTGACCGCCGCCTCGTCCTGGATGTCGGCGGCCCGATACTCCACGAGCCCGCTCGGGTTCTCTCCTGCGGCGCTGTCCGCATGCCGTGCCACGATGCGTACGGCGATCCCGGATCCGGTCAGGCGGCTCACCACTGCGCGCCCCAGAAAGCCGGTTCCGCCGAACACGGCAATCCGGAGAGTCACCGTCATTCCTCCGCGTCCGTGACGGCGCCCTTCGACGCGGAGCCGACCAGCCGTGCGTACTTGGCGAGCACTCCGCGCGTATCACGGGGGGACGGAGGTGTCCATTGCCGGCGGCGTTGTTCCAGCTCCGCCTCGGAGACATTGAGCTGCAACCTGCGCGCGCCCGCATCGATGGTGATGGAGTCCCCTTCCCGTACCAGTGCGATGGCGCCGCCCGCGGCGGCCTCCGGCGCCACGTGTCCTACCACCAGGCCGTAGGTGCCGCCGGAGAAGCGCCCGTCGGTGATCAGCCCGACGCTGTCACCCAGACCGGCCCCGATGATCGCCGAGGTGGGCGACAGCATCTCACGCATGCCCGGGCCGCCCCGGGGGCCCTCGTAACGGATCACCAGGATGTCGCCTGCCCTGATGCGGCCGGCCAGAATGGCCTCCATGCAGGCCTCCTCGGCGTCGAACACCCGCGCCGGACCGGTGATCTCCGGCTTCTTGATGCCGCTGATCTTTGCCACGGCTCCCTCGGGCGCCAGATTGCCCTTGAGCACCGCCAGGTGCCCGCTGGCATAGACCGGCTTGTTCCAGGGACGGATGACCATCTGGTCATCGGGCGGGTCGGGCGGCACGTCGGACAGGGTCTCGGCGACAGTTCTGCCGGTGATGGTCAGGCAGCCGCCATGCAGCAGCCCCCGTTCAAGGAGCATCTTCATCACCTGGGGGATCCCGCCCGCCCGGTGGAACTGGGTGGTGACGAAACGTCCCGAGGGCTTCAGGTCGCAAAGCACCGGCACCCGGCCGCGGATTTCCTCGAAGTCGTCCAGGGAAAGCGGCACCCGGGCGGCATGTGCGATGGCCAGCAGGTGCAGCGTTGCATTGGTGGATCCGCCCAGGGCCATGACCACCGCGATGGCGTTCTCGAAGGCCTGGCGGGTCAGGATCTCCCGGGGCAGGCGCTGGTGGCGGATGGCGTCCACAAGCACTTCGGCGGAACGGGCCGCACTGTCGGCCTTTTCCTCGTCTTCAGCCGCCATGGTGGATGAGTACGGCAGGCTCATGCCCATGGCCTCGAAGGCACTGGACATGGTGTTGGCCGTGTACATCCCGCCGCAGGAACCGGCACCCGGGCAGGCATTGCGTTCGATACCGGCCAGGTCTTCGTCACTCAGCCGTCCGGCGGCGTGGCTGCCGACGGCCTCGAAGGCGGATACGATGGTGAGATCCCTGCCCTTGTAATGCCCCGGCTTGATGGTGCCGCCATAGACGAAGATTGCCGGGATATTCATGCGCGCAATGGCGATCATTGCGCCCGGCATGTTCTTGTCACAGCCCCCGAAGGCGATGACGCCGTCCATGGACTGACCCATGCACACGGTCTCGATGGCGTCGGCGATCACCTCCCGGGAGACGAGCGAGTACTTCATGCCCTCGGTCCCCATGGAGATGCCGTCGGAGATGGTGATGGTACCGAACAGTTGCGGCATCGCCCCCGCCGCGCGCAGGGCGGCCTCGCCGCGTTCGGCGAGGTTTCCGATGCCCATGTTGCAGGGGGTGATGGTGCTGTGCGCGCTGGCAACGCCCACGATGGGCTTTGTGAAGTCGCCGTTGTCGAACCCGACGGCGCGCAGCATGGCGCGGTTCGGACTGCGCTGGACGCCCTCGGTGACAATCCGGCTTCTGCGGTTATCGGACATGATCTGATCCTCCTGAAATGCGACCGGCCCATCCACTCGTGGCGTTCACCGTGGCCCGCAATCCTGAACAGACGGGCGTCCGTGAATGAACCCGGGCAGGAATCCCGGAACGGTTCAGCATACGAATGCGCCTCCCGCTTCCGTCAGGATGAGGCTCAACCGCACCCGGTCTGCATGATCTCCACATCGTTGCCGTCAAGCCGTGCCAGGGCCAGGCTCTGACCCCACACGCACCCGGTATCCAGGGCGAGCACGTTATCCGCCTGATACAGGCCCAGTGTGGACCAGTGACCGAACACGATGCGTTCCCGGGCACTCCTGCGACCGGGCACGGCAAACCAGGGCATCAGATGGGGCGGCTGGTCACCCGGGGGGCCCTTGTGCTCCATGTCCACATGGCCGTCCGCGCTGCAGTAGCGCAATCGGGTGAAACAGTTGATGATGAAGCGAAGCCGATCCCATGCCCTGAGATCCGGCGACCAGAGATCCGGTTTGTCCGCGTACATGCGCTCCAGCAGCAGGCCATGATCATCACCCCGCAGCGCGGCTTCCACCTCCCTCGCGCAGGCAAGCGCCGTCTCCAGATCCCATTGGGGCGGCAGGCCCGCATGCACCATGGTCCAGCGCAGGTCCGGATCATGATGCAGCAGGGGCTGGCGGCGCAGCCAGTCCATCAGTTCGTGGCGGTCCGGGGCGTCGAGTATGGCCTGCACCGTGTCCCTGCGACGCACCTTGTGCACGCCCTGGTGGATGGCCAGCAGATGCAGGTCGTGGTTGCCCAGCACCGTGATGGCGGCATCACCCAGTTCACGCACAAACCGCAGCGCCTCCAGGGACTGGGGGCCGCGATTGACCAGGTCTCCCACCAGCCAGAGCCGGTCCCCGGCGGGATCGAAGCGCACCCGGTCCAGCAGACGCTTGAGGGGATCGAGACAACCCTGGAGATCTCCGACGGCGTAGACACTCATGCGGGGATTTTGAAGTGGGAAGAGGGAATTGGGAAGTATGAATCCGGCCAGGTGAGGCAGGGACCGCCACCATGATGCGCGTCACCCCGGGATGGCAACCGAGGCACCCGGCAGGGCACGGGCGCCGGGAGCTGCACTGCCGGTTTCACCCGCCCGGACTCGTGAAGGAGCAAAACGGCCGGATCAGCACGGCCCGGGGCTGGAGTGGTGACCCCGAGGTGCAAACCATGTCCGGCTTGCAAGGTATGGTTGGTTTCAATTCCAACTTCCCGATTCACACTTCCAACTTCTCAAGGACGATGTGCCTGAACCAGCCGCCCGCCAGCGCCGGCGTGTCCTCGATCACACGCAGATGGTCGTGCTGCCCGAGCAGTTCCTCGAAGACCACGTCGGTACGCGTGGCCAGCCGGCTGATCACCGGATTCACCAGGCGTCGCAGCGGGGCCCGCTGGCCGGAGCGCAGGAACTTGTCCAGGATCAGGATCCGGCCGCCGGGGCGCAGGACGCGGACGGTCTCCGCAAAGGCGCGGCGTGGTTCCGGCACCACGGCCAGTATCAGGTGAAGGATGATCGTGTCGAAGCGCCCGCTGTCATACGGCATGGCCATGGCGTCGCCCACCTGCAACTCGACGGGGATATCCAGGGAGCCGGCAACGCGACGTGCACGCGCGAGCATGGCGGGTGTCAGATCCATGCCGTGATAACGGGCACCCGGCGGAAGGAAAGGCAGGTCAAGCCCTGATCCGATCCCGGGGAGCAGGATCTCCTGGCCGCGCACGTCACCGAGGCGCTCCAGACTGCGCCGCCTCGGGCCGCGCGTGGCCCGGTCCACGATCAGGTCGTAGATCGGGGCCCAAACGGTGTAGGTATGACGCAGGGACAAGTGGCTTGGAAAGTTGGAAGTGTGAATTGGGAAGTGCGAAGTATGAGCGCCTTTGTTCCCACTTCGCAATTCACACCTCGTACCTCAGATCAGTGGAGAACGCGTGGCATGGAAAGCATGAAAGGCGGAATCTCGGCGTCGAAGTCCACGCCGTCGTCGCCGCGCATCTGGTAGCTGCCTTGCATGGTGCCGACGGGTGTCTCGATCATGGTGCCGCTGGTGTACTGGAATCCTTCGCCGGGTTTGAGGTGCGGCTGCTCGCCCACCACGCCTTCGCCGCGCACTTCCTGCACCTTGCCGTTGGAATCGTTGATGACCCAGTGGCGGGTCAGCAGTTTCGCCGGTACGCGTCCCTCGTTGCGTATGGTGACGGTGTAGGCGAACACGTACCGGGACTGATCGGGATCGGACTGTTCCGGTATGTAGGCGGTTTCCACATCCACCGTGATGTTGTGATTGTCACTCCGGCTGTGTGTGTTCTCGGTCATGGGGGGTCGGAAATCGTATGGGTGTGGAAGACCTATCTTGCCCCAACCGGCCGCCGGAGGAAAATGGCCACAAAATACGTTCAAGATTCTGAACCTGGGATTCGGGCGGATGGGGTCGGCGCCCCGCTCCGGAATCCTGAGCAGTGAATATGGAAATGTCCTATCCGTTCTTCACCAGCCGGTGCACGTGTCGTGCGGCCCCGAGCAACCCGGCGTTGGGATCGGTGATGACCTTGACGGGGAACCGGGTCAGCAGGTGTCCCATGGGCGCCTTGTTGACGAAGGCGGCCATGAAGTCCCCGTTCTGCAGCAGAGGCAGGATGCGCGGTGCGATACCGCCCGCCAGATAGACCCCGCCCGTGGGGAGCACGGCGAGGGCCAGGTCACCGGTCTGCGCCCCGTAGATGCGCACGAACAGGCGCAGGGTATCCCGGGCAAGGGGGTCCGAGTCCTGCAGGGCGAAACGGCACAGTGCCGCCGCCGGGTCCTCCCGGACCATGGCCTCGGCCAGCGCGGGGCCGGGGGCATGGTCCTCGGTCTGCAGATAGGCGGCGATGCGCGCGAGCCCGCGGCCGGAGAGCAGGTGTTCCCGGGTGCATCGCCCCGCCTCCCGGACCACGAACTGCCACAGCCGCATCTGTTGGGCGTCCGTCGGTGCGAAACCGCTGTGTCCCCCCTCGCCCGGCAGCAGCTCCTGGCCGGGGCAGATGGTACACACGCCCAGGCCTGTACCCGCGCCTACCAGCAGGCGCGGCCCGGCGGGGTCGGCTTCCCCGTGCTGCAGGGTGGCCAGGGCGGAGTCCGCCAGGACGGGCAGGCTGTGGGCGATCCCCTCGAAGTCGTTGATCAGGGCGACGGCCGGGATCCCCAACGCCCGGCCCAGGTGTTCAGAATCCAGTTCCCAGGGCAGGTTGGTCAGGCGCGCGCGCCGCCGCCCACCGGCCTCACCTTCCACGGGGCCCGCCACGGCCAGGCAGGCCCCCTGCAGGTGTTCCGGGGCGGTGTGGCACTGTGCCAGGAACTGCCGGGCCATGGATTCAAAGTCAGGATAGTCCTGACTCTCGAATCGGGTGAGGTGGTTGAATTCGAGCCGGCCATGCCGGTCACGGGCCAGCATGAGCAGGCTCTTGGTACCCCCCACGTCTGCCGCGAGCAGGTTCATGGGCAAAGCTGCCGTGGCGCCACCCGGTCCAGGTGCCAGGGGGCGTCGGGACGATCATACGGAGCCGCAGCCCGTGGCCCGTCCGGGGCTCCGGCACGCTGCCGGGAGCGGGCACGCCCGAGGGATACTGCGGCCGGGTTCATGTGGACGCCCTCAGGCGGTCGCGGACCTCTGCCAGTGCCCCCAGCAGATGATCGAAGGCATCCCTGAAACCGCGAATGCCATCGGCCTCCAGTCGATCGGTGACACTTTCCAGATCGATCCCCAGGTCGGCGAGACTCGCGATGCGGCCGCGGGCCTCGTCCAGGCCCTCGGCCAGGGTGGATGTCGCGACACCGTGATCGAGGAATGCCCGGTAGGTATCCGGAGGCAGGGTGCTGACCGTGTGTTCGCCGATCAGGGACTCGACGTAGTGCACGTCGCTGTAGTCGGAATTCCTGGTGCCGGTGCTGGCCCAGAGCAGGCGCTGGGGATGGGCGCCGGCGGCCTCCAGCCGGCTGTAGCGCGCACCGCCGCGCTGGTCCCGGAAATGGGCGTAGGCGAGCTTCGCATTGGCGATGGCCAGGGTGCCGTGCAGGTGTTCCACCGGGCGGCCTTCCCTGATCCGTTCATCGAGCAGCCGGTCCACTGCCGTGTCCACGCGACTGACGAAGAAGCTGGCCACCGAGGCAACCCGATCGAGGGGGTCGCCGCGCTCCAGGCGTATCTCCATGCCCCGCATCCAGCCCTCGAGGACCTGTTTGTAGCGCGGCACCGAGAACAGCAGTGTCATGTTCACGTTCACGCCTTCGGCGATCAGTGTCTCCAGGGCGGCCACGCCCGCCCGGGTGCCGGGTACCTTGATCATGGCATTGGGTCGGTCCATGCGGGCGAACAGGGCCTGGGCCTCGCGCACCGTGGCGTCCGTGTCGTGGGCCAGTTCGGGTGAAACCTCGAGACTCACGAATCCGTCGCCGCCGCCGGTCTCCCGGTACAGGGGCATGAAGGCGTCGGCTGCGCGCCGAAGGTCGTCCATGGCAACCCGGTTGAAAAGTGTCTCCGGGTCCGTGTCCGGCTCTTCGAGCAGATATGCGCGGATGGCCTCCTCGTAGAGGTCTGTCCCGGTCACAGCCTGATCGAAGATCACGGGGTTGGATGTCAGGCCGGCCAGCCCGTCATCACGGATCATGCGATCCAGTTCGCCGGAATCCAGCAGATCCCTGCGGACGCAGTCGTACCAGACGCTCTGACCCAGGTCGCGCAAGGCATGGAGACGGTTGCCGGAGGGTCGGGTCGGGGGCATACGTGATCTCGCGGGGCGATGAGGTGAGTGTGCTGATGTCTGCGCCCCTGAACAGGGTCCCGCGCGGTGCCTTGCCCGGGGATGCATGCACAGGCCCTCAGTATAGCGCCCGTCCTCCGGGGACGTGAGCGCCGCCCCGTCGTCTCAGGCACGGATGGCGGGAGTCGGCACACAGGCAAGCGCAGGCCCGTGGATCGGATCGGCAGGCCTTGCATGACGCACAGGTGGCCTTCGGCATCCCGTCAATCCGGTCAATGCCAGACATCCGCTGTCTTTAAGCAGAATGGCCCGGCATTCCTACGCCGGTTCTCCATGGGTGGACCGGAATTCGGCAATCCTGTTGGCCAGGGCCACGAACCGGGCCACGTCCAGGGTCTCGGGACGCGCGCCGGGGTCGATGCCGGCGGCCTCCAGGACTTGCGCATCCGCAAAACCGCGCACCGCGTTGCGCAGCGTCTTGCGGCGCTGGGTGAAGGCCTGGTTGACCAGCGCCGAGAACAGCCCCGGGTCGCGGGCCTCGTGGGGAAGCGTCTCCCAGGGCGTGAGCCGCACATACGCCGAGTCCACCTTCGGCGGCGGATGAAACGCGCCGGGACCCACACGAAACAGGGCCTCGGCACGGCAGTGATACTGGACCATGACGCTCAGCCGACCGTAGTCCCGGTTGCCGGGGGATGCCACCAGCCGGTCCACCACTTCCTTCTGCAACAGGAAATGCATGTCCTGTACAGCATGCGCAGCCTTCAGCAGGTGAAAGATCAGCGGGGTGGAGATGTTGTAGGGCAGGTTGCCCACCACCCGCAGCTTTCCCTGCGCCGGCACCAGGGAGGTGAAGTCGAAGCGCAGGGCATCGGCGCTATGGACGATGAGCTCTCCGCTGTCCCGACACAGGGCTTCCAGGCGGGGAATGACGTCGCGATCCAGTTCCACCACGTGCAGCCTGCCCATGCGCCTGAGCAGCGGCAGGGTCAGCGCGCCGAGGCCCGGCCCGATCTCCACCAGGGTCTCCCCCTTCCGGGGCGCGATGGCCGCCACCATCCGGTCGATGACGGCCGTGTCGTGCAGGAAATGCTGCCCGAATCGCTTGCGGGGATGATGGGTGCTCACGAAACCGGCCGCGTCCGCAGGCGTCAGCAGCGGTAGACGTCGAAGACCTGCCGGCCGCCCTCGAGCGGGGCGCGCGGCACGATGGCGTTGGCGTTCCAGTCAGCGGCCGCCGAATTGCGTGCGGTGGCTTCCGCCTCTTCGGCCAGTTTCTCGGGCGGGCGGCGCACGAAGCCGATCCGCTCGCGAATGGTCACAATGGTCGCGCCCAGATGCTCGCAGCGCTGCACCTCGACGGCGGTGGCGACGCGGACCTGCTCGCCCTCGCCGGTCACCGGCACGAAGGTGCAGGCACCGAGCACAAGGGCGCCCGTGATGATGGCACTCAGGCGCAAATGCATGGATTTCATCATTGTTCTCCTGGGTTTGACGGCTGATCCCGGGTTGACCGGTCAGCGCCCTGCTGAAGGGCCAGGCGGAAGGCAAGCGCCTCGGCCTCCGCGAAGCTGCCGGTCTCGGCACGCCCGGTGCCGGCCAGTTCCAGGGCGGTGCCGTGATCCACGGAGGTACGGATCAGCGGCAGCCCCAGGGTGATGTTCACCGCGCGCCCGAAACCCGCGTGCTTGAGTACGGGCAGGCCCTGATCATGGTACATGGCCAGCACCGCGTCCGCGCGTTCCAGGTGCCGGGGTGTGAACAGCGTATCGGCGGGCAGCGGCCCCACCAGGTGCAGCCCCCGGCTTCGCAGACGCTCCAGGGCCGGCGCGATCACCTCGATCTCCTCGCGTCCCAGGTGTCCGCCTTCGCCCGAGTGGGGGTTGAGCCCGCACACCAGGATGCGCGGCTCCGCGATGCCGAAACGCCCGCGCAGGTCCCGGTCCAGCACCTCCAGGACGTGCTCGAGGCCGGGCCCGGTGATGGCGTCGCTCACGGAGCGCAGCGGCAGGTGGGTGGTGGCCAGCGCCACCCGCAGGCCGCCTGCGGCCAGCAGCATCACGGGCGTGGCGGCGCCGCAGCGCGCGGCAAGGAACTCCGTGTGGCCGGTGAAGGGGATGCCCGCGTCGTTGATCACGCCCTTGTGCACAGGGCCCGTGACCAGGGCCTGGAAGCGCCCGTCCAGACAGCCGTCCACCGCCTGCTCAAGGGTGGCAAGCACATGGGGCGCGTTGGCGGGGTTCAGCCTCCCTGGTTGCACCGGTGCGTGCAGGGGGCAGGGCGATACCGTCAGCATGCCCGGCCGGTCAGGGCGGGGAGGCGCGCCTGGATCGAACTCGCGCAGCGACAGGGGCAGGCCGAGCATCTCTGCCCGTTCCCTGAGCAGATCGGGATCCGAGATCACCACCCGATGCGCGTCGCACGGCGCCTGTGCGGCCATGACCACCAGGTCCGGACCGATGCCGGCGGGTTCACCGGGCGTGACGGCGATGCGGGGGGTGGGGGGGGATTTGGCCACAGAGGTCACAGAGGTCACAGAGCAAAAAGATAAAGATAAGCTACCAAGTACACTGGCCAAGCCTTGTCACGACACCACCCGGGCTCCTGATCACCAGGATATCCGGCATGAAGCCACACCTGCAGTGCAGCGAATTTCCGCTTTCTCTGTGACCTCTGTGACCTCTGTGGCTAAAAGCGGGTTTGCTCACGGCAGCCCCCCGGACCCCGTCCGTCACAGGCCGCTGATGCGGGTGTCCAGGCGCAGCTCGACGTAGGACTCGTCGCGCAGGCGGCGGAGCCAGAGTTCGGTCTCGTCCTCGCGCTTGCGGTCGCGAATGATCTCCCGGGCCTGTGCCCGCATGAGCTGGCGGGAGCTGTCATGTTCGCGGCGGTCCAGCACCTCGGCGATGTGCCAGCCGAACTGGGTGCGGAAGGGTTCGCTGATCTCGCCCGGCGGCAGGTTGTTGATCACTTCCTCGAACGCGGGTACCAGGTCCCCGGGGTCCGACCAGCCCAGATCGCCGCCGCGCATGGCGCTGCCGCGGTCGTCGGAGTGCGCCCGGGCCAGGTCCTCGAAGGCATCGCCCATGGCGATGCGTCGGCGAAGTGATTCCAGGCGCTCCCGGGCGCGCTCGTCACTCAGCACCGCGGTGGGGGAGATGAGGATGTGCCGCGCATGCGTCTGGGTGATCCGGGCCCGTTCACCGCCCCGGCGGCCCTCGAGCTTGACGATGTGAAAGCCGGACGGGGAGCGGATGACCTCGCTCACGTCCCCTTCCCGCATGAGCACCACATTGCGGGCGAACACGGTGGGCACCTGGGCCGCGGACCGCCAGCCGAGATCGCCGCCTTCCAGCGCCTGCTGGCCGCCGGATTCGCTCACCGCCAGTTCGGAAAAGCTCCGCTCTTCCTCCAGGGCCAGTCTGCGTACCGACTCGGCCCGCTCCCTGGCTTCCTGAATGTCGGCGGGTGTGGCGCCCTCGGCCAGGGGGATGAGGATGTGGCTGATGCGGTACTCCACGTCCTGGTCGATGGCGCCGCTCTCGCTGGCGATCAGGTCGTCGATCTCCTGTTCGCTCACCTGGATGCGATTGTCCACCTGGCGGCGGCGCAGCTGGCTGATCGCCATTTCATCGCGAATCTGTTCCCGGAATCGCTGGAAGTCGATGCCTTCCGCAACCAGCAGCTCACGAAACCGGGGCAGGCTCATGCGGTTCTCCCGCGCGATGTTCTCCATGGCCTCGTTCAGCGCAATGTCGTCGATGCGGATGCCCATGCCTGCGGCGCGCTGCAACTGCAGCCGCTCGATGACCAGACGCTCCATCACCTGTGGAACGAGTACACTGTCCGGCGGCGGCTGATTGCCCCGGCTCCGGATCTGCTGCCTGATCTGGTCCAGCCGGTAGTTCAGTTCGCTCTCCATGATCACGTCGTCCTCCACCACGGCGACGATGCGATCCAGGGTGACGTCATCGGTGGTCTGCGCGCTGCCCGCCGCGGGCCACATGAGAGCGGCCAGCAGCAGGGCAGTCAGGATTGCGCGGATATCAGTCATAACTCTCAAAACCTCGGATACTTTCGCCCAACAGGTCCTCGAGACCGGTGCCCAGCCCCGCAAGGCCCTTGAGGATCAACTGGAAATGGATGGCGTTATTGTACTCGCGATCCCCGCTCGCCGTCAGATAACGTCGCCCCACCACCCGTGCGCGCCAGCAACAGCTCTCGTACTCAAAGCCCATCAGGATCTCCACATCCCGGTTGTCACGCAGGCTGTAGTTGTAGCGGCCCACCACGTCCCATTGTGCCGACAAGGGCCAGGCGGCGGACACGTCCACCTGCTCCAGGTCCCGGTCCGGCCGTGACGGGTCTTCCCGCAGGCGGTAGCCCAGGTTGGCGATGCGCCTTCCCGCGCCCCGGTACTGGAGTTGGGCAGTGGCCATTTCGGTTTGTTCCCGGTGGGGATCCCACTGCACGGCGGCCCGGGAATACCACGCCCGGGCCATGCGCAGGGCCGCCTCGGCGACCAGGCTGGAGCTGCCCCGGGTGACCGGCTCGCCGCCTGGCTCCAGGGTCACCCTGCGGTCGTCGAAATGGAGGATCTGGCCCGCGCTGGCGCGCAGGCGCTCCTCTCCGCTGCCGGCGTCGATCAGCCGGCTGGTGAGCGCCAGGGTCAGCTGGTTGGCGTCGCCCACCCGGTCGGCACCGGAGAAGCGGGTGTCACGGAACAGTTGATCGAAACTGAAATCCATGCGCCCGGTATCGAACAGCGGCAGCGCATCCTGGTCGCGGTGCGGCACATACAGGTAGTAGAGGCGCGGCTCCAGGGTCTGCATCCGTCCGCCCTGCAGGGGACGGTCGAAAAACAGCCCGCTGTCCAGGCTGAAGATGGGCAGGGCGCGATCCGGGCTGCGCGGCTCGCCCGGTTCGGTGCCGGAGAGCCGGTAGCTTGTATAGCGGTACTTGACCTCCGGCGTCAGGAATCCGAATGTGCGGCGCATGGGCATGCGCAGGGCGGGTGTCAGGTCGAGGCGCTGCCCCGTGAGGCTGTCGTCGCGCTCGAAGGCCACCCACTCCGCCCGCAGGTCGCCTTCCAGCCCCCCCGGCACACCGGGCAGACCGGACTGAAACAGGACCTGGGGCAGGCGCTGGTAGGGCCTGGCTTCCGACGGGATGGCCGGGTCCACGGTCTGGTAGCCCTGGAAGCGGGTGAGCAGGTTCCAGCCGCTGCCCGCGTAGCGCACGTCGGCGCGGCTCTCCAAGTGCGTGGTGCTGGATGCATCCAGTGTGCCGCCCAGGTCCGCGAGATAGTCCCTGTCGGAGACGGTGTTCAGCAGGACATCCACGGTGGTCCGCTCCAGGGGCTCGCCGCGGTGCCTGAAGCTCAGCGCGCCGCGTTCATCGCCGAACGCCCGGTCATCGAGGTATGCCACATCGAGTTCCCCCCGGCTGCGCGGATTGAGGTAGCGGAATTCACCGCCCAGCAGGAGCCCGCGGTCGCCCAGCAGCCTCGGGGTGAGGGTGGCGTCCCGGTGGGGGGCAATGTTCCAGTAGTAGGGGATGCTCAGATCCAGGCCCGAGGCATCGGAGTTGCCGAAACCGGGATACAGGAATCCGGATTTTCGCCGGTCGTCGATGGGGAAAGTGATGTACGGGGTATAGAACAGCGGCACGCCCTTGAAACGCAGGGACACGCCCCGGGCGGTGCCGTCTCCGGCGGCCTGATCCAGATCCACCTGCCGGGCCCTCAGGATCCAGTCCTCGTTGCCCGGGTCGCAGGTGGTGTAGGTGGCCCCGGTGAGACGCACCTGCTCGGGGCCCAGACGCTCCACGTCGCCGGCCTCTCCCCGGGCATGCATGGGGCGGTAGCGGTAGAGGGCGCTGTCGAAGGCGCCTGTCTGGGACTCCAGGTACAGGTGGCCCTGACGGCTTTCCATGCGCAGATCGCCATCGTCGAAGACGACATTGCCCTCGGCCTCGGCGTAGCCGCGCGATTCGTCGAAACGCAATTCATCGGCGGCGAGGGACCTGCCGTCACGGGAGAGCACCGCGTTGCCCCGGAACACGGACATGCCGGCCCGGTCCACCAGCGCCTCGTCGGCGAACAGGCGTACACGGGTGTCACCGATGGGGCTGGCCGGGGTGTGCACGATGTCCGGCTCCGGGGCGCACAGTGCCCAGGGATCAAACTCCGTGGCAGGTGCCGGACCGGCGAGCGCCATCAGAACAAGGCCGGACAATGTGCGTTTCACCGCGTTCAAGCGCGCATATCCCGAAAACCGTTATGGGCATCACCCGGCATCCGGGTAGCTTAGCAGCCGGCGAAAAACAACGGCCCCGCGGAAGGGGCCGTGCGGGGGAACCCCGGTCGCCGTGATTCGGCGGAGGGGTTCCGCGAATCAGCGACGCGCCCGTCTCCCGGCTGTCCTCTTGCCCGCGTTCTTCTTCCTTGCGGTGGACCCCTTGGCCGCGGCCTTTTTCACGGTCTTCTTTTTCGGCGCCGCCTTCTTTGGTGCGGCCTTCCGGGGTGCGGCCTTCCTGGCAGTCTTTTTCACCGCCTTTTTCTTTGGCGCTGCCTTTCCGGCCGCGGCTTTTTTCACGGTCTTCTTTTTCGGCGCCGCCTTCTTTGGTGCGGCCTTTCGGGGTGCGGCCTTCCGGGTGGTCTTTTTCACGGCCTTTTTCTTTGGCGCTGCCTTTCTGGCTGCGGTTTTCCCGGCTGCGGTCTTTTTCACGGTCTTCTTTTTCGGCGCCGCCTTCTTTGGTGCGGCCTTTCGGGGTGCGGCCTTCCGGGTGGTCTTTTTCACGGCCTTTTTCTTTGGCGCTGCCTTTCTGGCTGCGGGTTTCCCGGCCGCGGCCTTTTTCACGGTCTTCTTCTTCGGCACCGCCTTTTGCACTGCTTTCTTCTTGGCGGACGGCTTGCCGGCCACCTTTTTTTTGGCCGCCGCCTTTGCGGTGCCCGCCTTGGCGTCCGCCGCTGCCTTGGCCGATTTGGCCGGGGACACCTGTTTCGATGTGTCCCGCTGACCGGCGGCCACGGCCTTGGCCCTCGCCTTGTGGGCCTCGACCGCTCGTTTGACCGCGCCCGCCGTGCGCCGCGGCGCGGCCGGCGGGGCTTCTGTGGCGCGCACCTTGGCTGCCTCCATCAGCCGCGTGGCGGACCGGACGACGGATTCGAAGATATCGGGGATCTCGCCCTCGCCCTCGACCACCTCCAGCACCCCGCGCGACTCGTAGTAGCCCACCAGCGGCCTGGTCTGGCTCTCGTAGATCCGCAGCCGGTTGCTGATGGTTTCCTCGTTATCGTCGGCTCGGTGGTGGAGGTTGCCGCCGCACATGTCGCACACGCCGAAATGGCGGGGCGGCCTGGTGTAGCTGTTGAACACCGCGCCGCAGGATTCGCAGGTCAGGCGGCCGCTCAGGCGCTGCATGAGAATGTCGAAATCCACGTCGATAAGCAGCACGCCGTCCAGGGGATGGCCCATGTCCGCGAGCATCCGGTCCAGTGACTCGGCCTGGGAGAGATTGCGCGGGAACCCGTCCAGGATGAATCCTGCATCGGCGTCGGGCAGGGAGAGGCGTTCACGGATCATGCCCAGTACGATCTCGTCGGGCACCAACTGGCCGGCGTCCATGGCGGCCTTGGCCTGCTGGCCCAGCGCGGTGCCGGTGGTCACGGCGGCGCGCAGGAGGTCTCCGGTGGAAATCTGGGGGATCCTGTAACGCTCGACCATGAGCTTGGCCTGCGTTCCCTTGCCGGACCCCGGCGCACCCAGAAGCACGATACGCATGTCGTTTCCCCCCGGTTTGGCATGTCTGGGCCTGAAATCAGGCATTTTTCATGTGTTTGGGCGAGTCTTATACCTGCTTGCCCATCGGGGCGCAAGGGCGCCGCGCCCTGCTGTGTGACCGGTGCCAAGGGGCTATAATGCGGCCTCGAGGCCTGTCGGACTCGAGCCGTACACCTGGCAGCCGGGCAGGGGCGCGAGACCGGTTGCGCGGCTGTTCCGGGGGAATGCCGTGGCTTGTGGACCGGCCCATCGCAGGCATGGGTCGTTCTCCCTCCGGCACAAAAGGCTGTTTTCAAGCCGGTGGATGCCCGGCAAACCGAACCTTCTGGGGATCGACACATATTATGAATCTGGACAAGATCACGGCAGGTGAAGATCTGCCCAACGATATCAACGTGGTCATCGAGATCCCGTCCCACGATTACCCCGTGAAGTACGAACTGGACAAGGAAAGCGGCGCCCTGGTCGTGGATCGCTTCATGAACACGGCCATGTTCTACCCCTGCAACTACGGGTTCGTGCCGAACACCCTGGCTGAGGACGGCGATCCGGTGGATGTGCTGGTGGTGACCCCCGTGCCGGTGATCGCCGGTTCGGTGATCCGTTGCCGCCCGGTCGGCATGCTCAAGATGACCGACGAGGCCGGCCCGGACGTCAAGGTCCTTGCGGTCCCCGTGGACCGGCTCCATACACGGTTCAGCCACGTGCAGGGGCCTTCGGACCTGCCCGTGGACATGCTCGCCCAAATCACCCACTTCTTCGAGCAGTACAAGCAGCTTGAACCCGACAAGTGGGTGAAGGTGGAGGAGTGGGCGAGCAGTGACGAGGCGAAGGCCGAGCTTCTGGCAGGACAGAAACGTTATCAGAAGAGCAAGGTCTGAGGGCCCGTGGCTGCATGCCCCGGGCGGCGTCCCGGGGCCGCCGGTATGGACCCATTGAAGATCCCCGAGGATCGTGATGGGATCGGCACTCCCGGGCACCGGATGAGGTGGCCCGATCACATGTCTCCAAGCGCGTAACCATTCATGTCCGCTCGACAGGCGATCAAGAACCACCCGCAGGAACAACGCCTGTTTCTCGTACGGGTCATTATCATCCTGGTGATGGTGCTGTTGCTGTTCGGCCTGCTGGTCGCCCGCCTGACGTACCTGCAAGTGGTGAGTTACTCCCATTTCACCACGCTCTCCCAGAACAACCGTGTCCGGCTTGAGGCCGTGCCCCCGCCCCGGGGCCTGATCTATGACCGGAACGGCGTTGTGCTGGCGGAGAACCGCCCGTCCTACCAACTGGAGATTACCCTGGAGCAGGTCGCGGACCTGGAGCACACCCTGGCGGCTCTGGCGGAACTGATCCCTCTCGAGGAAGCGGAGATCGCCCGCTTCCGGCGTGCCCTGCGCGGCAAGCGGCCTTTTCAGGCGGTCCCGCTGAAGCTCAATCTCACCGACCAGGATGTGGCCCAGTTCGCCATCAATCGCCACAGGTTCCCCGGCGTGGACATCGAGGCCCGCCTCGCCCGTCACTATCCCCTGGGCGAGGAGTTTGCCCACGTGGTGGGTTACGTCGGGCGTATCGATGAACGTGAGCAGGCGCGGCTCGACAGGCGCAACTACAGCGGCACCACGCACATCGGCAAGACCGGCGTGGAACGCTTCTACGAGGATGTGCTGCACGGCCAGGTGGGTTATCAGCAGGTGGAGGTCAATGCGCAGGGGCGTGTGCTGCGGGTCCTGGAGCGCGAGTCCCCGGTGCCGGGCGAGGACCTGGTGCTGACCCTGGATTCGGGCCTGCAGGCCGCGGCGCGCGACGCGCTGGATGGGCGCAACGGCGCCATCGTCGCCATGGATCCTGCCTCGGGCGAGGTGCTGGCCATGGTGAGCAAGCCCGGTTTCGATCCGAACCTGTTCGTGCACGGCATCCCGGCCGTGCTGTTCAACGCCCTGCGTAACGACCGCTATCAGCCGCTTTTCAACCGCGCATTGTCGGGGCAGTATCCGCCGGGGTCGACCCTCAAACCCGTGGTCGGACTCGCCGGGCTGGAGAACGACGTGATCACCGCCGGGCGCACCATGTATGCACGGGGTTATTACACCCTGCCCAATGATGACCGGCGTTACCGGGACTGGCGCCGGCAGGGGCATGGGCTGGTCGACCTGGACAAGGCGATCGCGCAGTCCTCCGATGTCTATTTCTACGATCTGGGCTATCGGCTGGGAATCGATCGCATGTCGCCGTTTCTCCGGGAGTTCGGTCTCGGCCAGCGCACCGGCGTCGATACCACCGGCGAACGTCCGGGCCTGGTGCCCAGTCGGGAATGGAAGCGGGCCACCCAGAACATGCCCTGGTTCCCGGGCGAAACCCTGATCACCGCCATCGGCCAGGGATACATGCTGACCACACCCCTCCAGCTCGCCTCGGTCGCCAGCACCCTGGCCATGCGCGGCCAGCGCATGCGGCCCCATGTGCTGCGGGGCATCATCGATCCAGCCAGTGGCGACCTTCGGCTGCACGACCCGATCCCGGATGCGCCGGTGCGGTTGCGCAACACGGCCCACTGGGATCAGGTGGTGCAGCCCATGGTGCACTCGGTGCACAAGACCAATGGCACCGCCTACTGGTCCATGGGGCAGGACCTCGAGTACACCATGGCCGGCAAGACAGGCACTTCCCAGGTATTCGGTCTGGCCGAGGATGAGGAATATGACGAGGAGGGGCTGGACAAGCACCTTCGGGATCACGCCCTGTTCATCGGCTTCGCGCCCGCGGACGCACCACGCCTCGCCGTGGCGGTCATCGCGGAGCATGGCGGCAGCGGGGGGCGGGTGGCCGCGCCCATCGCCCGCAAGGTGATGGACTATTTCCTGCTGGAAGAGGAGTTCTGATGCGCACCCTGGTCAGGGCCCTGCGGCTGGACATGACCCTGCTGGGCGGATTGCTGCTGCTGGCGTCGCTGGGCTTCGTGGTGCTCTACAGCGCCAGCGGCGAGAGCCTGGACACGGTCTATCGCCAGGGCGCGCGGCTGGGGCTGGCGCTTCTGGTGCTGCTGATCATGGCGCAGATCCCCGCGCGCAACCTCCAGCGCTGGAGCCCGTGGATCTATGTGGCAGGCATTGCCCTGCTCGCCATGGTCCTGGTGACCGGCGAGATGGGCAAGGGGGCGCAGCGGTGGCTGGACCTGGGCGTGCTCCGGTTCCAGCCCTCGGAGATCATGAAGCTGGCGGTGCCCATGATGGTGGCCTGGTATCTGGCCGACCGCCCGCTGCCGCCCCGCTTCGTCGAGGTGGTCGTGGCCTGTGTGCTGGCCGCGGTGCCGGTATTTCTCATCGCGCGGCAGCCGGACCTGGGCACGGCCCTGCTGGTGGGCAGCGCCGGGCTGCTGGTGGTCTTCCTGGCGGGGCTTCGCTGGCGCATCCTGATGGGGCTTGGCGCCCTGGCCATGGTGGGTGCGCCCGTCCTGTGGCATTTCATGCGCGAGTATCAGCGCCAGCGCGTCTTTACGCTGTTCAATCCGGAAAGCGATCCTCTGGGTGCCGGATATCACATCATCCAGTCGAAGATCGCCATCGGCTCGGGCGGACTGTACGGCAAGGGCTGGCTCAACGGCACCCAGTCCCAGTTGGAGTTCCTGCCGGAACGTTCCACGGACTTCATCTTCGCGGTGTACGCGGAAGAGTTCGGCCTGCTCGGCGTGCTGCTCCTGCTCTCGCTGTACCTGGTGGTGATCCTGCGCGGGCTTTATATCGCGGTGAAGGCCCAGGAGGCGTATGACCGCCTGCTGGCCGGTTCCATTGCCCTGACGTTCTTCGTGTACCTGTTCGTCAACACGGGGATGGTGACAGGCCTGCTGCCGGTGGTGGGTGTACCCCTGCCCCTGGTCAGTTACGGGGGCACGTCCATGGTGACCCTGATGGCGGCCTTCGGTATCCTCATGTCCATCCATTCCCGTCGGAGGTTGCTGGCCCGATGAGTCATCCCTGCCGCAGCATCGCCCGGTTCATGCGAACGGTCCTTGCTTCGTTTCTGCTGGCAACCATGAGTGCCGGCATCGCCCACGCCACCTCCGACCGCCCCGCCTTTGTTGCCGGCGACCCGCCTTACCTGGAACGGGAATCGGTCCAGCAATTCATCGACGGGATGGTCGCGGAGGGTTTCGGCCGGGCACAGCTCGAAGCGCTGTTTCGGGACGTGCAACCCCAGCAGCGGGTCCTGGACCTGATCTCCGCGCCCGCCGAGGCGCGTCCCTGGTATCGCTACCATCCCATCTTCCTCACGGACCAGCGTATCGAGGCGGGCAAGCGCTTCTGGGCCGAGCATGAATCCCTGCTGGCACGGGCCGAGCAGGAGTTCGGCGTCGAGGCGGCGATCATTGTCGCCATCATCGGGGTGGAGACCTTCTACGGCCGCAACCAGGGCGGTTTCCGGGTGCTGGACTCCCTGGTCACCCTGGGCTTCGACTATCCGCCCCGATCGGGATTCTTCCGCTCGGAACTGGGGCATTTCCTGCGCCTGGCCCGCGAGGAAGGCCTGGACCTTCTCGAGACCCGCGGTTCCTACGCGGGGGCCATGGGGCGCGGACAGTTCATTTCCTCCAGCTACCGGGAATACGCGGTGGACTTCAGCGGCGATGGCCGGCGGGACCTGATCGGCTCCTGGGCGGACGCCATCGGCAGTGTGGCCAACTATTTCCGCCGCCACGGCTGGGCCCGGGGCGAGCCGGTGGTGGCGCGGGCGGACGCCGACGGAGATGATTACCGCAGGCTTTTGGGCGGCGGTTACCAGGCCCGCCATGAGCTGGAGGAACTGGCCCGACACGGTGTGACGCCCGTGGAATCGGTACCCCGGGACGGACGCTTCTCGCTGATCGAACTGGAAACCGAGAACGGCCATGAACTGTGGCTGGGTTATCCGAACTTCTACGTGATTACCCGGTACAATCGAAGCCCGCTGTACGCCAAGGCAGTGCACCTCCTGGCGGAGGAAATCAACCGGGCGAGGAGGCAATAAATGATGATTCAAGATTCAAAGTTCAAGGTTCAAAGTTCAACGGGGCAGTGCCTGCCCGTGGCCGTCCGAGTGGCCGGTACGGCCGCCCCACCCTCCCTTGAACTTTGAACTTTGAACCTTGAACTTTGAACCTTGAATCGGGCTCATCTAATGCGCCATCTGCTCCTGCTGATCCTGGTCCTGACGCTCGCTGCCTGCGGCGGCCCCCGCGGCCCCGCGCCGGACCGAGAGCAGGATGCCGCGCCGAGCAGCCCGCCGGATCTTTCCAATGTGCCCGATGCGGTGCCCCGGGCCGAACCGCGCAGCCGCTACGGCAATCCCCCGTCCTACGAGGTCTTCGGGCAGACCTATCACGTCATGGACTCGGCCGACGATTACGTGGAGCGGGGGGTGGCCTCCTGGTACGGCACCAAGTTCCACGGGCGCCGCACCTCCAGCGGCGAGCCCTATGACATGTATGCCATGACCGCGGCGCACACGCGCCTCCCGCTGCCCACCTACGTGCAGGTCACCAACCTCGAGAACCGCCGTTCCGTGGTGGTCAAGGTCAATGACCGCGGACCCTTCGCCAGGAACCGCATCATCGATCTCTCCTACGCGGCGGCCCACCGGCTGGGCATGGTGGAGCAGGGGACAGCGCTGGTGGAGGTGCGTGCGCTCAACCCCGGAGAGCCGCAACGGATGGCATCGGGCGATGCGCCGTCACCCCTGCCGGTGGCATCGGGAGCCGGGGCCGGGTCGGCGGCGGTCTATGTGCAGGTGGGTGCCTTCGCCAGCCGGCACAATGCCGAGCAGTTGCTGGCCCGCCTCAACGGGCACGATCTTGGCCAGGTGGCCATCAAGGAGGCGCAACGCGCCGACAGGCCCGTGTACCGGGTGCGCATCGGCCCCCTGGACAGCGTGGAGGTGGCCGACCGCACGGTTTACGGTCTCGAACGTATCGGCCTCTCCGATTACCATATCGTGGTCGATTGAAGGCCGGCGCGCTGTTCCCGCAGGCTCTGAGAACCGTTTCGTTTCGCCGCGACCGGGTAATGGTGTAGTGTGCCCGTGACCCGCGGAAGATTATCCTGAATCCCCCGAATCCGAGTGCACCGAACCGACGCCATGATCCATAGACTCCTGCTGACCCTGTCCTGCCTTGCGCTGCTGATACCGTTTGCCCAGGCGAGCCTCCAGGTACCCCCGCCCTCCGATATGACCGCGCGCAACTACGTGGTCATGGATCACCTGAGCGGCATGGTGCTGGCCGAGCATGACGCCGACGATCGCGTCGAGCCCGCGAGCCTGACCAAGATCATGACCGCCTACTTGGTGTTCCAGGAATTGAACAGCGGCAACATGGACCTGGAGGAGGAGGTGCGTGTCAGCGAGCGTGCCTGGCGAACCGGCATGAGCGGTGCCTCGCGCATGTATATCGAGGTGAACACCCGCGTAACCGTGGAGGATCTGCTGCGCGGGATGATCATCCAGTCCGGCAACGATGCCTGCGTGGCCCTGGCCGAGCATGTGGCGGGCACGGAGGGCGCGTTCGTGGACCTGATGAATGCCCAGGCGCGGGCGCTGGGCATGAACAACACGCAGTTCAGCAACTCCCACGGCCTGCCCTCCGAAGAGGCCCAGTACACCTCGGCGCGGGATATGGCCCGGCTGGCCCAGGCGCTGATCCGGGATTTCCCCGAGTACTACCGTTATTACTCGGAGCGCAGCTTCACCTTCAACGACATTACGCAATCCAACCGCAACCTGCTGTTGTGGCGCGACAGCCACGTGGACGGCCTGAAGACCGGCTGGACCCAGGCGGCCGGGTACAACCTGGTGTCTTCCCGGGAGCAGGACGGCATGCGCCTGATCGCCGTCGTGATGGGGATTGACGCGGCCAACCACCAGCAGGGCGGTATCCGGCGCGCCAACGAGTCACAGGCGCTCTATAGCTGGGGATTTCGCCAGTTCGAGACCCACAGGCTCTACCAGGCCGGCGAGGTGCTGACCGAAGCCCGGGTCTGGAAGGGCGAGACCGAGCGTGTACCCATGGGCGTGCCGGACGACCTGTATGTCTCGGTTCCCCGGGGGCGTTACAATGCCCTGCAGGCACAGATCGAGCTGGATGCGGGCATGGAGGCGCCGGTTCGCGAGGGCGAGGTCTACGGTGAACTGCAACTGATTCTGGATGGCGAGGTGCTGTTGCGCCAGCCGCTTGTGGCCATGGCAACCGTGGAGCCGGGCGGGATCATCCGCCGCCTTTGGGACACGGTCCTGCAGATGTTCTAGGCCGATTCGCAGCGTCGCGACGCTGCGAAGATGGGTCCCTGATCCGGCCCGTCCTTCGCGCATTCACGGCCTGGCGAGCGCCATGTGCGGGAGGCCGCAGGCCGATGAGGCGCATCAGCCGTCATTCCCCTTGTCACCGGTGCCCGTCCTGACGACATGATTGTTTACCTGAACGGCCATTATCTCCCTGAATCCGAGGCCAGGGTCTCGGTGCTGGATCGCGGTTTTCTCTTCGGCGACGGCGTCTACGAGGTCGTCCCCGCCTACGGCGGGCGCCTGTTCCGCCTGGAGCAGCACCTGGACCGCCTGGATCGCAGCCTGGCTGCCGTGCGGATCATGCCGCCCCTGGACCGGGCCGGCTGGACACGCATGCTCACGGAACTGCTGGCGCGCAATCCCGGCGGGGACCGATCGGTCTACCTCCAGGTGACCCGGGGCGCGGCCCGTCGTGATCATGCCTTTCCGGAGGATGCCAGCCCCACGGTGTTCGCCATGGTCAATCCGCTGCAGCCCGGCGACCCCGCCTTGCTGGAGACCGGCGTGGCCGCGGTGACCATGCCGGATACCCGCTGGGCCCGTTGCGACATCAAGGCCATCACCCTGCTGGCCAACATCCTGGCGCGCCAGCAGGCGGTGGAGGCGGGCGCCACGGAGGCGATTCTGGTGCGTGCCGG
Organism: Thioalkalivibrio thiocyanodenitrificans ARhD 1; assembly: GCF_000378965.1. Classification (NCBI taxonomy): domain Bacteria; kingdom Pseudomonadati; phylum Pseudomonadota; class Gammaproteobacteria; order Chromatiales; family Ectothiorhodospiraceae; genus Thioalkalivibrio; species Thioalkalivibrio thiocyanodenitrificans. The sequence goes on from NZ_KB900536.1 coordinate 2,907,150, forward strand.
CCGGGCCATCGAAGGGGCGGCCAGCAACCTGTTCGTGGTGGGCGACGGCGTGATCGTCACGCCGCCCAAGGACCAGTCCCTGTTGCCGGGCATCACCCGGGACCTGGTGGTCGAGTTGGCCGAGGCCCACAACGTGCCGCTCATGGAAACGCCTGTGACCGAGGCCGACCTGCGCGCCGCCGAGGAAATCTGGCTGACCAGTTCCACCAAGGAGATCCTGCCCGTGACGCGGCTCGACGACCGGCCGGTGGGTGACGGGCGTCCGGGTCCCGTGTGGGCCCGAATGATGAAGCTCTACCAGGACTACAAGCAGCAACTGCGGGAAGGCCGGGTTTGAGTGACGAAGGCATCATGCAGTTCCCCTGCCGGTTCCCGTTGAAGATCATGGGGCCGTCGGTGCCGGAGTTCTCCGAACGGGTCATAGAGATCGTCGAGCGTCACGTGCCGGGCACGCCCGACGACGCCTACAGCCGGCGTCCCTCCAGCGGCGGGCGCTACCTCGCCATCACGGTGGTGATCCAGGCGCGCAGCCAGGCGCAGTTGGACGCGCTGTACCGGGAACTGACCGCCTGCGAGCTGGTGACTATGGTGCTTTGAGGGGAGGGTTCAAAGTTCAACGTTCAACGTTCAAAGTTCAAAGTTCAAAGTTCAAAGTTCAAAGTTCAAGGTTCAAGGTTCAAGGTTCAAGGTTCAAGGTTCAAGGGAACGGTCGGGGACTGTGCGAAACTCGATCGATGCCGGCGCAGTCCTTTGGAACTTTGAACATTGAACATTGATCTTTGACCCTCGAATCTGATCATCCGTGTCTGAAGTCATCCTCAAGAACCTCGGCCTTGCCGACTACGAGCCGGTGTGGCGGCGCATGCAGGCGTTCACCGACGAACGCGATGCCCGCACGCCCGACGAGCTCTGGCTGGTGGAGCACCCTCCTGTATTCACCCTGGGCCTGAACGCCCGCCGCGAGCACGTGCTGGATCCAGGGGACATCCCTGTGGTTCCCGTGGACCGGGGCGGGCAGGTGACCTACCACGGACCGGGTCAGGCGGTGCTCTACGTGCTGCTGGATCTGCGCCGCAGGCGCCTGGGGGTGCGTGCGCTGGTCACGCATCTGGAGCAGGCGGTGGTGTCGATGCTGGCCGATCACGGCATTCGCGCCGAGCCGCGTCCCGATGCCCCCGGCGTGTACGTGGACGGCGCCAAGGTGGCGGCACTGGGGCTTCGGGTGCGCCGCGGCGCCAGTTACCACGGCATTGCGCTCAACGTGGACCCGGACCTCTCGGCCTTCGGCCGTATCAACCCCTGTGGTTTCGAGGGCCTCGAGGCCACTTCGCTGAAGCGCTTGGGGGTGGAGATGGACGTGGAGACGGCGGGAAGGGCGCTGGCTGAAAAGCTCTTGATGAAGTTGGAAGGCTGAATCGGGAAGTGGGAAAAAAGCCCGCTGCGGCACATCTGGCTATGTAAATCCCCTTTCTCGCCTGTAGGAGCCCAGTCCCCTGGGCGATCCTCCCTAAACCAACCCCTTCGCCCGGAGGACCGGGCTCCTACCGGGTATGTGTACCAGTCCACCCCGAACGAACAACCAATTGAGAGATCACAGCCAGCCCGTGCAGGTCGGGCTTCAGCCCGACGAACAGTCTGCCGGGTTCCATAGCGACCGGTTCGCCATAAGCGCGTCCCGGAGCCGAGTCCCCGTGATGTTTGCCATTCCCCGGCCCGCGGGGCTAAAGTTCTTAAAGGCACACAGGGAGTGTCCCTATTCATGCCCCCGACAGTCCCACCGCATTCAGCCCGTATCCAGCGGGCTGCGCACGGCCAGCCCGCCCCGGTTGAGCACGTGGGTGTAGATCTGTGTCGTGCGCACGTCGCTGTGCCCCAGAAGTTCCTGCACCGTGCGAATGTCGTAGCCGCTCTCCAGCAGATGCGTGGCGAAGCTGTGGCGCAGTGTATGGCAACTGGCCTTCTTCGCGATGCCCGCCCGCCGCGCTGCCGCCACCACCGCCTTCTGCACCGCCGTCTCGTGGAGATGATGGCGGCGCGTCGATTCGCTGCGCGGATCCCGGGACAGCCGCCCGCTCGGGAACACAAACTGCCAACGCCACTCCCTGGGCGCGCCGGGATACTTGCGCGCCAGGGCATCCGGCAGCAGGGCTTCGCCGAAACCGGCGTCCAGATCCCGTTGATGCAATGCCCGGACCTCCTTCAGATGCCGGGCGAGCGGATCGGCGAGGGACTCGGGCAACGGCACGATGCGATCCTTGTCCCCCTTGCCGCGCCGAACCACGATCAGCCCCCGGTCGAATTCAAGATCCTGGACCCTGAGGCGCAGCGCCTCCATCAGACGCATCCCCGTGCCGTAGAGCAGCGAGGCGATCAGCCACTGCATACCGCCGAGTTCCGCAAGCAGTCGATTCACCTCGTTGCGCGACAGCACCACCGGCAGGCGCTTCGGGCGCCGGGATCGCCTGAATGCCCCCAGGTCGCCCAGCGGCTGCTCGAGCACCTTGTCATAAAGAAAAACCAGTGCGTTGAGTGCCTGGTTCTGCGTACTGGCGGCCACATTGCGATTTACCACCAGGTGTTCAAGGAAGTTCGCGACTTCCCTTGCGCCGAGATCATCCGGTGCACGGCCGTCGAAATGCTGGAGAAACCGGCATACCCATCCGAGATACGTCTTCTCAGTGCGGATCGACATGCCCCGGGTGCGTATGCCCGAGGCCAGGCGCACGAAAACCTCCAGGTGCTTGTGTATGAGCGGCGCGAAGCGGGTATCGCCAATCCGCCCCGCATAGTCCTCGGGCGTCACCGGCGCGACCTCTCGCGCTGTGGTGGCATGCTGTGCCTCAAGTGTTCGGGCCGAGTCCCGCCAGAAGTCCCAGTCCGGCGGCGCGGCCCATTCCGCGTTCACGATGCTATACAGATTCTGTATAGCATCGATAGTCTGCCGGAACTGCCAGGCCTGCAGGGTGGATATTTGCCCCTTTCGGGCCAGATAGCCGGAGATGTCATCCGGCTCGAGTTCCGCCAGACGCCGCCCCGGGAAGGCACGGATAAACTGTTCTGCCCTCAGCACGTACCAGCGTACCGATGCGGGCTTAACACCTTGAGAAAGAAGAATGTTCCGGTAGCGATCCCAGAACCTGCGTTCCCTGTCGGCGCGACTTCCTGTCGACATGAGGCAACCTCCTTGTGCTTGCAAAGTGATGCGCAGGTTTATGCTGCCGCAACGGGTGCTCTCGAGGCAAGGAGACGCAGGTACTATACAGAATCCGCATATCACCAATATCGCAGAATCTGTTCAATCTACTGTTGAACTAAACCGCTTCGCGGTGGCTCTCCTTCGATAGTCTTCGGTTGGTTATTTCTCGTCGACACTCCTATCTGTGACCCGTGTGGGTCGTAGATGAGAGGAGAGACGACGATGACACCCTTACGCCAACAGATGATCCGGGCCATGCGCCAGCGTGGCTTTTCGGTACGCACGCATCAGAGTTACCTGGCCGCGGTGAGCGCATTGGCCCGTTACCACGGGCGCTCGCCGGCGGATCTCGATGTCGGACAGTTGCAGGCCTACTTCAATTACCTGGCACAGGAGCGGGGACTGTCGAGCGCCAGTTGCCGGCTTCATCTCAATGCGGTGCGCTTTTTGTACTTGCGGGTGTTGGAGCGGGCGTCGTTTGACGTGGCGTTTGTCGTACCCAAGCGTGCCCAGCGCATCCCGGAGTTGCTCACCCGCGAGGAGGTGGGGCGCATCCTGGGTGCGTGCACCAACCCCAAGCACCGGATGCTGCTCGAGACCTGCTACGGTTGCGGGCTGCGGGTCAGCGAGCTGGTGTGCCTGCGGGTGCGCGATATCGATGGTGAGCGCGGGTGGGTGCGTATCGAGCAGGGCAAGGGCGCGAAGGACCGCCTGGTGAGTCTTTCGCCCGTGCTGCTGGCGAGGCTACGCCGCTACTGGTCGCTGTGTCGCCCGGCGCACTGGCTGTTTCCCACCGCCCGCGATGCGCGCGAGCATCTGAGCATCTCCAGTGCACAGCGGGTGTTCAGCCGTGCCAAGGCGCATGGCGGGGTGGAGAAGGTGGGCGGTATCCACAGCCTGCGCCACGCCTACGCCACCCATCAGTTGGAGAACGGCCTGGCGGTGCACCAGCTCCAGCGCCTGCTCGGCCACGGCAACCTGCAATCGACGATGCGCTACGTGCACTGGGTGCCGGAGGGCCAGCGCGCGCGTGCCGATGCGCTTGATCTGATCGCGGATCTGGAGGTGCGCCATGGCTGAGCCTGCAACCGTGCAGCAGGCGCTTGCGCGCTTTCTGGATGCATCCGGGCTCGATGGTCAGCGCCGCAAGGTCTGCGCCCATCTGCAAGCCTGCCGGACCGAGGCCATGGGCGGGATGCGGCTACAGTGTGCTCAGTGCCGCGACGAGCAAATCGTCTACCACGGCTGCCGCGATCGGCACTGCCCGCAGTGTCAGGGACGGGCCACCCGGCAGTGGGCCGAGCGCCAGCGGGGCCAGATCCTGGCGGTGCCCTATTACCACCTGGTCTTCACCCTGCCGCACGAGCTCAACGGCTGGGTGGCGCTGCATCCGCGGGTGATCTATCGGCTGCTCTTTGAGGCGGTCTGGGCCACGCTCAAGGCCTTTGGCGAAGACCCCAGGCGCCTGGGCGGGGAGCTTGGCATGAGTGCGGTGCTGCACACCTGGGGCCAGAACATGAGCCGCCATGTGCACCTGCATTGCCTGGTGCCCGGCGGGGCGCTGCGCGACGATGGGCAGTGGCAGGCGAGCCGTGGCAACTACCTGTTTCCGGTGCGGGCGCTGTCGCGCCGCTTTCGGGGACGGATGGTGGCCGGGCTGCGCCAGGCGGCCAGCCGGGGCGAGCTTGGGCGCGTCACGCGCGAGGGCGAGATCGACGCCCTGCTTGAGCGCTTGATGGCGCACGAGTGGGTGGTCTACACCAAGCACTGCCTCCAGCACACCGCCACTGTCGTCGACTACCTGGCGCGCTATACGCATCGCATCGCCATCACCAACGCGCGCATCCTGGCCGTCGATGACCGGCAGGTCACCCTGCGCTACAAGGACTCCCGCGACGGCGATCGACACAAGACCCTGTGCCTGGAAGGCGCGGAGTTCGTGCGCCGTTTCCTGATGCACGTGCTGCCCAAGGGTCTGATGCGTATCCGCCACTTCGGCTTTCTTGCCAACCGTGGCCGGCGCGAAAAGCTTGAGCGCATCCGTCGGGCATTGGCCATGCCGCCTCCACAGGCAACGGTGCAGAGCGGAACACCCGATCACGGCGAAGCCGGCTATCCCTGCGCCAAGTGCCGACAGGGCCGCCTGCACGTGATCGCGCAACTCGCCCCGCGGCACCGGCCCTGGAGGCCACCGGAGGGACCATCATGAGCAAACCCTGAATCACACGGTTAAAGGCAGTCACCATCGACAGCCCCGCGAGGGGCTGCGGTAGCGTGCGCCCTGACGCTGGATCTTGCACCAAAATGGCGCCAGAATGGCCATAACTCACACGCCACAGGGAGCGAAAGTATGGCTGATGAGACCCCGCCGGACATCATTTTCGCCCGCGCCGGTGCCCAGCGCACTCCGCCGCGGCCACTGCGCGCAATACATTTCCCTATAGATCGTTCCGTGCCAGCCTGACGGGCGGCTTAGTCCAACAGACATTTATCCACCATGCTGCGCACGGCGGATAAATGCTTATAAGTTGGGCCGACGTCCTCCCGTATTTGAGTAGCACGCAGATTTGGAGTCCAATCCCCTGATCGGAAGGAGGTTGGGCATGAAGAAGCGGTTTTCGGAGGAGCAGATCATTGGGTTTCTGCGTGAGGCGGAGGCGGGTCTGGCGGTCAAGGAGCTGTGCCGGCGGCACGGGTTCTCGGAGGCGAGTTTCTACCTCTGGCGCAGCAAGTTCGGGGGGCTGGATGTCTCTGAGGCCAGGCGGCTGAAGGCGCTGGAGCAGGAGAATGCGCGGCTCAAGAAGCTGTTGGCGGAGGCACTCCTGGAGCAGGAGGTGACCCGTGAGGTGCTGCGAAAAAAGTGGTAGGCGCACCGTCGCGGCGGGAGGTGGTGCGCTGGATGTGTGCTCGGGGCCTCACGGAGCGCCATGCGCTTCGCTGCGTGGCCATGAGCGCGAGCAGTATGCGCTACCGAGCGGCCCCGGACCGCAATGTGGAGCTGCGCCAGAGGATCGTGTCGCTTGCGCATCGCCACCGGCGTTACGGGGCGGGGATGATCTATCTGAAGCTGCGCCAGGAGGGTTTGGTGGTCAACCACAAGCGTGTCGAGCGTCTCTATGGCGAGGCACGGCTCCAGCTTCGCCGGCGCAAGCGCAAGAAGGTGGCGGCGGGAGAGCGCCAGCCGCTGGTGCGTCCCAGGGCTGCGAACCAGGTCTGGTCCATGGACTTCGTGTTCGACCGCAGTGCCGATGGTCGGGTGATCAAGTGTCTGACGATTGTGGATGACGCCACCCATGAGTCGGTGGCAGTGGTTGCGGAGCGGGCTATCGGGGGCCAGTTGCTGACGCGGATTCTCGATCGGGTGGCTCTGACGCGCGATCTGCCGCAGGTGATGCGTACGGACAATGGGAAGGAGTTTTGCGGCCGAGCCATGCTGACGTGGGCGCATACCCAAGGGGTGGCGTTGCGGCTGATTGAGCCTGGAAAGCCGAACCAGAACGCGTACATCGAATCGTTCAATGGGCGCTTGCGGGATGAATGTTTGAACGAACACTGGTTTGTAAGCCTGGCTCATGCGCAGCAGATCATCGAGGGCTGGCGGCGCGAGTACAACGAGGAGCGCCCGAAGAAAGGACTGGGCGGGCTCACGCCCGCTGCTTATGCAAGAAAACTGGCCGTGGCATCGGCTACCGTGGCAACCGGACTCTAAATGCCAGCGCTACTCAACATGGGGGGACGTCGGGGCGTCATGAAACTGCGAGAAGATAGAGATACGCTGGACATCGCAGAAGCAATTGCAAAGATTGCTGCGGCCGTGCTGGTGCCTGTGGTTATCGCGTATTTCGGATGGTCTTATCAAGCGCAACTCTCAGAAACTGGGCGGCAAATTGAACTTGTCCGTATGGCGGTGGATGTGCTCAAAGATCTAGGACCCACAAGTTCAGAGCTTGAACTTTGGGCTAAGGAAGTGCTTGAACAAGAATCACTCACTAAGGCACGCCTAAGGAAAATTGAAGCAGAGGCGCAGCAATACTCATGGTCAGCATTCTGCATTGATTCGGATCACCCGCTGCTTGAACGGCCTGGGCCACTTCCAAGACTTGAAGGAGAAACTTGGCGCGATGTGGCTGTGTATGCTGTGACATTGAAGAATGAGCTTGAGATGAGCCATATTCTTCGCAACGCTACGCTGGACTGGATCGAGAATGCACAGAAAATCCAATGTTCCATAAATGGAAAATGAGCTGTGATGTTGAGAATGCCGCCCAACAAGGCGCTTCATCCGACGTCAGGCCGCGTTGCGGCCTTCCTCGGCTGAGCTTAGCGTTGGCCTGAAACGTCACCATTGTCTTACCAACTGATACATAGAGCTGCGGCGTCCTAAAGATTTCTGATTACGCCTAAACACTGTATGGAGGATGAGAATGAGTAAGCACTTTGATTTATCAGACGGAGAAAAACTTCTTGCGGAAGGATTGGCCTCACATCTAAAGAGTGTTCTTTCAACTGATTCTGGTTATTGTTATCTAACCAACAAGCGATTAGTGTTTTGCAAAAAACAGATGGCCCTTTCTACTCTAGCCAGCCCTTTGATTGGTCCTTTAGTATCAGCTTTTCGAAAGCAAACGCGCATAACTTTTGAAGTACCATTAAAAAACATAAAATCGATAGAGAGAAATAAACATGGTTTTTCGTACAAAGATTCGTTGCACCTTGATTCCGATCAAACCATTAACTTACAGCTTCAAGATGAGTTTGTGAAATGCATAGAAGACATGGATATACCTGTCACGGTTAAGAGGTAACGTAAAATCATGCTCGCTTTCGGAAGATACTGGCGCTCTCTCTTGGTTGTTGTAATTCTCCTTCTTTTTGGAAAAGGGGTAAGTGCCGCAACAACCTATTATGAAGTGAGATTACCGCACGGAATCAGTGTTAACCTTCCTGCGGGCTGGCGTTTTTTTAATGACTTTGAGCAAGGCGCGATAGAAGGATACGTCGATCAACTGCGAGACCTGTCGGGCTTTTCTGTTGTTGGGCAGTCGCACAAAGTGCTTTTAATGGCACATGCGATGCCGCGCTCGAACTTCGCTTTCGTGCGAGTGACCTTTACAGTCCCGGGAGAATTAAGCCCAAGCATGGTTGCCAACCTGTCACAGAAAGATCTTCGATACTTAACCGAATTGGAAATGAGTTCTTTGGTGCGTGATGGGGGTATCAATGTTCTCGAATACAACGATTTTGAGAAAACGGTGATCGATGGTCATCCTGCTCTTATTGGAGGCTACCGACGCGAGGGGCCGTTGGGGACAGTTCGCGTTATTATGCAGTTTGTGTATACAGATGCGGCAGCTATTAAGCTTACGGCATCATATAGAGAGTCTGAAGAAGGCATGTGGCAAGGTGTTATTGCAAGTATCATTTCCTCATTTAAAGTAAAAGTGGAATAAAAGGCGAGTGCAATATTTTCGGTTTATGGGTAACGGGTAGAATGAGAAGTCAAATGAAGAGAAGCTTAATTTTTATGGCCAACAACCTAATTCACCGGACGGCTTTAGCCGCCAGTGATTAGCACGTTGGGCCTCAAGAGACCCCGTAGAGAGATTGCGATAAAATTATAGATATTCATGATGATGGCTCGACTTGATGAGGAACGAATTGGCGGACACACTCTCCCCGCAAGAACGAAGCAAGCGAATGTCCCTTATCCGGGGTACAGGAACGGCCCCGGAAATGAAACTTCGTCGACTTGTGCATGGAATGGGATTTCGTTACCGCCTACACATTAAGGATCTGCCCGGGAAGCCGGATTTGGTGTTTCCTTCAAGGCGCGCGGTGATTTTCATGCACGGATGTTTTTGGCATCGCCACAAGGGATGCAGGCTTGCAAGGCTTCCGAAATCGAAGCTGGACTTCTGGGGGCCAAAGTTGGAGGCAAATAGGAAACGGGATTCGCGTAATCAACGACGGTTGAAGGACTTGGGATGGCGCGTGTTGATTGTATGGGAATGCCAAATGGCGGATGTCGACCGAGTATCCGCTGTTGTTAGGGAATTCCTGCAAAAACAGGAGGTTGAATAATGAAATCAGTTGAGCTTTTCGCGGGGGCTGGTGGTCTGGCCATGGGAGTATCCTTGGCTGGATTCGAATCCTTGGCTGTCATAGAGCGCGACAAGTGGGCGTGCGACACCATACGAGAGAACCAGCAGCGAGGGTTTCCCGTGGTGAAGGGTTGGCCCCTTTGGGAGGGCGATGTTCGCGAATACGATTGGGACGCCATACCGGAGGACATCGACCTAATCGCTGGTGGCCCCCCTTGTCAGCCCTTCTCCATGGGTGGTCGGCACAAGGCGTTCGGGGATGCGAGGGACATGTTCCCGGCGACGGTCGACATCGTGCGGCGCCTGTGTCCGAAGGCTTTCGTTATCGAGAACGTAAAGGGGATTACTCGATCCAGCTTCGCGAACTACTACCAATACATCCTCCTGCAGTTGGAATTCCCGGAGGTGGTGAGACGTGATGGAGAAACATGGCCGGATCATCTGAAACGGCTTCAAGAGGAAAAAACCTCCGGAGCACTTCACTTGAAAGGCCTCACATACAACGTCGTTCCGACGTTGGTGAATGCGGCCGATTACGGAGTACCCCAGAAGCGGGAACGTGTCTTCATCGTTGGCTTCCGTGCTGACTTGGGCGTTGAATGGTCCTTCCCAAAGTCAACGCATAGCCTTGACTCGTTGCTGCGGTCACAATGGATCACCGGGGACTATTGGGAACGCCACCGTATCGCGAAGTCGCATCGCCCGAATGTCCCGGATCGTCTTCTGGGGCGCGTTCGGCGGTTGGCGTCGGAGCTCATTCCGTCCGAGGAGAAGCCGTGGAGAACGGTGCGGGATGCGTTACAGGATGTTCCAGATCCCCGTCGACCCGGCGCGCGAGACTTTCTTAACCACCGATTCCAGGATGGCGCCCGGGTGTATCCGGGGCACACCGGTAGCCCACTTGATTTGCCTGCAAAGACGCTCAAGGCGGGAGATCATGGTGTCCCCGGTGGCGAGAACATGATGGTTAGGGACGATGAGACCGTTCGATACTTCACTGTCCGTGAATCCGCCCGATTGCAGGCCTTTCCCGATGGTTACATTTTTCATGGGTCGTGGACCGAGACGATGCGCCAACTGGGGAATGCGGTACCGGTTTCTCTTGGTCGGCAGGTTGCCGCTTCCGTCGCGGAGCAGCTCGCGGAGACGGAGATCAGAAAACTTGTCGGCCAGCAGGATAGGAAGAGGGCATGACGGAAAGAAAAGTTCTTCCATTCAATCCCCTCGACAAACGGCATCTGGGGGAAAGCGTTGGACAGGCTATGCTCCGTCAGCCGGTAACTCCGATGGCGGAGATTGCCCGTTTTGATGGTGCTGGAGTCTATGCGATCTACTACTGTGGTGATTTCCCCGCGTATAAACTGATCGCTGACCGAAATCGAGGCGAAGCGTTTTCGGCACCCATTTACGTTGGTAAGGCAGTGCCGAAGGGCGCGCGAAAAGGCGGGAACCTGGAATCGAACCCTGGGAGCGTGCTGTATAGCAGACTTATGCAGCACAAGCGAAGCATTGAGGAGGTAGAAAACCTGAGTATTGATGACTTCCACTGCCGTTTCCTGATTGTAGACGACATTTGGATTCCGCTTGGTGAGTCATTGCTAATCGCCAAGTTCGATCCGTTATGGAATAAATTGATTGATGGTTTCGGCAACCATGACCCAGGGAAAGGGCGACACGCGGGATTGCGTCCACGGTGGGATGTGCTTCATCCAGGTCGTCCGTGGGCGGATCGCTGTCGATCGCGCGATGAAACGGCAGAACAGATAATCAGAGAGGCGCGTGATTATCTGCGAAACAACCCACCTCCCGACGACACCACAATGATAACAACATGAGCCGCGCGGTAATCCGTACCAATGAAAGGCCCAACAAGGCGCTCCACCGGACGGCAATTCCGCTACGCTCCATTGCCGCCGGTGAGCTGTGGCGTTAGCGCGCCGCGCAAAGCGTGGCGCATCTGGTCGGGTGAGAGTCCCGACATGGTAAGGGTGAACCACCCACCATTACCGAGTGTTGCGCCTCTGGCGGAACGGTGCCTTGGTCACGAAGACTGGAGCATGCGTGAACAAGAGAGGTGAAGCGTACACAGGGTATGTTGCAGGCCGTTTGGAGACGTAGCTCCTTAGAGATGGAATCGCTTCGAAATGAACAGTCCCGGTTGGCCAGCGTTGTAACGCGCGTGAAGCCCATACGAAGCAGGCGCATTGGTGAGCCTGTAGAGAGCCGGCGGAGTTCTCAAGCTGCGGCATGTAACAAGAGATGCGTCATGAACGCGGGAGGCCCCATGGGCTCCAAGGGAAGGGTAAAGTACAGCGGACCGCTACAAACGGGAGGCTGGCTTGAAGGCCGATGGGGAGTCGGATCACTCCATAGTACTCGGAGACGGTAGGGCCGATCACATGGGGAAGGGAGTGACAGTCATGTGTAGCTTGCAAAGGCAACTCGCGCCGGACAATGTAGGGCCGGAGTACGACGAGCCAACCTTCTTGCAGGGACTATCTATGAGCAGCATTGCTGCTTCTACGAATGTGAGCATGATTGAAGAGCCCGGTGCGGGAAAACCGCACGCCGGGATCTGTGCAGGGGGCGCCGGGTAACCGGCGTCCCTACTGCGACGCGCGCCGCGCAAAGCGTGGCGCATCTGGTCGGGTGAGAGTCCCGACATGGTAAGGGTGAACCACCCACCATTACCGAGTGTTGCGCCTCTGGCGGAACGGTGCCTTGGTCACGAAGACTGGAGCATGCGTGAACAAGAGAGGTGAAGCGTACACAGGGTATGTTGCAGGCCGTTTGGAGACGTAGCTCCTTAGAGATGGAATCGCTTCGAAATGAACAGTCCCGGTTGGCCAGCGTTGTAACGCGCGTGAAGCCCATACGAAGCAGGCGCATTGGTGAGCCTGTAGAGAGCCGGCGGAGTTCTCAAGCTGCGGCATGTAACAAGAGATGCGTCATGAACGCGGGAGGCCCCATGGGCTCCAAGGGAAGGGTAAAGTACAGCGGACCGCTACAAACGGGAGGCTGGCTTGAAGGCCGATGGGGAGTCGGATCACTCCATAGTACTCGGAGACGGTAGGGCCGATCACATGGGGAAGGGAGTGAACCGCCCCGGGAATTGCGGAGGCTGGTTGGTTTAAGTCAAGCCGCCATTACGGCCTGACTGGCGAGTTGCCGATAGTAGTTTGCCTCAGCTTCCACCGGCGGAATATACCCCAAGGGCTCCATCAACCTCTGATGATTGAACCAGGACACCCATTCCAGCGTCGCCAGCTCCACCGACTCCCTGGACCTCCAGGGGCCGCGGCGATGGATCAGTTCCGCCTTGTACAGGCCGTTGATGGTCTCGGCCAAGGCATTGTCGTAGCTGTCGCCACGGCTGCCGACCGACGGCTCGATACCGGCTTCGGAAAGTCGCTCCGTGTAGCGAATGCTGACGTATTGCGACCCGCGGTCGGAGTGATGGATCAGGGCATCGTTATGCTCGGGCTGCCGAGCGTAGAGCGCCTGCTCCAGGGCATCGAGCACGAAGTCCGTGGTCATGGTGCAGCTGACGCGCCATCCCACGATGCGCCGTGCGAAGACGTCGACAACGAAGGCCACGTACAGCCATCCCTGCCAGGTCGAAACGTAGGTGAAGTCCGACACCCAGAGCTGGTTGGGGCGCTCGGCCTGGAACTGCCGATTAACCCGATCCAACGGACATGGCGCCGATCGGTCCGCCACGGTGGTGCGAACCGTCTTGCCACGGCGTGCCCCCTGCAAGCCCAGGCGGCGCATGAGCCGCTCCACGCTACAGCGCGCCACGGAAACACCTTCGCGGTTGAGTTGCTTCCAGACCTTGTCGGCGCCGTAGACCTGGAGGTTGGCCTCCCAGACACGCTCAATGTGTGGAACCAGCCGCTCATCGCGCTTGGCCCGGGCACTGCGCAGATCCGGATTGCGCCGCCGGGCCGCATGGCGCCGGTAGGCCGATGGGGCAACCTGCAACACTTTGCAGATCGGCTCGACCCCATAGGCGTCCCGGTGCTGATCGATGTAGGCGTTTACGACTTCAGTTTGCGGTCGAGCTCCGCCTGCGCGAAAAAAGCGCTGGCGGTACGCAGGATCTCATTGGCGCGCCGTAACTCCTTGTTCTCGCGCTCCAGGTCCTTGATGCGCTGCGTCTCGGCCGTGGTCATGCCTGGCCGCGCACCCGCATCAATCTCCGCTCGCCTGACCCACTCCAGCAGCGTCTGTGGCACGCAGCCGATCTTTGGGGCTATCGACTCCACAACCGCCCACAGCGACGGGTACTCCCCACGGTGCTCCTGGACCATCCGCACCGCCCGCTCACGGACCTCAGGTGAAAACTTGTTTGACTTGTTCATGGCTCCATTCTCTCAAGAGTTGGAGCCTCCGCGATACCCGGGGCGGTTCACTGCGGCATGTAACAAGAGATGCGTCATGAACGCGGGAGATCCCAGGGGCTCCCAGGGAAGGGTAAGGAGCGCCGAACCGCTGCAAACGGGGAGGTGGCCTGAAGGCTACTGGGAAGTCGGATCACTTCATAGTACTCGGAGACGGTAGGACCGATCACATGGGGAAGGGAGTGACAGACATACGCGGCCCGCAAAGGCAACTCGCGCCGGACACTGTAGGGCCGGAGCTCGACGAGCCAACCTTCTTGCGGGCGTTATCCACCAAGGCGAGCCGAGCGAAGGCTCACCGATTCCAAAATCTCTATGGCTGTCTGGACGAGGCGCTGCTGCACCGGGCTTGGCGAAAGCTCAACAAGCATGGGGCGGCGGGCGTGGACAAGGAGACGGTGGTCCAGTACGGAAGGAACCTGGGCGCCAACATCAGGCGGCTGGTAGAGCGTCTCAAACGGGGTGAGTACCGGAGCCGACTGATTCGGCGTCAGTACATTCCCAAGGGGAACGGCAAGGAGCGGCCACTGGGCATACCGGTGGTTGAAGACCGGCTGCTGCAAGGCGCGGCGCGACTGCTGCTCGAAGCGATCTACGAAGCTGATTTCCAACCCGCCAGCTACGGCTACCGGCCGAAGCGGGGTGCGAAGGATGCGGTCGGAGATCTCACCTACGAGCTACAGTTTGGCCGGCATGGTTACGTCGTGGAAGCGGATATTCAGGGCTTCTTCGACAACATCGACCATAAGTGGCTGTTGCGGATGCTGAGCGAGCGGGTTGACGACAAGCCGTTCCTCGGACTGATCGACACCTGGCTAAAAGCGGGGATACTGGAACGCGATGGCACGGTCATCCACCCGCACACGGGGACACCGCAAGGTGGGGTGATCTCGCCGGTACTGGCGAACATCTATCTGCACTACGTATTGGACCTGTGGTTCGAGCGGGTGGTGAAGCCGCGCTGTCAGGGGCAGGCGCAGCTCATCCGCTATGCGGATGACTTTGTCTGCACCTTCCAGTATCGGGGCGAGGCCGAGGCCTTCTACCGAGTGCTGCCCAAGCGGCTGAACAAGTTCGCTTTATCGGTGGCGCCGGAAAAGACTCACCTGCATCGCTTCAGTCGATTCCATCCGGGGCGCAACCGGCGGTTTGCCTTTTTGGGCTTCGAGTTCTACTGGGAAGCCGACACGAAGGGTACGCCGCGGGTATGGCGTCGGACGGCGAAGAAGAAACTGCGCAACAGTATCCGGGCGTGTAAGGAATGGCTCAAAGCCAATCGGCCCAAGCCGTTGGCTGCCCTGCTCACGACCCTGGCCCGGAAGGTCCGTGGTCACTACAACTACTTCCGGGTGGTGGGCAATAGCCGGGGCCTGTGGGCGTTCTACAAGGAAGTGGTAAAGCTGTTGTACAAGTGGTTGAATCGACGCAGTCAGAGACGAAGCTTGACATGGTCGAGGCTGAATCGGGTGCTGGAGCGCTTCGCGTTTCCGCGCCCCGCCCAGCCCGTCCGGCCAGCAGTGAATCGGGGGCTTGCGTGAGCGCTGGTCTTGCTACGCGAGTGAGTATGTTTGAAGAGCCCGGTGCGGGAAAACCGCACGCCGGGATCTGTGCAGGGGGCGCCGGGTAACCGGCGTCCCTACTGCGACGCACTCAAGGAGCTAGAACGATGAAGCACTCTCAAGAAGAAATAAACGAAATCTGGGATAACGTGAAGGCTGACAAATATGCAGGTGCTTCAGCTCAGCACCAACCAATGATATGCAGCGACGATGATGCAGAACAATGCATTAGTATCCCCAACTCAGAGGGTACTGCCCGAGAGCTATATTCACGTAGAAACAAAGATGAAGAATGGAAAGTCGTCCCATATGTAGGCGAGCAAAAGTCTTGATGCCGGAATTAAGTGCTAACAAGTGCAGGCTGTCGGACAAATTACTCGCTTCGCTCGCAATTTGCCGCAGCTGCAAGCGTTAGAAGGCGGGGACATGGCAGATTCGCGGAGCTTGGCCAGTCCACATTCGCTGATATGGCATTACTACGAATGCCTTAAGCGGCAGATACGACGAGTACCGACCGACGCATCTGATGCGGTGCAAAAGCAGGAACTCGCACTGGCGCTGTTCCTGGCGGTATCAGTTGTGGAGACGTTCATCAATGCATTCTTTCGTGTAGTGATAGAAGAAGACGATTACCGGGTGTACAAGTTTGGTAATTACCCGACACACGGGGCCTCCGGTAGTTGATCATGCCGCCTTTTTTTCCACGTTGGCGTCGTCCTTGGGGACGATGGGTGGAAGCTTCTTTGTGCCGAGCGCTTCGCGCAGCGCCTGAGCAGGGGTTCGGCCCTTCAGGCGATAGCCCTGATGGCTGCGCCTGAGGTTGTAGAACTCGAGGAACCTGTCCAGATCGCGCTGGATCTCCTCGGGCGAGAGATACCAGGTCTGGCGCCCGGCGACGCGGAAGCATTCATCGAGCAGCGTGCGGTTCATGCGCTCGACAAAACCGTTGGTGCGTGGGCTGCGGATCCTGGTGGTGCGATGTTCGATGTCATGGAGCGCCAGCAGCAGCTCGTAGGGGTGCTGCTCGGGACGCCCGCAGAACTCGCGCCCGTTGTCGGTGAGGATCGCTTTTACTGCCACGCCCAAGGTCTCATAGAAGGGCAGCACCCGGTCATAGAGCAGATCAGCCGAGGTGATGGGCATCTTCGAGGTGTAGACCTTGGCGAAGGCGAGTGAACAGAAGGCATCGACCACGACCTGGACGTAGACCTTGCCGACGCCCTTGAGGGCAACAAAACAGAGGACACCCAAGATCCGGTTGACAACCCGGATCAATGGAACTAGCTTCAATTCAACCACTTGGGACAAGGAGAGCCCCAATGACGCGAGCAAGAAGGGAACTCGTTCATCCGGACACCACCCCGTACTACCACTGCATCTGCCGCTGTGTGCGGCGGGCGTTTCTGTGTGGGCACGACGCCTTCTCCGGCAAGAGCTACGCGCACCGCAAGCACTGGGTGCTGGAGCGCCTTCGGGCGTTGCAATCCGTGTATGCGGTGGACATCTGCGCCTATGCGGTGATGTCCAACCATTACCACCTGGTGGTGCGTCTGGATCCGGAGCTGGCCCGGGGCTGGTCTGACGAGGAGGTGATGGCGCGCTGGAACCGGCTGTTCTCGCTGCCCGTGCTGGTGACCCGCTACAGGGCCGGCGAGACCGGTACCGCGGCCGAACGGGCGCAGGCCGGGGCCATGATCGCCGAATGGCGCGAACGCCTCGCCGATCTGTCCTGGTTCATGCGAAGCCTCAACGAATACCTGGCACGGCGGGCCAACGAGGAAGACGGCTGCAAGGGCCGCTTCTGGGAAGGCCGCTTCAAGAGCCAGGCGCTGCTGGATGAGGCGGCGGTGCTCACCTGCATGAGCTACGTGGACCTCAACCCGGTGCGGGCCAAGTTGGCCGATACACCGGAAGAGTCGGACTTCACGTCGATTCAGCAGCGCATCGTGGAGTATTCCCGTGCATCGAAGCATCCGCCGGAGAACAAGCCGGAACCTGAAAGGCCGCGGCTGATGGCGCTTGCGACCCCTGCGCAGGGCGGGCATCCCAACCGGTTCTCATTCTCCACCGAGGACTACCTGGAACTGGTTGACTGGGCCGGGCGGGCCATCCGGGCGGACAAGCGCGGCGCGATCCCCGGAGACCTGCCGCCCATACTGTCGCGCCTCGGCCTGAATCCGGAACAGTATCTTCGCCATGTGCGCCGGGGGGGCCGTGGCCATCACGTGGCCGCCCTGGGGCACGTGGACCGGCTACGCGAGGCTGCCGCGCGCCTGGGGCGGCGGTTCCTGAAGGGAATGAGTCAAGCGCGCCGGCTATATCAGGTGCACGGCTGAGCGGCCGATGATCGTGCGATGTGATGGAGCCGCTGCTGCCAATGAAGTCTTGGGTGTCCTCGAAGTCTCTAAGGGAAGTACTGTGTCGACTTGGGCATCACAAAACCTGGTGCGGTCCCAAGCCAAGCGCCTCGCCAGAAATGGGAGGCCGCGAAGAACGAAACCATGATAACGTTCGCGGAAGTGAAAAAGCTTGTTGTCTACCCGATGTTGTTGGCCCAGTTCATTGGGATCGTGCACGAGCTCAAACCGAGATTCTTAAACGGGCGGACGCCGCGCAATTTTATTAAAGAA
Source organism: Thioalkalivibrio thiocyanodenitrificans ARhD 1 (assembly GCF_000378965.1). Classification (NCBI taxonomy): domain Bacteria; kingdom Pseudomonadati; phylum Pseudomonadota; class Gammaproteobacteria; order Chromatiales; family Ectothiorhodospiraceae; genus Thioalkalivibrio; species Thioalkalivibrio thiocyanodenitrificans. Next base: position 2,925,039 of record NZ_KB900536.1, read on the forward strand.
GATCATCTTTTCCCGGCGCTTGCCTCACTCGGGAATTTCTCAGGTAATTCGTCTGAAATTGTGAAGGGATACCGTTCTAGGAATATTCGCGTGACCATTGCTGAGAATTTCGATTTTCGCCTTGCTCGAGTTAGGGGGCGGCACGACCTTAGCCCATTCGTATATCGCGATGTGTGGGATGTGAGCGGCCGGGAAGATAGGTAACCAAATAGTCGGGAGACATGGGTAACAGTCACCGACGTCGTTTGAGCTGGCCATAGGCATCTTCGATCTTCATGAGCCGTTCGTGCAAGCGGCCGAGTTTGAGGGGTCCGAAATAGACATTCCAGATGCCGTCATCGATCTCTTCCAGTCCGACATATTCTCCGGCGCACACGATGGAGACGTTGACCCAATCGCTGCGCCAGCGGATGCCGCCGTTGGCGCTGACGTAACGGATTTCGAAGCGATCCGGGTATTCAAGCGCGGGCAGGCGGTCCGGCATGGGCCGGGTGGACGGCTGGTACTGGGAAGCCGGGGTGTGCTGATCGAGGGCTTCGTGGGGGCGTTCGTGGTTGAACTCTTCGCGAAAGGCGTTGAACTTGCGTTGTTGGGCGCGCAGCGTGGCGGCGGGCGGTCGGGTGGCTTCGGCTTTGAGGGTTCGGTGCATCCGCTCGTGGCGACCGTTTTGTTGCGGTTTGCCGGGTTCGATGAACTCGGGCAGGACGCCGAGACGGACCCACCAAGCGGAGAGTCTGGAGAGCCTTGCCAGGGTGGTGGTGGCGAAAGGCACGCCGTTGTCGGTGCGGATCCGCTGCGGCAGCCCGTACTCTTTGAAGACGCGGGTAAAGACGGGCTTGGCGACGTTGACGGCGGTGGAATGCAAGCCCTGACAGGCGAGCAGAAAGCGGGAATAGCCATCGGTGATGGTGAGCGGGTAGCAGTAGCGGCCATCTCCGGTTCTGAACTCGCCTTTGAAGTCCGCGCTCCAGAGTTGGTTGGGCGCGGTGACGACGGTGGTGGGCTTGCCGGGATGGCCGATGCGCCGACGCTTGCGTTGTTTTGGCACCAGGCCGTGGCGCTTGAAGATGTCGCACACAGTGGAGCGGTGTGGCAATGACCAGTGGCGATGCTTTTTGCCTACCAGGGTCAGGATCTTCTTGCCGCCCCAGGCGGGGTGTCTACGGCGTGCTTCGAGCAGTGCGGAGACGATATAAGCGGGCGTCTCATTCGGAGATGAGCGTGGTCGTCGGGATTGGTCTTCGAGTCCGGCTGGGCCATGGGTGAGATAACGGTTGACCCACTTATAGCCGGTCTTGCGGCTGATGCCGTAGAGCTCGCACAGCTCTTCGAAGGAGAGACTGTGACGCAGGTAATCGGCGATGAATTGTGTTTTCTGGTCCATGGGTGATGTTTGACTCCAAGGCATGGGGCACCTCCTGGGCTGCCCCGGATTATCATCCAACTGTCACCCATGTCCCCAGACTATACTGTTACCCATGTATCCAGACCGTACCATGATTGAGTCTAACAATACGCTCAACCGGACGCTCGTACCTCGCGCCGGTTAGCTATGCGGTTATAAGGCAAATTAGCAGGGGTAAAATATTAATACTATTTATAGCATCGGATTTGTTCTAATTGCCGCAGCGATCGGTTTTTCCCTTTACATTAGAACAGGGCAAGATATTAATTCGTTGCTTATAGTAATTTACGTTTCTGGCTTTCTCGCACTTTCTGGCTTATTTATCGTATATCCAGGAGGTGCAAAAGTCAGAAGTGAACGGGGTGATAAAGTCAAGGTTGGAAATATAAATAATCTATCCAAAGGCCAAACTTTGACTCTGTTTATTTGGTTTATTGTCATTGGTGCTTATCTAATCTACCGAATAGAATTTAAATATGCTTTATAACTTATAAGCATTTATCCGCCATGCTGCGCACGGCGGATAAACGCTTATAAGTTAGGGCCAAAAAGGAAAACACATGGTTGATGTTGTCGCTTCAGTGCAGAACGCTCTCGATATACTGGGGAAGCTGCGCACCTTGGCCAAGAAGATCGAAAACGCTGAGTTCAGTATGTTGCTCGCCGATCTTTCTAGCGAACTCGCAGATGCCAAACTCGAGGTCTCGGAACTGAAAACGAAGCTGGCCAGTGCGAACGAAGAAAAACATAAATTGGCGGCGCTTCTGGCTTCGCGAGCCAGTGGGAAGCCCACGCTTCACGAAGGCGTCTATCAGTTTGAGGGAGAAGAAGGCTTGTTCTGTACGGCGTGCTTCGATACCCAAGAAAAGAAGGTCAGAGTTACAGCGCTAACTGGCCCGTTCAAAACCTTCGGGAAATGGGAGTGCCCGTCGTGCAAAGCGGTATACGGGTAGCGGCCCTAACAAATGGATCTATCCGACCCACAAAAGCTGTCGCTTTTGCGGTCGGCTAACCCTTAACGTTGGGCGTCATAATCTACCAGCGAGGCGGAGCGCATGCTTTTCTATCTAGATGACCACGATAAGACGTCGCTTACTGAAGTTCCGGCATCTTCTCTGGCGACCCTTGGCTGGCTGGAGAAGGATCTGGAAGAGATGCTGGCGAAGCACATTGATAAGGTGGTCCGCGAAGATCAGCTGCTCGTGATACATCAAGAACGTAGGTATCAGGAGGAACCTGACATCCTCGGTCTGGATGAGAGCGGAAATCTGCACATCTTCGAGTTGAAGAGGTGGAGATCAAGCTCAGAGAACTTGCTTCAGGTGCTTCGGTACGGACAACGCTTCGGGCGCTACGATTACGATGGCCTGAATCACTTGTTTCGAAACTATCTGCTGCGTGTAGGCAGCGCCCCTGAGCGGGAGTTGGTGGTCGCGCACAAGGAATACTTCGAACTCGAGGAAGCTCTTTCCATATCAACCTTCAACAAAGAGCAGCGATTTGTCGTCGTAACGGACGGACTAGATCGAGAGACTCGAGAAGCCATCGACTATTGGAGTCAGCACGGTCTGCCGGTTGCCGCTTTGCCGTATCATGTCTATCGCACCAATAGCGGAGATTTGCTTTTCGAGGTTTGGCCGTACGGTCCAAAGGGCGATACCTTCATGGAGATTCCGGACGGACTAGTAGTGGTGAATACAAACTCGACCTATATGCCTGATGTATGGAAGGAGATGTTAAGCGAGCAGAAAGCCGCAGCGTACTATGGTAGGAAGACCGCGGTCTCAGGTATCCCGAAAGGAAGTCCCATTGCCTTATATCATACCGGTGTTGGAATAATCGCCTTCGGAAGGACGACTGACACGCTTCGGCGCGCACCCTGTGGAGATGATCCGGACGAAGAGTATTACGTGCCATGCGAGTTTGAGGCAATGGTAGATCCAGTGTCAGAGCCACACAAGGCAGTAAGTGCGAGGGAAGTCAATGAAGCCCTCGGCGCAAGCCATAGATTTCGCCTAACTGCTTACACCCTGCCGCCAGATGCGGTGGAATTTGTCCGCAAGTCTCTTCGAGAAAAGGCAGATACGGCCGACTAGGCGGACGACGCCCAACAATGCGCTGCACCGGACGGCATTTCCGCTGCGCTCCAATGCCACCGGTGAGCTTCGGCGTTATCCAACCAAAACCTCTGTGCCTCCTCCGCGTCCTCTGCGTTATATCGCCCGTATCAACTCAGACCTCGGACATCACCTTCTGTGCCTGCTGGTCAGCATGGTACGAGGATCGCACCATCGGTCCGCTGGCCACCTGGCTGAAACCCATGTCGTAGCCGACTTCCGCCAGGCGGTCGAACTCTTCCGGGGTGACGTAACGCTTCACCGGCAGGTGATGCAGGCTGGGCTGCAGGTACTGGCCCAGGGTGAGCATGTCGCAGCCGTGATCGCGCAGATCGCGCATCACCGCCTCCACTTCGTGCAGCTCCTCGCCGAGACCCAGCATCAGGCCGGACTTGGTGGGTGTCCCGGGATGATGTTCCTTGAAGGCCCGGATGAGCTTCAGTGACCAGTCGTAGTCGGAACCGGGGCGGGCCTCCCGGTAGAGGCGGGGCACGGTCTCCAGATTGTGGTTGAACACATCGGGCGGCGCCTCACCGAGGATCGCCAGGGCCACATCCATGCGGCCGCGGAAATCCGGCACCAGGATCTCGATGCGGATATCCGGGTTGTGGGCGCGGGTGGCGCGGATGCACGCCACGAAGTGGGCGGCGCCGCCGTCGCGCAGGTCGTCCCGGTCCACGGAGGTGATGACCACGTATCGCAGGTTCATGCTGCGGATGGTGCGCCCGAGGTTCTCGGGTTCGTCCTCGTCCAGCGGGTTGGGCCGGCCGTGGGCCACATCGCAGAAGGGGCAGCGCCGGGTGCAGATGTCGCCCATGATCATGAACGTGGCCGTGCCGTGACCGAAACACTCGCCCAGATTGGGGCATGCCGCTTCCTCGCACACCGTGTGCAGGCGCTGTTCCCGGAGCACGCGCTTGAGCCGCTGCACCTCGGGGCTGCCGTGACTGCGGGCGCGGATCCATGCGGGCTTGCGCAACGGGCGCTCGGTGGGCTTGATCTTGACGGGGATGCGCGCGACCTTGTCGGCGGCGCGCTGCTTGACACCCCGGATCGGGGTCTCGCGTGCTTCACTCATGATTTCGTTGTCTCTCGATGTCAATGGCGCGAGCCGAATGGCCGGCATTCCCGTGCCCTTTCAGCATGACCGGCACCGGCCTGATCCGGGATGTCGGCCCGACCCCGGGCGGATGCGATCACACCCGTGGACTGCATGCAGGCGGGACCTCTCGAAAACCGCCATGCCGCGTGGCGCGGGCGTCCGGTGCCGCGCGCTGCGTGTCGCGTGTCCGCGATGCGCCGGCCGGGCCGTATGGAAACCGGGGCCCGTTGCGCAATTGTCGCACAGCGATGCCCCGATCCCAATGCCGGGCCGGCATGCCGGTCGTCAGCGGGCGGCGGCCAGTGCCTGGGTGATGTCCTCGAGGATGTCGTCGATGTGCTCGATGCCCACGGACAGGCGCACCATGTCCTCGGATACCCCTGCCGTGGCCAGTTCCTCCGCCGAAAGCTGACGGTGGGTGGTGGTGGCCGGGTGGCATGCGAGCGTCTTGGCGTCGCCGATATTGACGAGCCGGGTGGCCAGTTGCAGCGCGTCGATGAAGCGCGCGCCGGCCTCCCGTCCACCCTCGATGCCGAAGGACAGGATGCTGGCGGGACGCCCGTCCATGTAGCGCCTGGCATGCTCGTGATCCGGGTGATCCGGCAGGCCCGCGTAACTGACCCAGCGCACGCCCTTCCGGGCCTTGAGGAACTCGGCCACGGCCAGCGCGTTCTCGCAGTGGCGATCCATGCGCACCGCAAGCGTTTCGATGCCCTGGAGGATCAGGAAGCTGTTGAACGGCGAGATGGCCGCACCCATGTTGCGCAGCGGCACGACCCGTGCCCGGCCGATGTAGGCGGCGGCCCCGAGTGCCTCCGTGTAGACCACGCCATGATAGGACGGGTCGGGCTCGCACAGGCCGCGGAAGCGCTCGGCGTGCTCGGCCCAGGGGAATTCGCCGGAATCCACGATCACGCCGCCGATGGTGGTGCCGTGGCCGCCCATGTACTTGGTGAGCGCGTGTACCACGATGTCAGCGCCATGCTCGAACGGCCGGCACAGGTACGGACTCGGCACGGTGTTGTCCACGATCAGCGGCACGCCGTGAGCGTGGGCCAGATCCGCCATGGCCCGCAGGTCCGCGACATTGCCCGCCGGGTTGCCCACGGATTCGCAGAATACCGCCCGGGTGTCGTCGTCCATCAGGGTCTTCATGGCCTCCAGATCGCCGGGCGGCGCGAAGCGCACATCGATACCGTAGCGCGGGAAGGTATGGGCAAACAGGTTGTAGGTCCCGCCGTAGAGCGTGCTGGTGGTGACGATGTTGTCCCCCGCCTGGGCAATGGTCATGATCGAATTGGTGACCGCCGCCATGCCGGATGCCAGCGCCAGTGCGCCCACGCCCCCCTCCAGGGCCGCCACCCGCTGCTCCAGCACGTCATTGGTGGGGTTCATGATGCGCGTGTAGATGTTGCCCTGTACCTTCAGATCGAACAGATCGGCGCCGTGCTGGGTATTGTCGAAGGCGTAGGACGTGGTCTGGTAGATGGGTACCGCCACGGCCTTGGTGGTGGGGTCCGGGCTGTAGCCCGCATGGATGGCCAGGGTCTCGAACTTCATGGGGTCCGGCTCCTTGTGCTGTGGATGGATGGAGTGGTCTGTGGTTGCCCGTGTGCGGGGCACGGCCGTGGTCCGGCTGTGCCGCGCGGTGTGTCATCGTGGCGAAGCGCCCATGTGGGCCGCATGGCATCATCGATCAGCCCATGGGCTTCGAGCCAGGCCCGGGCATCCCCGGCATCCTTGTAGAACCAGTCACGGGCACTGCCCAGGCGGAAACTGTAGCCCCAGGCGTCCATGTCCTCCATGAGCCGTTCGCGGCCCACGCCGGGCAGTTCGTCCGCCAGCAGGATCTGCAGGAAGCACACGGCGCACTCCTCCAGATCGTCCCCGCCCGCGTCCGTGTCCAGGCAGGCACGGCGTTGCGGGTCCATGCACAGGTAGTGACAGGCCTCGTGCAGGGCGGAGTGCAACGGGGTATCGGGACTGATGTGCAGCCGGCAGCCCTGCAGACCCGCTTCGGGCGCCCCCCAGTAGGAGCCCGGCAGCGCCGCGGTGACGGAATGCTCGCACAGTGTCATGCCATATCGCCCGATCAGCACGGCGAGCGCCTGCCTCAACGATGCGTTCAGGCGCAGGATCGGGGGTGGAAGGGCGGGACTGGCGGCGGAATCGGTCAAGAAAACCTCTTCGGGGTGACTATACGCGCGGGGCTCGGTATAGGTATCATAAGAATAATAATGGGTGGAAATTAAACAAAATCAATAAGTAGATCTCGGAAATCTGTATCTCATAACCGATCGGGAGGAAAACATGAAGCATCGTTTGGGCGTTCTTGCGTTGGGTGCCGCCGCCCTGTTCTCAGGGGGGGTCATGGCAGGTGATCCGGCGGCGGGTCAGTTGAAGGCGGATACCTGCCTGGGTTGTCACGGCATTCCGAGCTACAAAAACGTCTACCCCACGTACCATGTACCCAAGATCGGCGGGCAACATGCCGAGTATCTGGTCGACGCGCTGCGGGCCTATCAGGCAGGCCAGCGCCAGCATCCCACCATGCGGGCCCAGTCGGCCGACATGAGCGAACAGGACATGCTGGACATCGCCGCGTTTTTTGCCAATGCGCCGCGTTGAGGCGGCCGACCAGATCGAGGATTAGAAAATGAAGATCATGTTGACCCTGTTCTCCGCCGCCGCACTCGCGTTCGCTTCAAGCCACGCGCTGGCCGGGGACCCCCGTGCCGGGGAGTCCAAGGCCGAGGCCTGCATCGCCTGTCATGGCGCCGACGGCAACAGCCCCGCGCCCGCCTTTCCGCGCATCGGGGGCCAGTACGAGAGTTACCTGCTGCATTCACTGCGAGGTTACAAGTCCGGCGATCGGCCGAATCCCATCATGGCCGATATCGTCAAGGATCTGTCGGACCGGGACCTGCGCGATCTGGCGGCCTACTACGCCGCTCAGGACAGCGGCCTGTACGTGCCCCGGCGGGGCCAGTAAGGCGTCTGTGTGTCTACCGGGGGCCCATGCCCCCGGTATTTATCTTTAGTCTTCAGAGGTCGCCCGGGCGCTGATGCCACAGCCCCCGGGCCGGCAGGCTATGCCCCGCCCTGGGCCTGCCACTGGGCGGGGGTGAAGGGCCGGATTGTGAGGGCGTGGACGGCGCCGCTGGCAATCTCCGCTGACACCGTGGCGTAGACCTGCTGCTCGGCCTTCATGCGGGCCTGCAGCCTGGCGCGGACGTTATCCGAGTCGAGTCCTTCGAACTCGTCGCTCACCACCGTGGCTTCGAATTTGCCGTCGCCGCCGGTCACCCGGACCTGGGCGCCGGGCATGTTCCTGCTGATCAGTTCCTGGACCTGTTCGGGACTCATGGGCTGGCCTGTTCCGTGTGTTGCTCAATGGGGCGCCCATGATAACGATTGCGCCGGCATCCGTCAGCCGGCGTCGCCGATGCGGCGCCAGGGCGGGACGGGTTCCGGCTCCGGCGAGAGGCCCAGGTAGGCGCGAAACACCGGCCACTGACTTCCCATCACCTGGTCCAGATAGGCGGACATCAGATGGGTGCGGTCCACGCCCTCGACCCAGCCGTAGATGGACTGGCGCAACTCCGCCAACGTGTTCACGTTCACGTGAAGGTCATGCACCACGCGGCGGTACTCTTCCAGGGTGGGATGGACGTCCAGCGTGTCGAACACGGCCTTCAATGCATCCAGCATGGGGCGGGCATTGTCGGCGAGGCCCAGCATCCCGGGCGTGACTGCCTGGTCACAAGGCTCGTGTCTGCCCAGCCACAGGCTGAAGGCCATGAGCTTGAGCGTATGGTAGATCGGTTCATCCGAGATCAGGACCACCAGCAGGTTGCGCCGGTGCCCCTTGAGCGCCAGTTCCCCGTAACGCCAGACACCGTCACGAATGAATTCGGCCAGGCGGATGTGGATCTGAAAGCGCGCCTGGTGCAACTGGTCCAGGATCAGGAACGTGGGTTCCCCTTCGCTCAGGGCACAGGCCTCCGCCATGATACGGTCCAGCGCGTCGGCCGGCGGCTCTCCGGGCGCCTTGTCGGTTTCCTCCACAGGCTCGATGCGCACGGGCGGCGGAGGCGGCGGGTCGGTGAATTCATGGTACAGCACGTGCTCGTGACCCAGGGCATGCCCCAGCGCGTAGGCAAAAGCGGTGCGGCGACGGTCACCGCTGTCGCCCTCCAGGTTGAGGCAGCGCAGATGCTCCACCGGGGCGGAGAGCAGGCACTGGAGCGGGTAGCCGAAATCCTCGTCCGAGACGAAGCCGTGTTCCGCAAGCCTTTGTTTCAGTGATGACATTTTGTGAAATCCGCTGGCCCTGTCATGATTATTGGCAGGCGCGGGGAGATCGGCAAGCGCGATGCCGTCCTGTCCCGACGGACGGTCCCCGGCGACGGCGGAGCGTGACCATTCAACCAGTCAAACCCCGAAGGAGGTGCCCGGATGCACTTCAGGCAACTGTTCGAACCCGAATCGTCCACCTATACCTATCTCCTGGCCTGCCCGGAGAGCGGCGAATGCGCGCTGGTGGATCCCGTGGTCGAGACCGTGGAGCGTGATCTTTCCGTGGTGCAGGAAATGGGTCTGACGCTCACATGCGCGCTGGAGACCCATATCCATGCGGACCACATCACTGGTGCGCTCAAGCTCAAGGCCCTGAGCGGATGCCGGATCGCCGGCCCCGCCATGGACGAACTGCCCTGCCGCGATATCGGCGTGCGCGAAGGCGAGCCGTTTCGCATCGGCACCATCACGCTGAATCCGCTGTTCACCCCAGGCCATACGGATACCCACCACGCCTTCCTGCTGGAGCACCGCGGACTCAACCTGCTGTTCTCGGGGGACGCCCTGCTTATCGAGGCCTGCGGGCGCACGGATTTTCAGTCCGGAGATGCCCGGACCCTGTACCGGTCCATCCACGATAAGTTCTTCTCCTTGCCCGATGAGACCCTGGTCTATCCGGCCCACGATTACGAGTCGCGTCAGATCACCACCATCGGGCAGGAGAAGATGCGCAATCCCCGCCTGGGGGGTGGCAAGACCCTGGAGGAGTTCGTGCAGATCATGGAGGAGATGGACCTGCCCTATCCGCGCAAGATCGATTTTTCCCTGCCGGGCAACGAATTGTGCGGAGAGTGTCCGGACAATGTGCCGGAGGAGATGAGGCGTCTGTGCGACGTGACCAGACAAGGTTAAGGGCAGTGGCAAGTCTCAAGTGGCAAGTGGCAAGGAACACCACTGCCCCTCCGGCCCCCGCCCTGACGGAGAGCAGGAAAGTCCCTTGATCTTCCTTGCCACTTGCCACTTGCCACTTGAGACTTGCTACTGGCCCGTTGGTGAGGCGACGGGCCATTCGGCCCGTCGCCTCACCAACGGGCCTTGTCCCACATCTCCGGATTCGCCCAATGGCGCGGGTTGAGCCAGTCGGGCGTCTTCTTGTAATCCTTCAGATTGAAGCGAAACAGATGGCTGGTGCCTGCCGGGCCGGCATAGCTGCGAACGCGCTCCAGACCGAGTGCCACGAGGTCCTGTTCGGTCCAGTCGCCGGCTTCTCCCCGGGGAAGCAGCACGTAGAGGCTCTCGCTGTAGAGATCGCGCAGAGAGGCAATCAGGTGCGTGGCGTCCTCACGGGACAGCCGGCCCAGGGCGTCCGGTACCAGCACCAGTTCATGGCGCGTCAGCCCCGACATGCCGTCGCCGACCGTGTCCGTGGGCAGCCGTGTGAGCGGTGTCCGCGGCAGCCGGGCCTGTATCTCGTCGGCGAGGTCGTTGCCGTCGGTGCAGATCACCATCACGGAATCTGGCGCCGAGGTCTCGGCCAGCCTTGTCAATTCCTGTCTGATACGCAAGTCCATGGCATGCCCCGGGTGGTCGATGGAGGGGACCGTGCGTCGCTATACTGCGTGCCGGGCGATTGGATCCCGACCAGTATACAGGAGGCCTTGTGCCGACGATCCTGGAGCTGCTGATCATGCCGCCGGCCAGCGGGTTCATCCTGATGCTGCTGGGTTTGGTGCTGTGGCGTCTGCCCCTCGGCCGGATGCTCGCCTTCGCGGGTGCTGCCTGGCTGTATGTGGCGGCGACGCCCGTCTTCGCCGGTTGGCTGCTCGGCGGGCTCGAGCGCCCCTACCGGATCGACCCGCCGGTTCCTGCCGGGGCGCAGGCCATCGTGGTCCTGGCCGGCGGCCGCTACGCCCATGCCCCGGAGTACGGCGGCGGGACCGTCAACGCCGCCTCGCTGGAGCGCCTGCGTTACGGCGCGCGTCTGCATCGCCGGACCGGCCTGCCGCTGCTGGTCAGCGGCGGCCGGGTGGGCGGCGGGGAGCCGGAGAGTGAGGCACGATTGATGGCCGGTGTGCTGGAGGATGAGCTGGGTGTCAGCGTGCGCTGGCATGAGGAACAGGGCCGGAACACCATGGAGAACGCCCTGTTCAGTGCGCGCATGCTGCGCCCGGAGGGCATCGATCATGTGTTGCTGGTTTCCCATGCCCTGCACATGCCCCGGGCGGCCTGGAGCTTCCGTCGCGCGGGCCTCACGGTCACCCCGTTCCCCACGCGCCGCGTCAGCGGCGACCCCGTCCGGATGAGGTTCACGGACTTCCTGCCGCAGCCGTCGGCATTGTGGTATACCGGGCAGGCGCTCCATGAATATCTGGGGCTGGCGTGGTATCGGTTGCGCCATTGACGTATCCCGCCAGGGGGTAGTGACTCAAACAAGGGACGCATGGGGCAGGGGCATGGACAAACACGCGTTGGGAATGATCGAGATCATCGGGGCTGTCGATGGCCGTGAAGGGATTGCCGGGGAGGACATTCGCGCCGCCCTGTCGGCCGGCCCGCTTGATCTGGTGCACGGGGAACGGTTCACGGGCCGGCCGGTTACCCGGATCTTCGCCACGGCATCGACAGTGGTCAAGCTGCGCACCGAGGTGAAGTTCTCACCCAGGGACATGCGGCGATGGGTGGATCGGACCCTGACGCGGGAAAGGGAACTCGACGCCCATCATCCCTGCAAGACATGGTTTCTGCTTGAGACCGATGGCGTGCTCGTAGCGGGCAATGCCGCGCCCAGGCTGGAGCCGCTGCACAGGGCCCTCGAGGATCTGGACGGACAACGGGTCATTGGGCATCTGGATGCGGTGTGGGATCTGTATCTGCGGGTGGCCGAGCGCACGGCGTTGAGGCTGGACGAGGGGTTGTCCAACTTCGGCCTCGACGGGGACGGAAGGCTCTACTACCTGGACGACGATACCTACCGCTGGGACCGTTTCATCTCCCTGACGCAGTTGATCGGGGTGCTGTTTCGCCAGTACCCCCGGCTGATGGATCCCGTGATCGACGATCTGGGCAAGGCCCTGGCGGCACGCGTGATGAGCCATTTCGGGGATGAGCACTGGTTGCGGGTCATCGCCGAGGAGATGCGCGGACTGTTCTTTGCAAACAATGCGCAGCGTCGCAGGGCAGAGGGGTTTGTCGGTGCCCTGGATCAGGCCTACCGCGAGGCGGCGGGTATTGGCCAGGCCCATGACCCGGGCGTGGACCGGTTGCCGCCTCCGCCTGCCGATGCCGCGTCCCTGGACGGGGACGGTGAACCCTGGGCGGTTCTGGCCGATGTTCATTCCAATCTGCCGGCCCTCGAGTGCGTGCTTGGTGAGTTGAAGAGGCTGGGCCTGCGCAGGGGAGTCGTGCTGGGAGACATCGTCGGCTACGGTCCGCATCCCGAGGCCTGCATCGAGCAGTTGGCGGCGAGCGGGTTTCACGTCGTGATGGGCAACCACGATCACGCCGTGGCCTCCGGCGTGACCGGACGGGGTTTCTCCGCAAATGCCCGTTGGGCCATCGACTGGACGAGACGGCGTCTGCCGGAGCGTCACCGCGCCTGGCTGGCGCGCCTTCCCCTGTACCTGCGTGGTGATCGTTGGCTGGCGGTGCATGGGGCACCGCGGGACAAGTCATTCTTCAACGGTTATGTCTATCGGCAGACCTACGAGGAGAACCTGGCGGTATTGGCGGAGCGACAACTGTCGGCGTGTTTTCACGGGCATACACACATGCGCGGCGTGTACTACGCGCGGGGCAATGTGCGGGGTCAGGCAGAGGCGCACACGCTTGATCTTTCCAGGTACGACGGCGTTCTGGTCTGTCCCGGTTCCGTCGGTCAGCCCAGGAGCGGTGTCCCGGGGGCGGAGTTCGCGGTCTGGGCACCGAAGACACGCAGGCTCGAGTTGATGCGCCTGGGCTACGATCCCGATCCTGTGTTGCGGGACATGGAGGCCGGGGGGTTCCCGGGCGCGTTGTCGGAGAGACTGCTGCGCGGCCGGTGATGCGGTAAATAGCCGCCCCCGGGGCCGTTGCGGCCCCGGGGGCGGCGGGCGCCGATCTCAGGGGCAGAGGGCGGCGACCTTGGGAAGGGCGCCGCGCACGGCGCTCCACCCCATGCCCAGGTTGGCCTTGCGGCCGGTGATGAGCACCATCAGCGCGCTGGGCTTCTCAGGGACGATGGACATGAAGTGGTAGGTCTTCTCCGTTGCCATCTGAACCTCCTGGATCAGGCGGCGAGGCTCCGGCTCGCCGCGCTGGTCCGCGAGCAGGGATTCCACGCTCGAGATGGTCTTGCCGCGGAACATGTCCACCGCGGCTGCGGCTACCGCGTCCAGATAACTCTGGGTGAAGTAGGGGACATTGTGCGCGACGCTCAGCAGCAGACCGGAATCCAGGTCGACCACGGCGGCGCCAAGCGCATCCGGAACATCCTTCACCATTTCATTGCACAGATCGTTTAGGCTTGCCATTGACGTTACTCTCCTTCGGTTGGTGGGACCAGGTCCCCTGTTATTTTGGGTGGGTGCGTTGAGGGATGGCCTTGCCGATGGACTCGGCCGCGTTGCGGCTTGCGCTGAGGAGCATCCCGAGGTTGGCTTCGTTGCCGCTGAAGGTGCTCAGCGTCAGTTTGGCGGTAATCCTGAGCGTGACGACGTAGCCGTCGCTGTTTTCCACGATGACAAATCTGCATTTTCGCTGCTGGGCTTCACGCGCGATTGTCTCGCCCAGGGCGAGCAGCGAGCTGGTCATGGCGGCAATGCGGTCGCTGGGCAGATCGCGATGGGTGACGCTGAGCACCGCATGACCGTCAATGGTGGCCAGCACCGCGCCATAGGCCCCCTGCGTGCGTTCCATCACCCGCGCGAGCGTTTCCTCGCAGACTCGTCGGAAATCGTCGGGCAGCGTCAGCGTTTCGGGCATGGAGATCCTCTGCGGGTCATGACTAGGCGAATTCCAGGTTGGACAGGAGCACATTGAGCAGCATGAGCACGTCGGTCTCCCGGCGTATGTCCGCGGTGAGGACCGGGTAGACCAGCCCCCGTTGTTCCAGGTAGTCCTGGAAGTCCTCGATCGGCGGCCCATCCGGGTGATCGGCACGGGTCACTGCGATCACCACACCCGTGCGTTCGATGAAATCCGCGAAGTTGTCCAGGTAGATCTCGAGATCATCCAGCGGGGCGGGCCGACTGTTGTCCAGAAGGATGATCAGGCCCAGCCCGCCCTGCACCAGGATCTGCCACATGTGGGCGAAGCGGCGCTGGCCCGGCGTGCCGTAGAGGCGCAGTTTGGTGCCGTCGTCCAGGGTGACCTCGCCGAAATCCATGGCAGCCGTGGTGTGGTCCTTGCTGGACAGGAGTTCATCGGTGGCATCCACGTCCGTGGACACGGGGGGGATCTCGCTGATGGCCCCGATGGCGGTGGTCTTGCCCGCGCCCGGGGGGCCGGTGAATATGAGCTTGATCTCGGACAACGGTTTCTGCTCCGCCTGGTCAGTTTGCGGCCGTGGATCCGAGCCCGAGGCGTCTCCTGATCCTCGAGAACAGGCCCTTGTCCGCCGGTTTGCGCCCCGCGCCGTCACGGGCATGCGCCGCCCGCTCCTCCTCAATATTCAGGTAACCGCAGAACATGCAGGCGCTCAGGAACGCGGCCACGTCGCTGATGGCCACGTTGGTGCGTTGAGAGATGGCTGCGGGAGACACCGGGCGTCGCGCGATCTGGGCACAGAGCAGGGGATAGTGGTCGCGGAAATGCAGGACGCCCAGATCGGGCCACCGCCGGAGGGAAACCGGGGTCTCAATGGTCATGGGTGCCGGCAGCTTTCCCTGGCTGCCCGAGATGGCCGCCTCCCACCAGAGCCGCACCAGCGGTCCCGATTGCAGCGTCCGGGCCGCGTTGCCGAGCCCCGCGGCGGTGGCGGGCCGGATCTGAAGCTCGCTTGCCGGCGCCCTGCAGATCGGCTCCAGATCGACCAGCCGTGCCGGAAAGTAGTAGCGGTTGCGGCCCGGGTCGGTCATCAGCGTGAATTCCCGGAAGTCGATCGTCAGGGCCGCGGACCGGTCGCAGTCCGACAGCAGGTCATACAGCCTGCCGGGGCGCGTATCCGGCTTCGCCACGGGTTTGCTGCCCTGCTCCTGCGTGCCGCTCAGGGACGCAAGCAGGGTTTGCAGGTCCCAGAACCGGACCGGCCGGGCCAGTGTGACGCAGTCGATATCGCCCGGGGACGGGCCGTCCCCGTAGCACACCAGAGTCCGGGCGGGCGGTAGCCGTTGGGGCGTCCCCGTGGCCAGCACGTCGGCGTCGACCACCAGCACATCCACGGGCTCCCCGGGTTTGCAGATTCGCGGATGCAGGTTGACGCGTCCCTCCAGGATGCCCAGGAAGGACTCGAACAACTGCCGGTCCCGCGCAGGGAGGCCCAGGAACGCGATGGTCAGCGTGGTATCCGGTGCGTCGGTGATCATGCGCGTCTGCCGGCCGGGGCGCAGATGCGCGGTTGGCGGCGACTCAGAGACCCGGGCCGATCCCCGTGGGGTCCGGCGGGCAAGGCGTTGGCTTTTATCATCGTTATAGGTTCAGCCTGGCTATCGACAGGTCGTGCGGTCAAAAGATTTCGGGTACCCCCCGGAACCCGAATACCTCGCGGATACTAAGGTATATTGTGCGGGGTATCACAATCGATCCCGATGGTCGGCGGGATATCGCGGATGACCGGCCCGGGACGCATTTCTCGTTTTTCCCGCGCTGGAGGTTGGTCGGTGTATCCGGGATGTTACCCGGGGTCCGAACGGAACTTTCCGCAGGCGGTTTGGCGCGTGAGTGCGTATCAACGGTTAAGGCCGGGACGAGCTTGATCCGGGCATCCGAGGCTGCCTCGCCGCCGAGATTCGCCACGATCGGCGCGTGCCCGTACCTCATTCCGGGCTGATTCGTGCAGTTTCCCCGGTGCGATGGAATGCGATATGGTCCCGGGGGCGGGTTCGCAGGCACGCGCGGAATCAGCGGGGGAGGCATTGTTGTTTTTCACGGCTCAGGCACCCGATGCTCAGTCAGGCCGCCCGGTGATCCCGGATCGCATCGCCGCGGTGCGGATATCACGTCCGGCGGGTTCGAGCGGAACCATTAGCAGGCGGGTCAGCGCGCGAGGTCTGGTGGGCGTCGCAATCATGGTGCTTGCGGGCACCGGATCGGCGCGGGAGGCGGGTGCGGGATCCGATGGTTTTCTGGACACACCGGTCCACATGTCGGGGGCGGTGATGGAGCGCGCATCCCGGTGGGCCGCCGGTTCACCGGGGTTGGTCGACGAAACGGCGGACGCCGAGCGGCCGGATACTTCCGGCGAAGCGTCCGCCGATACAGGCTCCGGGTCGCCGGCGCGGACCATCGGTCTGATGGGGGCGGGCGCTGCTCTGACGGCTGTGCTTGTCCATCGTGGCGGCCGGGGAGGGCGCGGCGAGCCGGTGGCCCCCTGGTTTGATGACGGAGCACTCCGGGAGCCGGACGAGACGCTGGCCGCCGGGATCCGCCAGAGCCCGGCGTACCGGTTCATCAATCAATGGTGGCTGGAACATGCGGGCGAGCGCCCGAACCCGTACGACCTGATGGGGCTGTCCTACGCCCATTCCGCCGGATACCTGGGCGATGGGGTGGTCATTGCGGTGCTCGACGAAACCTTCCAGGCGGCGCCGATCAACCCCGGCACCCATCCGATGTTTGCCGAGCCCGGCAAGGTGGTCGGCATGTTCAACGACATGCCGGAAGCGGTCGTCGATCCGGAACGCTCCATTGATGGGAGCCACGGTACGCATGTGGCCGGCCTCGCGGCGGGTAACAGCGCGACGATGACCGGCGTTGCGCCGGCGGCACAGCTCTACCTGGCTTCGTACGTGGGGATCGGCGACGTGGATTATCGACCGCGTCGCTGGGGTGAGAGCTTTCAGGCGAGCGGGTCGGTGGGTGCGCGGGTTCACACCAACAGTTGGGGCTGGGACGAATTCGATACCGACACCTGGGGCCGCCAGGGCCTGGATACAAGGCGGGTGCAGGAACTGGTACGCGACCCGCGGACAGCGCTGAACAACTGGCTCGGGACTCCGCTGGAGCCGTGGCATGGCGTGTTTGCGGACTACGCGGATGCCAATGGCTTTTCGGTGGCGGCCTATGCCGACAACCCGGGCCTCGCCATCGAGGCCTTCTACAGCAGGGTCCAGGCGGGGAGCTCCGGCCCGACCCCCGGCTTCGAGGGGGCGGATTGGGACCGGTTGGCCGGCGACATGCGCAGTTTCCAGACCGACAGTGACGGGGTGATCGTGTGGGCCCTGTCCAACTTCCGGCTGGAGGGCCCCGATGGGCAACCCTATGCGGACGGCAGCGCGGCGATCGCCGAACTGTATCCGGCCTTGCAGGACGCCTGGCTCACGGTGGCCAACGTCAATGTGGCGCGCACGCCGGCAGGCGAGATGCGTGCGGTCCTGATGTCGTCCGGCTGTCAGCAGACAGCGCCATATTGTCTGTCACACAATGGCACCGCCGTGAACTCCGCCGTGCCCGTCGACGGCTTTGGCCAGAAGACGGGGACCTCCATGGCGACCCCGCAGGTGGCCGGTGCCATGGCCGTGCTCGCCGAAGCCTTTCCCGGGCACAGCGGTTCGCAGCTGGTCAACCGGGTGTTGGCCACGGCCAGCAACTTCAACGACTGGCAGGATCTGGAGCAGTGGGGCGTGCGCTGGTATGGCACCCTTACGCTACCCGACGGCAGCGAAGAGCGTGTGGAGCTGATCGATAATTCCGGGTCCGACGGCCCCGGGCCCCTTGCCCGGGGGCCCGGGCAGATCGGCGAGGTGGATTTTGGCAACGGCATCACCCATGCCTATTCGGAGGTCTTCGGTCACGGGTTTGTGGACCTGGTGGCAGCGCTTCAGCCGGTGGGCGTCCTGCACGTGCCCATGGGCCGTTCCTTGAACAGCGCGCACCGCTCGGGGCTGCAATCCAGCCGGATGATCCCCGGCCCCGCTGTCGGCGACGGCCTGTCCCGGGATCTGGCCGGCCGGCGCGTGGCGGCGCTGGATGGCCTCGACGGCGCCTTCATGGTGCCCTTGGGGGATCTCGTGGGTGAGACGGGGCGTACGGCCGACCATCATGCCCTGCTGCAGCGTTTCGGCCGCTCGCCGGACCTGATGCGGGTGGAACTGGGGCCGGGCACGGTGCTGGAGACCGCGTTCAGCCCGGCCCGCAGCCATGCCATGCGCCTCGAGGAGCGGGAGACACCCCGCATGGACGTGGCGGAACTGGGTTTCCGTCATGATCCCGGTGGCCGGGCCCGGTTCCGGTTCGATCTCAATCGCGACCCCGCGACGAACTACGGCCTGCAGGCCACGGGCACGGTGGTGCCGGAGCATATGGCCAGTGACGGGGTGTTTGCCAACCCTCTCCTGGCCTTCGCGCGTGAGGGCCGGAACGCAGGCATGGACCTCTCGCTGGGCAGCAGGACCACAATGCGCCTCGGTGCCTTTCAGGGCCGCGACAGGTTCAGATCTCATGACGGCAGCGGCGACGGTGCGCGGGTGCAGGGCACCGTGGGCGAGTTGGCGTTTGCCTTCGGAGGGGAGGCGGAACCGTTGGCCGGTCTCGCATTGCAACTGGCGATGCTGCAGGAGGATGACACGCTGCTCGGCGGCCGTGGCGGCGGGGCGTTTGATCTCGCCGATGATACGCGACACACGTCCGTCGGCCTGTCCGGCGAGATCGCCCTGGGGGGCTGGTTCCGGGGTGCGGACGTGCGTCTGGCGGGCAGTGCGCACAGGGTGTTCACGCGTCCCCGGGCCGGCGGGGTCTCACTGTTCGAGGACGTCTCGTCGATCGAGAGTCACGCCTTCAGCCTCGGCCTGATCGGCCGGGACCTGATCGTCGACGAGGACCGCTGGGGGTTGGTGCTGAACCAGCCGCTGCGGGTGGCCAGTGGCCATGCGGACCTGCAACTACCGGTGGGTCATGACGGCACGGACCTGCGCCACGAGTCGGTACGTGCCCGTCTGACGCCCTCGGGGCGCGAGACCCGGTTCGAGGTCTTCTACGGTCGTACGGTATCCCCGACGTTCGATGTGCAGGGCAGTGTCATGCTGCGCAGGCAGCCGGGTCATGTCCGCACCGCCCCCGATGAAGGCCTGGCCCTGCTGAACGCCAACCTGCGATTCTGAATACCGGTCCAGCCGCCCTCCGTGATGTTCCTTGCCGCTTGCCGCTTGCCGCTGACTACCCGCGGGTCCGCACCGGCATCCTTCTCTCCCCCGGTCTCCCGGCTCCGTCCAGGGCGCCGGCCCTCGTGGAGTTTGCGCCGGCGGGGGCAGACGTCACATGGGGGGCGGTTGTCGCCAGGGTGTGCCAGTGGCGGGTTGGCACCGGGAGCGCGGTATCGGAGATTGTCAAGGCGCGTGTGCCGGGCGGACCGGCCTGAAGATGTGTTATTGGGATACACGTCCCAGCCCCGGCAAGTTCAACCGGCGTTACCCGTCAGCGAACTATACTTTGGGATAACGCTTGGCAAGGGATTTCCACCGCGGGTTCGGCGGCGGCGGGGCGGTCACTCCGTCCCGGGCACGTGATGCCCCGGGCGTCTGCCGGGCTCCCAATGAATACTCTCAAGTATCTGATTCTGCGTGCCTTGTGCGCACATGATCAGCGCTGCTTCTTCGTCCTCAGGGCAGGAGGTGATCATCATGAGCATGGAAATGAGGCGGCTGGCAGAGCCGGTGCGTCCGGCTGCCGTGGCCGGGCACTTTTATCCGTCGGACCCGGGGCAGTTGCGCACCACGGTGGGCAATCTGCTGAACGCGGCGCAAGGCGAGGATCGGCACAATGGTGCTCGTCCCAAGGCCCTCATCGTGCCCCATGCGGGGTACGTGTATTCGGGTCCGGTGGCTGCCCGGGCCTACGCGCGGCTGGGGGACGCGGCGCCCCGGATCCGGCGCGTGGTGTTGCTGGGGCCGGCCCACCGGGTGGGTTTCTATGGGATCGCCGCGCCGGAGACCGCGTATTTCGAGACGCCCCTGGGTTGGGTCGAGGTGGATGAGACCTCGCTGAGACGTGTCTGCGCCCTGTCCACGGTATTCCGTTTCGAGGGGGCGCATGCGCCCGAGCACAGCCTTGAGGTGCAATTGCCGTTCCTGCAGCAGGTGCTGGGCGACGGATTCTCCCTGGTGCCGCTGGTGGTGGGCGGTGCCACGGCCGGCGATGTGGCGACGGTCCTGTCGCTGTTGTGGGGCGGGCCGGAGACCCTGGTGGTGGTCAGTTCCGATCTGAGCCATCACCTGGACTATCACAGTGCCCGGGAGGTGGATGAACGCACCAGCCGGGCCATCGAATCCCTGAACGACGAGGCGATCGCGCCCGGATTCGCCTGCGGCCGGTTGCCCGTCCAGGGTCTGTTGCAGGTGGCCCGGGCGCAGGGGCTGGGTGCCCGGCGCCTGGATCTGCGTTCCTCCGGAGACACGGCCGGCCCCCGGGAGCGCGTGGTGGGCTACGGGGCCTTCGAGTTTTCCTGATCGGCCGGAGATGTCCGGTCCCGATACGCCGTTGACCCGTCGGGTGGGCCTACCTTGTGCGCGACGGGCGCCTCGTCTACCGTCCTTCGGGTGTATGCCAGGAACACCGCCGCCCTCGTGATCTGCCTGCTCTGCGGGCTGATGATTGTGCTTGCGCCGGCGCCGGTGCGGGGCGTGGACTCGGTGGAGCTGGCCATTGATGCCCTGGCGGGCGAGGGCTGGCAAGTGGACACCCTGCGCGTGGTGCTCCGCCCGGGGGAGGAACATCACGGGCTGGAGTTGCAGGCGGACACACTTCGCCTTGGCGAGGAGTTCGAACTGCGGGCGGTGCATGCGGAGTGCGCCGCGATGCGCCTGCGGGGCCTGGGTGGCGATTGTCCCGACGGACGCATCCGCTTCGAGCATCCCTGGCTGGGTGCCCAGACCCTGCCTGCCCGCTTCAGTTATGCCCATCCGGGCCGTCTCGACCTGCAACTGGAAGGCCTGCTGCTGGCCGGCGGCCCGGTGGACGTGCATGTGAAAATGGATGACGGGCAATGGGAGCTCGATGCCCGAGGCGAAGGACTCGACCTCCAGGCCCTGGCCGCCCTGTCCGCCGACGCCGGCTGGCCCTGGCCGGTGACGGCTTCCGGCGATGGCCGCCTGACGTTCGCGGCCCGGGGCCGTGGGGCACTGCCCGACACCCTGGATCTTGACCTCTCCGTGGGCGATACCGCGTTCTCCAGCGAGGACGGCCTGCGTGCCGGCGAGGCCGTGGATGCGGACCTGGCCGTTGCCGTGGCCCGCGAGGACGGCGGCTACCGGGTCGAACTGACCGGCCGATGGACGGGCGGCGGCGTGTACCTGCATCCGGTCTACGTGGAGGCGGACGTCCCGGTGAGGCTGTCCATGCAGGGCAGCATGGATCTGGCGGCCAGGGTACTCACGGTCGATGGATTCGAACTGGATCATCCCGGTGTACTGGGCATTGCGGGCCGGGGCACCTGGGCCATCGATCGCGGATTGTCAGGCCTTGAGGCCACCGTGCAACTGGATCGGATGGATCTGCCGGCGGCCTACGAACTCTTCGGCCAACCGTTCCTGCCGGGCACTGCCCTGGGTGTGCTGGATACCGAGGGGCTTCTGGCCGGCGGGTTGCGCCTGCATGAAGGATCGCTTCAGGAGGTGGTGCTCAACGCCTCGCGGGTCACGGCGCATGACCGCATGGGGCGCTTCGCGGTGCAGGGTCTGGATGCCGCGCTGCACTGGCGGGCGGCCGGCGACGCGCCGCTTTCCCGGGTGTCCATGGACGGTGGCCATGTATACGGTATCGCCCTCGGCGCATCGCGTTTCCGGCCGGTCATCGGGCGGGACGGGTTTCACCTGCCGGAGCCCGTGCATCTGCCCGTGCTGGACGGCGCGCTGGAGATCCGCGACCTGCGGGTGGCTGGACTGGACGGGGGCGACGCGCGCTGGCAGTTCGACGGCGGGCTCACCCCCGTCAGCATGGAGCAGCTCACGGCCGCCCTGGGCTGGCCGGAACTCTCCGGCACGCTGGCCGGCATCATTCCCGAGGTGCGCTACGAACAGGGCCTGCTCACGGTGGGCGGCCGGCTGCTGGTGCGTGCCTTCGACGGCAGCGTGACCCTGGGGGAACTGCGCCTGCGTGACCCCCTGGGTGTCGCGCCGGAGTTCTCCGCCCAGATCCAGATACGCGATATCGATCTGGCACAGCTCACCCGCACCTTCGATTTCGGCCGCATCACCGGGCGCCTGGAGGGGGACGTGCGGGACCTGGTGCTGGTGCGCTGGGCGCCGGTGCAGTTCGACGCGGAGCTGCGCACGCCGCCTGGTGACACCTCCACCCGGCGCATCAGCCAGCGGGCCGTGGACAATCTCACCCAGGTGGGAGGCGGCGTGGGCGGTGTGCTGTCGGGTGGGTTCCTGCGTTTCTTCGAGGATTTCGGCTACCGGCGGCTGGGTCTGAGCTGCCGGCTGGTGGGCGAGGTCTGCCACATGGACGGCGTGGCCCCGGCCGCGCAGGGATATTACATTGTTCAGGGCGCCGGCCTCCCGCGCATCGACGTGATCGGATTCACCCGGCAGGTGGCCTGGCGGGATCTGGTGGCGCGGCTCGCCGTGATCATCCAGGACAGCGGCGGACCGGAAGTCCGATAAGGGGCAGGGACGAACATCTCATGTTTGCCGTGGACCTTGCCACTTGCCACTTGAGACTTGCCACTGCCCTCAAGCCCGGCACCGGTCATCCCGCGCCGGCCGGTCCGGCCCGCGGGCCCGCCTTGACCGGCCGATCGCCGCGGACTACCGTGCCTGCAGGGATCACGAATCCTCCAGCGGCCCCCGGGGCCGCGCGGGCACACCTTCGCGAGGGACGCACACCATGGATCGATCATTGACCGACGCCCGGATCAGGGAACTGGAGACGCGCCTGCGGGAGCGCCTGCGGGTGCTCGTGGAGGAGACCCGGCAGATCCTGCTCAGGTCCGACCAGGAGCCTTACATCGTGCTTGCCGGGGAGGTCCAGGATGTCGGCGAGCAGTCCGTGGCGGATCTGCTGGTGGATCTCGATCTG
Organism: Thioalkalivibrio thiocyanodenitrificans ARhD 1; assembly: GCF_000378965.1. Taxonomy (NCBI): domain Bacteria; kingdom Pseudomonadati; phylum Pseudomonadota; class Gammaproteobacteria; order Chromatiales; family Ectothiorhodospiraceae; genus Thioalkalivibrio; species Thioalkalivibrio thiocyanodenitrificans. The sequence continues at coordinate 2,948,110 of NZ_KB900536.1, forward strand.
GCGGACGTGGATCGCCACATCGAGGAGATCCGTGACGTGGAGGCCGCGCTGCTGCGCATTGCCGGCCGGACCTACGGCGTGTGTACCGACTGCGGCGGCGATATCGTCTACGAACGCCTGGATGCCTACCCGACGGCCAAGCGCTGCGCACGTTGCCAGAGCCATCACGAGAAGACCTACACCGCGCCGGGTGAGCCCACTCTTTAGGGGCTCCTGCATGAACCCCGAACACAGGGTCCAATACCGGGGTACATGCATGCCGGTTAAGCTGCCGTTCACCCACCTCCGCGCATGCTCGCGCTAGAATCGGTTCATGTGCTGAACCTGTACCCCCTTCCGAGGAGCCTCCGATGAAAACCCTGCCTGTCGCTGTCTGGATGCTGGTGGCGCTGGCGCTTTCCGCCTGCGTCACGGTCAACATCTATTTTCCGGCCGCCGCTGCCGAGGATGCGGCGCGCACCATCGTGCGTGACGTGCTGGGAGCGCCGGAGGAGGTGCCCCGTCAGCAGCCGGGGGATGCCGCACCCGGGCCGGGCAGCCGATACGACGGGGCCGCGATCCGGTGGGCCGGACAGGTGCTGGAGGTGCTGGTGCCCGCGGCCCATGCCCAGCAGCCGGATATCAGCATCCGTTCGCCGGCCATTGACGCCCTGCGCCAGTCCATGCGTGCACGCTCCGCCGAGTTGCAGCCGCACTATCGCAGCGGGGCCGTCGGTTTCACCCGGGAGGGCACGGTGGCGATCCGGGATCTCAACGCGGTACCCCTGCGCGACCGGGCCACGGTGCAACGCCTGGTGGCCGACGAGAACAACGATCGCACGGCGCTTTACCGGGAGATCGCCCGCGCCAACGGCCATCCCGAGTGGGAGCGCGATATCCGCGATACCTTCGCCCGCGTGTGGGTGGAGGAGGCCCCCTCCGGTTACTGGTACCAGGATGCCGGGGGCGCCTGGCAGCAGAAGTAGTCATTCATGAAGGGGTCACGGACAGGCGATACCGGGACCCGCGGGGCTTCGGTGCTGCCCCTGCAGCCCGCGGCCCACGATGTCTGGGACCGCAAGTACCGGCTGCGGGACGCGCTGGGGCACCCGCTGGAGGAGACACCTGGGGAGACCCTGGCGCGGGTGGCCCGGGCCCTTTCGGACGTGGAGGCCACGCCCGAACTGCGCCGCCATTGGCAGGAACGCTTCCTCTGGGCCCTGCATCACGGCGCCCTGCCCGCCGGGCGGATACTGGCCAACGCCGGTGCCCGGGACCACAAGCGCGGCACTTCCACCATCAACTGCACCGTCTCCGGGACCATCCACGACACCCTGGACGACATCCTCGGCAAGCTGCGCGAGGCGGGCCTGACCCTTCAGAGCGGCGCGGGCATCGGCTACGAGTTCTCGACCCTGCGGCCCAAGGGGGCCTGGGTGGCCGGCGCCGGCGCGCGCAGTTCGGGTCCCTTGTCCTTCATGGACGTCTACGACCAGATGTGCCGCACCATCGCCTCCGCCGGCGACCGGCGCGGCGCCCAGATGGCCACCTTCCACATCGGCCATCCGGATGTGCTGGAATTCATCGAGGCCAAGCGCGAGCCCGGCCGCCTGCGCCAGTTCAACCTCTCCCTGCTGGTACCCGATGCCTTCATGGCGGCGCTGGAAGCGGGTGACGACTGGCCGCTGGCCTTTGCACTGACGCCCGCGGAGCAGGCACGCACGGGGACGGATACCAACGATCCGAGACAGGTGGTCTGGCGCGACTGGCCGGTGACCGGGGGCTATATCACCGACGAACACGGTCGCACGGCGTGCCGGGTGCATCGATGGATTGCGGCCCGGGAACTCTGGGACCGGGTGATGCGCGCCACCTACGATCACGCCGAACCCGGCGTGCTGTTTATCGACCGAGTGAACGCGGAGAACAACAACGGCTTCTGCGAATCCATTCGTGCGTCCAACCCCTGCGGCGAGCAGACACTGCCCCCCTACGGGGCCTGCCTGCTGGGTTCGGTGGACCTGACCCGTTTCGTGCGTCAACCTTTCACCGGCAAGGTCACCTTCGACTGGGACACCTATCGGGAGGTGGTCGCCGTGTTCACCCGCATGCTGGACAACGTGGTGGAGGTGCACGGTCTGCCCTTGCCCGAGCAGGGCGCTGCGCTGGCGCGTACCCGCCGCCACGGCATGGGTTTCCTGGGGTTGGGCTCGGCGCTGACGCTCATGGGGATCCGCTACGACAGCCCGGACGCGGCCGCCTTCACTGCCCGTGCGGCCAGAGAACTGGCGCTCACCGGCTGGCGCACGGGCCTGGCACTGGCCCGGGAGAAGGGGCCGGCGCCGCTGATGAACGAAACCTTCACCATCACCGAGGCGATGCTTGCGCGTGACCCGCGCATGGTCGAGGACGGTGTGCGCGCGGGCGACAGGCTGCCCGGCCGGGTGCTGCATGCCCGCTACAGCCCCTACATGCAGCGCATCGCCGGGATCGATCCGGATCTGGTGCATGCCCTGGAGGAGGAGGGTGCGCGCTTCACCCATCACAGTGCCATCGCCCCCACCGGCACCATTGCGCTGTCCTTCGGCAACAATGTGAGCAACGGCATCGAGCCCAGTTTCGCCTTGAATTACCTGCGCAATATCCTGGGCCGCGACGGCGCCACCCGGGACACGGTGGCGGTGACCGCCTACGAGCTGCTGGCCTGGCAGGCCTGGGTGGACCCCGATGCGGACCCTGACGCGAAGGACGGCCCGCACCGCCTGCCCGAGGCCTTCGTCACCGCCGGTGACATCGCGCCCCGCGCCCATCTGGCCATCCAGGCCGCCGCACAGCCGTGGATCGACGCGGCCATTTCCAAGACCGTCAACGTGCCCACTTCCTGCGCCTTCGACGACTTCCGCGAGTTGTACCGTGAGGCCCATGCCGCGGGTCTCAAGGGTTGCACCACCTACCGCCTCAACCCCGCCGCCTTCCAGGGCGTGCTGCTGCGCCCCGAGGATCTCGCCCACAGCCGGTACCGCTTCATGCTGCGGGACGGCCGCTGCGTGAGTCTCGCCGGGGATCGCTGGGTGCGTTACGGCGATCAACGGGAACTGGCGGCCAATCTCTACGCCCGGCTGCGCGAGCGGGGCATCCGCGAGACCGCGGGCGAACTGCCGGACCTGCTGCCCGAATGCATCGACCCGCCCGGCGACCCGGTGGAGATCAACGTGCCGGTGGTGGAGGTGGCCTGCGAGACACCTCATGGCGTGTCGCCGGTGTGTCCGGTTTGTGAATGAATGCGCAGAGACAAGAGACAAGAGACAAGATGCAAGAGACAAGAGGCAGGACAATCCCGCTTTATCCGCAGATCGGGTTCCGGCCCGACGCGGCTGCTTGTTGCAGCCACATCGCTTGCGACTCCGTAAGCCGGGAGCCTTCTTGCCACAGAGGGCACGAGGCAGCCCCAGGGCCGGTGTGGCTCCTCGTGACCAATGAGTTCGTCGTTGATCAGCCCGGAGAAACACTTCTATACTTCCCTTCCTCCTCATGCAAAAGGACAAGGCAATGAGAACCATAACGATAGCCGCGTTCGTGTTGAGCATCCTCACTACATCCGCGGCAGCGATGATGGGCGCGGGAGATACTCCGAAGGGCACGTTCTGCAAAGTCAAGGATGTTTGCGTCATCGCGCAAACCGAAGGCGACTGCACAAAGATCGGTGGTCAGGCATTCGAGACCGAGCAGGCATGCATGAGCGGCAAACCGACCCCGAGCCAGGCGCCAAGAGAATCCAGGTGACGACTTGGTATGCAGGCCCTTTCCCGGTTGCGCGAGGAAGGGGCCTGCGGCGGTGGGCGTTGGCAGCGGTCTTGCTGCCCGTCTCCGTTCTGGGCGCGACTTTGGCGTCGGCTACGGACCCGGCCCATGTTCGGCCCTTCGATCCCGCGGCCATCCATGTGCTGGCGATTGGATCCTGCCCGCCGTGGAGACCGGACTTCAACGACTGCGAACGCGATGTTTCGCTGTTCACCGAGGCGGTCCGCGATACGATCGGAGTTCCGCCCGATCAGATCATCACGCTGGTCGACGAGCAGGCAACGGCAATCGCGGTCCGGCAGACCTTCCTGCAACTTCAAACCTCCATGGCGGAAGGATCGGTCATCATTGTCTATTACAATGGACACGGAACACTGTTGCCAAAAGAGGACGGCGCCAAAGGCGAAATGCAGGAAACCTTCCTGCTGTGGTCGGAGTCGGCACCCTTTGCCGCGCTCTATGCAGTTCATGCCGGGATCTGGATGACGGATCGGGAGCTGGCTCAATTGATCGGCACGCTGCAGATCCGCGACGCGCTTGTGGTGCTCGATACATGCTATGCCCTGGGTGCATCGAATGAAATGATGGCCCGGGCAGATGGATCCGAACTCGAAGGTGTCGCGCTCATGGCGTCATCCCTTGCCCACGAACGATCATGGGCGAGTGAACAGTCGGCCATTTTTACCCGCAACCTGGTAAACGCGATGCGCTCGGGATCGGCAACACTGCACGAGGCGTTTCAGAAGGCAGGGCCGGGAACGGTCTCGGAGGCGGCCGAGCTTTGCGCGGATGCCGGATCGATCCGCTCTGGCGGGGATTGCGCACCGCAGGATCCCGCGTTGGTCGATCCGGGCGGGATCACCGGGCGCTTTCATCTGGTCGGCAGATAACAGACCGCCGAAATGCCTGTGCCAAGCACGATCGATACGCGTGCCGTCGAACGTGTGCTGTTCCTCGACCGGCTACGACTGGCGCTGATCCTGCTCATTGTTCTGGAACATGCGACGCTCGCCTATACGGGCGTCGCCAGAATCGATCATTTCGAGCCATTGCGGTCCGGCTGGTATGTGGTGGACGCTGCCGGGGGCGGGTTTCTTGAGTTCATATCAAAGGCCCGCGTGCCATTCGCTATCCCGTTGCTGTTCCTCATCTCCGGATTCTTTTTTGGGACGAGTATGCGGAGGCACGACGTCCGTTCATACGCTGAACGCCGTTTGTGGCGCCTGGGTCCCCCCCTGCTTCTGATCGCATTATTGTTCGCGCCGATGATGTATGCCGCGACCTGGTCCCTGACCTGGCGCGCGATTCCGCTTGCTGACGTTATGCGGACTTTGTTCTTCGAGCGCTGGCAGATCGGTCACGGCTGGTTTCTCTGGATACTGCTGCTGTTCAATGCAGCGGCGCTGTGCTGGCGTGCGGTTCATCCGGGATCGTATGAAGCGCCCGGGAAGGCCCTGCGCAAGGCCATGCAACGCGGCCGGCTGATGGTTCCCGGATTGATCGTGGCGCTGGCCTTTATCGGCTATGGCGCATCGTGGATGCTGGCAAACCACGCTCCATCCGGATTCTGGCGGATCGTCAGCGGACCGTTCTTCTTCGTCGAGCCACTGATTGTCGTCAGCGCCTTGTACTTTGTCCTTGGTGTGGCGCTCGGCCAGTCACTCAATGCAGACACGTTGTCCCAGGCCTTCCGTGGTATCACATCCCATTGGGGAATCTGGGCGCTGATCGCCGCATTCTGTTTCGCTGTATTGATGCTGCCCGATGACCATCTGCTATCGGTGGGGCGCTTCCATGCGGGGCCCTTCGGCACGTTTCCGCTCGACGTGCTCTTTGCTCCTCTTTACTGCGCTGCGATTTCGATCGCGTTGCTCGCGTTCTTCGCGGGCCGGCGGCATCGGCCGTCGCGCGTCCTGGATTACCTGTCGCGCAATTCGTTCGGGCTCTATGTTTTCCATCTTCCGATCGTGGTCGGCTTGCAGTATCTGCTGATACCGGCCTCACTGCCGGGACCGGTCAAGGCCGTGATCACGGCCGGAGGGACGATGGCCATCTATCTTCTCATGATCCGGGGCTGGGGCCTTATGCGCCAGGATAGGCCGGCAACGACGCCGCAGCACCGTACAGCGAACTGAACCGGATCGGGACATGCAGTGCCGGCATTGCGGCACCTGGTGTCACGGTTTTCCTTCCTGGCCTCCACGGATAAGCGCCTCACGCCTCACGCCTAACTCCTCCCGCCTCACGCTGTTAAGCTAGGCCGATGCCAACTGTCCCCACAGCGCGGTTGAGTCGGCGCGGTGCCAGGGTGCGGCGGTTTGCCGTGACGCTGGTGCTGGCGGCGCTGCTGTGGTGGGTGCTGGCGGAAGGGCGGGGGCTCACCTCGCCTTTTGCCTGGCTGGCGGTCGCGGGGGCGGCGGTGTCGACCCTGTTTCTGCCCCTGAGCCGGCCGTTTCGCCTGAGTCTCGCGGCCCTGCCGCGCTTTGCGGCTTTCTTCCTGCGTGCTTCGGTGATGGGCGGCGTGGACGTGGCACGCCGGGCCATCTCGCCGTCCATGCCCCTGGAGCCCGGGTTCGTGCGTTACACCACGGCGCTGCCCCACGGGGCGGCGCTCACCTTCTTCATGGCGGTGATCAGCCTGCTGCCCGGCACGCTCAGCGTGCGCCTCCAGGGACGCCTGCTCACCGTTCACGTGCTGGACACCCGTCTCCCGATTCGCGCATCCCTGGAGGCCCTTGAGACGCACGTCTCGCGGGTGTTTGTCATGGGCGCCCGCCCGGGGGGTGAGCCATGAGCGCCTTTCTGCTGGCGGCTGCGCTGTTCCTTCTCGCCACCATCGGTGCAGGCATGGTGCGGGTGCTGCGCGGGCCCACGGCAGGCGACCGGATGCTGGCCGCCCAGTTGTTCGGCACCACGGGTGTGGCCATCCTGCTGATCCTCGCCGAGGCCCTCGGGCAGCCGGCGCTGGTGGACGTGGCCCTGGTGTTTGCGCTGCTGGCGGCGGTGGCCACGGTGGCCTTCGTGCGCAAACCCGCCGAGCCCGGGGAGGACGAGCCATGATCGACGTGACCAGTGTCGTGCTGATCCTCGCCGGCCTGGTGTTCTTCGCCGCCGGCAGCGCCGGCATGCTGCGGTTTCCCGATGTCTACACCCGGCTGCACGCGCTCACCAAGGCCGACAACCTGGGTCTCGGGCTCGTGGTACTGGGCCTCGCGCTGCAGGCCGGGGGCGTGGCGCCGGTGCTCAAACTGCTGATCATCTGGGTCCTGGTGCTCATCGCCGGTGCCGCCGCGTGTCACCTGGTGGCGCAACGGGCCTGGAGCCATTTCGGTGAGGAGGAGGATCGGTGAACGGCTGGTTGCTGGCCTTCGACGTGCTGCTTCTGGTCAGCCTGGTGTGGGTGGCGTGGCGGACGCTGGCCGAAACGTCGGGCGGGCTGTTTCGTGCCGTGGTGCTGTTCATCGCCTTCGGCCTGCTGCTGGCGCTGGCCTGGGTGCGGCTCAGCGCGCCGGACGTGGCGCTGGCCGAGGCGGCCATCGGCGCCGGGGTCACCGGCGCGCTGCTGCTGGTGACGCTCGCCAGGCTGGAGCGGAGCAATGACGACGCGGACAGGGGGGACGACTCCTGATGCGTGCGGCGACCCTGCTGTCCGGCGTACTGGCATGGGTGATCGCCCTGCTGCTGGCCGCGGTCCTGTGGCCGCTTGCGCCGATTGAGGGATTGCGTGTCCCCGTGGCCGGGTCCATGGATGCGTCCGGTGTGGCACACCCGGTCACCGCCGTTCTGCTCAACTTCCGCGCCTATGACACCTTCCTGGAGCTGGGTGTGCTGCTGCTCGCCGTACTGGGGGCCTGGTCCCTGGGCCGGCACACGCCGCTGCCGGCACGCCCCGTACCCGGTCCGGTGATGCCCGGTACCCTGCGCCTGCTCATCCCCGTGGCCGTGGTCACCGGGATCTATCTCCTCTGGGCCGGCAGCCATTCCCCCGGCGGTGCCTTTCAGGCCGGCGCCGTACTGGGCGCGGCCGGCGTGTTGTGGGTGCTCTCACGACCCCGGGACCTGCCGGCCCCGCCCTCGCCCCTGCTGCGCGCGGGCCTGGTCGCGGGCGCAGCGCTGTTTCTCGCCGTGGGCACGGCCGGGCTCATGGCAGGGCACGGGTTCATGGGGTACCCGCCGCCCCGGGCCGGCGCGCTGATCCTCGTCATCGAGACCGCGGCAACGATCTCGATCGCCCTGACGCTGGTGGCGCTGTTCCTGGGGGGCGCGCCTGTGAAGTCGGAAGGGTGAATTGGGAAGTGAGAAATGAAGGGCAAAGTGATATGTGTAGATGTGGAGGTGCGAAGTGAATAACCGCTCAAAAGATTCCACGTTTTCCAGGCATCCGCGCAACCTGCAGTCCCCGGGTTCGCCGTCTTCATTTCCCGCTTCCCAATTCCCAATTCCCACTTCATCCCCCACTTCCCAATTCCCACTTCGCACTTGATTTCCCTCTACCTCATCGGCGGCGCCGTCCTCTTCGCCTTGGGCCTGCACGCATTGGTGGCGCGTGCGCACCTGATCCTCAAGGTGCTCGCCGTGAATGTCATGGGCTCCGGCGTGTTCATGGTGCTGCTGGCCGCGGCGGCCAGGGGCGAGGGCGCTCCGGATCCCGTGCCCCACGCGCTGGTGCTCACCGGGATCGTGGTCGCGGTGAGTGCCACGGCATTCGCCCTGGCGCTGATTCTGCGGGTTAAAGCACTGACCGGCGTGGCGCGGTTGCCGGACGGGGAACAGGAGAAACAACGGCCGTGACAGGCGTCGACTGGGCCGCCTGGGCGGTGGCCGTGCCTCTGGCGGGTGCGCTGCTCGCCGCCCTGATGCCGAGGGTCGGCCCCGGTGTGGGGCTTGCCACCGCGCTCATCACGGGGATCGTTTCTGCCGGCGCTTCGGCACGGGTGTGGCTGGACGGGCCCGTGCGCGCGGGGCTCGGCGGCTGGGACGTGCCCCTGGGCATCGCCCTGTACCTGGACGGGCTGTCAGCACTGTTGCTGCTCATGACCGCGGTGGTGGGGATCGCGGTCAGCGTCTACGCCCTGGCCTATGTGCGCCCGGACGCCGCGCGCGGCAAGTTCTGGGCCCTGTGGCTGTGGCTGTGGGCGTCCATGAACGCGCTTTACCTGTCGGGCGACGTGTTCAACCTGTATGTGGCCCTGGAACTGCTGGGCCTCGCCGCCGTGGCCATGGTCGCGCTGGCCGGCGGCGCGGCCGCGCTCACCGCCGCCATGCGTTACCTGCTGGTGAGCCTGCTGGGTTCGCTGGCCTATCTCATGGGGGTGGCGCTCCTGTATGCCGCGTACGGGCTCCTGGACCTGGCGGCCCTGGGGCAGGTCATGGGCGACGACCCGGCCGCGCGGCTCGCGGCGGCGCTCATGACCGTGGGCCTGCTCATGAAGACGGCGCTGTTTCCGCTGCATGTATGGCTCGCCCCCGCCCACGGCAGCGCGCCGGCACCGGTGAGCGCGGTGCTCTCCGCGCTGGTGGTCAAGGCCTCCTTCTACCTTGTCCTGCGTCTGTGGCTGGATGTGTTTCCCGCGCCCGAGAGCGGCGCGTTCGCCCTGCTCATGGGCGGGCTCGGTGCCGGTGCGCTTCTGTGGGGATCGCTGCTGGCGCTGCGCGCGCAACGGCTAAAGCGGGTGGTGGCCTATTCCACCGTGGCGCAGCTCGGGTATCTCTTCCTTGCGTTTCCCCTGATGCTGGCCGTGCCATCGGCCTGGCAGGCGGTGGTGTTCTTCGCACTGGCGCATGCCAGCGCCAAGGCGGCGGTATTCCTGGCGGCGGGCAGCCTGCAGCGGGCCGCCGGTCATGACCGGCTGTCGGAGCTGGGCGGCGTGATGCGCCATGAGCCCATGAGCACTTTTGCGCTGGGCATCGCCGGCGCCAGCCTGGTGGGACTGCCGCTCACCGGGGGGTTCATCGCCAAATGGCTGCTGGTCGAGGCGGCGATCCAGGGACAGGCCTGGGGCTGGGCGATCCTGGTGCTGGCCGGGGGGCTGTTCTCCGGCGCCTATGTATTCCGGGTGCTGGGCCATGCCTTCGTGCGCGACAGGGCCGCCGTGCGCCGCGAGTCGGTGCCCGCGCTCATGGCCTGGTCGGTGCTGGCCCTGGCCCTGGTGTCGGTGGCGCTGGGCTTTGCCGGCGCCCCGGCGCTGGAGTTGCTCTCCCGTCACGGCGCGGAGGGGTCATGAGCACGGACACGCCCTGGCTGCTGGTGTTCATCCTGATGAGCTCCCTGGTGCCGGGGGTGGTCATCTTCTTCCTCAGTGAACAAAGCCACCGCCTGCGCACGGCGCTCAACCTGGCCGGCGCCGGGCTCAAGCTGGTGCTGGTGGGGGTATTGCTGGCCGGGGTGCAGCGGGGCCAGACCTACGAGCTGCGCGCCGTGCTGCTCCCGGGCGTGGAGCTGGTGCTGGCGGCGGACGCCCTGTCGCTGTTGTTCGCCGCGTTGTCCACGGTGCTGTGGTTTGTCACCACCGTCTATGCCATCGGATACCTGGAGGGGTCTCCGTACCGCAGCCGGTTTTTCGGATTCTTCAGCCTGTGCGTGAGCGCCACGGTGGGCATCGCGTTCTCGGGCAATCTCATCACCTTCCTGATCTTCTACGAGATCCTTACGCTGGCCACCTGGCCGCTGGTGGTGCACCGGGGCACGGCGCAGTCGCTGCGTGCAGGGCGCATCTATCTCACCTACACGCTGGCGGGCGGCGCCCTGCTGCTGGCGGCGATCGTCTGGCTGGCGGTCCTGGCGGGATCCGGGGATTTCGTGCCGGGCGGTTATCTCATGGGTCTGGAGCAGGATCATGCGCCGCATCTGAAGCTGATCTTTGCGCTCCTGGTGGCGGGATTCGGGGTCAAGGCCGCGCTGGTGCCCCTGCACAGCTGGTTGCCCCGGGCGATGGTCGCCCCGGCGCCGGTGAGCGCCCTGCTGCATGCGGTGGCGGTGGTCAAGGCGGGCGCCTTCGGTATCGTGCGCGTGGTCAACGATGTCTATGGCACCACCCTCACGCTTGTCCTCGGGCTCGCCCTGCCGCTCATGGCACTGGCCGTGATCACCATCGTCTACGGTTCCGTGCGCGCCTTGTTCACCGACGACATCAAGCGCCGCCTGGCGTTCTCCACCGTGAGCCAGGTGTCCTACATCGTGCTGGGCGTGGCGCTGGCCGGGCCGCTGGGTGCCGTGGGCGGGCTGGTGCATCTGGTGCACCAGGGGCTGATGAAGATCACCCTGTTTTTCTGCGCCGGCAATTTTGCCGAGACGCTGGGCATCCACAAGGTGGGTGAGATGAAGGGGGTGGGGCGGCGCATGCCGCTGACCATGCTGTGTTTCACCGTCGGTGCCCTGGGCATGATCGGCGTGCCGCCTTCGGCCGGGTTCGTGAGCAAGTGGTACCTGGGCCTCGGCGCGCTGCAAATGCAGCACTACTGGGTCCTGGGTGCATTGGTGGTCAGCAGCCTGCTCAATGCCATGTATTTTCTGCCGCCCGTGATCGACGGCTGGTTCCGCCGCCGGGAGACGGCCTGGCCGGGCTCCCATCTGGATCATACCCGTTTCGAGACCCACTGGATGCTGCTGGCGCCGACCCTGTTCGCGGGTGCGCTCGGCCTGGGGGCGGGCGTCCTGGCGGGCATGCCCCTGAGCCCGCTGGACTGGGTGTCGCTGATCGTGGAGCGCGATTACGCCCCGGAGGCCGGCTCATGACTGCGGCAATGCTTCTGCTGGTGCCCCTGCTGCCGCTGGCCCTGGCCGCAATCGTGATGATGCCCGGCGCCGCCGCGGTGCGGCGCCTCACCCCCTGGGCGGTGCTTCCCGGGCTCGTGGTGGCGGTGTGGTTTCCCGAGGGTGCCCAGTCTGTCTACCCGTGGTTGCTGCTGGGCCTGGAGTTGCACCTGGATGTGCCGGGGCGCGCGTTCCTGCTGCTCACCGCGCTGCTGTGGGGCGCCGCCGGCCTGTATGCCCTGGGCTATATGCGTGGCGATGCGCGCGAGTGCCGCTTCCACCTGTTCTTCCTGCTGGCCATGAGCGGCAACCTGGGCCTGGTGCTGGCCGCGGATGCCGTGGGTTTCTACGTGTTTTTCGCCCTGATGAGTCTGGCCTCCTACGGCCTGGTGGTTCACGCCGGCGGCGCGCAGGTGCGTCGGGCGGGACGCATCTACCTGATCCTGGCCGTGCTGGGCGAGGTGGCCCTGTTTGCCGGCCTGGTGATGCATGTCTCCGTGGCGGGGGGGGTGCACTTTGCCGAGCTGGCCGCCGCGCCGTTGTCGCCCGTCACCGCCGGTTTGCTGCTGACCGGCTTCGGCATCAAGGCGGGCCTGATCCCGTTGCACGTGTGGCTGCCCCTGGCCCACCCGGCGGCGCCGACCCCGGCCAGTGCCGTGCTCTCCGGGGCCATGATCAAGGCGGGCCTGCTGGGCCTGCTGCGCCTGCTGCAGGTGGAAGGGCCCGGCTGGCCGGAACTGGGCGCGCTGCTGCTGGTGCTGGGGCTTGCGGGGGCCTTTCTGGCGGCCCTGGCGGGGGTCATGCAACAGCGGCCCAAGACGATCCTCGCCTACTCCAGCGTCAGCCAGATGGGCTTCATGATGACGGGGGTGGGGCTCATCTTCCTGCTGCCCGATGCCGGTGAGGCGCTGCTGGTGGCGGTGCTGCTCTATGCCGTGCACCACGGCCTTGCCAAGGGTGCGCTGTTCCTGGGGGTGGGTATCGTCGAGCGCAGCCGTGCCCCTTGGGCGATGGCGGTGCTGGCGCTCCCGGCCCTGGCCCTGGCGGGGCTTCCCTGGACCAGCGGCGCCGCCGCCAAACAGGCGCTCAAGGCCCCGCTGGCTGAGGCCCCCGCCTGGGCCGGCACGGTGGAAACGCTGCTGACATGGGCGGCGGTGGGCACCACCCTGCTCATGGTCCGCTTCCTGTGGCGCATGGGTGCGAGCGGTGAGCAGGGCCGCAGCGCCTTGCCCTGGCAGATGCTGCTGCCCTGGCTGGCCCTGTCCTCGGCGGCCCTTCTGCTGCCCTGGATCGCACCAGGCGGGGCCGATCCGGCCTGGTCGCTGCTGTGGCCCCTGGGGCTCGGTCTGCTGGCCGCGTTCAGCGCGGCACGCGTGCTGTGGGGACGCCGGCTCCCCAATGTGCCGGAAGGGGATCTGCTGGTGCCGCTGGAACGGGCGCTCCTGGCGGCGGCCGCCATGGTGCGCATGATGCCGTTTCTGTGGCTCGGCTATGGCGAGGCGCTGACACGTGCGCGTTTCCGTCTCGTGTGGCGACGCGTGCGTCACCGCATCGCACGGCTTGAGGCAATCCTCTCGCGCTGGGAGAGCGTGGGCATCCTGTTCATGATGCTCGTGGTGGCGGTGTTCTGGACCCTTCGCGTTTGAGGGGCGCGCCGGGAAGCAGTGGTAGGTTGGGGTGAGGAACGAACCCCAACACGCCGGGCCCCGGGGGATCTCCGCCATGTTGGGGTTCGCTGTGCTCACCCCAACCTACGGTTCTGTTGGTTTTTCCTCTGTGACCTCTGTGGCTCAAAACGCCTTCTGATCCGCCCAGGCATCCCAGCGCCTTTCCCGGGTGTGGCACACTGTGAACGGCGGTTTCGGGGCGTGGAGGACCGCATGCCCCGCGTCGGGCCCATGGATCGTCCTGGAGCACCCATGACTTACAGTCTCACGGATCTGGTCGGCAATATCGGCGTGGCGATGATCGTGTTCGCGTATTTCCGGCTGCAGATCGGGCGCTGGCGGTCCCGGGACCTCCCTTATCTGCTGTTCAATCTGCTAGCCCGCATATCTCACCACCCTTCTACTGCGGCCGCCGATATGCTCGCTGTGACGAGGCGTCTGCTGCGCTGCGCAGTCCCTGCTCCGCTGGCAGTCCAGGGCGTGCGTCCTGCACGCCCGCTCGGCGGACTGCGAAGGTCCACCGGACCTTCGGTTCCGCCTCGCCCCTCCAGGCGGCTTGACGTAGTGTCGGCTACGCTGGCGCCGTCTTCCGGTCCGCGCGCCCCGTCACAGCGGCATCTCGACGCCCTCGCTACGAACGGTGGTGAGATATGCGGGCTTGGCGCCATACTGGTCGTCGTATCCCTGGTGTTCGATTTCAACCTGTCCACCATGATCCTGCAGATCTTCTGGATCGTGATCAGCCTCGTCGGACTCGCGCACCTGTACCGCGACCGCCACCGCATGGAGACCGGCCCATGACACTGGTCGATATTCAGACTCGCCTGCGGGGCGTGCTGGAATACCGGGACCTGCGCAGCCTGCCTGCCTGGAAGCGCCCGCTGATCGGCGCCCTGCGCATCGTCTGGGGTATCGCCCGGGAGCTGGCCGAAGGGCAGCTCACCCTGCGCGCCATGAGCCTGGTGTACACCACGCTGCTGTCCATGGTGCCGCTGCTGGCCCTGGCGTTCTCCGTGCTCAAGGCATTCGGCGCCCACAACCAGTTGGAACCGTTGCTTCTCGGCGTGCTCGAGCCCCTGGGAGAGCAGGGCGTGGAGATCGTCGAGAACATCATCCATTTCGTGGATAACATGCGGGTCGGTGTATTGGGCTTCATCGGGTTGATCTTCCTCATCTACACGGTGATCGCCCTGGTCCAGAAGATCGAGACCGCCTTCAACTACACCTGGCGCATCAGCGGCACCCGGGGGCTGGCACAGCGTTTCAGCAACTATCTCAGCGTGATCCTGGTGGGTCCGGTGCTGGTGGTTTCGGCAATCGGCATCACCGCTTCCGTCATGGCCACTTCGGTGATGCAGCAGGCCATGGAGGTGCAACTCCTGGGCGACGCGGTGCAGCTGGCCGGGCGCATGGTGCCCTACCTGCTGATCATCGGCGCCTTTGCATTCGTCTATGTGTTCGTGCCCAACACCCGGGTGAGGATCTTCCCGGCCCTGGTGGGGGCGGTGGTGGCGGGCCTGCTGTGGCAGAGCACCGGCTGGGTCTTTGCCGCCATGGTGGCGGGCTCCACACGCTACGCGGCCATCTACTCCAGCTTCGCCATCATGATCATGCTGCTCATCTGGCTGTACCTGTGCTGGCTGATACTGCTGATCGGTGCCAACGTCGCCTTCTTCGTGCAGTACCCGGAGTACATGCTGGTGCGCCGGGGCGAGGTGCGCCTGTCCAGCGCGCTCAAGGAGCGCCTGGCGCTGCGGGTGATGCAGCTGATCGGCGCCCGTTTCCATGCCGGTCGCGGCGCCCTGAAGCTCGATGATCTGGCCCACGAACTGGACATGCCGGTGGAGGCCGTGGCCCGCGTCACCGACGCCCTGCGTGCTGCCGGTCTGCTGGTGTCCACCGGTCAGGACCCCGTTGCCTACGTGCCCGGACGTGACACCGACCAGATCACGCTGAAGTCCTGCCTGGACGCGGTGCGCGGCGCCGACAGCACCGTGCCCGGCCCACGGGAGGAGGATCCGCGGATCGACGAGCTGGTGGAGGAACTGGACCGGGCACTGGGGGAGCAGCTGGAGGGGAGGACGTTACAGGCGCTTATCGAGCGCCTTTAACAAAGGATGAAGGATGGATGAACGCAACTCTCCCCTTTCGTAGGAGCCCGCTCCCGCGGGCGATGGCCCAAGGCCCCGGAGGATCGCCCGGAGGACCGGGCTCCTACAGAGCGATGGCCCGGGGCCCGGACGGATCGCCCGCGGGAGCGGGCTTCTACGCGGCTTGACAGACCACCGGGACCGGTCAAGCCTTGTTCATCCTTCATCCTTCATCCTTCATCCTTCATCCTTCATCCTTCATCCTTCATCCTTCATCCTTCATCCTTCATCCTCAGGCGCGTCTCCACACGCCCGACGATCTCGTCACTGAGTCTGCGCACCAGCGGTGTGACCGCCCTGTTCACCATCTTCTCCATCAGGCGGCTCCTGAGGCTGTACTCCAGCGTCAGGGTGATGCGGGTGCCGCCTTCTACGGCGGTGAGCCGGTAGGTTCCGCGGTTGTGCACGCCCGTCACCGAGCGCCAGGCCAGGCGCTCGTGCGGGGTGCATTCGATCACCTCCACCTCGAAACCCAGGCTCAGGCCCGCGGCGCGCACCTGCCAGCGATAGCGGTCTTCCCCGAGCGGCGTGACCGCCTCCACCGACTCGGAGTAGAGGGCGAAGTCCTCCACCCGGCTGATGAGCGCGAACACGGCCTCGGGGGCGGCCTGGATCTCCACTTCATGTTCGATGACGGGCAAGGGGGGCCTGGATCAAAGTTCAAGATTCAAGATTCAAAGTTTAAAGCTCAAAGCTCAAAGCTCAAAGCTTAAAGTTCAAAGTTCCTGCGGGAGTATGTGATCTGCCTGGTCAAGGGCAAGGATGTGCGCCATATCGGCCTTGAGCAGATGGAGGAGGCGGCGCTGGGGAGAAAGAAGTCCGACTGAGGGGGAAGGTGGATAAGCGAAGCGCATCCCCCGTGCGGATAGTGTCCTCTTCTCCCGGATGCATCCTCTTCAGGCAGGTCGGGCCACCCACGCCCTGACCCGCCGAGGACAAGCGCGGCGCGGCGTCCTCAAGGCGATCCCTCGGCCTGCAAAAAGGCGCGCGTCACCTATCTGAAAGGCCTATCCGTTGACGTGGCGCGCAGCCACGCAAGTTCCGGGGGCAGTTCGATCGGTCGTGCACCGTCGGCCACAGGGCGGGGATCACTCGCGGCCAGGCGGCCATGATCCGACCAGTGGATCAGGTGCAAGGAGCCGCTGTGATCCTCAATCAGGGCGGTGCAGTGTTCCACCCAGTCGCCGGTGTTGCAGTAGATTACGCCATGGTCAGAGTGCATGGTGGCCTTGTGGATGTGCCCCCCGATGTAGCCGTCGTAACCCCTTTCCAGCGCGGTTCGGGAGGCGGCCGTCTCGAAACGGGAGATGTAGTCCCGGGCACGGCCTACCCGGGCCTTCGCCCAGGCCGAGAGGGACCAGTAGGGACGCCGCAGGCGTCGACGTGCGCGGCCGACAAAGTGGTTCATCCAGAGGAGCAGGTGATATCCCTTGTCGCCCAGCCAATGCTGGATCCGACCATGGCGGATCTTGTCATCAAACTCGTCGCCGTGGCTTACCAGAAGCCGTCGCCCGTCGGCGGTCAGGTGTTCGAGGTCGCGCAGGATTCGCACGCCGCGAACCTCCGCGCCGACCAGTGCACGCAGGGCCGCGTCGTGATTGCCCGGGATATAGATCACCTCTACGCCCCGGCGGCAGAGCGTGAACACCTGCTCGATCACGGCAGTTTGTGCGCCATCCCAGTGGATGCGCCGACGCATGGCCTGGATGTCGATGATGTCACCGACCAGGACGAGACGTTCGCAATCCAGTCGTTCGAGAAAGTCCGCCAGGTAGGCGGCGCGGCACTGGCGGGTGCCAAGATGAGTGTCCGAAATGAACGCGGCTCGACAACGGAATGCTGACATGGCAGTGCTCCCCTTCTATGCCGTGCCGGCCACACCGGCGTGCTCCGCAGAGATCTGTCTAACGCCTTCGGGCAGCTGTTCAGTGCCGCCCAGGGGCCTTCACACCAGGACCAGCACCCAGACCACCAGGGCGTGCGCGAAGGCCACGAACACCGCTGCGGATCCCAGGTCCTTGGCCCGGGCCGAGAGCTTGTGCCGTTCTCCGCCGAAGCGGTCGATCGCCGCCTCGATGCCCGAGTTCAGCAGTTCGACGATCAGGATTACGAACAGGCTACCGACGAGCAGTGCGCGTTCGAGCCCCGCGTCGGTCAGCCAGAAGGCCGCGGGTACGAGCACCAGGCAAAGCAGCAGCTCCTGGCGGAACGCCTCCTCGTGCCGGAAGGCCGAGCGCAGGCCGGTCCAGGAATAGCCGAAGGCCTTGATGATCCGGGTCAGGCCATGATGCGTGCTGTATGCCATGCGGATTGACCGGCCTCGGGCAAAGGTCAGGACACGGGTTCGCGCGCGAAATGCCGGAGATAGCGCTGCGGTATGCGCCGGACGTCCAGAAGGACAAGGACATCCGCCACGCCGAAATCGGGGTCCCAGCAGGGCTCACCGCAGATCCAGGCGCCGAGGCGCAGATAGGCCTTCAGGAGCGGCGGGGCCGGGCGGGTGACGGTATTCCCAACGACCGGCGGGATGGGTCGACGCGGGCGCACCGTGAACGTCTCCGGTGCCCGATGGTTCGCCAGAAGGTGACTTATCAGCCCATAGGCCGAGGTGTCTTGCGGGGTGAAGGGGATGCTGGCGCAACCCATCATGTAGGCCACCCGGCGCTCGATCATGATCCGCGCCAGTCCAGTCCACAGGGCCTGGATGGCCGCGCCGTTCCTGTGATCATGCCGTACGCAGGTGCGGCCGACCTCCATGACCCGGCCCGGCAGTGTCTCCAGAGCGCCGAGTTCGAACTCGCCCTTCGAGTAGAATCCCCCGGCGAGCGGCGCCACGTCCGACATGAGAATCCGCGTGGTCGCCACCACTTCCTCCGTGTCGATGAGCCGCACCAGGAGGTGATGGCAGAAGGCGTCGTAGACATCGGCGTCGATGCCCTGATCTGCGCCGGAAGGGCGAGCGCCCAGTTCCTCCATGAAGACCTGATGGCGCAGGCGCTGGCAGGCAAACACTGCCGAAGGCGTCGAGGCAAGCTCGGTGGTCAGTGCGGGGCATGCAGGTACTATCCAGGGGTGCTGTTCGGCCAGGTGCGCCATGGTCGTGTTCCCGCTCTCGTGGACGGGGATAGTCTGAGAGCGGAAAGTGGCAATATGGTGAAGCGCGAGTGAACGGTGCGTGAATCCGTCAGTGCGCGTGTCGGGCGCCATGCCGACGGGCTTCATGGGGCGCCGCCCGGTACCGGAGAGAGCGAGATGGAGCCGCCCGCGATCATCGCGCCGATGATCGCGCCTGCCAGTACATCGCTCGGGTAATGCAGGCCCAGTACGGGCCGCGATGCGGCCACGAGTATGGTGAACGGAACGACCACCCAGAGCCACGCCGGCAGGTGGCTCAACAGGACGAGCGAAAAGGCGACCGCGTGAAGTGTGTGCCCGGACGGGAAGCTGTACTCGTCAAGCGGCGGTGTGCGCCGAATGATATTGTCGCTGATCATGAAGGGGCGCGGACGGCCGGTACGGCCCTTGAGCCACTTGTACACGATCAGGCAGGTGAGCCCGGTCAGGGTCATGTGCACGCTGATCTGCAGTCCCTTGACGCCGTGCACCAGCGGGAGGATCAGCATCAGGGAGTACCAGAACACGCCGTCTCCGAGGCGGCTGATCAGGGCGAAGAATCGGCCCACGTGCTCACGGCGGTTGGCGCGGTTCAGGAGCCTGCACAGCGAAAGATCCAGTGCCTGCATGCGGGCGAGACCGGGAGAGGTGGTCGAGGCGGACATGGTTTCAGCCTCCTGCGGGTTCCTGGCACAGCCGTTGGAGTATTTGCTCGTGGCGCCGGCAGATCCTGGACCAGTCGAGCTCAAGGGTCGTTTCGCGCGCGGCAGCGGCGAGCCGGGCGGCCTGCGCGCGATCCGCCGCCAGTTCGGTGGATGTCCTGACAAATCCCTCGCTGTCAGAACAGGCCACCGTGCGGCCGTTGCGGCCGTCAACGATGTGCTCGCGCGCGGCTGCATAATCGAACGCCAGCACCGCCAGGCCGCTGGCCATGGCCTCGAGCGTGACGTTACCGAAGGTTTCGCTCAGGCTGGGGAACAGGAAGATATCGGCCGAGGCATAGTGCTCGGCGAGGGCCGCGCCCGTCTGCATCCCCGCAAAATGCACCTCGGGGTGGGCGGCGGCGAGGTCCCTTCGGGCCGGACCGTCCCCCACCACCACCATGCGCGCGCCGGGAACCTGTTCACGGGCATGCTCGTAGGCCCTGAGGGCAAGCGGCAGGTTCTTCTCCGGTGCGACACGGCTGACCATGAGCATGACCCGGTCGTCCGCGCCGGCGCCCCATGCCTCGCGCAGGTCGGCCCGGCGATGACGGGGATGGAACTGATCGGTATCGATCCCGCGCGCCAGTACCTCCAGCCGCCGAAAACCCTGGCGTTCCAGTTCGATCACGAGTGAGCGGGTCGGAACCAGTGTCAGCCGGGTCCGGTTGTGCAGGGTGCGCAGGTAGCGCAGGGCCACGGGCATGAGCGGACCCAGGCCGTAATGGGCCGTGTACTGATGAAAGTTGGTGTGGAAGTCGCTCACTACCGGGATGTTCAGTGCCCCGGCCGCACGAACGGCCGACCATCCCAGCGGACCCTCGGTGACGATGTGCACCACATCCGGACGTTCCCGCCGCCAGCGCCTCTTCAGCAGGCCGGTACAGGGCAGTCCCATGCGCAGCTCGTGGTAGCGCGGCAGTGGCATGCCGCGCAGGACGAGGGTATCGACCCCGTCGATCCCGACGCCCCTATCGACGCCTCCCTGGCGTAACCGTATCAGAGTGACGTCATGGTGCGCGCTCAGCCCCTCCACCATGCGATGGATCGTCATTGCCACGCCATTGACCTCCGGCGGCCATGTCTCGGTCACGACCGATATGCGCAGACGAGCGAGGCCACCGCCGGCGGCGGCCGGCAGATCATTGGAAAGGTTCATGGCGGAGCCGTCCATGCGGGCACTGTGCCTGACGAACTTTTCAGCCGGGTGACGGATCGATGACGAAGGCGTTTAACCCGGACATTGCACCAGGGCGGTGGGGCCGGGTCCCGGTGCAGCCCGCTCGTCTTAGTCGGTTGACCGCCAGAAGAAAAAAGGCCCGCGCGAGGCGGGCCAGAGCAGGAGGAGACTGAAAAGGTGGGGCGTCCCTGCCCCCGGTTTCGCTCCTTGATCACGTGCCGACCACGCCGCCGTCGTCCCTGGTGATGATCACCGTGGCGGAGCGGGCGCGGGCGTTGCCGCCGTCGGGCCAGTTGGAGGCCACCTGGGGGAAGATCTCGCCGCTCTCGCCCGGGTGCTGGATGTTGATGAACAGTGTGCGGTTGTCCGGCGTGGAGATGCAGCCGGTCACCTCCTGGCCCAGGGGACCGACGAAGAAGCGACGGATCTCACCCGTGTAGGGATTGGCGGCGAGCATCTGGTTGTTGCCGAAGCGGCCCTGCTCGGCACGTTGCTGGCTGCCGCCCATGTCCGTCTGGATCCAGAGCACCCCGTTGTGGTCGATCCACAGGCCGTCCGGACTGGCGAACATGTTGGTCTCATCCAAAGGCTCGCCGTCGAGCTTGCGACTGTCGTCGGTGGGACCGCCAAGGACGAAGATGTCCCACTCGAAACGCAGCGCCCAGGGGCGGTTGCCCTGCTCGCGCCAGCGGATGATGTGGCCGAAGTCACTGTTGGCGCGGGGGTTGGCCGCATCCACCGGGTTGCTCGCCCCGCCCCGGGTGGAGTTGTTCGTCAGGGCGAAATAGACCTCGTTGGTCTGAGGGTGCACGGCGCCCCACTCGGGCCGGTCCATCTTGGTGGCACCCACCACGTCGGCGGCCAGACGTGTGTTCACCAGCACGTCGGCCTGGTCCCTGAAGTCCACGCCGGCGGCGGCTGCCGCATCGCGGAAGGCCTTGTCGCGGATGTCCAGGGCGCGCCATTCGCCGGTGCCGTCATCGTGAAACACGGCAACAAACAGCGTGCCCCTGTCCAGGATGTCGCCCCTGGTCCGGCTGGGCTGGTAGCGGCCCTCGGTGACGAACTTGTAGATGTACTCGTTGCGGGCATCGTCACCGGAATAGAAGGTCAGGGGCTGACCGTTCTGCGCCGGAGCGAACACCACGCCCTCGTGGGCAAAGCGGCCCAGGGCGGTGCGCTTGACCGGGGTGCTCTCGGGATCGAAGGGGTCGATCTCCACGATCCAGCCCTGGCCGTTGGGCTCGTTGCGATAGTCCTCCGTGGCGGACAGGCCCTTCACGGAGGCGTCGAAGCGGGCATACGCGTCGATGTGGGTGACGGTGTCCCAGCGGTAGCGGGTGTTGCCGGTGGGCACACCGTAGCGGGCCAGTTCGCGAGGACGCTCGCCGCTGCGATAGGCGAAGTAGCCGGCCCAGTTCTCCTCGCAGGTGAGGTAGGTGCCCCAGGGGGTGAAGCCGTGGGCGCAGTTGTTGAGGGTACCGCGGGTCATGGTGCCGTCGGGGCTGTACCTGGTCTTCACCAGGTCGGAGCCGCGCACCGGGCCGCTGATCTCCATGGGGGTGCCGGCGGTGATGCGGCGGTTGTACTCGCCCTTCACCACTTCCCACTCGCCGTGGGCCACTTCGCGCACTTGCACCACGGACACGCCGTGTGCGGCCACTTCCTTGCGCACCTCGTCCTCGATTACGCGGGCACCCCCCACGATGGTGGCGCCGTTGGGATGCAGCTTGGGCTGGTCGATGTATTCGTGGTTCATGCAGATCAGGCCATGGAGGTTGGCCTCGTCACCGCTGCCCAGGGGGAAGAAGTGGATGCCGTCATGGTTCATGCCGATCTGGCATTCCTGGTCGGCGCCGGTGTTCAGCCCGCCGTCCACGTAGGAGGGGTAGTCGCCGCAGATGGGTGTGCCCCAGGGCAGGAAGGGCCTGGCGGTGTAGCCGGCGGGCACCACGGTGGTGTCTGCGATGGACACGGGTACGGGAGTGAAACCCAGTTCGCCCTTCAGGCCGAAAGGGGGTCGGCCCTGGGCCCGGGGCGGCAGGAAGCCGGGGGCAGCCAGGGCACCGGCGCCGGCGGAGGCGAACACGCCCGCCATGGCCGCGGCGATACCGCCACGCATCACATCGCGCCGGGAGACACGCTTCTCCAGTATGCTGGCGAAGGTGGGGTTGCCGGAGGTATTGCTCGGGATCTCGTCGCCATCGGTGGCGTGAAGCAGTTGTGTCTTGTCTTTCATGGTGGGCTCCTTCTTCCTGGGTCAGGATGGGGTTGCATTGCAGCCGGGAAGTCTGGTGGGTCTCTGTGACAACCCTGTTTAGCCCTGGTGTGATTTCGATGAAGCGGGAGCCCGTTCACACTTCACTCTGCACTCCGAAACCGTTACCATGCCCGGCCATTCACGCTGCGTGAATGCATAAGACGCCGGCCTCCGGCCGGCAACCATGACCCATCAGGTGTTCCGCCCCGAAAATGCCGGGCGCGGAATGAAACGGGAAGCAGGTGAGAGGCCTGCGCTGCCCCCGCAACGGTGATGGGAGGGTCATGGAGCGGAAGCCTGCTCCATGACCCCGCGAAACGAGCGCCACTGCGCCCTGGGCGTGGGAAGGTGTTTCGCGGGATCGATGCGCTCGATACTCCCCAAGCCCGGAGACCGGCCTGACGGGTTGCAACCGGACTGCGGTGGGCCGTCTGGCGGATTCCGGCGTACGCTGATGCGTGGCGCCCGCCCGCCCGTCATGCCCGCCCGGCCATCTTCAGTGGCTTGCGGAGGGCAACCATGCGACATATTTCTTTTCGATCCCGGTCTCTCGCCGGACTGGGCCTGATCCTGTCGGCACACGCGGCGGCCATGCCCGCCCATGGTGCCGATGTCCTGGACCCCATCATCGTGACCACGGCCACCCGAACGGCCGTGACGGCGGACGAGACCCTGGCGCCGGTGACCATCATCACGCGCGAGGACATCGAGCGGACGCCGGCGGTGGATGTGGCGGATCTGCTGAATACCCATGCCAATATCGACGTGGCACGCAACGGGGGCTTCGGTCAGCCGGTGTCCACCTTCATTCGCGGTGCCAACAGCAGTCACACGCTGGTGCTGGTGGATGGCGTGCGCATCAACCCCGGCACCATCGGGCTGGCTGCGCTGCAGAACATCGATCCGGCCCACGTCGAGCGCATCGAGGTGGTGCGCGGTCCGCGCTCGGCCCTGTACGGCTCCGATGCCATCGGCGGGGGGATCAACGTCATCACCCGCGAGCCGCCGGAAGGGGGGCGCTGGGAGGCGTCCGCCGGTGCCGGAAACCATGGCGCCCGCAGCGGGCGCGCCTCCGTTGGCGGGGCGCAGGGACCGTGGCGGGGTGGAGTGTCGGTGAGTCACTTCGAGGCCGACGGCTATCCGGTGGTCTCCGATGCCGAGACCGATCACGGTCATCGCAACACCTCGTTCAACGCCCATGCCGGCGTCGATCTGGGGGCCTGGGACGTGGATCTGAACCACTGGCAGGCTGAAGGGCGTACCGAGTACTGGAGCTTTGGCGACCTGAGCCAGGATTTCCTGGATCGGGTCACGGCGCTCACGGGACGTTACGGGACCCACGGCCCTTCCTCGGGCCGGCTGCGGGTGACCTATCATCGCAGCCGGATCGACCAGAATGACGAGAACTTCCTTGGCGACCTGGACCATGCCCACACGACCCGCACCGGCGTGGAATGGCAGCATGATCACGCCATCGCCCCCAACCAGTTGTTGACACTGGGGATCGGCTGGGAACGCGAGGAGGTGAATGCCCTGTCCTTCGGCACCCGTATCGACGAACGCAATCACGTGCGCTCCGGCTTCGTCCAGCATGATCTGGAAGCGGGGCCGCACCGGGTGATCGGCGCCTTGCGCGTCACCGACCACGACGCCTTCGGCAGCCGCACCACGGGGAATCTGGACTACGGGTACCGGCTGTCATCCCGGTGGCGTCTCACCGCGGGCGCGGGTACCGCCTACCGCGCGCCGGACAACACCGACCGTTTCGGCTTCGGCGGCAACCCGGACCTGCGCCCCGAAACCTCGCGCAGCGTGGAAGCGGGCGTGCGTTTTCAGCCGGCCCCGGGCACGCGGTGGCGGGCTGTCGTGTTCGAGAACCGCATCCGCGATCTGATCATCTTTGACGGTACGCGGATGGAGAACGTGGAGCGGGCGCGCATCACCGGACTGGAGGTATCCGTGGACCACCGTGCCGGGCCCTGGCGCAGCCGTGCGGAGCTTCTCTGGCAGACGCCGCGCAACGAGACGCGCGACGAGCGCCTGCCGCGCCGGGCCCGGGAACGGGCCGCGTTCACCCTGGCCTACGATCAGGGCCGCTCGGACTACCAGGCGCAGGTGGTGGCCGTGGGCGGACGCAAGGATTCGAGCTTCAGCGATGAGACGCTCTCCGGCTATGGTCTGCTGAACCTGTCCGCCGGCCATCGCCTGAGTGGCATCTGGATGCTGCGGGGCACGGTGGAGAATCTGCTGGACCGGGATTACGAGACCGCCGCGGGCTATCCCGCGCGCGGGCGATTTGTCATGCTGACCCTCTCGGCCGGGGGCGGCCTGTAAACGGCGCCGGCCGTTCCAAAGGGAAAAGCAGGAATCGGGAGGTGAGAATGATGCACCTGGTGGACCGGTGCGTTGCGTCTGAGACAGTGCCGGTCCTGAATGCTGAAGGCGTCGAGGTGCCAGGCGGGCAGGGAGAGTCCCTGAAGCAGACGCCGCATTGCCTGCGCGTCCGCTCCCCCTGCGTTCCGTATCCGCGCTGCGCGTATCACCGGTGATCGGAGCAGCCGGAAACATGTACCGGATCGGCATCGACCTGGGGGGCACCAAGACCGAGATCATCGTTCTGGATGAACACGGGCAGGTGCGGCTTCGGCGCCGCGTGCCGACGCCGCGGGACGACTACGAAGGCACGCTGTCCACCGTCGCCTCCCTGGTACGCGAGGCGGAAGCGGAACTGGGCACGAGCGCCACCGTGGGCGTGGGCACGCCGGGGGCCGTCTCGGCGCGCACCGGGCGCATGAAGAACTGCAATTCCGTGTGGCTCAACGGCCGGCCGCTGCGCGAGGATCTGGAGGCGCGCCTGGACCGGCCGGTGCGCATCGCAAATGACGCCAACTGTCTGGCCCTGTCCGAGGCCACCGACGGCGCGGGCGCCGGCGCGGCGGTGGTGTTCGCCGTGATCCTCGGTACCGGCACCGGGGCGGGGCTCGTCGTGGACGGCCGGCTGCTCACCGGGGCCAACGCCATCGCGGGCGAGTGGGGTCACAACCCGTTGCCCTGGTCCCGGGAGGATGAGCATCCGGGCCCCGAATGCTACTGCGGCCGTCGCGGGTGTCTGGAAACCTGGCTGTCCGGATCCGGCCTGGCCGCCGATCACCGGCGCATGACCGGCCAGACCCTGGATGTGCGCACCATCGCGGCCCGCGCGCTCGGCGGGGACAGAGATTGCGCGGCCACGCTTTCGCGCCACGAGGACCGCCTGGCGCGTGGGCTTGCCCATGTGGTCAATATCCTGGACCCCCAGGTGATCGTGCTGGCGGGCGGGGTGTCCGCCATCCCCGGTCTGTATGCCGGTGTGCCCGAAAGATGGGGGCAATATATATTTTCAGATCAAGTAGATACGAGAATTCTTCCGGCCCGGCACGGAGATTCCAGCGGTGTTCGGGGCGCCGCCTGGCTGTGGCCGGCCGCCCCGGAGGCCTGAGCCCCATGGCCACGAAACTTCTTTGAAAAAGTCAGACGGTTGACTATAGTCAGTGACTTCCCCGGATCGCGAGGGGTATTAGACAATCCCTCCGCTTAGAGAGGGATCATCCACTCAAGCAGGAGTCACTCATGTCTGAGAAGAAACTGGCCATCATCGCCACCAAGGGTTCGCTGGACTGGGGCTATCCCCCTTTCATCCTGGCCTCCACGGCGGCTGCACTCGGCTACCAGGTTCAGGTATTCTTCACCTTCTACGGTCTGCAGTTGCTCAAGAAGAACATGGACGTGAAGGTCACGTCCCTGGGTAATCCCGGGATGCCCATGCCCATGCCCATGCCGGTGCTGCTTCAGGCCCTGCCGGGCATGCAGAGCATGATGACCATGATGATGAAGAAGAAAATGGCCTCCAAGGGTGTCGCCAGCCTCGAGGATCTGCGGGCGCTTTGTCTGGAAGCGGACGTGAAGATGATCGCCTGCCAGATGACGGTGGATCTGTTCGATATGCCCACCTCCGAGTTCATCGATGGCATCGAGTACGGAGGCGCCGCCACCTTCTTCGAGTTTGCCGGCGAATCGGATATCACTCTATTCATCTGATGACTGAACAACTTGCCAAGAGTATGCCCCCCGAGGCGGTCGGCCGTGGCGCGGAGAACCGGGAACGGATCGTCGCCGCGGCCGACCGCCTGTTCTACGAGCGGGGATTTCAGGCCACTTCCTTCAGTGACATCGCCGAGGTGGCCGGTGTACCCAAGGGCAACTTCTATTACTACTTCAAGACGAAGGATGCGCTCCTGGAAGGCGTGATCGAGTGGCGGCGCAGTTGCCTGAAGGCGCTTCTCGATAACCTGAACCGCACCTACGATGAACCCCGTCCTCGGCTCATGGCACTGCTCCAGGGCCTGTGTGCGGGAGAGGATGACATCGTGCGCTATGGCTGCCCCATGGGGACCCTGAGCGCGGAACTCTGCAAGACCGGTCACCCGCTGCGTGCACGCGCGCAGGCCCTGCTGGAGATCATCCGCGACTGGATTGCCGCTCAGCTGGAGGCCATGGGGCAGGCCGATGCACCGGAGTTGGCCCGCGAGATCCAGACCCGCAGCCAGGGCGTGACCCTGCTGGCCCACGCGTATGGCGACCACGGCATGCTGACCGAAGGCATGGCGCGCGTGCGGCGCTGGGTCGAGGCGGTGCTGGACGGTCGTACTTTTTGAACCGGGGCACGGATTATCTCGTCGCGTTCGGCGGCGGTTTTCACGGTATCCTGCGCTGGCCACAGCTGGATGGGCTCTGGGCCCGCCTTCTGGCGCGGGCCGGTGACGGCTGGTACGTCTATGCCGTGGGCGAGCCGCCTCCCGATACGCCGGCAACGGCGCAGGCGCTGCGGCGATTCGTTTCCGAGATGGACGTCCTGCTGCGCGAGGACCATGACGAGGACTATTGCGGCGTGGTCTACGTGGACAACCCGGACTCACCACGCTTCGTGAAGATCTACGACCCGAACCACCTGGGCAGCAGCTGTGGGAGCGGCGCGCTGCGGATCCTGCCCGGCTGGACCCTGTCGCTTGCGCCGCCGGTGGACCTGCCCCATGCATTGCCCCAGACCGGCAGCCGCAGGCGCTGGTGGCAGAGGCTGTTTGGAAACGGGAAGTGAGAACGGGGAGGTGGGAATGCAGCCACCATCCCCCTCAGCGTACTGTAGTTCGGGACGAAGCCGGGCCTACGTTATCCTTCGATTCATCCTCCATCCTCCATCCTCCATCCTTCATCCTTCCCAAAACCTCCCGCTCCCTGAGTTCCCCGAGGATCTCGAGCCCGCCCCGAATGACCGCCTCCGGGTCGTCATGTCCCAGTTCCGTCGCGATGTCTTCGAGCAATGCCCGCGCCGATCGACGTTCGTTGTGCTGAATGAGATGAACCAGCCGGGCGGTGACCGGATTGAGTTCCAGGAAGGCGATGCGATCCGCGGACGTGCGATGCATCATCAGGTGTGTGGGTGTGTCCGGGACCTGGCCCGGGCGGTTCCCGGGACCGATGCGGTGTACCGGAAAGCGGTAGCCCAGCAGCCAGGCCAGGGGTGAGAGCAGGGGTTTCTCCTCCAGAAGGTCCGTGTCGACGGGCAGAGGCTGCCACCCGGCCGGGGCTTCGGCCACCGTCAGGGCCACTTCCGCGTACTCGTAATGGGCCAGCTCCGCCAGGAACGGCGGGTCCCCGGCGTGCGGATTGCGACCATCCTGCAGCCAGGCCACGAACTCCCGGCCGATCTCCAGGAAGTAGGGGGTCGATGCCCGGTGGCCGCGCAGGAAATCACGCACCAGCTCATGCCAGGCGGCATCCCCATGGAGACCCCGGATCACCGGGAAGCCGCGGGAGAGAAACCCTTCCACGTTGTTGTAGATCAGCTCCCGGTAGATTCCGATGCGCCGATCCTCGACGCCGTGCGGCGGTGGATGGGCCTTCGGATCCCGCAGGTGGGCGGTGAGGGCATGCTGAAGCTGCTGAAAGCGCGGTACCCTGTTCATGAGGTCGCGGCCCGTTCCTGCAGCCCGCGGATGGTGTCCACCTCGTCCAGCAGCTTTTCCACCGGCGGGAAATTGAAATCCCGTTCCAGCAGGGTGGGGAACACGCCGAAGTGGGCGTAGGCAGTCTCAAGCAGGGACCACACCGGGTTGATCACCTCCGCCCCGTGCGTGTCCACGATCAGGTCCTGCGCCTCGTTGTAATGGCCGGCCACGTGGGCGTACACGATGCGTTCACCGGGCAGTCCCTTGAGGAAGGCCGCCGGGTCGTAGCCGTGGTTCACGCTGTTGACGTAGATGTTGTTCACGTCCAGCAGGAGATCGCAGTCGGCCTCGGACAGGACCGCGTTGACGAACGCCAGTTCGCTCATCTCGGCGCCGATGGCCGCGTAGTAGGATGCATTCTCCAGGGCGATGCGCCGCCCCAGGATATCCTGGGCCCGGCGCACGCGTTCGGCCACGTAATGCACCGCCTCCTCCGTGAAGGGGATGGGCAGCAGGTCGTAGAGATGCCCGTCGTCGGAGCAATAGGACAAGTGCTCCGTGTACAGGCGGATGCCGTGTTCATCGAGAAAGGCGCGGATGTCGGCAAGCAGCGCCTCGTCCAGGGGGGCGGGGCTGCCGATGGACAGGGACAGGCCGTGACAGACGAAGGGAAAGCGTTCCGTGAAGGCACGGAACTGCCGGCCCATCCGGCCGCCCACGCCGATCCAGTTTTCGGGAGCCACCTCCATGAAATCCACGCGCCCGGGCGCGGCGGTTTCCAGGTCCTCCATCAGATCCCGGCGCAGGCCGAGCCCGGCCCCGTGTACCGCGTAGCGGGTTCTGGATTCGTTGTCCGGCATGATCCTTAGAGAATTGTCGTGGGTTCAGTTCATTGTACGCAAGAAGCTCCGGAGGGGATTCAGGGCCTGCTCTTCTTCTGATCCGCCAGTTGAACGAGGGGGACGCAGAGTCGCGGAGGGCGCGGAGTCACTCATAGAAAAAACTCCGCGTTCTCCGCGTCTCTGCGTTACAGTCCCCTTGTCCGCGCAAGCCCGTCGGTACACCGAGCCACGTGCCCAACGCTTGCGTTCATTCCGTCAATCCTGTCAATCCTGCCCATTCATCCCATGTACGAGCAAGCCTCCCGTGAACAGCTCCGCCGCATGTACGCCGAGGCCTGGCGCAAGCGCCGGTCAGGGGACGCTCTGGAGCCACTGGAGCGGCAGATCGCCGAGCTGGTGGCCGAACACCCAGAGTACCAGCCCATGCTGGAGGGTCCCGATGCGACGCTCGCCGCCGAATTCACCCCCGAGGGCGGGCGGTCCAACCCCTTTCTGCACATGGGCATGCACTTGGCCATCCGCGAGCAGGCGGGTACCGATCGCCCCACGGGCTTTACCGAGGCCTATCAGCGTGCGGTGCACAAGCTCGGTGCCCACGAGGCCGAGCACGCCATCATGGAATGTCTCGGCACGGCACTCTGGGAGGCCCAGCGCGGCGGACGTATGCCTGATGAGCAGGCCTATCTGGAATGCGTAAGGCGGCTGGCCTGAGGGCCAGCCGCCAGAGACAGGATGCAGTCTCAGGTTGGGCTTCGCTGCGCTCAGCAGTCGTAGGTTGGGGTGAACGCAGTGAACCCCAACGCGGTCGCTCGTCGATCCCGGCTCGTCGGGCTTCGTTGCGCTCAGCCCAACCTGCCAGTACCGGAATGCATCAGGCGTCCGGGTTAAGCGCAGGCACAGGGCACAAGGTAAGACGCACAAGGGGCCTTGACCGTCCCTTTACCCTTGTATCTTGTACTTTGTACCTGCCTTTATCAGCGCATCGACGCTCAGTTTGCCCGGCCCCGTGAACAGCAGCGTCACCAGCATCACCATAAAGAACAGCGGCAGCAGCCAGCCGTTGTCGCAGACGTTGTAGCCGTTGCCGGCGTGCACGCTGTGCCAGGCGACGATGTCCAGGATAATCAGGGAGATCACGGCAAAGCGGGTGCCCAGCCCGATGACCAGCGCGATGGCGGCGAGGATCTCCGTCCAGGTGGCCAGGAACCAGGAAAGCCCAACGGGGAGGATGCTGAAGGGGAAGAGAAAGTCATCCTGAATGTGTGCGAACCAGTTGTCGCCCCGCAGTTTTTCAAGGCCTGCGTTGCCGAACTCGAAGGCCAGCAACAGCCGGATCGGCAGGGTTGCCAGCCATTGCCCGGCGCGGTCCAGCCCTTCGAAGGCACGTCGTACCACTTCAGCCAGCCACATGGGTTCTCTCCTCTTGATCCGGTGGTCGTGTGCCAGTGATACGCGTCGGATCCGGCGTTGGATGCACGACGTCACAGAGCGGAGGAGAATTCGATGGTGGTGCCCGGTGTGGCCAGTGCCAGGGAACAGTGCTTTGGCAGGATCAGGATGCGGGCTTCCGCCTGTTGCAGTTCACGCGCTTCGGCATACCGGTCCGCCTGCTCCAGCAGGTACTGCAGGGCCAGCCCCAGCCGTGCGCGCCGGGCACGGGGCAGGCCCAGCCGCTTCCAGCTGCGCAACGCATGATCCTGACCACTGTCACCCAATGCCCTGAAGCGCAAGACGAGCCGGCGTACCAGTTCGTGCTCGCCCAGGCGCGCTCGTAGGTCATCGACCAGCGCGCGCGGATCCTCCGGGTCGGCATCCGTCAGACCGGTCAGGCCGGTCCCCAGAAACCGGTGCATGGGTTCTCCCAGAACCCGGCCCGCCAGCAGGTCTTCCCGCGCCATCTGCTCGAAATCCGGGTCGATATCGGAACCGGTGCGGCCCCTCAGCTGAGTCAGTGCCATCGCTTCGGCCCGGTGACCGCTGGGGCGGAACCCGCTGAGCAGATGGTCGAGGACGTCGTGGACAAATACCGACGTGGCAATGGTACTTCCCGTCTCCCGGGTGCTGGCGATGATCTCCGGATCATCCAGGGTGCTGTTCAGCTTCCATCCCCGGGCGCCGAATCCGTCCATCCAGACCTGCCGGTAGCGTGCGCCGATGGTGATCCGGGCCTCGTCCACGTAAAGCATGTGCGGCGGATAGGCCAGCACGTCGCGTTCGGGGCAGGCGGGATCATCGGCCGCCATGGCGATTCACCGCCCCTGTCCGGGTCCCTGCCATGCGCGTCCCGCAAAGGCCTCGTCCAGGGGCGTGTCCGCCAGATGATTGGTGTAGTTGCTCAGGGTCTTCAGGCCGATACCAAGCACAACCTCCAGGGCCTGCTGCGGGGTAAAGCCGGCGTTGAGGAAATCGTTCACCCGGTCGGGTGCCACCCAGCCCCTTTGTTCCACCATGGCCCGGGTGAACTGGCGCAGGGCCTCCAGCCGCCGGTCCGCGAGGGTGCGCCCCTCGCGCAGGGCCTCCGTGATCTCGCCGGGCACCTGGTTCATGTCGGCGGTGATGCTGTGGGCGGCCATGCAGTAGTGGCATTCATGACCGGCACTGACCGTGAGGAGCACCACGTGGCGCTCGGCAACCGACAGGCTGGTTTGCTCGAACAGGGTGCTCAGCGCCAGGTAGCCCTCGGCCAGTTGCGGGGAGGTGCACATGGTGCGGATCAGGTTCGGCACCATGCCGAACTTGGCGGTACTGGCCTCGAACGCCGGGCCGGCCTCCCGGGGGGCGGAAGCATCGTCGTGGCAGGGGAATCGGGTGGTCGCGTTCATGTGGTAATCTCCTTCACGGCAAAGATGACCGGTCGGTCAAGTTGGTGGCCAAAAAAACGTCAATCTGCAGGGGAGGGGATGCGTATATCGCTCACTGCGGGGCCCAGCTCCAGGATCAGGCGTGCATCGTTGCGTGTCCTGGCGAGCAGGAGCACCCCCTCCAGGTAGGCGAGCATCGCCTCGGCCGTGGCGCGCGGATCCGTCCCCGTCAGGATGCCTTCGGCCAGGGCGTCCTCCAGGGCAGCCTGGAAATACCCACGGATGCGCTGCAGGAGGGACTCCACCTTGATACGGATGGGTTCATCGTGGGCGGCCAGTTCCAGCCCCAGGTTGCCGAACGGGCATCCCGGCAGATGCCCGGTGCCGGCCGCGGTGCCCGCCTGGTGGTCGTGGAGGTGCCGTACAAAGGCCTCGAAGCGTTCCATGGGGGGGGTCCGGCGATCGAAGGCCGGAACGAGCAGTTGGTCTTCGAAGATCTCAAAGTGGTCCTCCAGCATGGCCAGAGTCAGGGCCTGTTTGCTGGGAAAGAAGTGATAGAAGCTGCCCTTTCGCACCCCGGACCGGGCACAGATCTCCGCCACGCCGACCGCACCGTAGCCACGCAGGTGGATGAGGGAGCGGGCGTTGTCCAGCAGACGCCGCCGCGTGTCGGGTGAGGTTGCCATGCCTGGATCCTAGTTGACCGACCGGTTAAATACAAGCCTGGGCCGCATCTGCGAACGCCCATAAAAGGAAAGGCCGCGATCCGATCCGGATCGCGGCCCGCACATGGTTGGGAGGAACGGGGTGGCGAGTGCGCTCAGTTGCTGCCGCAGCGGCCTTCACCGCACTTGCCTTCCGAACCCTTGTCCTTGTCGGACGAGGCGTCACCGCCGCACTTGCCTTCGGCATCCTTGTCCTTGTCGGACGAGGCGCCGCCGCAACGGCCTTCACCGCAGCGGCCTTCGCCGCCGTGCTTGTCGGCCACGGTGTAGCCGCTGGACAGGCTCTGCATGCTGAAGGGGTTCTCGGCGGCAGAGGCCATGGGAGCGACGGCCATTGAGCCGACGAACAGGGCGCCCAGGGCTGCGGCACCGAGAGGCTTGCGAATATTGCTGGACATGGTGATTCTCCTTGCTCATTCGTCTGGGTTTGTGAGACCCGGGCCAGGGAGGCTTTCGAGTCTGGGCATGATACGTTTCATCGCGTCGGGTGGATTCAGGTGCTGCGCGTTCCCGAAGTCAGAGCTCCATCCAGGGGCCTCGATAGACGTTCGGCCCCGCCGGAGAATCCATGGGGATGTCGCTGACGCGTTCGATGGTCACGGCCACCTGTGCCTGATAGGGCTGGCGATCCGTAATCGGCATGGCGAGAGTCGCCTGGCCGTATTCCGGAAGGACGCCCACGGCACGCACCGTGCCGTCCGGCCACACCAGCCACAGGACGCAGACCTCGCCCTCGGGCATCTCGGGCGGGGACAGGGCCCGTGCCCGGATCTGTTGCCCGCCCGCGGCGGCTGTCACCACCCAGCCCATGGCATCACTGCCGGATTCGGCGATCATCGCCACCCGTTCGGGCATCGCGTCCGGCGCCCGGGTGGGCGGATCCACGGGCAGCACCAGCAGCACGAGGGCGACAGCCGTGGCGGCAAAGCCCATGCCCCGCCAGAAGGCAAGGCTGTTCCAGAGCCCGTGCCGCCGGGCCGTCGAGCCCGAAGCCTCGACGCGTCCGGAGACGGTCGTCCAGATCCGCTCCGGCACCCGGGCCTCGGGCGCCGCCGTCCAGGCCATGCCGGCGAGACGTTCCTCCCACGCGGCGACCCGGGCCTGCAGGTCCGGGTCCCGGACGAGCAGGCGCTCGAAACGCCGCCGGGCCGCACCGCGCAGGGTGCCCAGCGCATACTCGGCAGCGAGCCGCCGGCGCAGTTCCGGGTTGTCATAGTTCATGGCGGGGACCTCTCAGACGTCCAGACACTTCCTCAGTTGCTCCAACCCCCGCCGGATCCACGTCTTGACCGTGCCCAGGGGCGTGCGGGTCAGTTCCGCCACTTCAGCGTGGCTAAGGCCCTGAAAATAGGCGATCTCCAGACAACGGCGCTGATCATCGCTCAATTGGCCGAGACAGTCCCGGAGCCTGTCGCTGTCATTGTCGAGGCCGTCCGGTCCGGGTGCCGTGTTCCACTCATCCATGAGGAACTCCAGGTGTGCCGGGTCCTGCAGCGTAATCTGACGGCGATTGCGTCGCAGAGTGTCAAGGGCGCCGTTGCGCACGATGGTCACCAGCCAGGTGACCGGGCTGGCCAGGTGGGGACGGTAATCCCCCGCCCGGTGCCAGATCTTCACGTAGGCGTCCTGCAGGCACTCCTCGGCCAGGGCCTCGCTGTTCAATATACGCACGGCGATGGCAAACAGTTTCGGCGAGGTTGCGCGATACAACTGTTCGAAGGCGGCCCGGTTGCCGAGGGCGCATTGGCTGAGCAGTTGTGCGAGGTCGGGGGATCGGGCGTTTGTCACGGGATCGCAGGGTGGGGGGGCAGAGACAAGATACAAGATGCCGGCTGCAAGGGGAAACCCGTTGCCGGGGCCATCAGGCTTTGGACGCGGCCTTCCCCTGCCTCCCGGATCCCGCCTCCTGTATCCCGGTTTTTCCCTTGTATTCACACAGATCCGAAATGATGCAGTCCGGGCATTTGGGGTTGCGCGCCGTACAGGTGTAGCGCCCGTGCAGGATCAGCCAGTGGTGGGCGTCCTTGAGGAATTCGAGGGGGATGACCTTGAGCAGTTTCTTTTCCACGGCCAGCGGCGTTCCGCCCGGGGCGAGCCCGGTGCGGTTGGCCACCCGGAAGATGTGTGTGTCCACGGCCATGGTGGGTTCGCCGAATGCGGTGTTGAGGATCACGTTGGCGGTCTTGCGGCCCACCCCGGGCAGGGCTTCCAGGGACTCCCGGTCCCGGGGCACTTCACCGCCGTGCCGTTCGACGAGGATGCGGCAGGTCCGGATGATGTTCTCGGCCTTGCTGTTGTAGAGGCCAATGGTCCGGATGTGGTCCTTCAGGCCTTCGAGCCCCAGGTCCAGGATCGCCGTCGGCGTATCGGCCACGGGAAACAGACTGGCCGTGGCCTTGTTGACGCCCTTGTCCGTGGCCTGCGCCGACAGCACCACCGCCACCAGCAGCTCGAAGGGCGTGCGGTAGTTCAGCTCCGTGGTGGGATGCGGGTTCGCGGCGCGAAGGCGCTCGAAGATCTCGCGGCGCTTGGAAGCGTTCATGGGTGTGAACGCAGATACCGGATACGGGACGCAGGCGGGCAAACCACATCCTGCCGGTCTCCTGTATCCCGCATCATCCTGTTTCCGCGCCTTCTCAGCCCGCTGCCCCGGCCGGCTGCGGGGCGCGCACGGCGGCGCGCTTCGCCAGCCCCGAGTCGATGATGTTCTTCAGGGCGATGAGCAGCCCCAGGGCGATGAACGCGCCCGGGGGCAGCAGGGCCAGCAGAAAGCCCCGGTATTCCCGAATGAGCGTCAGGCTGAAGCCGCGCGCCGCCTCGCCGAACATGAGATGGGCATCGGACAGCAGGGTGCCGTGGCCCACCACCTCGCGCAGAGCGCCCAGGGCCACCAGCACGCAGGTGAAGCCCAGGCCCATGGCCAGACCGTCGGCCAGCGCCTTGGGGATGGGCTGCTTGGAGGCGAAGGCCTCGGCCCGCCCGATGATGGCGCAGTTGGTGACGATCAGCGGAATGAAGATCCCGAGGATCAGGTAGAGCTCGTGGAAAAAGGCGTTCATGGCCAGTTCAATGGCGGTCACCACCGAGGCGATGATCAGCACGAACACGGGGATGCGGATCTCGGGACGCACCCAGTGGCGGATCAGGGAGACGGTCACGTTGGAGGCCACCAGCGTCAGCGTGGTGGCAAGCCCCAGGCCCAGGGCGTTGATCACCGTTCCGGAGATGGCCAGCAGCGGACACAGGCCCAGGAGCTGCACCAGCCCCGGGTTGTTGTGCCAGAAGCCGTTGGCGTTGATCTCGCGGTAGGTGATGTCACTCAAGGGGGGATTCCTCCTCGTCCGCCGTTTCGCGCATGAACACGGTGTCGCGATGGGCCTCGAAGTATACCAGCGTGTCACGCACCGCTGTCACCACGGCCCGGGCGGTGATGGTGGCGCCGGTGAACTGGTCGAAGACGCCGGCGTCACGGCGCACGGCCCACTGATTGTAGGCCGGGTTTGCCAGGCTGCGGCCGTCGAAGTCCAGGATCCAGTCGGAGCGCTGCACCTCGATATCGTCGCCCAGGCCCGGGGTCTCCCGGTGGGCGACCACCCGCACGCCGGCCACCTCGCCGTACTCCTCCACGCCCACCAGCAGGCGAATGGGGCCGCTGTACCCGCCCGGGGCAATGACCGTGAACACCACGGCCACCGGTTCGTCTCCCAGGTAGGCCCGGTAGGCCATCAGGTCCGTTCCCCCCAGCAGCTCGTCGGACAGCGGGATGGCGTCCTCCAGGATGTCATTGTCGTAGGCCTCGTGCTGCAGGATCGCGTGCAGGCTGGACAGCATGATGGCCTCTTCGTTGGCGGCGATCCGATCCGCCGTGCCCTGGAACACGAACGCCACCAGACCCGCACCGACCACGCCGAACAGGGCCAGCAGCACGCCGGACATGAGGATGTTGCGCACCACGGCTACGGCCCGTTGTCGCGCCGCGTGGGCGGCGGCTTCTGTCCGAACACCCGGGGCTGGGTGTAATGGTCGATGGTGGGAGCGGCCATGTTCATGAGCAGCACCGCGAAGGCGACGGCATCCGGGTAGTTGCCCCAGGTGCGGATCACGTACAGAAGCACGCCGATGCCCGCGCCATAGACCAGACGCCCGCGGGGCGTGGTGCTGGCCGAGACCGGATCGGTGGCGATGAAGAAGGCGCCCAGGATCGCCGCGCCGCTGAACACGTGGAAGGCCGGTGATGCAAAGGTGTCCGGATCGACGATCCAGAACATGCCTGCCGTGACGGCGAGGGAACCCAGCATGGCCGCCGGAATCTGCCAGCTGATCACGCGCATGAACAGCAGCCACAATCCGCCCAGCAGGAACCAGTTGCCGATCCACTCCCAGCCGTGTCCCGAAAAGTCCCCGAACAGGGGGTGCTCCCGGATCTCGCTGATGGTGCGGTTCATGGACAGCTCGGTCTTCATGAGGTCCAGCGGTGTGGCGGTGGTGATGGCATCCCAGGAGACACCGGCGGGCAGTTGCCCGAGGAAGATGGCGGTCAGCACCTCGCCCGGGCTGAAGGCCGGCTCGGTGAGTGCCAGGGGGGGCAGCCACTGGATCATCTCCCTCGGGAACGAGAGCAGCACCACCACGTAGCCCACCATGGCCGGGTTGAACGGGTTGTAACCCAGGCCGCCGTACAGGTGCTTGGCCACCACCATGGCGAAGCCGATACCCACCAGTGTCACCCACCAGGGCGTGAGCGGCGGCAGGGCCAGTGCGAACAGCCAGCCCGTGACCACCGCGCTGTAGTCACCCAGGGTCGGGATGACCGGCCGCTTGCGGGCGAGCAGCATCAGCGCCTCGAAACCCACGGCGAGCGCGACCGCCAGCGCCACGTTCACCAGCACGCCCCAGCCGAAATACCAGGTCATGGCCAGTGTGCCGGGGACAAGCGCGTAGAGCACGCGACGCATCATCCGGCCCACGCTGTGGGCCGGCGTCATGTGCGGCGAGCTGTGTGTGGGGAAGCGCATTAAGGCAGTGGCAAGTGGCAAGTGGCAAGTGGCAAGGAAATGCAAGGACAACTCCGCTGCCTGATCAGCCGGAGGGCTCCTTGTCCTCTTGCGTTTTGCCTGTGCTCATCTGCTCGGGTTCCTCTGCGGCCTTCCTGGCCTTGGCGCGTTCCAGGGCGGCCTGGATGGCGGCTTTCTTGGGGTCATCGCCGTCCTCGCCGTTCCTGGCGGCGAGAGCGGCCTTCTTGCGTGCCATACGCTCGGCCTTCTCTCGTTCCTCCTGTTCCAGGCGCTGCTGGCGGAACTCGTGGCGCTCACGGGCGATGTCCGCCTTGCGGCGTTCCCGCTCCTGGGCCCAGATCTCCGTCTTGGCGTAGCGGTAGTACTGTACCAGAGGAATGTTGCTGGGACAGACGTAGGCGCAGCAGCCGCACTCGATGCAGTCGAACAGGTTGTAGTCCTGTGTCTTGTCGAAGTCCTTGGCCCGGGCGTACCAGTAGAGCTGCTGCGGGAGCAGTTGCGCCGGACAGACCCGGGTGCATTCGCCGCAGCGGATGCAGGGCATGACCGGCCCGGGTGGCGCCACGTCCTCGTCGGTGGCTGCCAGGATGCAGTTGGTGGCCTTGACCACCGGGACCTCGTCGCTGGGCATGGCGAATCCCATCATGGGACCGCCCATGATCAGGCGGGCCACCTGCGCCGAGTAGCCGCCTGCGGCGGCGATCAGATCCGAGAACGGCGTGCCGATGAGCACTTCCAGGTTGCGCGGATGGTTTACGCCGCGGCCGGCCACCGTGACGATGCGCGAGATCAGTGGCTCGCCCAGGGCAACAGCCCGGTAGATCGCGGCCGCGGTACCGACGTTCTGGCATACCATGCCGATGTCCGCAGGCAGTCCCTGGCTGGGCACTTCGCGTCCGGTGAGCACCTGGATCAACTGCCTTTCGCCCCCGGCAGGGTACTGACTCGGGATGGGCACGATGCGGATGCCGTCCGCCTCCTCACCGCCCAGCGCCTGACGCATGGCCCCGATGGCGGCGGTCATGTGATCCTCGATGCCGATCAGGCAGCGGCGCGGCTGAACCGCCTGCATGAGGATGCGCACGCCCTCGATCACCTCGCGTGCACGGGTCCGCATGAGCATGTCGTCGCAGGTGATAAAGGGCTCGCACTCGGATCCGTTGATGACCAGGCAGTCGAGCGCCTGTCCCGGGCGCGGCGTGATCTTCACCGCGGCGGGGAATGCCGCCCCGCCCAGACCCACGATGCCCGCCTCGCGGATGCAGTTGCGCAGGTCGGATGGATCCGCGTTGAGGTAATCCTCGACGGGCGGGAGGCGGCTGTCGCCCCAGTGGTCGCGGCCATCGGTCTCGATCACCACGCAGGGTGCGGAGAGTCCGGACGGGTGAGGCACCGGGTGGTCCGCCACTTCCGCGACGTAACCGGACGTGGGGGCGTGCACGGCCGCGCCCACGTAGGTGTCGCAGCGGCCGATCACCTGTCCCTTCTCGACCGCGTCGCCCGCCTTCACGCAGGCCTCGGCGGCCTCGCCGATATGCTGGCGCAGCGGCACCACCAGGCGCGCCGGCACGGGCATGGTCAGCACGGGATCGCGGGTACTGGCCTCCTTGTCGGGAGGCAGTTTCAGACCGCCGTGGAAATGCCGCAGCTTGGGGATGAGTTCGGACATGATCGTGAAACATTCTAACCCGGATCTCCGGCTCGCCGGGGGCTTACCCGCATATTGCCCCGGGCCGGCCTGTCGCGGGTCCCGGTGCCGGGCGTTTCCCGCTCAGGAATCGGCCAGGTCGCGGTCCCTGAGGTGCTTCCCGGCCGCTGGGAACGGCCACTTCCATGTGTCGATGTCTTCCGGGATGGGCACCATGTGGATGCAGTCCACCGGACAGGGTTCGACGCACAGTTCGCAGCCGGTGCATTCGCTTTCGATCACCGTGTGCATCTGCTTGGCGGCGCCCAGGATCGCATCCACCGGGCAGGCCTGTATGCACAGGGTGCAGCCGATGCACACCTGCTCGTCGATGACCGCCAGGCTCGGGGCCTTGATTTCGCCCTCCACGGGTTTGGGATCGCGGCCGAGCAGGTCGGCCAGTGCCAGCACCGTGGCTTCGCCGCCGGGGGGACAGCGATTGATGTCCGCCTCGCCGGCCGCGATGGCCTCGGCGTAGGGGCGGCAGCCGGCAAAGCTGCACTGGCCGCACTGGGTCTGGGGCAGCAGCGCGTCGATCTGGTCCACCACCGGGTCGCTCTCCACCCGGAACCGTACCGCGGAGTAGCCCAGCAGCAGGCCGAACACGGCGGCCAGGGCACTGATGGCGAGGATGGCGGCCAGCACGGGCTATCTCACCAGACCGACGAAACCCATGAAGCCGAGCGACATGAGCCCGGCGGTAATGAGTGCGATGGCATTGCCGCGAAATGGCAGGGGTACGTCGGCTACGGCCACGCGTTCGCGCATCGAGGCGAACAGGATCAGCACCAGGGAGAAGCCCGTTGCCGCGCCCAGGCCGTAGAGGGCGGACTCGATGAAGCCGTGGGCCTCCTGCACGTTGAGCAGGGCCACGCCCAGCACGGCGCAGTTGGTGGTGATCAGCGGCAGAAAGATGCCCAGCACGTTGTACAGCAGCGGGCTGGTCTTGTGCACCACCATCTCGGTGAACTGCACCACCGCTGCGATCACCAGAATGAATGCGATGGTGCGCAGGTACTCCAGCCCCAGGGGTGCGAGCATGTACTCGTTGACCAGATAACTGCACACCGAGGAGAGCGTGAGCACGAAGGTGGTGGCGAGCCCCATGCCAGTAGCGGTCTCCACCTTGCGCGACACCCCCATGAACGGACACAGCCCCAGGAACTTCACCAGGACGAAGTTGTTCACCAGCACGGTGCCGATCAGGATGAGGGCGTATTCGGTCATCATTCGTCAGTATCCGGCAGCCTCCGACAGTGCTGCAACCGGGGCGCGACTATGGGAATTCGCTTGAACTGCGACGCAAAGACGCAAAGACGCAGAGGAGCGCAAAGGTTTTTTGGTTTTCAATCTCAGGAATTTCTCTTTGCGAACCTTTGCGTCTTCGCGGCTTTGCGTCGCGCTTTCATGATCTCGGTCAATTTAGAGCCCGATCTCATGGAAGTCCCGCGCCACCGGGTGGGGGCCGAAGTCCTCGCCGCCGGCGGCGCGGTCCAGGGCGGTGGTCCGCATGCCGGCCTCGGCGGCCGCGTCCAGTTCCGCGCGCAGGTCGGAGAGGAACAGGATCTCGCGGGGCTCCACGCCCAGTTCGCCGGCGATGGTCTTGTAGGAGGCGGTATCCCGTTTGCCCCCGACGCGGGTGTCGAAGTAGGCATCGAACAACGGGTTGAGATCCCCGAAGGCCGTGTGGCCGAACAGCAGTTTCTGGGCATGCACCGAGCCGGAGGAGTAGACGGCCAGCCGGATGTCCTCCTCGTGCCAGCGGCGCAGCCGCTCCACGGCATCCTCGTACACATGGCCCTGGAAATCCCCCCGCGTATAGCCCTCCTCCCAGATGAGTCCCTGGAGCGCCTTCAGCGGTGTGATCTTCTGATCGTGGTCGATCCAGGCGAGCATGCGTTCGATGAGCGCCTCGTCATCCAGATCGCCGCCCGCGTAGGCGCCTGCGTCGGCCAGCAGGCGCCTGACCTCCGTGTCGTCGCCATGAGCGCGCACGAACTCCGGCAGATGCGCCCGCGCATACGGAAACAGCACGTCCTTCACAAAGGACAGGCTGGAGGTGGTGCCTTCGATGTCAGTGAGAATGATTCTGGTCATGTGCTGGCCTTCGGGTTCGAAGAAATCAACCGCGACGCAAAGACGCGAAGACGCAGAGATTCGCAAAGAAGATCCTTTCTGGGTTCAAAGATGAGAATTTTTGCGCCCCTTTGTGTCTTCGCGGCTTTGCGTCGCGGTTGCGCCTTCACTCGCCGAAGCGCGGAAAGCGGCTGGCGATGTCGCTGCCGGTGAAGTTGGCCACCCAGCCTTCCGGGTTTGAGAACAGGCGGATGGCGGTAAAGCGCGGTTCCGGCCCCATGTCGAACCAGTGGGTGGTGTTGTCGGGCACGCTGATGAGATCGCCCTTCCCGCACAGGACGCCGTAGACCTGCCGGCTCTTGTGGATGTAGAACAGGCCCTGGCCGTCCACGAAGAACCGAACCTCGTCCTCGCTGTGGGTGTGCTCGTCCAGAAATTTGGCCCGCAGGGCCTCGCGCTGGGGATGATCCGGCGTCAGGCTGACCACGTCCGCGGATCGGAACCCGTTCTCGCGCATCAGCCGGTCCACGTCATCCCGGTAGGCGTCCAGGATCTCCTCCTGGGAGGCGCCGGGCGCGAGGGGCCTGCCTGCGTCCCAGCGCTCGAAGCGGATGCCGATGGCATTCAGTTCACGGCGGATGTCGTCGAACCCGGTGAAACGCCGGGGGCTGCCCGGATCGTTCTCCGGGTAGATGCTGAGCTCGCTCATGTGCGCAACCTCCTCGTGAGCACTTCGCATTCGAACAGGAACTCGAACGCCTCCATGTGCCGGCGTGCGGTCTGCACATCGGTGCCCCAGGTGTAGAGACCGTGGCCTTCGATCAGATAGCCGGCGGTGTCGGGCTCGCGGTTCAGCAGATCGTCCACCCGGGCGGCCAGCCGGCGGATGTCCTGATCGTTGGCGAACACGGGCACATTGAGGGCCGCCTCGTGGGTGTCGAAGCCCGGCAGGGCCTTGAGCACCTCATAGTCTTCCAGCGCGAGACCGTCCGGCGAGAGCCGCGAGAGCACCGTGGCGTTCACCGAATGGGTATGCAGCACGGCACCGGTCCGCGGTGACCGCCGGTACATGATGGTGTGCAGAAAGGCCTCCGCCGACGGCTGCTCGCCCTCGGAGACGACATTGCCCTCCAGATCCATCACCATCAGATCGTCCCCGGTGAGTTCGCCCTTGTGGCGGCCCGATACCGTGATGGCCATGTGGTGGTCGTCCAGACGGGCGGAAAGATTGCCCGCCGTGGCCGGCACCCAGCCTCGCTCGAAGAAGAAGCGCCCCACGGAAACCAGCTCCGCCGCACGCGCCCTGAATATGGGATTCAGTTCATTCATCATAAAGGCTGTTCGTTGTCAGTGGTCCGTTGTCCTTTACAACTGACAACTGACAACGGACCACTGACCAACTCACTTGACCCTCATGCCCGGGCGGGCGCCATCGTCCGGGCTGAGGATGAACAATTCCTTCCCACCCGGCCCGGCGGCCAGGACCATGCCCTCCGAGACGCCGAACTT
Source organism: Thioalkalivibrio thiocyanodenitrificans ARhD 1 (assembly GCF_000378965.1). Classification (NCBI taxonomy): domain Bacteria; kingdom Pseudomonadati; phylum Pseudomonadota; class Gammaproteobacteria; order Chromatiales; family Ectothiorhodospiraceae; genus Thioalkalivibrio; species Thioalkalivibrio thiocyanodenitrificans. The sequence goes on from NZ_KB900536.1 coordinate 2,991,354, forward strand.
CATCTTCCGCGGGGCCAGATTGGCGACCATCACCGTGAGCTTGCCCTCGAGCACCGCCGGGTCGTAGGCGGACCGGATGCCGGCGAACACCCGGCGGGTCTCGCCGCCGAGATCCAGGGTCAGGCGCAGCAGCCTGTCGGCGCCTTCCACGTGCTCGGCGCGAATGATACGGGCGATGCGCAGATCGACCCGGGCGAAATCCTCGATGCCGATCTCACCGGCGATGGGGCCGCCTTCCAGTGCCTGTGTCGATTCCGTGGCTTCCCCGCCGGCCGTGGCCAGATCCTCCCGGGAGGCGATCTGCAGTTGCTCCACTGCCGCGGGATCCACGCGGGTCATCAGCGGCTGGAAGGCGTTGATCCGATGTCCGGTGAGGGGTTCCGCGATGTGATCCCAGGCAAGCGGCGGCACGTTGAGGAAGGCTTCGGCCTTCTCCGCCATGCGCGGCAGCACGGGCTTGAGACAGGCCATCAGCACCCGGAAGAGATTGAGCCCCTGGCTGCATACCGCCTGCACCCGGTCGCCGGCCCCTTCCTGTTTGGCCAGCACCCAGGGCTTGTGTTCGTCGATGTACTGGTTGGCCGCGTCGGCGAGCGCCATGATCTCGCGCATGGCCTGGCCGAACTCCCGGCCCTCGTAGAGTTTCGCGATCTCCTCGCGGCTGCGGGCGAACCGGTCATGGAGGTCCGGATCGGGCAGGCTGTCCGCCAGGCGCCCGTTGAAATGCTTGTGGATGAACCCCGCGCAGCGCGAGGCGATGTTGACCACCTTGCCCACCAGGTCGCTGTTCACGCGGGCGATGAAGTCCTCGAGGTTGAGGTCGATGTCGTCCACGCCGGGGCCGAGCTTGGCGGCGAAGTAGTAGCGCAGGTATTCCGGATCCAGGTGGTCCAGGTAGGTACGCGCCTTGATGAAGGTGCCCCGGGACTTGGACATCTTCTGGCCGTTGACGGTGAGAAAACCGTGGCAATGCACCGCCGTGGGGGCGCGAAAGCCCGCGCCCGTGAGCATGGCGGGCCAGAACAGAGTGTGGAAATAGGCGATATCCTTGCCGATGAAGTGATGCAGTTCGGCGCGGCTGTCCGGCGACCACCAGGCGTCGAAATCCAGGCCGTGCGACTCGCAATAGCGCTTGAAGCTCGCCATGTAGCCGATGGGCGCGTCCAGCCATACGTAGAAGTATTTGCCCGGGGCGTCGGGGATCTCGAAGCCCCAGTAGGGGGCGTCCCGGGAGATGTCCCAGTCGGACAGCCCCGCCTGGAACCACTCATTGAGCTTGTTGCGGATCTCCGGTTGCAGGCTGCCGGAGGCCGTCCAGGTGCGCAGAAACTTCGCGAAGTCGGCGAGCTGGAAGAAATAGTGTTCCGATTCCTTCTCCACCGGCGTGGCGCCCGACAGGGCGGAGACGGGATTCTTCAGGTCCGTGGGGGTATAGGTGGCGCCGCAGGCCTCGCAGGAATCTCCGTACTGGTCCGGCGCGCCGCACCTGGGACACTCGCCCTTGATGAACCGGTCGGGCAGGAACATGCCCGCCTCGGGGTCATAGGCCTGGCGGATGGTGCGCCGGGCGATGTGACCCTTGTCCCGCAGCCGGGTATAGATCAGTTCGGCGAAGTGGCGGTTCTCCGGCGAGTGCGTGCTGTGGTACTGGTCGAAGGCCACGCGGAAATCGGCAAAGTCGGCCCGGTGCTCGTGACCGATGCGCTCGATGAGGGCCTCGGGCTCGATCCCCTCGGCGCGCGCCTTGAGCATGATGGGCGTGCCGTGGGCATCATCGGCGCACACATAGATGCATTCATGGCCGCGCATGCGCTGGAAACGCACCCAGATGTCGGTCTGGATGTACTCCACCAGGTGGCCCAGGTGAATGGGACCGTTGGCGTAGGGCAGGGCGCTGGTCACCAGGATCTGCCGCCCGGCTGCGTTGTGATCGGGGCTTGGGCTCATGAGGTATACGGAATTGGCGGGAAAAGTGAGCTAAGTTAGCAGGTTGCCGGCCCGATGGCCACCGGCCGGGCCGGCGGCATGCCCCCGGCGGTGGCGCGGCTCATGGCGCTCGCGGCCGCCGGTCCCGGCGGCTACCCCACAATGGGTGGTTTTTTTGCGGGCCGCGCGATGGTGTAGAATCCCGACTCCTGTCCCCGCCCTTTCGATGTCCGTGCGGGGCCCGTGTGAATCAGAATTCGATACTGACCCCAAGGAGTTCAGTCATGTCAGAGGTATCCCGGCTACAGGTTGAGACCGCACTCAAGGAGATCCAGGACCCGTATGTGGAGAAGGACCTTGTCAGCGCGGGCGAGGTGGGGGATATCCGCATCGACGGAGACCGTGTCGAGGTGGACGTGAAGTTGGGCTACCCGGCCGTCGGCACCCACGAGGCCCTGGCGGAACAGGTGCGCGCGAAGGTGGGCGCCATCCAGGGTGTCTCGGGCGTCGAGGTCAAGGTGGAGACCCGCATCACCGCCCATGCCGTGCAAAAGAACCTCAAGCCCATGGAGGGCATCAAGAACATCATCGCCGTGGCCTCCGGCAAGGGCGGAGTGGGCAAGTCCACCACCGCTGTGAACCTGGCCCTGGCGCTGGCCGCCGAGGGCGCCAGCGTGGGCATCCTGGACGCCGATATCTACGGCCCCAGTCTGCCCCGCATGCTGGGTATCCAGGGCCGCCCCGAGTCCCAGGACGGGCAGCACATGGAGCCCCTGGAGAACCACGGCCTGCAGGCCATGTCCATCGGCTTCCTCATCGAGGAGGACACCCCGATGATCTGGCGCGGTCCCATGGTCACCCAGGCCCTGGAGCAGCTGCTGCGCGAGACCCGTTGGTCGGGGCTCGACTACCTGGTGGTGGATCTCCCCCCGGGCACCGGCGACGTGCAGCTGACCCTGGCCCAGAAGATCCCGGTGAGCGGCGCGGTGATTGTCACCACCCCCCAGGACATCGCCCTGCTGGATGCCCGCAAGGGTCTGAAGATGTTCGAGAAGGTGGAGGTGCCGGTGCTGGGCATCGTGGAGAACATGAGCATCCATATCTGCTCCAAGTGCGGTCACGAGGAGCACATCTTCGGCGAGGGCGGCGGGGAGCGCATGGCCAAAGACTTCGGCGTGGAGATGCTGGGCGCTCTGCCGCTGGACATCCACATCCGCGAGCAGGCCGACGGCGGCACGCCCACGGTGATTGCCGACCCGGATGGTCGCGTGGCGGAGATCTACCGGGAGATCGCCCGACGGGCGGCGGCGCGGCTGGCCGTGCAGTCCCGCGACTACAGCGCCAAGTTCCCGAGCATCGTGATTCAGAACACTTAAATTCAGTGGCAAGTCTCAAGTGGCAAGTGGCAAGGTAAGGGACCCATGCCGCTTGTGGCTTGCCCTTGGGGCTGGCATTCATGTCAATCAAATCGGATCGGTGGATCCGCCGCATGGCGGAGCAGCATGGAATGATCGAGCCCTTCGAGCCGGGGCAGGTGCGTCATGTGAACGGGGAGCGCATCGTGTCTTACGGCACGTCCAGCTACGGCTATGACGTGCGATGTGCCGACGAATTCAAGATATTCACCAACATCAATTCCAGCATCGTCGATCCCAAGGGATTCGATGAACGCAGTTTCGTGGATGTGAAATCCGACGTCTGCATCATTCCGCCCAATTCCTTCGCACTGGCCCGCACCGTGGAGTACTTCCGCATCCCGCGGTCTGTGCTGACCATCTGTCTGGGCAAGAGCACCTACGCCCGCTGCGGCATCATCGTCAACGTGACCCCGCTGGAACCCGAGTGGGAGGGCCACGTGACGCTGGAGTTCTCCAATACGACACCGCTGCCCGCCAAGATCTACGCCAACGAGGGCGTGGCGCAGATGCTGTTCCTGGAATCCGACGAGATCTGCGAGACCTCCTACAAGGACCGGGGCGGCAAATACCAGGGCCAGCGCGGAGTCACCCTGCCCAAGACGTGACCTTCGGAAGGATGAAGGATGATGTAGCCACAGAGGGCACAGAGGTCACAGAGAAAAACCGAAAGGATCGTAGGTTGGGGTGAGCGCAGCGAACCCCAACATGGAGGAGGTTCCCCGGGCCCCGGCTGTTGGGGTTCGTTCCTCACCCCAACCTACAACTGCTAAAAGCTTTTCCTCGGTGCCCTCTGTGGCAGGAAAGCAGTGCAGTAGGATGGGTCAAGCGAAGCGGACCCATGCTGTGCGGCCAGTCGAGGTGGCAGAATGCGCGGGAGGTCCGCATGGGCACGCTGCGCTTTGCCCATCCTACGGTCCTGTTGGTTTTCCTCGGTGCCCTCTGTGGCAGGAAAGCAGCGCAGTAGGATGGGTCAAGCGAAGCGGACCCATGCTGTGCGGCCAGTCGAGGTGGCAGAATGCGCGGGAGGTCCGCATGGGCACGCTGCGCTTTGCCCATCCTACGGTCTGCTAAAAGCTTTTCCTCGGTGCCCTCTGTGGCAGGAAAGCAGCGCAGTAGGATGGGTCAAGCGAAGCGGACCCATGCTGTGCGGCCAGTCAGGGAGGCAGGAGTCGGGCTGACCTTCATCCTTCACCCCTCTCTCCTCACGCCTTTCCCCTCACGCGGCCCCAGCCTCAGAAATTCTCCGTGGAGGTGAACAGCCCCACGCGCAGGTCCCTGGCGGTGTAGATCTCACGCCCGTCCACGCTCACCGAGCCGTCGGCAATACCCAGCACCAGCTTGCGGGTGATCACGCGCTTGACGTCCACCTGGTAGGTGACCTTTTTCGCCGTGGGCAGTACCTGGCCGGTGAACTTCACCTCGCCCACGCCAAGGGCGCGTCCGCGCCCCGGATTGCCCAGCCAGGCAAGATAGAAACCCACCAACTGCCACATGGCGTCCAGGCCCAGGCATCCGGGCATCACCGGGTCTCCGGGGAAGTGACAGTCGAAGAACCACAGGTTCGGGTTGATATCCAGCTCGGCCTTCATCTCGCCCTTTCCGAAGGCACCGCCCTCATCGCAGATGCGCGTGACGCGGTCCATCATGAGCATGTTGGGTACGGGCAGCTGAGCGTTGCCCGGCCCGAACATCTCGCCATAACCGCATTTCAGAAGCTGTTCACGATCAAAAGTTTCCACGCGCATGAAGGGGTCCGCCAGAGTCCATGGAGCCGCCTATTGGACCGGAATACGTCTGCCGGTACAAGTTTGGCGGCGCGGTGTCGGAGCCCGACCCGAATGCCTTCTCCCGCAAGGAGAGCGACGCTGATATGCTGGGTGGCGCAAGTTATACGGATCACGACCCCGGACCGGTTGCAAGGGTCGCCAGGGCGTGACGCATTGCGCTCTTCGAATGCTGACGGCGTTCGGCCATTGCGCGGGCCCTGTACACTGGATCCAACGCCGGATCGATCCGCATGTTCCACGGTCCGTGAACGATACACCGCGATCCAGGCACCCGGCGCCTGGATCGGCAGCGCCGCTGGAGGCGGGGCCGTGCTGTTGCATCAGGGGCAGGCCATCGGGTCCCGGTCGGCAACCAAGGGGGAATCCATGTCCATAGAAGCCGTGTTGGGACTCTGGAGCGACGCCATGGTTCTGTCCGTGGTGATCTGGCTGGTACTGATAGTGGCGGTGCTTTACGCGGGCCGGCGCTGGATCGAGCCCCTCGGGACGGCCCTGTTTCAGGGCGTGTATCACCTGCTGCGATTGAGCGCCCGATCTGTCCGGGCGGCCGCGCGTCACGTGGAGCAACGCCATCGGGCGTACCTTCGGGCCCTCGAGCGCGAGCATCTGGATCATCAGCTGTACCGCGAACTGCACGGTCTGCACGATCGTGTGAACCGTGATCTGGGCGGGTATCCGGTGTTGCAAAGGGCCATGCACGAGCAGATCCAGCGCCTGGAGCAGGATTACCACGCGGCCGAGGCATTGCCGCCGGCGGAGCCGCCCTGGCTGCGCACGGTGGCCGAGCTGGCAAAGAACCAGCCCCATGGTGACCCGGCCGTGGCCCGCGTCCTGGAGGATATCCATGACGGCCTGCAACGGGCCGGCCGCGCCGCGCAGGACGAGTACCACGCTGCCAGCCGCGAGCGTCTTGAACTGCTGCGGGCCATGCTGCCCGCCTGGCGGGCTCTGGGCGAACGTCTGAATGCGGTGGAACACGCCATCCAGCGCGTCGTGTCCAGAAGCCGCCAGGTGGATGAGATCGTGGGCCGCCATGAAGCCCTGGCCCAGGGCGGGGCGGAGATCGATGCGGGTCTGGTGGCGGGCTCGGTGGGCCGCCTGCTGGTGAGCGGCGCCCTGCTGGCGCTTGCGGCGCTGGCCGCCGTGGTGAGTTTTCACCTGATCGAGCGCCCCATGGCGGAGGCGGTGGGCCTCGCGGATCACATCGGTCCCTGGCCCCTGTCAGCACTCGCTTCCGGCCTGCTGATTCTGCTGGCCGTGGCCACCGGTCTGCTGATGACGGAAACCCGGCACCTGACCCGTCTGGTCCCGGGTCTGGGCAACGTGGATCCGGGTGTCCGGCGTTGGCTGTTCGGGGCCGGGTTGCTGATGCTGCTGGTGGTGGCCGGTCTGCAGGGGGCCCTGGCCTTCTCCCGGGAGTTTCTCATTGCGCAGGATGAGCGGCTGACCCTGATGATGACCCTCGAACCGGACGTCTCGGCAACGATGGTGCGGTGGATTCCCATGCTCACGCAGATGGGGATGGGCTTTATCCTGCCGCTGCTCGTGGCCCTGACAGCCGTGCCCCTGGAATCCTTCCTGCGCCACCTGCGCGTGGTGCTCGGCGTGACGCTGGCCGTGGCGCTGCGTCTGCTGGGTTTTGTGCTGGGCTTCCTTGCCCGGCTGGTGCGTTGGGTGGCGTCGCTGGTGCGGGTGGTCTACGGCCTGCTGATCTTCGTGCCCGTGACGATCGGGCAACGGGTGCGGGAGAAATCCAACGGGCGGGAACCGGGGGAGCGTGAGGCGTGAATTGAAGTGAGAAGGGTGAATTGGGAAGTGGGAAATTCAACGGCCTTTACTTCTTACTTCCCAATTCACCCTTCTCACTTCAATTCAGCACTGTTCCCACGGCAGGCCCCGGAAGCGCCAGCCGCCGATGGTGGAGCGGTGGTGACCCTCGTCCAGTTCGCCCTCGAAGCCTTCGGTCACGTTGTAGACCTTGATCAGCCCCGATTGCATCAGGGCACGGCCGGCTTCCCGTGAGCGTTTGCCGCTTCGGCAGATGAGCACCACCGGGGCACATTCCCCCTCCTCTTCGCAGACCGCGCCACCGAGCAGCAGTTTGCGCACTTCCGTGACGAAGTGCGGGTTCACTGTCCAGTCCGGCTCGTCGATCCAGGATACGTGTATGGCGCCCACGGGATGACCCACGAACAGGAACTCCATGGTGGAGCGCACATCCACCAGTATCGCGCGGGGGTTGTGTTGCAGGAGGTCGAAGGCCTCCTGCGGGCTCAGTCCGATGGGCGTGTGGTCGTCTTTCATTGCGGGTGAGTTCCTTTGCCGGGCACGCATTGGCCTTCCATAAGCATAGTGCAGGCAAGCGACACCATGCCCGGCTTCTCGTCGTAATAACCATTCAAAAATTAGGATTTTTGATCCCCGTCAAAAACCATAATCATCATATGGGTTAAAAGGTTCCCGTCTCTACCTTTCCTGCATTTCTTACCATTTTCGAGGGAGAACGGCCTACATGAATATCTGGCAAAAGACGATCGTTGCGGGGTGCATGGTCCTGACCGCTGCTCCGGCACTGGCCCTTGACCGGGGCGATATGCTGGTCCGATTCGGGCCCACGTGGGTCATGCCCAACGACAGCAGCGGCGAAGTGACGCCGCCCGGCGTCGAAGGGGTGTCGGTGGATAACGGCTCGGCGCTGGGTGTGAGCTTCACCTACATGGCCACCCCCAACGTGGGTATCGAGGTCCTGGCCGCCACCCCGTTCAAGCACGACATCAAGAGCAGCGGCGATCTGGCTGGCGTAGTCCCCGGCAAGATCGGCGATACCTACCACCTGCCGCCCACGGTCTCGTTGCAGTATCACTTCACAGACCTGGGCGCCATGCGTCCCTATCTGGGCGCGGGCATCAACTACACCAACTTCTTCAAGAGCAGGACCCGGGGAGGGCTGCGCGATGCCGGCTACGACGGCCTGAGTCTGAGTGATTCATGGGGCTGGTCGCTGCAGGCGGGCGTGGACGTGGATGTCAACGAGCGCTGGTTCGTGGGCGCGAGCCTGTACTACATGTCCATCGACACCACCGCCAAGGTGCGCGGCGAGGGCGGCCCCTTCGGCGACGAACTCCGGGTGAACGTGGATATCGACCCGTGGGTACTCATGGTGGGCGCCGGGCTGCGTTTCTGACCGCCACGGGCCGCCGGCCGTCCGGCCGGCGGCCCGGATCCGGGCGAAACCGCCGTTGCCGACGAAGGTTTTCCATTCGAGACGTCGAAGAACCTGTCTGAACCCCCATGGTTGTCTTTGCGGGCTTGCCGGCCGTTAAACAAACCCGCGGCCCTTGATGCCGACCTGCCGGTGCGCCGCTTCTCCCGCGACGTTCACCGATGATCCCTTTTTTTGGTACCTTACCCGGGTCAGGTCTGCCCGGCGCGTCCCATGTGCGTCTCACCCGAGTGACCGGTGGCAGCGGGCTGTTCAGGCCGCCCGGGCGCATACTTTATGTGAAGTTCGCGCGGCCCGGCTCGCGGGCCGGCACGTAGAATGTGAACCTTTTTCAGCCGCCCCGTCGGCGGAGGTCCCGAGTGAAGTTCCTTGTGCTGTTTCTCCTGGTGATCCTCGCCGCCGGGTTCGCCCATGCCGATACCGCTTACATCAGCGACGACCTTAATGTGGCCATCCGCTCGGGCAAGACCTTCCAGCATCGCATCATGCGTTTCGTGCCCAGCGGTACCCCGGTGGAGGTGCTGCAGCGGGATGATGACGGCTATGTGCTGGTCCGTACCCCGGAAGGCACCGAGGGCTGGCTCGAGGGGGCCCAGCTTTCGCGGCAGCCCCATGCCAGGGACCGCCTGGCCCAGACGGAGCGGGAGATGGATGGACTGCGCGAAAGGCTGACGCAGGCCGAGGAGCGCGTCTCCACGCTTCGCGATGAGCGCGCTCAGGCGCGTGCCCGTGTGCGGGAGACGGAGGCGGCGATCGAGGCCATGGTCATGGAGATGGAGACGCTGCGCGAGACCGCCGCGCGGCCCATGGAGATCGCCCGGGAGAACGAACGGCTGCAGGACCTCGCGGGTCAGTACCGGATGCGAGCCGAGGCCCTGGAGTCACGCATGGAGGAACTGCGCCAGTCGGAACAGCGGCAGTGGTTCATGATCGGCGCGGGCGTGGCCGTGGGCAGCGCGCTGTTGGGTATCATTCTCACACGCATCCGCTGGCGCCGCCGAAACGACGGATGGGCGTAGACAGAACGAGGAGGAAGGTTTTCGTCTGAGGGATGGCGGGACAGACGGTCCGCGCTCAACTGGACAGGCCGCAGGTGATGAGGCGGTGCTGCGCGCGTCGCGCGAGGTTGTTCTGGACCAGACCGACGAGGGTGTCGACGGGGTTCATGATCTCCGTATCGCACGGCTGAGCGGCCAGCGTCCGGGTACCGAGTCCGGCCAGGCGGGCCAGCTCCTCGTCCGTGAGTGCGTCCAGACTGAAACGCTCCCCGTAACGGGCCTCCAGGTACGCGAAGTATTCGCTCAACGGCGAGGGCTTCCGGGCGTTCTTCATGGCACCTACCCATGTATCCATGGCTGGATTTTTTATGGCACGGGGTGCCCGGGGAGACAACGATCGGGTGACAGAAATGGGCAGTGGTCCCCGATTTTCTCCCCGGTCCTTGACGACGCGCACACTCCGGGCCGGTGGGGCACCCCGACCGGGTCCCCGGGCAGACCTCCTTGTATCTTGTATCCCGCCTCTTGTATCGTGACCCCTGTATCTGCGCTTCATATGAACCTTCCGTTCGGCTTCGGTTGCATTCGGCGGGTTCGCGCTGTCCGTGAATGCGCCATGGCGCCGGTCCGGGCCTGTCGGGTCCGGCGCTTTGCACCCCCAAACTCAACAAAAACACGCCAACCGCGACCCCCATAGCCGATGCTGCTTGCCGTCCTTTCGGGATTCCTCATTGCCGCCATCGCCCCCTGGGTCCACCGGTTCAGCGGTCGGCACAGCGGCTGGGTGCTGGCGGTCCTGCCCGGGGCCCTGTTCGTCTACTTCCTGGGTTTCATCCCCGAGATCGCCGACGGCGGCCAGGTGCGCTTCGTCTATCCCTGGGTGCCCGGGCTGGATATCCAGCTCTCGTTCCTGGTGGACGGGCTGTCCCTGCTGTTCGCGCTGCTGATATCGGGCATCGGCTTCTTCATCGTCTCCTACGCGGGCCGCTACCTGGAGAAGCACCGGGATGTGGGACGTTTCTACGTGCTGATCCTGGCCTTCATGGGCTCCATGCTGGGCCTGGTGCTGGCGGACAACCTGGTCGCCCTGTTCGTGTTCTGGGAGCTGACCAGCATCACCTCCTACCTGCTGATCGGTTACAACCACGAGGACGCCCGGGCACGTTATTGCGCGTTGCAGGGGCTGTTCGTCACCGTGGGCGGGGGGCTTGCGCTGCTCGTGGGTCTTGTCATGCTCGCCGTGGCCGGCGGCAGCTATGAACTCTCGGAGATCCTCGCCGGCGATGGCTTGCAGGAGCACGCGTGGTACCTGCCCATTCTGCTGCTGGTGCTGGCGGGCGCCTTCACCAAGTCCGCCCAGGTCCCGTTTCACTTCTGGCTGCCCAACGCCATGGCGGCGCCCACGCCCGTCTCCGCCTACCTGCATTCCGCCACCATGGTCAAGGCAGGGGTGTACCTGCTGGCGCGTCTCAATCCGGGGTTGGGCGGCACGGACGAATGGCTTCTGATCCTGTCCCTGTTCGGCGGCGTGACCATGCTGACGGGCGTCTTCCTGGCGGCGCGCAGCACGGGCGTGAAGCAGGTGCTTGCCTACTCGACGGTCATGGCGCTTGGCACGCTCACCATGCTCATCGGCGTGGGCACGGAGACGGCCATCATCGCGGCGGTCACCTTTCTCATGGCGCACTCGCTCTACAAGGGCGCGCTGTTCCTGATCGCGGGCATCCTGGATCACGAGGCCGGCTGCAAGGACTTTCTGCAGACCGGCGGTCTGCGCAGCGCCCTGCCGGTGACCACCTTCTTCGCCGCCATCGCGGCCCTCTCGCTGGGCGGCGTGATCCCCATGTTCGGCTTCATCGCCAAGGAACTGATGCTGGAGGCCGTCCTGGAGGCCCCGACGGTCTCGGGTGTGCTCACGGCCCTGGCTGTCGCCACCGCCATCCTGGGCGTGCTGGTGGCGGCCGTCGTCGGCATCAAACCCTGGTTTGGCCCACGCGTGAAGACACCAAAGGACCCTCACCACGAAGCGCCTCCGGCCATGCTGGCCGGCCCCGCGGTGCTGGGCAGCCTGGGCCTGCTGTTCGGGCTTGCGCCCATGCTGCCGGAATGGGGCGTGCTGGGGGCTGCGGCCGGTGCCGTGTACGGCGCTCCGCTGGACCCGAACCTGTCGCTCTGGCACGGCATCAACGCGCCGCTGATGATCAGCGCCGCGAGTCTGCTGCTGGGCTTAGCACTGTACACGCAATGGGACCGTTTCCGCGCCGCCTTCGCGTGGCTGGACGGGGTCGCCGGCAGCATCGGCCCGGAACGCCAGTATGACCGCACCATGGCGGGCCTCGTCCGGATCTCGGACTGGCAGACGCGCGTGCTGCAGAACGGCTACCTGCGTTACTACCTGATGACGATCCTGATCATGACCCTCGTGATGGTCGGTGTCAGTGCGGAGCTTTACGGGATCTCGGTCGGGGAACTGTCCTTCGCCGACATACAGATCCAGGAGTGGACCGTGCTGGGCATGCTGCTGGCCGCGGCGGCCGTTGCGGTGGTGATCCGCTCGAGACTTGCGGCGGTGGCCTCTCTGGGGGCGGCGGGCTTCGGTGTCGCGCTGGTGTATGTGCTGTTCAGCGCACCCGACGTGGGCATCACCCAGGTGCTGGTGGAAACCCTCACGGTGCTGCTGCTGGTACTGGTGCTGTTCCGGTTGCCCGGGTTCCTGGACCTCTCCACGCCCCTGGTGCGGGCACGCGATGCGCTCATCGCCCTGGCCGTGGGCGGCATGATGACCCTGATCATGCTTTCCACCCTGCACATGCGGGCCCACGAAAGCATCTCCGCCTACCACGTGGCGGAGAGCATGCCCTCCGGGTACGGGCGCAACATCGTCAACGTGATCCTGGTGGATTTCCGTGCCCTGGATACCCTCGGTGAGATCTTCGTGTTGGCACTGGCCGCCGTGGGTGTCTACGCCATGATCAAGCTGCGCGCGGAGGACCGGAAATGAGCACCATGCATTCCCTGATCCTGCGCACCGCAGGCAATTTCCTTCTGCCCCTGCTGCTGCTGTTCTCCATCTTCCTGCTCCTGCGCGGCCACGACGAGCCGGGAGGCGGCTTCATCGGCGGGCTGGTGGCGGCATCGGCCATCGTGCTGAACCTGTTCGCCCTGGAGATCAAGTCGGCCAAGGCGGTTCTCTGGGTGGACCCCCGCCATGTGCTCGGTATCGGCATGACACTGGCGGTGCTGTCCGCAATACCGGCCGTGTTCATGGGCGAGCCCTTCTTCACCGCCCAGTGGCTCACCTTCGAGGTTCCCGCCGTAGGCGAGCTCAAGGTGGGCACGGTGCTGATGTTCGACATCGGGGTGTACCTGGTGGTGATCGGGGCGGTGCTGACGATCATGTTGTCGCTGGCGGAGGCGGAGGACTGATTTGAAGTGGGAAGGGTGAATTGGGAAGTGGGAATGGAAGTACGAAGTGAGAATTGGGAAGTGGGAAGTGGGAAGTGGGAGATAACAAGTGAATTGATGGGGGCAGGGAGGCTCCGGGGATATGGACGACTTGCAGGGCAGGACGAAGCGGCTGGCGCTTGAGGTGATCCGGCTGGTGGGGAGATTGCCGGGGTCCACGGAAGGCCGAATCATCGGCAGGCAGGTGCTGCGCTCGGCGACATCGGTGGGCGCGCACTATCGGGAATGCCGGCACAGTCGCTCCCGGGCGGAGTTCAGAAGCAAGCTGGGCCTCGCGTTACAGGAGCTTGAAGAGACGCTCTACTGGCTGGAGCTGCTGAAGGAATCCAATGTGTCCGCGGGCCCGAGGCTTGCGGCGCTGATGAACGAATGCGACGAGTTGATCGCCATACTGATCACATGTATCAAAACGACCAGACAATCGGGCAGACGTTGATGGCCAACGCAAGGGTGAACGAAGCGGGCTCCCATTCCCACTTCCCAATTCCCCCTTCCCACTTCAGGAGCGTTTCCCCATGGAAACGCTGATGGCCTTCGCCGTCGGCGGCCTCTATGCCGCCGCCGTGTACATGATCCTGCGCCGCTCCATCGTGAAGCTGGTGATCGGGCTCATCCTGCTGTCCAACGCGGCCAACCTGCTGATCTTCACGGCGGCGGGCATGGACCGGGGCCTTCCGCCGCTGGTGGCCGAGGGTGCGCTGGTGCCGGACGGACCGGTGGCGGATCCGCTGGCGCAGGCGCTCATCCTCACGGCCATCGTGATCGGTTTCGGCGTGCTGGCCTTTGCCGTGGTGCTTATCCACCGGGCCTACGAGGTGGTCGGTGCCGATGACATGGACCAGATGAAGGATACCGACACATGACCACGGTGGTGGCGTTGCCGGTCATCATTCCGCTGCTGGCGGGCGCCGTGTCGCTGGCCCTGTGGCAGTCGCGCCTGGCCCAGCGCGCCATCGGCGTGATCGGCACGCTGGCGCTCATGTGGGTGTCGGTGGATCTGTTGCTTGCCACCTGGCGCGAGGGCATCCTCGTGATGCACATGGGCAACTGGCAGGCGCCGTTCGGGATCGTGCTGGTGTCCGACATGCTCGGGGCCATCATGGTGGTGCTCACCGCCATCATCGGCCTGGCGGTAGCCGTCTACTCGCTGTCCGGCGTGAGCGCGCGCCACGAGCACTTCGGGTATTACCCGCTCATGCACCTGCTGCTGGCCGGCGTCAACGGCGCCTTCCTGACAGGCGACATCTTCAACCTGTACGTGTGGTTCGAGGTCATGCTGGTGGCCTCGTTCGCATTGCTGATCCTGGGCGGCGAACGCGCGCAGATGGAAGGGGCCATCAAGTACGTCACCCTGAACCTGCTGTCCTCCGTGCTGCTGCTCTCGGGCATCGGACTGCTCTATGGCCTGACCGGCACCCTCAACATGGCCGATTTGGCCGTGAAGCTGGCCGACGTGGACGACCCGGGGATCATCACAGTCATCGCCATGCTGTTCATGGTGTCGTTTGGCATCAAGGCGGCGGCGTTTCCGTTCTTCTTCTGGCTGCCGGCCTCCTATCACACGCCGCTGGTGGCCGTGTCGGCACTGTTCGCCGGCCTGCTCACCAAGGTGGGGGTGTACGCGCTGTTCCGGGTATTCACGCTGATCTTCGACCAGGACGTGGGCTATACCCACACGTTGCTCCTGTGGATGGCCGGGCTGACCATGCTCACGGGCGTGCTGGGCGCCGCGGCGCAGTTCGAGATCCGGCGCATCCTGTCGTTTCACATCATCAGCCAGATCGGCTACATGATCCTCGGGCTCGCCCTGTTCACCCCGCTGGCTATCGTGGGCGGCGTGTTCTACATCATGCACCACATCATCGTGAAGGCGAACCTGTTCCTGGTGAGCGGCGTGGTGCACCGCCTCAAGGGCACCCATGACCTCAAGAAGCTGGGCGGGCTGTACCGCACGCACCCGTGGCTTGGTGTGTTGTTCATGGTGCCGGCGCTCTCGCTGGCCGGGCTGCCGCCGTTGTCCGGATTCTTCGCCAAGTTCATCCTGATCCGTGCCGGCGTGGAGGTCGAGGCCTGGTGGATCGTGGGGGTCGCGCTGCTGGTGGGCCTGCTGACGCTCTACTCCATGATCAAGATCTGGGCGGAGGTCTTCTGGAAGGCCCAGCCCGATGGCGGTGACGGGCAGGCAGCGGCGGTGTCCGGGCAGGGCGGCGGCCTGTGGCTGATGGTGTTGCCGATTGTCGGGCTTGCCCTTATGACCCTGTTCATCGGTCTGTATGGCCAGCCCATCTACCTGCTGGCCGAGCGCGCGGCCCACGAGATGCTCAACCCCGCGCTCTACATCGACGCCGTGCTGGGAGGGCGGGCCACATGATCGCGCTCACCTGGAACATCATCCTGGCGCTGATCTGGGTGTCGCTGTCCGGCCACTTCACCGCCATCAACCTGTTCATCGGTTTCGTGCTGGGTTATCTGATCCTGGCCTATGCGCTGCGCGACCTGCCCGCGTTCGCCAACTACGCGGGCAAGGGGCCGCGTTTCGTGCGCTTCGTGGGCTTCTTCATCAAGGAACTGGTCAAGTCCAACCTGCGCGTGGCCCATGACGTGCTCACGCGCACCCATCACATGCGCCCGGCGGTGATCGCCTTTCCGTTGATAGCCCAGAGCGACGGCGAGATCACCATCCTGGCGAACCTCATCTCGCTCACCCCGGGAACGCTGAGCCTCGATGTCTCCAGTGACCGGAAGGTGCTCTACATCCACGTCATGTATTTCGATGACGAGGAGGAGGTGCACGCCAGTATCCGGTACATGGAGACCCGGATGCTGGAAGTGCTGCGCTGACGCGGAGGAATCATGCTCACTGTCGCCTCGTTCATCGCTTATGTACTGCTCGGTCTGGCGCTGCTGTTCAGCCTGATCCGGTTGGTGCGCGGCCCCAGTCTGCCGGACCGTGTGGTGGCGCTCGAACTGATCGCATCGCTCACGGTGGGTTTCATCGCCGTGTACGTGATCACCAGCGGCAAGACCGCATTCCTGGACGTGGCCATGGTGCTCGCGCTGACCGCTTTCCTGGCCGCCATCGGCTTCGCCAGGTACCTGGAGAAGGGAGGGCATCGCGAAGATGATTGAGTGGGTGACCAGCTTCTTCCTGATCATCGGCGCCGGCTTCATGCTGGTGGCCGGCCTGGGTGTCTGGCGCATGCCGGATCTGCTCACCCGCATGCACGCCACCACCAAGGCCGGTGTGCTCGGCGCCGGCCTCATGCTGGTCGGGGTGGGCGTGTACTTCTGGGAGGTCAGCGTGCTGGTGCGCGTCGTTGCGGTGATCGGCTTCATCATGCTCACCGCGCCCGTGGCCGCCCACATGATCGGCCGTGCCGGGTACTTCGTGGGCGTGCCCTTGTGGGAAGGCACCCTCAAGGACGAACTCAAGGGGCGCTACGACGAGGAGACGCACATTCTGGCGAGTCCGCCGACCGCCGAAGGCGGTCGGAAGGATGAAGGATAGCCTTTGGAAGGATGAAGGATGAAGGATGAAGGTTAAGTTAAACCCCTGATCTCCCCCCCTCATGGGGAGGGCCGGGGTGGGGTGGTTTCATTCAACCTTCATCCTTCAACCTTCAACCTTTGACTCAACCACCTCCAGCTCCACGTCCACGTTGCCCAGCAGTGCCTTGTGCACGGGGCACAGGTCCAGCATGCGGTGGAACGTCTCCCGGGCCATTTCATCCAGGGTGGTGGCGATATGAAGGGTCACGCACAGTGATTCGACGGTGCATCGCCGGATGCTTACCTTCCACCGGATTTCAAGGCGCATGGCGGCGGGCAGCCGGCGGCGTTCCATGAAACGGCCCGCGAATTCGGACAGGCAGCCGCCCAGGGCGAGGGCCAGGTGCTCCACGGGACACAGTCCGTAAGCGCCGTCCCCGGCCCGGGGCCCGCCTTGCGGCTCCACCTCCAGCGTGCTGTCGTCCCGGCGGCGCAGGATCAGCAGTCCCTCGCTGGGCGCACGTGCCCCGTGGCCTCCCATGGGACAGATGCCCTGCGATGACGGGGGGGCGGGTGCGGGGGTGGCGTCCGGTTCCATGATCTAGGAGGCTAGAACCCCACAAGCTCCGGGGAAACAACCTGTTTGGGATATGACCGTACCCTGTATATGGGATACGCGCATGGAGATCGGCCGGGACAGAGCGGGCCGACGGTTCATTCAGGTACTCAATTGAATCATGTATGGCGCGCGCCATAGTACCATGCGCCTTGCGGGGCGGATCACCGCGTGTTCCGGCAGGACGGGCGCGCGCTGATCCGCCGGGCACCCGCAGTCACGATCATCCCGGGAGGCGGCAATGCCGGATCATCGGATATCCAGGGGACAGCAATCGCGTTCGAACGGCCGCGGAGACCTGTGGCCCTCGGCCCGGTATCACCGGCTCGTGCGGTCACTCGAACGGCGCGTGGGTGAGGAGATCTACATCTCCGTCGTCTCCTTCAACGGGGCCTTCCGCAAGGAGGGCCAGCCCTACCGGCTCCTGGCCGTGACCCCCTATCCGAGTCCCCGCGCGCATCCGCATCCCCCGAAGCGGGCCTATCCGCACATGCTGGTTCTGGAGTCCGTTCGCGGGGCCGGTCAGAAAGACATTGACTGGCGCAGCGGCCAGTACCACGGCGGGGCCGTCAACCTGGCCCATGTGGGCACCATCACCACGCGCCCTTTTCCGCAAAGGGCCGGAGAGTTCCTCTACGCCAACCTGGACCTGCTGGCCGCCTACTACGGCCGTTCCACCGCCGCCCTGCTGGCCGACCGGGTGGTGCCCGCGCGCGCCTGCGTCGAGTCCGGTATGCCCGCTGGCCGGGGTGGACAGCCTTCGCTGCCGGCCGGTTCCGATTGCGGCCCGTCCAACTGAACCGGCCGGCCCGTCGTGCCGGGCCGCCCGACTCGAAGGACTTGACCTGGAGTCAGCTCCAGGTCGTAGTCTTGGTTTCTGATGAACCGCCCCGACAATCGCGGAGGCTGGTCACGGATCGGGACGGGGATCCGAGGGTGTTCCAGGGCAGCGCCGTCAGCGCTGGCTCCGGGGCGTATCTTCGACCATCTCCACTGAGACGGATCGGGGGAAGGATGTCAAAACCCCGGGCGGCGTAATGACCCGAGGAGGAACGGCCATGGCGATCGAGATCGAGATCTTCGCTTCGCCCGGCTGCACCAAGTGCGGCCATGCGAAGGACGTGCTGCGCCGGCTGGTGGACGAGGTGGGCGCAGGGCGCATCCACTGGCGCGAGGTCAACGTGCTGGAGGAACTGGACCACGCCGTGGAGGTCGGCGTGCTGACGACACCGGCCATTGCCATCGACGGCGTCCTGGTGTTCGCGGGTCTGCCCCGGGCCGCGCAACTGCGCGGTGAACTGCAGCGCCGGCTCGGAGGGGCGGCGTGATGGAGATCTGGCTGCTCGCCGGCGCCGCTGCACTCGGCATCCTGTCGTTCTTCGAGCCCTGCACCATCGCCACCCACACGGTCTTCGCGGCGCGCACCCATCGCGGCGCGTCGGGGCATCGGGCCGCGGAACTGATCCTGCTGTGGGCGACCCGAAGCCTCCTGTGTGTCGGGCTGCTCCTGCTCGCCGTGACCTGGATTCCCTCGGGGCTCCCGGGGCCGGCGACGGCGATCACTGCCCTGCTGGTCATGGGCAGTGTCTATCTGGTATCACGCTATCTCTACGTCCCCGTGCCCCATCTGGCGTTCCATCGCCTGCTGCCCGGCGGAGCCCGTCTGCCGCACGCGATGCAACTGGGCCTCACGCTGCCCGCCTGCACCATCCCGCTGTTTGCGGTGGTGGCCGGCCTGAGTTCGGTGGTGGGCGATACAAGGCTCGCGGTCGCGGCGGGGCTTCTGTTTGCGGGCCTGTTCACACTGCCCACGGCCTGGGCCGGCTGGCACGGAGTGGGCGAGGGGACGCAGCGTGTACTCACCGCGGCGGCGCGATCGGTGCCGGTGCTTACCGCATTACTGCTTTTCGGTGCCGCGCTGCTGATCGTTCTCAATACATGGGATCTCGATCTGGATGCCTATGCCGCGGGGCTCGATGCGGGGGGCATCGCAGCCCTGGCGATCGCCTTCGGCGCCGGCGTGCTGTTCAGTTTCAATCCCGTGGCATTCGGCTCGATCCCCGTGGCTATCGCCTACGTGACCCGGGCGCGCACCCAGGGCGAGGCCCTGAAGCTCGGCGGTGCATTCATTGCGGGTCTGGTGCTGACCCATGTGCTGCTCGGTGTTTTCGCCGCCCTGGCGGGCGGTTTCGCCGCGGTGCGATTCTTCGGTCGGGAATGGGGTCTGGTGCTCGGTCCCCTGCTCATTGTTCTGGGTCTGATCTGGGCCGGCTGGCTGCGCGTGCGTCTGCCCTGGTTCGGCCTCCGGGGGCGGCGGGTGAACGGGTCCCTTGGGGCCTTTGCCCTGGGCATCCCTTTTGCCGTGGCCCTGTGCCCGTTCTGCACGCCTGTCCTTCTCGTGGCGCTGACCACGGCGGCGGCGGTCGGCTCCGTGGCTTTCGGTGCCGCTCTGCTGCTGGCCTTCGGCCTGGGCCGGGCGGTGCCCATCGCCCTGGGCGCCTGGAGCATGGGCTGGCTGGAGACACTGGAACCGTTGCGACGCCATCAGCGTCTGTTTGAGCTCATCGGTGCGCTGGTGCTGATCGCGGTGGGGGTCTACCTGATCCATGAATATCTGTTCCCGGCATGAACAAGGCGCGCCTGATCACCATCGGTGAGGCAGCACGGTCCCTCGGCGTCGGGGTCGACACGCTGCGTTACTACGAACGGATCGGCCTCGTGCCGAGGCCCGCTCGTACCCCGGGCAACGCGCGGCTCTACGACAGCCGCGACATGTCGCGGCTGCGCTTCATACGGCGCGCGCAGAAGATGGATTTCAGCCTCGAGGAGATCGGTGTGCTGTTGCGCATGCGCGCAGATCCCGCCAACGCGAAGGACGAAGTGCGCAGGCTGACGGCGCGCAAGCTGGAGATCACCGATGCCCGGCTCAGGGAGCTGACGCAACTGCGTGACGAACTCCGTCTGCTGCTCAACCTCTGTAAAGCGGGTAGCGAGGGTTGTGCCATCCTGGACGAACTCGATGCGCCGGATGATGCCGGCCAGATGTAAAAACGCATTGCTCATGGATGGAACCCCGATAGGACCCGGTGTATGAACTACTCGCCGTTTGCACGATCATACCAGCACACGGTGCCGCGGCGCGGTGCCGGTGAGGTGAATCATGCAGCAGGAAAAACCCGTCCCGGGCCACGTGGATCCGGAAAGCACTGTGGATACCCGCTACTGGCATGCGCTTGACGACGGGCGCGCGCAGTGCGATCTCTGCCCGCGCTACTGCAAACTGCGCGAGGGGCAGCGCGGGCTGTGCTTCGTGCGCGCCAACATGGGCGGGCGGGTGGTGCTGACCACCTACGGGCGCTCCAGCGGCTATTGCGTCGACCCCATCGAAAAAAAGCCGCTCAACCACTTTCTGCCCGGTACCCCGGTGCTCTCCTTCGGCACTGCCGGCTGCAACCTGGCCTGCAAGTTCTGCCAGAACTGGGACATCAGCAAATCCCGGGAGATGGACACCCTCATGGACCGGGCCGACCCGCAGACCATCGCGCGCGCCGCCGAGCGGCTGGGCTGTGCGAGCGTGGCCTACACCTACAACGACCCCATCATCTTTCACGAGTACGCCATCGACGTGGCGAAGGCCTGCCGGGAACGGGGGGTGCGCTCGGTGGCGGTCACCTCGGGTTATGTGTGCGAGGAGCCGCGCCGTGAATTCTACGCGTACATGGACGCCGCCAACGTGGACCTCAAGGCCTTTACCGAGGACTTCTACCACAAGGTGACGGGCGGTCACCTGCAGCCGGTGCTCGACACCCTGGTCTACCTGAAGCACGAGACCCGCGTCTGGCTCGAAACCACCACCCTGCTCATCCCGGGGCTCAATGACTCCGACGAGGAGCTCGACGAGATGACCCGCTGGGTGGTCCGGGAACTGGGGCCGGACGTGCCCATGCACTTCACCGCCTTTCATCCGGACTGGAAGATACTGGATCGCCCGCCCACGCCGCGCGTCACCCTCACGCGGGCACGGGAGATCGCCCTGCGCAACGGCGTGCGCTACGCCTACACCGGCAACGTCCACGACCCGGCGGGGCAGAGCACCTGGTGCCACCACTGCGGCAGGCGCCTGATCGAGCGCGACGGCTACGTGCTGGGGGAATGGAATCTCACCGAGGATGGGCATTGCCGCTTCTGTGCCTCCCCCTGTGCCGGGGTGTTCGAAGGTCCGGCCGGGCAATGGGGCAGCCGGCGCATGCCGGTGCGGCCGGGCGAGTACAGCGAGGCGGTGTCGGGCGAGAAGCTCTCGTAGGATGGGCAAAGCGCAGCGTGCCCATGCGGTCCCGGTCGGCCGCACCGCATGGGTCCGCTTCGCTTGACCCATCCTACGGGACTCACCCCTGACCCCGCGCGCCCGGGATCGACGAGCCCGCCCCTGCGTTCAGCGCTGCATGCCGCCCCGCATTCCGGGTCCCATGCCGCCGCCCATGCCGTCCTGCATGCCCGGCATCATGCCCGTGCCGCGCGGCCCTGAACGCATCCGTTCACGCTGCTCGTCGGTGAGCAGGGCGCGCATCTCGTTCATGGCCTTGACCCGTGCCTCGATCATGGGACGCTTGAGTTCCGCCATGCGGGCGTGGGCCTGACCGACCGCCGCGGGATCGGGACTTTCAGACGCCATCAGTTCGTGCATGTCCTCCTTCGCTTCCATCAGCTGGCCCATGCGCTCCCAGTTCTGGCGGCGCAGTTCCCGCTGGATGCGGCGCATCTCGACCTGTTGTTCGCGGTCGAGATCCATGCCGTACATCATGCCCATGCCGCCCGGGCCCATCATGCCCATGCCGCCATGGCCCATCATGCCGCCGGGGCCCATCATGCCCATGCCGCCACGACCCATCATGCCCATACCTTGACCCTGCATCATGCCCTGCATCATCGGGCAACCGCCCATCATGGCGCCTGGGCCCATCATGCCCATCCCGCCGCGCTGCTGCATCATGGGTCTGTTGTCCGGGTCACCCATGGGCATGCCGTGCTGGGCGGTCCAGGCGGCCGCCGGTGCGAAGGCCAGCGTGAGCAGGCCGGCGGCGACCAGGTGTCTGATTGATTGCGTTGTCTTCATGGGGATACTCCTCAGTTGTGTCGTCGGTGTAAAGGTTCGTTGGACGATCCCGCCGTGCCGGCAGTGGTACTCACCGGCTCGGGGGAGGATGGGAAAATTGCACTGTCACCGGCTCGTCCGCACCGGGCAGCGTGATCGTGATCTCGATGTCGTGGACGCCTTCGCCACGCAGGTTGAAATAATTTCCGAACGTGACGGTATCGGCGATGCGCATGATCTCGAGTTGCCGTGTCGTTCCCCGGCTTCCCCTCAGGGCGACGTATGCCTGCACCGCCGCCGTCTCGATGCGTTCTCCGCTCTGCGCGTCGAACAGGGCGACGGTGACATGGTGGGAATCGCGCCCGCGCGGGATGCCGCCGTGCATGGCGCGCTCAGGATGGTCTGCGGGATGGCCCCGGATCATGGCCGCGGGCACCACGCCCAGATAGACGGCGATACCGTGCGCGATCCTGGCGCTCTCGTCCTGGCCCGCTGCCGACACGGGCAGGCCCAGCACGGCCAGCAGCATCATCGTCGTCGCATGTCGCAGTGCCCTTGCAGGTTTCACGGTGTTGTCCTCCGCCGGGTTTTCATCGCTCGCCCTTCAGTATCGAGCGCCGCAGCAGCATCGAGTTGCCGATCACCGAGAGCGAGCTGGCGGTCATGGCGATCACGCCGATCATGGGGTGCAGCAGGCCGATGGCGGCTATGGGGATGGCGACCACGTTGTAGAAGAAGGCCCAGAACAGGTTCTGCACGATCTTGCCGAAGGTGGCCCTGGAGAGCCGGATGGCCTCGACCACCTTGGTCAGCTCGCCGGACACCAGGGTGACGTCGGCGGCCTCGATGGCCACGTCGGCGCCGGCGCCGATGGCGATGCCCACGTTGGCCTGCTTGAGCGCGGGGGCGTCGTTGATGCCGTCGCCCACCATGGCCACGCGGGGGCCGAAACGCGCCTGCAGCTTGCGGATCTCGTCCACCTTGCCCTCCGGCAGCACGCCGGCGAGCACCTCGTCGATGCCCACCTCGTCGGCAACGGCACGGGCTGCCCGCTCGTTGTCGCCGGTGACCATGGCCACCTTGAGCCCCAGTGCGTGCATGGCCTCGATGGCGCCTTTGGAGTCCGGCTTCACGGCGTCGGCCACGGCCACGATGCCGACCGCATGGCCGTCCCGGGCCACCAGCACGGCGGTCCGGCCCCGGGCCTCCAGGCGGGACAGATCCCCGTCCAGCGCATCCAGGCCCTCGATGCCGGATTCCTCCAGCAGACGCCGGTTGCCGATGAGCACCTGCCTGCCGTCCACGGTTCCCTCCACCCCGCGGGCGGTGACCGACCTGAAATCCTGCACCTGCCCCGGGTTCACGCCCCGCGCTTTCGCGCCGTCCACAACGGCCCGGGCGAGGGGGTGCTCGGAGGCGTTTTCCACGGCGGCGGCAAGCCGAAGCACCGTCTGTTCGTCGCCGTCTGTGGCGACCACCTCGGTGAGTTCCGGCTCGCCCCGGGTGATGGTGCCGGTCTTGTCCAGAACCACCATGCGGATGTCCTTGAGCGTCTGGATGGCCTCGCCGGAGCGGATCAGGACGCCGCGCTCGGCGCCCAGACCGGAACCCACCATCAGCGCGGTGGGCGTGGCGAGCCCCAGGGCGCAGGGGCAGGCGATCACCAGCACCGCGATGGTGG
Organism: Thioalkalivibrio thiocyanodenitrificans ARhD 1; assembly: GCF_000378965.1. Classification (NCBI taxonomy): domain Bacteria; kingdom Pseudomonadati; phylum Pseudomonadota; class Gammaproteobacteria; order Chromatiales; family Ectothiorhodospiraceae; genus Thioalkalivibrio; species Thioalkalivibrio thiocyanodenitrificans. The sequence continues at coordinate 3,015,049 of NZ_KB900536.1, forward strand.
CGAGTATCGCCAGGATCACGGAGGTGGCTTCCGGATTCACCCAGGGCAGGAACGTGGCGCCCCAGTCAAGGATCGGGCGCATGGGCTCGGGGAAGACCAGCCAGGCGAGCAGACTGGCGAAGGCGATCACGATCACCACCGGTACGAACCGGGCCGTGACGCGGTCGGCAAACTCCTGGATCGGGACCTTGGAGGACTGGGCCTGTTCCACCAGTTTGATGACCTGGGAGAGGAAGGTGTCGGCGCCGATCCGGGTGGCCCTGACCTTGAGCCGGCCTTCCTTGTTGATGGTTGCGCCCAGCACGGTGTCTCCCGGCGCCTTGTCCACGGGGATGGATTCCCCCGTGGCGATGGATTCGTCGACGTGGCTTTGACCTTCGACCACTTCGCCGTCGGTGGGGATCTTCTCGCCCGGACGCACGATCATCACATCGCCGATGGCCAGTGCCTTGACCGGTACTTCCACTTCCTCGCCGTCGCGCTCCACACGCGCCGTCTTCGCCCCCAGGGTGAGCAGTTTTCTGATCGCCTGTGAGGCCCGTCCCTTGGCCTTGTTCTCCAGGTACCGCCCCAGCAGGTGGAAGGTCATGATGGTGGCGGCCATCTCGATGAACGAGGTCATGGGGAAGAAAAAGCCCACCAGTCCGATGAGATACGGCGGCAGGCTGCCCATGGAGATCAGCACGTCCATGTTGGCTGTGCGGTTGGTCAGCGATCGCCACGCGGAGACATGGGTGGCCCAGCCGCCGTACAGAAACACCACGGGCAGCGCCAGCAGCGCGATGACGGCCAGGTAACCGGGCACGGCCGCCACGAACATGTGCACCATCATCAACACCATGATCAGCGTGGTGGGCACCGCGGCAATCACGAAACGACGCCAGGCCCGGGTCAGGAAGATCTCCTCCACGTCCGATTCTTCCGCCTGCGCGCCGGTGGACACGGAGGCGACCTCGTAACCCGCCCGCTCGACGGCGGCCTTGAGCGCCTCGGGCGCGGGGCCGTCGGCGGTGCGTTCCACGACGACCTGGTGATTGGAGATATTGGTGCGGATCCCGCCCACGCCGCTCAGACGTGCGAGGGAGTCCTTCACCAGTCCCGCGCAGTGGTCGGAGCCCATGCCGGGCACCACCAGCCGGACTTCCGCGACGGACGCCGACTGACCGGAATCGGATACTGCGGCCACCTCGTAGCCCGCCCGCTCGACCGCCTTGCGCAGTTCCGCCGCGGTGACCAGGGCGGGATCGAAACCGACCTGAACGCGGTGGTTTGCAATGTTGGTGTGAACCTCGCTGATGCCGGGCAGCCGGCGCAACGAGGTGGAGACAATGCCGGCGCAATGATCCGAACCCATGCCCGGCACGGTGAGTTCGGCCAGTTGATCCTGACCGCCCGGCGCGCTCGTGTCTGTGCCGGCCTCGGTTACATGTTCATTGGACATGTCCATTTACCGCTTCTCCTGTCGGGGCGGAATCCTCACCGGGACGTGCCTTCCATGTGCAGGCGCATCGGCCGTGGATGCCTGTTCAGGCCGCATCGGAATCATTGCGCCACCACGGCCATCTGATGCCCTTCACCCGCCGGCAGTTCAATGGTCGCGATCAGCTCAAGGGACTGCTGATCGATCACCCGGATCACGGGTTCCCTGCTGCTGGACACGTACACCGTGCCCGTGCCGGGGATGGTGTTCAGGTGATACGGTGCGGGCGCCAACACCACCGAGCGCATCTCCCCGCTCGCGGTGTCCACCGCGGTCAGGGTCTCGGCCTGCTGGCTGGTGACGAACAGGGTCCGGCCGTCGTCGCCCATGTCCAGACCGTGTACGTTGGGTCCGATTTCGTAGGTTCCGGCCACCTTCCCGGTGTCCACCGACACCGCCGATACCGTGCCGGCGCGCGGATTGGTGACGAAGATGGTCTGCTCGTCCGCTGAGAACACCATGTGTTCCGGCCCCGGGCCGCCCTCCAGGCTGCGCACTGGTTTCCAGGTCGCCAGATCGATCTCGGTGACCGTGCCGTCGCCGCTGTTGCTGACGTAGGCGCGGTCCCCTTCCCGGGTGATCAGCGTGTAGTTGGGCGCCGGGCCGGTCGCGATGCGCCGCACGATCTGATCGGTGGTCATGTCCAGGACGCTGATGTCCCCGCGGGCGGTGTGGGTCGAGATCACATGACGCCCGTCCGGGGTGATTGCCTGGTGATGGGTCCAGCCGGCCACGGGGATGGTCAGCATCACATGGCCGTGGGCCGGGTGGATCAGGTAGAGACTGCTGGTGGGGCTCTCATGGGAGGCGCCCGCGGGCGCCGGTGTCTCCGAAAGGCTTCCGGCCACCAGGTACTCGCCGTCGGGTGTGACTACGAGTCCATGGGGGTTCTCGACGCCCTCGTAGCGCGCCGTGATCCGATGCGTGGCCGCATCCACGGCGATCACCTGGTTGCCGGCGCCCAGGGGGATGTAGACCGTGGGGCCGGCCATGGCGCCGAGCGGCCAGCCGAGCGCCGCCAGAAAGATCACTGTGCGAATGGATGGGAACATGACGGTCTCCTCGGGTTGTGCCGGGCGCTCATTTGCCGCTGAACAGGTACTTGATCACCGCGGCGAGACCCAGCACCAGCAGCGCCAGGATCAGAATCCAGATCAGTGAATGTCCCAGGCCGAAGCCCCACATCCAGCCGGTGCCTTGTTCGTGCATCATCGTTTTGTTCTCCTGACTCGTTGCGCATTGCCGCGCGGGCATGAAGATGGTGTGTATGGGGAGGTCTCTCCCCGGTGCGCCATGCCGCGTGAACGGCGTTCCCTGCCAGGTGGCATCTTCGGGAATGACGCGGGGCGCCGGACGCGGTCGTCCGGGCGGAGGGTCAGCCGGCTTTGGGCGGGCGGTGCGAGGGGGCGGTGTGCAGGTCGGTCAGGGAGGCGAACGGGGATTGCGGGAGGATCATGTGCGCCGGGGTGCCTGTGGCGGGCTCGGCGGGAAGGCTGGTGACAGGGCAATGCCCGCACTGTGCGCAGGGCGGGTCGCAGCACTCTGCGGCGGCTCCGTCATGCGCGAGCTCCGGCAGGGCTTCGAATGGGTCCGTGTGCCCGGCACCGGCGCGGTCCACGACGGTTTCCGGACAATCGGCGGCCGCGGTGTGGTCGCCCCCGGACAGACCGCCCATGGCCAGGGCACCGCCAAGAGGCGCCAGTATCAGCGATACGGCGATCATGAGCGCCAACAGAAGGCGGCAGGGGTGGGCCATGTGGGGCGGAACTCCCGATCAGTGACAGACCTTGCCTGGAGTTTAGCAACTGCGGGCCCATAAGCGAGCCCGGAATGGGCGGAGCATGATGCCGGTCAAGACATGCCGAAAACACCTTGGTGGGCCGGAACTGAGCCGCCGACGACGTATCGCGCAAGGGATCAGCGCCGCGCCCACCACAGGCCGAGAACCGGCAGCACGATCCATTGCAGCATGGGCGTCAGGCCCGCGCCGATCAGCGGGATGACGGGCATGATGTCCCGGTAGGCCCAGGCCTCCCGGATCTCGATGTTCAGCCATTCGCTGAAGATCGTATAGCCGAGCCCCAGGACCACCGCGATGATCCCGACACGTACATAGCCCTCACCCGGCCACGCGGGGGTACCAAGAACGAACAGCGCGACAGCGAGCGCGCTCAGGGCGATGAGGATGTCGCCCGCCGTGCAGTGCAGCCCGTAAAGGATGATCTGCTCCGTGGTGCCTGTTTCCCAGAGCGTGTAGAGCGGCATGTGGGCGAACTCCCACGCCAGGTTGCCGGCGGCGATGAACAGCAGGTATCGCCTGAGCACCTGCAGCCAGTTGCGTGTGCCGGACATGGGGATCATCGCGACCCGTGCCGTTCAGTGCGCCGTCGTATCAGCCAGCTCACGGCCGCGCCCACCGCCACGGCCAGGAGGGCCACGACGATCAGGGTGGGCACCGCCTGCCATGGCAACCAATGCCAGAGCAGCCAGTGTTCGAGGGTCATGCCGGGATCATGGGACATGTCCGCTGTATCCTCCGTGCTTCATCCTTCATCCTTCATCCTTCATCCTTCATCCTTCATCCTTCATCCTTCATCCTTCATCCTTCAACCTTCAACCTTCAACCTTCAACCTCCATCCTTTCAATCACTGAATGCCTGCCGCGCGCTGTTCCCGGCGGATCCAGGATATGATGTGTGCGGCGTCCTCGCCGTCCACCTCGGGTACCGGCGCCATGTCGCCGAACTGCCAGTGATGCTGGTGGGTGCCCCGGGCGATGGCGATGTAGAAGGCGAGATCCGAGTGGTGCGAGGGTTCGTAGATGCGATGGATCAGCGGCGGCCCCTGTTCCGTGCCGTGGGCATCGTTGCCATGGCATTGGGCGCAGTGGGCGACGAACAGTTCCTGTCCGCGACCGGCATCGGTCTGGAAACCCTCGGGCGGGATCTGGAAATCCTCGCGCGGGGTGACGGCCTGGGTCGGCGCCTCGGCCCGAGCCTGGGTGGCGGGCGGTTCACTTCGCGGGGGCTCCTGCGTGGCTTCGGGGGACTCGCCGCAGCCGGCCAGCAGCCCGAGGGATACCAGCGCGGCTATGAGTGTCTGGTTCGCTTTCATGACATTGCTCTCCCTTTAAAGTGGGAGGGGGGCGGTGGATACCGCCCCCCGACTGACGGTTAACGGGCCTGATAGTGTGCGGACTGTCGTCCCGGGGACAGGTCACGAAGATAGTTCACCACGTCCCAGATCTCCCGGTCCGTGAGCTCTTCCCCGAAGGCCGGCATTGGGCCATTGCCGGTGCGGATCTTCCAGGCATAGTCTCCGTCCGAGTGGTGGGACAGATGTGCCACCAGGTCCGCGGGCGGAGTGCCCAGACCGTTTGCCTCCGGCCCGTTGCCCCGGGCATCGGCGCCGTGACAACTCATGCAGTTGGCCTGGTAGACGGCCTGCCCGCGACGGACCGATTCCCGGTTCGCGGGGACCGGATTGGCCATGGCCACCGCTTCGGGCGGCGCCTGCCAACCATGGTCGTGGGCGCTGTGATCGTGCCCGCCATCGCTGCCATGCGCCCCGTGGTCCTCATGACCCTCATGGCCGCCCGGCATGCCGTGACCTTCATGAGTGTTGTGGCCACCAGGGTCCATGTGGTCGCCGTGACCCTCATGGCCGCCCGGCATCATGCCGTGACCTTCATGGGTGTTGTGGTCGCCATGGTCCATATGGGCACCATGATCGCCGTGCCCCTGATGGTCACCGTGGTCCTCATGGCCATCCATGTCCGCGGCCATGGCCACGCCGTGAAAGGGCATGGCCGCGGGGCGTGAAGCGCAGGCCTCCCGGGTGGCCCGATCCACCATGACGCGGCGCTCGTCGAGACCGGCGCACACATCGGCTTCGTCCACGCTGCGCACGAACCGGTACCCGGACTGGATGCCCGGCATGGGCACCATCACCCAGCGCCCCCCGTCATGGGGCGCGGGGTTGTCGCGATCCAGGTAGGACCACGAACCGCGTGTGACGCCGGGGCCCATGTCATGGCCGGCATGAGCATCGTGCCCGCCGTGGTCTGCCTGGCCCCCGTCGGTTTCGTGCCCTGCGTGGCCCTGGTGACCGCCGTGTCCTTCATGGTCCGATTGCGGCTGCGCCTGCTGTGCGCCGTGATCACCGTGCCCGTGATGGTCGTGGCCCGCGTGCTGCGCGGCGAGGCCCATGGGCATGGCGAGCAGGCTGGTCAGCAGCAGCGCGCGGGTGATTGGAGACAGGTTCATCAATGACCTCCCCGGGCCGGGCCCACGTCAAGCATGTTGTGTTCAAGGAACATGATGCTGTCGCGTCCGGCCACGTGCTTGTTGAGTGTGTGGTCGAAGTCGAAGGACAGGCCGAGGTAGATGCGCTGGTCGTTGTCGACACCGGTGGCATCGGCTAGCCCGCTCGAGTTGCTCCGATACTGGTACTGGGCCAGTGCGTGGATGCCGCTTCCGAGCCGGTACATGAGGCTCGGCGCCACAGTCCATGCGGAGGCGTCGGAGAAGTCGTCGTAGTCCTTCCAGCCGACCGTCACCGCCGCCTGCCAGCGGGTCTGAAGCCAGGGCCGGTGGCCGTAGCGGATAGCCGCGGCCACGGATTTCTGCTCCGCCTTTGAACGGTTGGCGATGGAAGCCAGATCCGGGACGCTGATGCCGTTCACGTACGTGGCCTGCAGGTCCAGGTTCCAGGTGGCCTCCGGGTTGTCGCTCAGGTTGATTACCGCGCCTGCCTGGAAGGCGTCCATCTCGCCCTCGCCATCATTGAGGTCCTGGCGGTCCCAGGCGAGTGCCGTGTAGCGAAGTCCGCGGTCGAACTTTATGGCCTCGGGCACGTCGTAGGCGAACTTCAGGTTGTAGCCGTTGAACTCCGACGAGCTGGTTCGGCTGCCGGTGCCGTCCGTTTCCGTACGTGCGGTGATCGTGCCCGTGGCGGACATGCGCTGCGCGGGCCAGAACAAGGTGCCCTGCACCACGCCGCCGTAGAGCTGATAGACCTCGTCCGGCGCGTGGGAGAAGGCGTTGCCCACGTGGGTGAAGTCCATCAGGTCGTCGTCGCGAAGGGTCGGGAACACGACCAGCGTGTTGGGCAGTCCGGTGCGTCCCAGCACCACCTCGAAGCGTTCGCCGCCCACGCCCGCGTGCATCTGGTGCAGGTAGATGTCATCGCGGACATCGTGATGGGCATCGTCCTCGATGGCTTTGATGCCGATGGCGCCGAAGGCGTAGTTCTCGCTGTCGAAGAGGTACTTGGAGAAGCCGAACAGGAGACTCGAGTCGGCGAATTCCAGTTCGCTGTCGCTGTCGGTGCCGCCGTCGGCCTCCTTCACCCGGTGGGCCTTGGTGGTGATCAGGGCGCGTCCGCCGATATCCACCTGGGGCGCCACGTGGGGGTCGATCTCCAGCGCCTGGCCCGGTCCCGTCGCGAGACCGAACGCGCAGGCCGCCGCCAGAGTGATGCGTATCTTCTTGGTGTGATTCATGGTCCGGATCCTTATTGGTTGATGGAGATGGACGGGCCATACGGCACTTCGCCCAGGTCCTCGTACTCGAGCATGGTCATCATCCCGCCCGGGTAGATCATGTTGTTGGTGGACTGCAGCTCGTTGTGGTCGTGGAAGTCCCACAACCCCGGGTTGTCGCCGTGCACCACGATGTCGAAGGTCTTGCCCGGCGTGACCGCGATGGTGTTGCAGCGCTTGTAGTAGGGCAGGGGGTTGCCGTCCTCGGCCACCACGTAGAACTGGTGCCCGTGCAGGTGCATGTGATGCGTGGCGATGCCCCCGTTGATCAGCCGGATGCGGATGTTCTCGCCCCGGCGGATCTTGATGTGCCCCTGCTCCTTGGTGGCCGGGAAGGCCTTGCCGTTGATGGCGAAAAAGCGCGGCTGGACCGTCGGCAGCTCCGCGTTGCCCCGCGTATAGGGAGGCCGCCAGCCGTCGTCCATGGCCTTGACGAACTCCTCGTAGTTGCGGAAGAAGGCATGGGTGCGCGGCGTGAGACGCCCCTGGCGCATCAACGCGTTGACCCGCTTCATGCCCTCGTGCACCGCGTTCATGTGCTCACGGGCGAAGTTCACGTCGAAGGCCTCGAGCACCAGCACGTAGTCGCGCTCGTAGGGGAAGTCCCGGCGGATCGGATCGTTGGGGGAGTCGATGATGAACGCCCCGTGCAGGCCCGCCATGAAGTGCAGCGGTGTGCCCCAGTGGCAGTGATAGAAACGCGTGCCGTGGGGCCGTGCCTGGAAGCGGTAGATGAAGGTCTCCTCCGGGTGCACCGGATCCTGGGTCATCATCGGCACGCCGTCCATGGTGTAGATGAGGTCCACTCCGTGCCAGTGGATGGTGTGCATCTCCTCGGTGCGGTTGCGCACCACGACCTTGATCCAGTCGTTCTCCTGGACCCGGAACACCGGTCCCGGCACCTGGCCGTTAAATGCGAACATGGGCGCCTTCACCCCGGGCAGGATCTCGTGCTCGATGACGTCGAAGGTCATCTCGAACTCCCGGTAGTTGACCGCGTCATCGGGCGGCGCACCGGGTGGTTCGCTGACCACGCCGTGCATGTCGTGCCCCTCCATGTACATCATCGAGCCCTGGCCGCCCTGCCAGCCATGGGCGGGAGCGCCGGCGGGAGAGGGGGGGGTGGTGCCGTGGCCGGCGTGGGCGTCGTGGCCGGCATTCTGGGCCTGTGCCGCAAGGCCCGAGCCGGCCGCGAGCATGCCGGTGGCGGTCGCGGTGGCGGTTCGCAGGAACTTCCGCCGGCCCGGATCGTCGGGAACGGCACGGGCGGCGTCGAGCGGTGCGGGTGCGCCGCGCATCGTCTTGTCTTTCATCTGGTTTGACTCCACTGCTTGGATCGTTGCCTAACCCGGCGCGCACGGGTACGTGCCCGCATGCGCAGGGGCGTTACGGTCCGGCCGCGTCGCGGCCGGTGATCAGGCAGCGGTGTTTCTGGGGGGGCGGTAGAGCGCGCCGGGGGGAGGGGTGGTCACGACGACGGGCAAGGTCTCGCAGACGAGCTCCTCGCTGTCAGCCGATGCCAGGGGTGTGGCAGGCGGGGCATGACACCCGGTGCAGCCGGCACATACGCTCGCGCACGGGGCGTCGCCGCAGTCATGATGCAGGGAGGACGGAAGCGGGGCGATGTCCCGTGTTTCGTGTTCGGCCGGGGGTATATCCGCGCCATGGCGGGCATGATCATGCCCGTGGCGGGCGTGCACGGCGTGGTGCCCCTGGTCCACGTGGATCTGCGGGGTTCCCTGATCCGATGCCGGGGCGAGCGTGGCGGCCAGCAGTGTGCCACTGACGGGCAGCAGGGCGATCACCATTACCAGCCACAGGGACACGAGTTGTCGTACAGTCGGATGCATGGCCAGGGTTGGTGTCCCGCAGGTTTCCGATTTAGACCGGGTCCAGAGCGTAACACGGCTAAGCCTGTGACTGCATCCGTGCCTCTTGGTTCCTGCGTGTCTCGCGACCTCCGTCACATGCGCTCGCCGAGCGCCGGGGCGGCCCGCGGCCCTTTCCGGACCCGCAAGCGGCGGGCGTTCACGCCGTGGTTGCCATTCCACGGCGCAGGTCAGTAGCGGCACCCCGTCAATGGCCCGTATGGGTCCGGCCATGAAAAAGGCCCCGATGCTCACGCACCGGGGCCTTTGTCTTCGGGCAGGTCCGGGGACCTCCCTGTCCCCGCGGTTTACGCCGCCGCGTGACGTGCCTTGGCTTCCTTGGCCGCCTTGGCCTCGTCCGGCGAGTAGGCCTTGCCGGACCACAGCATCTCGTAGGCGATCTCCTCGTTGCCGTTCTCGCACAGCGCCAGCACGTCCTTGAACAGGGGCTGGAAGGTTTCGCTGCGATGGGAGGCCTCGTGCTCCTCCATGCTGTTCCAGAAGGTGATGATCAGCGCCTCCTTGCCCTTCAGCGGGCTCTCCACCGCCTGGCCCACGGTGGAGCCCTCGTTGGAGACGTCACCGCTGTTCAGGCAGACGAAGCCGCCCACGAAGCCGGTGTCGGAGTGATAGGTCTTGACGTTCTCGCACAGCACCGCAACCCGCTCCTGCAGGTCGTCCACGGTGTAGCCGTCCTTGAGGATCACGCGGTTTACGGTTACCACGCCGTCATGGGGAAAGTTGGGAATCAGACCGCTCATGGTCACCTCCTGCTCATTGAATTAGCTGATAAGCACATCAGTGGGTACTAATATATATTCCTGAGAGAATTTGTCAAGTAATGCGACCGGCCGACCGAGCCCCCCCTACAATTTGTGGTTTCAATCCCGGGAAAACCCCATATGAGCGTGCTAAGCTTTCGCGCAATCGGCCGGATTCCGATACCGGTCACCGGACACATTCACCTCAGGAGTCTCGTCTATGCGATTCAGACTGTTCGTCATGGTGCTGCTCGCCGGCTGCGCCTCCGCGGGGCAGGCCGCCGGCCTGGAGGTCTATCTCAGCGACAAGACCGCCCAGTTCAGGTTCATCAATGACGCGGGCGTCATCGGCCTGCCTGGGGCGGATATGTCCTTCGGCCTGTTCTACAGCGACGACAAGGACTACATGGGCACCGTCGGTCTGCACGCCGCCGGCACGCCCGCCGGAGAGCATCCGGTCACCTTCGGGCTGGGCGGCCGGTTCTACGCGGGCAGCATCGATGATCCGGACCAGAGCTTTCAGGCCCTGGCGCTGGGCGGTGAGGCGCGCCTGACCATCCCCGCCAACATGCCCATGGCCGTGGTCGGCGAACTCCACTTCGCCCCGTCCGTGACCAGCTTCGGTGACGCTGACCAGTTGCTGGACTGGGGTTTCCGCTATGAACTGGAGGTCACCCCCGGGGTGTCCGGTTTCGCGGGCTACCGCCGCCTGACCCTGGACCTGGACGAGGACAGCAACTACCGGGTGGACAAGCGGGTGCACTTCGGTATCCGCTTCAGTTACTAGTGGCGCGTTCCGCGGCGCAGGACCGGGATCCGCTGGCCCGCGTGCTGGCCATCATGGCCCGCCTGCGGGACCCGGAGACCGGCTGCGCCTGGGACGTGAAGCAGACCTTCGAGAGCATCGCCCCCTACACCCTGGAGGAGGCCTACGAGGTGGCCGACGCCATCGCCCGGGGCGATCACGCGGGCCTGTGCGACGAACTGGGCGACCTGCTGCTGCAGGTGGTGTTTCACGCCCGCATGGCCGAGGAGGCCGGGCACTTCGATTTCGGCCGGGTGGCCGAGGGGCTGGCCGAGAAGCTGGTACGCCGTCACCCTCACGTGTTCGGCGATGTGCGTTTCGACTCCGAAGCCGACCAGCACGCCGCCTGGGAGGCGGAGAAGGCCCGGGAGCGGGCGGCCGGGGGCGAATCACCGCCCGGACACCTGGACGGGGTCGCCCGCTCGCTGCCCGCACTTATCCGGGCGGTGAAGCTGCAGAAGCGCGCCGCGCGGGTCGGTTTCGACTGGCCCGGGCCCGGACCCGTGCTGGACAAGATCGACGAGGAACTGCGCGAGTTGCATGCCGAGCTGGAGCAGGGCGCGCCCCGCGCGCGCATCGAGGACGAGTTGGGCGATCTGCTGTTCGCCGTCACCAACCTGGCCCGCCACCTGGACGTGGATCCGGAGGCCGCCCTGCGCGGCAGCAACGCGAAGTTCGAGCGCCGCTTCCGTTACATCGAGGACGCCCTCGCCCGGCAGGGGCGGACGGTCGAGGATGCGGACCTGGCGGAGATGGATGCGCTGTGGGAGGAGGCGAAATCCAAGTAGGAAGTGTGAATTGGGAAGTGCGAAGTGAAAGGCCTTTACTTCCCACTTCCCAATTCACACTTCTCACTTCAATTGTGGTTTTTCCCCCGCCCCCCGATCCCTGATAAGCTTCGCCCTTCACGGACATTCCCGTACGCCGTTCCATGAACCACGCCGTTGCCGTTCCCCCCGATCTGATTCCCGCCACCATCGCCGAGATCCGCCAGGAGACGCCGAGGGTCAAGTCCGTGCGCCTGGCGGTGGGCGAGGGGTTCCGCTTCCGCCCGGGCCAGTGGATCGACCTGGCGGTGAACATCGGGGGCGAGACGGTGGTGGCCGGCTATTCCATCGTCTCCACCCCGGCGACCCGCGGGACCATCCAACTGGCGGTCAAGTCGGCGGAACACCACCCGGTCACCCGCTACCTGCACGAGATGGCGCGCCCGGGCGATACGGTGCGCATCTCGCCATCCGGACAGGGCAATTTCTACTTCGAGCCGGACATGGCGGACAAGGTGGTACTGCTGGGTGCCGGCATCGGCGTCACGCCGCTGGTGGGCATCCTGCGCTCCATCCACGAGCAGATGCCGGAGGTGCGGGCCACGCTTCTCTACAGCGTGACCGAGAGCAACGAGATCCTGTTCTGGGACGAACTCGAGCGCATGGGTCTCGCCCCCAACATCCGCTGCGTGATCACCGTGACCCGGGAGGCCGAGGACTGGCAGGGCCACACCGGGCGCATCAGCCACGACCTGCTGCGCGCCATGAACCTGCCGCCGGACGCCCTGTACTACTACTGCGGCAGCCGCGAGTTTATCGAGGACATGACGGTCATGCTCGAGGAACTGGGGATCGAGAAAGGCAGGTTGGTATTTGAAAAATGGTGGTAGGCGCGGGCGGTCTGCCCGATTCACCGTCAAAGGCGTTTCGATCCCCGCTGCGCGGGGCTCGAGTTACTTTCTTTGCTTGTCCAAAGAAAGTAACCAAAGAAAAGACACCACGGATGTCTCGCCCCTTCGGGGTGCCCTGCGCGCGGAGCTGTCCCGGGGAGGTCGATCGACAGGCCATCCTTGGCCTGACGATCGACGCGCCGCGTCCGTGCGGCGCCCCTGACGGGCTTTGACCCCGGGACAGCCCCGTGCTCGGCGAGCCATACGGGGAAAGGTTAAAACCCCTTTGATCAGCATGAGCGGGGCACTTGGTATTGGTGGCCTTGGGTTTCCCTGCAGAGGAGGCCGGCCCTTCGGCCGAACCGGGGAGGGAATGGCGATTCAAGAAGGCACCAAGATCAACATTGCGCCGATGCCACTCGAAGCGCTCTTGACCTTCTCCCCTATGACGCACCGAGTAGCGCAGGCTTCGAGGGTAAAAGCCCGAAGGGGCGCCGCAGGGACGCGGCGCGTCGGCAGTCAGGCCATGGATGGCCTGTCTGCCGACCCCCTCGAAGCCGAGCAACGCAGGGCACCCGCCACAGCGGGTGCGGCATCGGGGTGTCCTTCTTTTGGTTACTTTTCTTGGACAAGCAAGAAAAGTAACTCGAGCCGCCTGCAAGGCGGATCGAAACGCCGTTGACTTTGGGTTTGGCTTGAGTACTTCACCAAGGCCGGTTCGAAGCGTTTTTCCAGGTCGCCTGCTGCCCACATGCAGATGCTCGACCCCGGTACACGGATCGAGACATCCTCCGTTCAACGCGCACCGAACATTTCGTAGGCTGGATAAGGCGACAGCCGCATCCGGCGCGCCGGGCCCACGGGGATGGCGGATGCGCTTTGCTTATCCGCCCTACGGATTGTCGAAACGCATGGAAAGATCAATGGCGGCAACATCCTTGGTGATCGACCCGACGGAGATGAAATCCACCCCGGTTTCGGCGATCGCGCGCACCGTCTGAAGGTTCACGTTGCCGGAGGCCTCCAGCTTCACCCTGCCGGCCACGCGCTCGACCGCCTCGCGCATGGCGTCGAGTGCGAAGTTGTCCAGCATGATCACGTCCACCCCGGCGGCCAGCGCCTCGTCCACCTGTTCCAGGGTTTCCGTTTCCACCTCCAGCATCAGGCCGGGGGCCAGGGCGCGGGCGGCGGTCACGGCGGTGGTGATGGTGCCGGCGGCCATGATGTGGTTCTCCTTGATCAGCACGGCGTCGTAGAGCCCCATGCGGTGGTTCCGCCCGCCACCGCGGGCCACGGCGTACTTCTGCGCCACGCGCAGGCCGGGCAGGGTCTTGCGGGTATCCAGGATGCGGGTGCCGGTGCCGGCCACCGCGTCCACGTAGGCGCGCGTCGCGGTGGCGGTGCCCGACAGGAGCTGCATGAAGTTGAGCGCCGTGCGCTCCCCGGTGAGCAGCGCGCGCGCCGGTCCGCGCAGGGCGCACAGCCGCGTGTCCGCGTCCACCCGGTCGCCGTCCTGCACATGCCAGGCCACGGTCACGCGCATGTCGATCTGCGCGAAGACCTCGTCGAACCAGTCGCTGCCGCACACCACCGCCGCTTGCCGGGCAATCACGTGGCCATGGGCGATGGCATCCTCCGGGATCAGGGCGGCGGTCACGTCGCCGCTGCCGATGTCCTCGGTCAGGGCAAGCCGGACGGATTCTCGAACCAGTTCGTCGGGGGGCATCGCGATCGGGCGCTCTTGTGTATCGGATTCTGTCATGTGCGTATCCGGATCCTGCCGCATGGCCGTCCTGCGGGCTGCAACGGGGTTCAGGGGCCTCTGGATTCCATCGGATTCCTTGCATGTGCTCCGGGCACGAGTCGCAACTGCCGGGCAACCGCGTCAGGGTCCGGGATGGCCATGCTGTCTGTCACACCCGGTATGCTATGGTCTGACTCAGTGCACGGGCAAGGCGAACCGGTGATGAAGGAACACGGTCGGTCAAAGGGCAAGCTGCTGGTTGCAGTGGTGGCGGACGAGCTGGAGGAGCGCGCGCGGGACATCCTGCGCGAGGAAGGCGCGCAGGGCGTGACCATCCTGGCAGGCCGCGGCATCGGTTTTCCGGAGCACATGACCTTTTTCGGCATCACCTACCGTGGTGCGGAGAGCATCCTGGCCTGCGTGCTCGATGGCGACTCGGCCGAGCGCATGGCGGAACGCCTGAATTGCGAGCTGGAGTTGCTCAAGCCTTTCAAGGGGCTCGCCTTCTGCCTGGCCGTGAACCGGTCCGGCGGCATCGACCTGGACTTGGTGCGAGACGCGATTCGGCGGCGCACCCCCGATCCCGGCGCATAACCCGAACCAGACCGGCCGACGACACTTGGACCAACTCAGAGAATTCCTCGGGATCCTCAAGCATTCCTTCCGGAATCTGCTGCCCATTATCGTGGTGGTGGCGTTCTTTCAGTTCGCCGTCATGCAGCAGGTGCCCGACGACCTGCTCCCCATGGCCATCGGCCTGCTGGTCGTGGTCCTGGGCGTGGCCCTGTTCCTGCAGGGGCTGGAGTTGGGCATCTTCCCCATCGGCAAGAACCTTTCCAACGATTTCGCCAAGAAGGGTTCGCTGTCCCTGCTGATGATCTTCGGCTTCTGCCTCGGGTTCTCCGCGGTGATCGCGGAGCCCGCCCTCATTGCCGTGGCAGACCAGGCGGAGATCATCAGCGAGGGACGCGTCAACGGTCTCACCCTGCGCCTGCTGGTGGCCGCCTCGGTGGGCGTGGTGGTGGCGCTGGGCGTGGTGCGCATCATCCTCGGCCACAGCCTGCACTGGTACATGATCATCGGTTACATCCTGGTGGTGGCGGTCACCTTTTTCGCCCCCGAGGAGATCGTCGGGCTTGCCTACGACTCGGGCGGCGTGACCACCAATATCGTCACCGTGCCCCTGATCGCCGCGCTGGGCATCGGCCTTGCGGTCTCCCTGCGCGGGCGCAACGCGCTGACACACGGTTTCGGGCTGGTGGGGCTGGCGGTGATGGTGCCCATGATCTCGGTGCAGCTCTACGGCATTGCCGTCTACAGCTTCGGCGAGGCGGGAAGCGTGGAGGCCAACGGCGCGCTGATGGATCCGGGCGTGGACGAGGTGGTCACTCCCGCCGCCGGGAGCCTGCTGCTGGGCATGCTCACCGATCTGCTGGTCATGTTCCGCGACGTGCTGCCCATCATCGCCGTGGTGCTGTTCTTCCAGTACCTGGTGATCCGCAAGCCCATTGCGCACATCCATAAGGTCATGGGCGGGTTCGTGCTGGTGATCGTGGGCCTGTACGCCTTCGTGGTGGGCCTGAAGCTGGGGCTCTTCCCCATCGGGCGGAGCATGGCCGAGCAGCTCATCGGTCTGGAGATGATCTTCTTCGTCTACCTGTTTGCCTTCACCATCGGCTTTGCCACCACCATGGCCGAACCCGCGCTGATCGCCATCGGCCAGAAGGCCGAGGAGGCGGGCAAGGGCAGGCTCGACGGCAACCTGATCCGCATCCTGGTGGCCCTGGGCGTGGCCATCGGCATCACCATCGGCGTGCACCGTATCATCAGCGGGGATTCCATCCACTACTACATCATGGGCGGCTATACGGTGGTGATTCTGCTCACCTGGCTGTCGCCCCGCTACATCGTGGCGCTGGCCTACGACCTGGGCGGCGTGACCACCTCGGAGGTAACGGTGCCCCTGGTCACGGCGCTGGGCATCGGGCTCGCCACCCACATCGAGGGGCGCAACGTGCTCATCGACGGATTCGGCCTGATCGCCTTCGCATCCATCTTTCCGATCATCACGGTCATGCTCTATGCTATTTTCGTGGAAGCCTATGCACGGCTCAAAGGAGTCGAGACATGAAATTCGCGGTACTGGTGGCCATCCTGGCCGAGGAACTTGAAGAGAAGGCCATCGACGCGGCGAAGCAGGCCGGCGCCGGTGGCGTCACCATCCTGGATGCCCGGGGCATCGGCAGCGAGGAGAAGAAGACCTTCTTCGGCCTGACCTATGAAGGCAGCCAGTCGGTGCTGGTCTTCGTGCTGGAGAAGAAGCTCTCGGTCTCGGTGCTCAAGCGCATCACCCGGGACCTGGATCTCGCCTCCACCAGCAAGGGCGTGGTGTTTACCATTCCGCTGGAGCATATCGCCGGTATCGACGTGGGGCAGATCGAGCGCTTCGAGGAGCGCATCAAGGACGACATCTGACCCTCCACCCATCCTGCATCCCCCGGGAGAAGACATGCTGGTCAAAGACATCATGAAGACCGATGTGGCGACCATCTCGCCGTTCGCCACCATCCGCGAGGCCATGCGGCAGATGAAGGCACGCGGCGTGAAGTCGCTGGTGGTGGAGAAACAGGGCGAGCACGACGCCTGGGGCATCATCACCTACACCACCATCCTGCGTACCATCGTGGCGGAGGAAGGCGACATCGACCTGATCAATGTCTACGACGTCGCCTCCAAGCCGGTGATCTCCGTGTTCAGCGGGATGGACGTCAAGCACGTGGCCCGGCTGATGGTCAACGAGGACTACCGCCGCCTGGTGGTGCTGCGCAACAACGAACTGGAAGGCATCGTGACCATGAACGACATCGTCACGGCGGTGCTCGCGATGGTGGAGGAGTAGCCGGCCGCGCGCCGTCGCACGGCGCACCCGGCCGAACATGAAACGCCCGCCCGTGGCATCGGGCGGGCAACCGGTGGGCGAGGTCGTGGCAGGAAGCAGAAGTCCATCATTCCATCGTCTGGCCAGACGCATCGCCCTGCGCATCGTCGCCCTTTACCTTGTCCTGGGTTTCACATACATCGCCCTGTCCGACCGCGTCGTCATCGCCCTGGTGGACGATCCCCGGGTGTTCACCTGGGTGCAGACGTTCAAGGGCTGGGCCTACGTCGCCGTCACCGGCGCGCTGCTCTACGGGCTGATCTTCTGGCAGACCCGGCGGATCGCCGCGGCCAACGAGGCGCTAACGGAACGCGACCGCCACATCACCCGTCTGAACCGCGTCTACACCATGCTCAGCGCCATCAACGGCGCCATTCTGCGGGGCGACGATCAGGACGCGCTGCTCGACGAGGTCGCCCGCATCGCCGTGGACAAGGGCGGTTTCCCCCTGGCCTGGGTCGGGCTGGTGGATGCCGACCAGTCCGTGCTGCGCCCCGTGGCCAGCGCCGGGGCGGGCCTGGACTGCCTGGACGGTCTCGCGCTGCACGTGGACCCTGATCATCCGGAGGCCCATGCCATGGCGGCGGACCTGACCCGCGGCCGTCCCTTCGTCATCAACGACCTCGCGGAGAGGTCCCCTGTGGACAAGTGCCACGCCCGGGCCTCGGCCCACGGGTATCGTGCCCTGGCGGTGGTGCCCATCCTCACGAATATGCGGTTGCTGGGCGCCATCGGCCTGTTCACCCGGGAGGCGGGGGACCGGGGCGGCCCGGTGTTCGACGACGACGAACTGCGCCTGCTCACCGAGATCGCGGCGGACACGGGGCTGGGCATGACGCTCATCGCCCAGGCCACGGCGCTGGACTGGGCCAGCCGTTTTGATGTCCTCACCGGGCTCGCCAACCGGGATCTGCTGAAGGAACGCATCGATCAGGCCCTGCTGCGGGCCCGCCACCAGCGCCGTTACGTGGGGGTGCTGGCCATGGAGGTGCCGGGCCTGCGCGCGGTGGTCGACTCCCTGGGCCGCCAGCAGGGCGACCGCCTGCTGCAGGCCGTTGCCCTGCGCCTGGCCGGTCACGTGCGCGAGGGCGACACGGTGGCCGCGCTGGGCAACGGCGAGTTCGCGGTGCTGCTGGCCGACGTGCGTGAAGGTCTGGACGTGGCCGAGGTGGCCCGCAAGCTGCTCACGCCCTTTGAGCTGGAACTGCAGGCGGACGCGCCGCCGCATTTCGTCACGCTGGCCGCCGGGGCCGCCGTCTTTCCGAACGACGCCGACACCGCCGACGGGCTCATCCAATGCGCCGGGGTCGCCCTGCACCAGGGCGGTTCCCAGGCCCCCGCGAGGGATTGCGTGTTCTACGCCCCGGAGATGGACCAGCGGGCGCGCGAGTACCAGGCCCTGGACAACGAGCTGCTCGGCGCACTGGAGCGGGGCGAGATGCAGCTTCACTATCAGCCCGTGGTGCGCCTGGACACCGGCGGGATCCGCGGGGTGGAGGCCCTGCTGCGCTGGAACAACCGACGCTTCGGCCCCGTGTCCCCGGACCGCTTCATCCCCATGGCCGAGCACAGCGGCGTGATCCGCCCCCTGGGGGACTGGGTGATGGAGCAGGCCTGCGCCCAACTCGCCCGCTGGCAGGAACGGGGCTGGCGCCTGAGGATGAGCGTGAACCTTTCCACGCGCCAGCTGCTGGCCCCGGGTTTCGCCGAGCGTATCCGCGAGACCATCATGCGCCATCATCTGGACGCGGAGCGCATGGTGCTGGCGCTGGAGGTCACGGAAACCGCGGTGATCGAGGACATGGAGGCGGTGTCCAAGGCCCTTGCCCGGGTCAAGGAACTCGGCATCGCCGTGCACCTGGACGATTTCGGCACCGGCTACGCCTCGCTCAGCTACCTGCAGCGTCTTCCCGTGGACACCATCAAGATCGACAAGAGTTTCGTGCAGACCCTGTCCGGTGGCGGAAAACCTGGTCCGCTCAGTGATCGCGCTGGCCCGGAGCCTGGACATGGGGGTCGTGGCCGAGGGCGTGGAAACCACCGAGCAGCGCGATGCGCTCAAGGCGCTGGGTTGCCACGTGGCCCAGGGTTACCTGTTCGCCCGTCCTCAGCCCGCCGAGGACGTGGAGCGCTTGCTGGAGGCGTCGAACCCGTGATCTCCCGGCGGCCTGCCCCCCGTAGGAGCCCGGTCCTCCGGGCGATGGGGGTTTGGCCTGGACAGGATCGCCCGGAGGACCGGGCTCCTACGGGGCACAGGCCAAACGCATGATGCTTTCCATGCCTCGCGAGCGACCCGAGCGTGCTGGCTGTGAATCACCGGGCGGACTTGTCACCCGCATGATTTCCAGTCCGGCAGGAATCCTTCGCGTGCTTCGCCGCTCCTTGATGCCTCTTGCGTGGGAGCTTTCATGCCTGGTCCCCTGACCGAAGACGACAACGCCTCGCACGGCTGGGTCCTGCCCCTGCTGGCGCTGTGCGTCGCGCTGCTGCTGATCCTCGCGGTGGTGAACCACTGGGCGGCGCTGCAGGCGCGGCTCGCGGACCTGGGCACCGTGCAGCTCGGGCTGCTGGCGAGCCTCGCGGCCGGGCTGTTCACCGCCGTGGGGGCGCTGCCGGTGATGGTGCTGTCGCGCATCCGGCGCAGGGTTGAGGATGCCCTCATGGGCTTCGGCGCCGGCGTCATGCTGGCGGCCACGGCCTTCTCCCTGGTGCTGCCCGGAGTGGATGCCGCCGCGGTGTACACCGGCCACACGCTCTCGGCGGCGCTGCTGGTGGGGGCGGGGATCGCCCTGGGCGGCCTGTTCCTGCTCGCCTGCCACCGCTACGTGCCCCATGAGCATTTCATCATCGGCCCCCAGAGCGGCGCGGACCCGGAGAAGATGCGGCGCATCTGGCTGTTCGTGTTCGCCATCGCCCTGCACAATTTTCCGGAAGGACTGGCCGTGGGCGTGGGCTTCGGCACCGGCGACCTGGCCGCCGGCGTCGCGCTTACCATCGGCATCGGCCTGCAGAACATGCCCGAGGGCCTGGTCGTGGCCGTGGCCATGCTGACCCTGGGTTATTCCCGCTGGACCGCCCTGGGCGTCGCCCTGCTCACCGGCCTGGTGCAGCCCGTGGGCGGCCTGTTCGGCGCGGCGGTGGTCACCCTCGCCGCACCCCTGCTGCCCTTCGGCCTGGCCTTCGCCGCCGGGGCCATGCTGTTCGTCATCAGCCACGAGATCATCCCCGAGTCCCACCGCAAGGGCCACGAGGGCCACGCCACCCTGGGCGTACTGGTGGGTTTCATCGTCATGATGGTGCTGGACGTGGCCCTGGACTGAGGCGCCTATGGGAAGTCAGGAGCACAAACCCCCGGCAGTAGGATGGGTCAAGCGCAGCGGACCCATGCTGTGCGGCCAGTCGAGGGGGCAGGATGCGCGGGAGGTCCGCATGGGCACGCTTTGCTTTGCCCGTCCTACTACGGCCTTCGGAAGGTGAATGGGTAGGTTGGGGTGAACGGGGTGAACCCCAACAGGCGGTGGTTGCCGAAGCCACCTGTGTTGGGATTTGCTTTGCCCACCCCGACCTGCCGGGCCGGAAGCGGGAAGGGGCCTTTCGCGGACCGGGTGCTGCCCTCGGTTCATGAACCCTCTCTTTTTCTGCGTCCTTGCTGATTCTGATCTCCTGACGACCTGTAGGATGGGTCAAGCGCAGCGGACCCATGCGGACGGCCGCTGTCCATGAAAGTTTTTTATCGTGTTTGCCCCCAAAATTTGATGCCTCTCCAGCCCTGTCCGGGGCTCGTTCCGGGAAACCGTGACGCGGCGCGGCCTTGCGCCGGGCAGGGCCCTTCATGCCCAGCTTATCCACAGCCTGTCCCCATCTCTTGCACCCCCTTACACACAAGATCTTGTGCTTGACGGTTTTCCAAACCCCGTCCTATAGTGTTTCTTAGTCACCGGGCCTTACAAGACCCGGGACCTTCTCCTCTCCCCGACACCTGCCACCCGCGAGGCCACACGCATATGCAAACGGACGTCAGCATCGAAGAACAATCCCGGCCGGCCGCCGCAGGCGCCGCCCCAGAATCCGCCGTGACCGCCGCTGAAGTGGCGGCCACCGCACCCGGTCAGCACCACGTCATCCGACGCAACGGCAAGGTCACCGCCTTTGACGACGCCAAGATCAAGGTGGCCATCACCAAGGCCTTCCTGGCCGTGGAGGGCGGCAACGCCGCCGCCAGCCGCCGCATCCACGACATCGTGGACGAACTCACCGCCCAGGTGGCCGACAACCTGTTCCGCCGGGCCGGCGGGTCCTCCGCCACCGTGCACATCGAGGATATCCAGGACCAGGTGGAACTGGCCCTGATGCGCGGCGGCCACCACAAGGTGGCCCGCGCCTACGTGCTCTACCGCGAGCAGCAGGCCCAGAAACGCGCCGCCGAGGCCGCCACGAAGAAGCCCGGGAAGAAGGCCGAGACCCCGGTAATCCATGTCACCCGGGCCGACGGCGCCCGCGTGCCCCTGGACGAGGCCCGCATGGAGGCTGTCGTGGCCGAGGCCTGCGCGGGGCTCGAGGCCGTGGACGGCCGGCTGATCCTCGACGAGGCCCGGCGCAACCTGTTCGACGGCGTGGCCGAGAAGGACGTGGGCACGGCGCTGGTCATGAGCGCCCGGGTGCTCATCGAGAAGGAGCCCAACTACTCCCAGGTCACCGCCCGCCTGCTCATGGACACGGTGCGCCGCGAGGCCCTGAGCTTCCTCGCCGGTATGCCCCAGGCCGCCACCCAGGCCGAGATGGCCGGGCGCTATGCCGAGTACTTCAAGGCATACGTGAAGCGCGGAGCGGAGCTGGAGCTGCTGGACGGCGAGCTGACCCGCTACGACCTGGAGCGCCTGGGCGCCGCGCTCAAGCCCGAGCGCGACCTGCAGTTCACCTATCTGGGCCTCCAGACCCTCTACGACCGCTACTTCATCCACTCCGGCGGCACCCGCTTCGAGCTGCCCCAGGCCTTTTTCATGCGCGTGGCCATGGGGCTGGCCATCAACGAGATCGACCGGGAAGGGCGCGCCATCGAGTTCTACAACCTGCTCAGCTCGTTCGACTTCATGAGCTCCACGCCGACGCTGTTCAACTCCGGCACCCTGCGCCCGCAGCTCTCAAGCTGCTACCTCACCTCGGTGCCCGATGATCTCGACGGCATCTTCGGCGCCATCAAGGACAACGCCCTGCTCTCCAAGTTTGCCGGCGGTCTCGGCAACGACTGGACCCGCGTGCGCGGCATGGGCGCCCACATCAAGGGCACCAACGGCAAGTCCCAGGGCGTGGTGCCGTTCCTGAAAGTGGCCAACGACACCGCCGTGGCCGTCAACCAGTGCTTCGCCCCCGACACCCTGATCTTCACCGCCGACGGCGTGCGCCCCATCCGCGACGTGCGCCCGGGCGATCTGGTGCTGGGCATCTCCGGCACCTACCGCGAGGTGCAGGATCGCTACACCTACAACCAGACCGATCCGATGGTCTCGCTGGATATCAAGCATGCCATCGAGCCGCTGACCGTCACCGCCGGCCATCCCTTCTACGCCATCCGCGGTGTGCCCATGGAGCAGTCCTGCGCACGTACCCTGGCCTGGCTGGGCAAGGGCAAGGTTCGTCCCGAGTGGGTGGACGCGGGAGAACTGGCCAAGGGTGACTATGTGGCTCAGGTAATTCCGTCCGAGACTGTCGCCGTTCCCGGCTTCACCGCGGACGACGCCCGGATGTACGGCATTCTCCTCGGTGACGGGCACCTGTCGAAGGACGGCATGCAGTGGGGTGTGTCCGGCAATCCCTCCCGTGATGGACACGTGGCCTTCGTGCGCGAGTACCTGGAAGCGCGTGGCATCCACTACTGGGAGACCGGCCGCGGCGAGACCTACGGGCAGGTCCACTGGGCATCGGGCCGGGGCGTGGTGCGTGACGCCACCACCGGGCGCATCACCGGCGCGGGCCCGCGCACGCTGCCCTTCGAACCCGAAGACATCTACGACGCCGACCACAACAAGCGCATCAGCCGGCGCTTCGCCCATCTGCCGCGCCCGCAGGCCCTGGCGCTCGTGCGCGGGCTGCTGGAGACCGACGGCGGCATCTCCCGTGGCAAGGAGATCTATTTCACCAACACCTCCCGCGCCCTGGTGGAGGGGCTGCGCTACCAGTTGCTGCGCCTCGGCGTGCCCACCGCCGGTCAGTATCGGGAGCGTTGCCAGGATCACACCGGGCACCGCGCCGACGGCAGCGAGATCCGGTTCAACGGTGTGTGCAGGGCCTTTGATCTGCGTATCCCGGCGGTACCGGAGATCGCGGCACTGGCGGGCTGCCGCCCCATCGGAAAGCGCAACTGGATCGAGTACAACGGCTGCCTGTTCACCCGTGTGCGCGCCGTGTGTCCTGCCCCCGTCACCCCCTTTGTGTTCGACCTGAAGGTGGAGGGCGACGCCTCCTACATGACCACCGCCGGCCTCGCCCACAACGGCGGCAAGAGAAAGGGCGCCGTGTGCGCCTACCTCGAGACCTGGCACGTCGACGTGGAGGAGTTCATCGAGCTGCGCAAGAACACGGGCGATGACCGGCGCCGCACCCATGACATGAACAGCGCCAACTGGATCCCCGATCTGTTCATGAAGCGCGTGGCCGAGGAGGGCGAATGGACGCTGTTCTCCCCCAACGAGGTGCCCGACCTGCACGATCTCGTCGGCGAGGCCTTCGAGCAGCGCTACACGGAATACGAGGAGAAGGCCGCCCGGGGCGAGATCAAGGTCTTCAAGAAGCTCAAGGCCGTGGATCTGTGGCGCAAGATGCTGGCCATGCTGTTCGAGACCGGCCATCCCTGGATGACCTTCAAGGACCCGTGCAACCTGCGCAGCCCCCAGAGCCACATCGGCGTGGTGCACAGCTCCAACCTGTGCACCGAGATCACCCTCAACACCAGCGATGACGAGATCGCCGTGTGCAACCTGGGCTCCGTGAACCTGGCCGCCCATGTGGACGAGAACGGCCTGAATCTCGAGAAGCTGGAGCGCACCGTCACCACGGCCCTGCGCATGCTGGACAACGTCATCGACTACAACTATTACTCCGTGCCCCAGGCCCGCAGGTCCAATCTGCGCCACCGCCCGGTGGGGCTTGGCATCATGGGCTTCCAGGATGCCCTCTACCAGCAGCGCACCCCCTACGCCTCCGAGGAGGCGGTGGAGTTCGCCGACCGTTCCATGGAGGCGGTGTCCTACTACGCCATCAAGGCCTCCACGGATCTGGCCGAGGAACGCGGGCGTTACCAGACCTTCGAGGGCAGCCTGTGGAGCCAGGGCATCCTGCCCATCGACTCCATTGAGCGGCTGGCGAAGGCCCGCGGCCAGTACCTGCAGCAGGACACCTCGGTGACCTTCGACTGGGACAGCCTGCGCGAGCGGGTCAAGACGGTGGGCATGCGCAACTCCAACACCATGGCCATCGCGCCCACCGCGACCATCTCCAACATCTGCGGCGTGGCCCAGTCCATCGAGCCCACCTACCAGAACCTGTTCGTGAAATCGAACCTCTCCGGCGAGTTCACCGTGATCAACCCGAACCTGGTGAACGATCTGAAGACGCGCGGGCTGTGGGACGAGGTGATGGTCAACGACCTCAAGTACTACGACGGCTCCGTACAGCCCGTCGACCGGGTGCCCGACGACCTCAAGCAGCTCTACGCCACGGCGTTTGAATTGGACGCCCGCTGGCTGGTGGAGGCCGCCTCGCGCCGCCAGAAGTGGATCGACCAGGCCCAGAGCCTGAACCTCTACATGGCCGAGCCCTCCGGCAAGAAGCTGGACGTGCTCTACAAGCTCGCCTGGATCCGCGGCCTCAAGACCACCTACTACCTGCGCTCCATGGGCGCGACCCACGTGGAGAAGAGCACCGTGGCCGATGCCAGCAAGGCGAACAAGCTGAACGCAGTGAAAGGCGCCGAGGCGGCGGCACCGGAGGCACCGAAGATGTGTTCGATTCTGGATCCCGAATGCGAAGCGTGCCAGTAAGGCAGTGGCAAGTGGCTAGTGGCAAGTCTCAAGGTTTAAACCCCCTCTCCCTCAGGGAGAGGGTTGGGGTGAGGGTGGTTCTACCTGCCCCCGGCCGCTTGAGACTGGCCAGTTGGCCGCGGCTCCATCTGAATCCGCCAAAGTCACAACCGAACAAGAGAAGGGGATAAAACAAATGCTTCAATGGGACGATCCGATCGCCGCCGTCACCGGAAAGAAGGTCCAGGAACCCGCAGTCCGCCCGGGAATGGGCTTCCAGGACAACGAATCACTCATGGTCACCGCCGGCGCGGCGCCGAGCGTGAACCCGGATCCCGAGGCGGTCGCGGATGTGGAGGCCGAGGGCGTCGGCAACACCGGCCTCGAAGACATCGAGATGGGCGCCGAGCGCATCCGCGTGGACGACAAAAAGATCATCAACTGCCGGGCGGATCTGAACCAGCTCGTCCCCTTCAAGTACCAGTGGGCCTGGCAGAAATACCTGGACGGCTGCGCCAATCACTGGATGCCCCAGGAAATCAACATGAACGCCGACATCGCCCTGTGGAAGGACCCCAACGGTCTGACCGAGGACGAGCGCACCATCGTCAAGCGCAACCTGGGCTTCTTCTCCACCGCCGATTCGCTGGTGGCCAACAACCTGGTGCTGGCCGTCTACCGCCACATCACCAACCCCGAGTGCCGCCAGTACCTGCTGCGCCAGGCCTTCGAGGAGGCCCTGCACACCCACGCCTACCAGTACTGCGTGGAGAGCCTGGGCCTGGACGAGGGCGAGATCTTCAACATGTACCGGGAGGTGCCCTCCGTGGCCCGCAAGGCCGAGTGGGCCCTGCCGTTCACGCGCTACCTCGCCGATCCCGACTTCCACACCGGCATGCCCGAGAACGACCAGCGCCTGCTGCGCGAGCTGATCGCCTTCTACGTGATCTTCGAGGGCATCTTCTTCTACGTGGGCTTCGTGCAGATCCTGTCCATGGGCCGGCGCAACAAGATGACCGGCGTCGCCGAGCAGTTCCAGTACATCCTGCGCGACGAGTCCATGCACATGAACTTCGGCATCGACGTGATCAACCAGATCAAGGTGGAGAATCCCCACCTCTGGAGCGCGGCGTTCAAGCAGGAGATGTCCGACATGATCCGCGAGGCGGTGGAACTGGAGGCACAGTACGCGCGCGACACCATGCCCCGCGGCGTGCTCGGCATGAACGCCGCCATGTTCGAGGAATACCTGCATTTCATCGCCAACCGCCGCTGCGCGCAGATCGGCCTGGCCGAACTCTATCCCGGCGCGGACAACCCGTTCCCGTGGATGAGCGAGGTGCTGGACCTGAAGAAGGAGAAGAACTTCTTCGAGACGCGGGTCACCGAATACCAGACGGGGGGTGCCCTGAGCTGGGACTGAGTGTGCAACCACCCCCACCCCCTCTCCGGTTCCCGATCACGTAGGAGCCGGGGAGGGGGCTCGGGGGAGGAGCAGAGAGGGTGAATGATCCGAAAGGACGCACTGCACGTCGAACCGTTTCAGCAGGAAAGGCCGCCCGCCGCTGCGGAAGGCCCACGGTCGCTTGGGGGAAGACTGAGCGAGGATTCGAGAATCAGAATGGCCAGGGATATGGTGAAGGATTGCTTTGGGTTTAAGGGGCGCTCCGCGAGGGGCGCCCCTTTGTGTTGCTTCCCCTGTATTCACTCATTACTAGCTATTGCCAGCCTTGACCCCTGTCTGCAAGGAGAATGAGATGGTTCAATTTGACGTCGCCACCGAATTTCGAGAGCCGCCCAAAGGATTAACTCCGTCGCACAAGATCACGATTCAACACGGCTCGAACACCTACACCTACTGGTACACACAAGAACCGAGCACGGCCCGCCCCTTTGATCGCATGAGGGATCGCGACCTCGTGAAGCGCATGCATGCGAAGGGCATGGAATTCGGGATTGATCAGTTCGAATCATTTGCCATAGGGGCGGAACGCGACTACCACCTCAAGCGGGTTAGTAGCCATGAGTTCGTTATCAAGTCGCTTCGGTGATGCGGTGAGCAGCCGGCAAGATAGTTAGCTAATTAGTCGGGAGATATGGGAGGGGAACGTCGGAGGACACCCGTCATCCTTGTGACTATTCGATTGGTAACAGAGGTTCCCTTGTAGGGGGTGTTTCATGGCTAGAAAGAACGTTCCAGTAAAGGGCCACAACCGTTCCAAACCGTCGGCTCCAGCAAAGAAGTCGCCGAAACCAGGCCCCAAGACCGTACCTGTTCAACCGCATAGGCGATCATCGCCAAGCGCCAAGAAAGACAAAGATCGTACGGGTAGTACAGGTGCAAGGGCAAGAACCGACTAGGGATATGAAACTGAAGGATTATAGAGAGACGTACTACGAATTCTCTGGGCGGACCAGTGATATCGCGCGGAACCTTGCATTCGCAGGGATAGCTCTCATATGGGTGTTTCGTGTCGAAGTCGGGAGTGCCTCAGTTGTGCCGCCAGACCTAATTCTTCCCGCACTCATGTTCACGTTAGCTTTGGCTGCCGACCTTATGCACTATGTTCTCGCGACTCTTATATGGGGAACATATCACCGCTATCTCGAAATTCGGAGAGGGGTGGAATGCGAAGAATCACTTACAGCGCCACGGTTTATGACTTGGCCGCAGAATGCGTTTTTTGTATTGAAGATAGTTCTGGTTGTTATGGGATACATTGCGCTATCTTCTCATCTGTGGGGGTTGTTTGTTGCTAGGAGTTAAGGTCCTAAAAGAGGAAAAGGTGACAGCTCTATTTTTGCGCTGTGCTCTCAGCAGGTCACGGCTAAAGGATGTGGATCGCCGAAATACGCTGCGAAAACTGCCAGCCGGAAGGCCTTCGTTCGCAGCCCAACACATCGGGGCAGTCATCAATGTCGGCCTCGGACAAGCTCCTGATCCTGTGGCCTATCCGCACCTTGTTGAAGACCTCGACAGGCCTGACATGGCATCGCTGCCGGCGATTCGGCATGCCGTTTTCGCAAGCAGACTCAGGTACTTGTCGAAGAACATGGCTGCGGGCTCAGAAGGGCGGGGAGGTGTCAGGCATGTGACATCTCCTTGTCGAAATCGCGGGCGCCCTGTCCGGAAAGGCTGGAAAGCGCAGCTATGCTAAGACGCGGCACTGGTTATTGCATTACGACGCAGCGGCACTATTGCCATTGCGACCACCGTCGCCGAAATGACTGTTAGGTTTCAAGGATGCGTACCGAAGCGAACCGAAGAAAAATTAACCGCCTCTACATTCTTGGTGCAGGCGCTAGTTATGCGCTGACTCAAGGTCAGACGGAATCGTTGGTGGCCCCTCTGGATATTCAATTTTGTCAGCGCATTAAAGACCTGCAACAGCGTACCCGCCCGAAATGGGTGGCAGCCGCCGCCAGGCGGGTTGAGAAAGAATATTTACATCACGTAGACTTTCAAATCACAGGCCTCGAGGAGTTGATTCGGCAACAAATCAGCGATTATGAGTTTATCGCAGCAATTCACCCTCGTCGAACGCGCGGAAAGAGAACAAAAGAAGAATATTTGAACGATCTAAATCACCTAGCGGCCTATCTACTGTCCCGTGCCCGAGCTAGAGATCAATCCCTTCTCGAAAAGTGGCTTGAGAAATACCTAAAAGGCACTGAGAAGCGGGCAACGCGAAATCGCATTATTACTTTCAACTACGATACGCTGATAGATAACGTGTTGCTTAACTGGCATTCTCCACAACATGTTTACTTCGACAATATTTGGAGTAGTTCTACGAAATCTCCAACCCGTCTCGCGGACCGTTACCCCTTATTACTGAAATTACATGGCTCAATTAATTGGCGTTGTTCCGAGGAGGAATACGCAAAACTCTTCAACAGTGCTGTAACTACCGACGAAAGTAAAACGACAACCTACAACACAAAAGATTGCCACTATATAGACAAAATGTGGATCAATAACCGCGTATGTACTCCCGAGGAACAGGAAACACCTCTAATTATTCCCCCGCTACCGCAAAAGCCGATAACGTCAATCGCAATCTTTCGTTATTTATGGACCTATGCGTATGAGTACTTATATGAGGCCCGGAATATAGTTATTGCGGGTTATTCGTTGCCGCCTGAACCGCCCCGGGTATCGCGGAGGCTCCAACTCTTGAGAGAATGGAGCCATGAACAAGTCAAACAAGTTTTCACCTGAGGTCCGTGAGCGGGCGGTGCGGATGGTCCAGGAGCACCGTGGGGAGTACCCGTCGCTGTGGGCGGTTGTGGAGTCGATAGCCCCAAAGATCGGCTGCGTGCCACAGACGCTGCTGGAGTGGGTCAGGCGAGCGGAGATTGATGCGGGTGCGCGGCCAGGCATGACCACGGCCGAGACGCAGCGCATCAAGGACCTGGAGCGCGAGAACAAGGAGTTACGGCGCGCCAATGAGATCCTGCGTACCGCCAGCGCTTTTTTCGCGCAGGCGGAGCTCGACCGCAAACTGAAGTCGTAAACGCCTACATCGATCAGCACCGGGACGCCTATGGGGTCGAGCCGATCTGCAAAGTGTTGCAGGTTGCCCCATCGGCCTACCGGCGCCATGCGGCCCGGCGGCGCAATCCGGATCTGCGCAGTGCCCGGGCCAAGCGCGATGAGCGGCTGGTTCCACACATTGAGCGTGTCTGGGAGGCCAACCTCCAGGTCTACGGCGCCGACAAGGTCTGGAAGCAACTCAACCGCGAAGGTGTTTCCGTGGCGCGCTGTAGCGTGGAGCGGCTCATGCGCCGCCTGGGCTTGCAGGGGGCACGCCGTGGCAAGACGGTTCGCACCACCGTGGCGGACCGATCGGCGCCATGTCCGTTGGATCGGGTTAATCGGCAGTTCCAGGCCGAGCGCCCCAACCAGCTCTGGGTGTCGGACTTCACCTACGTTTCGACCTGGCAGGGATGGCTGTACGTGGCCTTCGTTGTCGACGTCTTCGCACGGCGCATCGTGGGATGGCGCGTCAGCTGCACCATGACCACGGACTTCGTGCTCGATGCCCTGGAGCAGGCGCTCTACGCTCGGCAGCCCGAGCATAACGATGCCCTGATCCATCACTCCGACCGCGGGTCGCAATACGTCAGCATTCGCTACACGGAGCGACTTTCCGAAGCCGGTATCGAGCCGTCGGTCGGCAGCCGTGGCGACAGCTACGACAATGCCTTGGCCGAGACCATCAACGGCCTGTACAAGGCGGAACTGATCCATCGCCGCGGCCCCTGGAGGTCCAGGGAGTCGGTGGAGCTGGCGACGCTGGAATGGGTGTCCTGGTTCAATCATCAGAGGTTGATGGAGCCCTTGGGGTATATTCCGCCGGTGGAAGCTGAGGCAAACTACTATCGGCAACTCGCCAGTCAGGCCGTAATGGCGGCTTGACTTAAACCAACCAGCCTCCGCAATTCCCGGGGCGGTTCACGCCAGCGGACACGCTAGCGGTAAGTCTGTTTTCCAAATTCAAGAATACGACTCTCAATAATGTGACCATTGTGGATCCAAATGAAGAAGTGCTAGGAAAATGGATTAAGCTATTCCGTCGCAATGGAGTAAAGACTCATGAAGTTCATTACTATCCGGACTTCTTTGAGTATCTTGAGCATGAAACCTAACAAGGCGCCCCAGTCGGGCGGCTTCGCCGCCGCTGGGCTTGGTCGTTAAGTCGCTGCAAGGGAGGCCCTTATGCCAACCGAGAGCCGAGAAGAGCAAATCGTAGCCGCTGGACGCGGAAAATGGTCCAAGGCGGGCGTTCCTCATAAAGGTTGGCAGTGTGTCGATATCGAGGATCTCGGCGAGCCACAAATTGAATGTGGCATGTGTGAGTCGCAGACGATCCGTTATGTGCATCACATGGAGCATCCGAACTACCCAGAAGTTCTAGAAGTGGGCTGTATCTGCGCAGGTCACATGGAGGGGGATGTCGCTGCGGCCCGGACTAGGGAATCCTCCATGAAAAGCCGCACCCACAAGAGGAAGCGGTGGCTTTCCCGGAAATGGAAGATTTCTGCTAAGTGCAATCCGTGGATCAAAGCGGATGGATTTCGGGTTACTGTTTATCGTCGTGGATCGGGCTGGGCAGCCACTGTAAGCTCGCAGAATAACTCGCTGGTTCAGCACAGCAGAAGAAATTACAAGACGGAAGATCAAGCTAAGCTGGCAGCGTTTGATCATATCACGCGGCTTTTGGCAAAAGAGACTTAACAAAGTGGTCAACGGGACGCCAACTACGCTGCGCTCCGTTGGCGTTCATTACCACTGGCGTTAGCGCGCCGCGCAAAGCGTGGCGCATCTGGTCGGGTGAGAGTCCCGACATGGTAAGGGTGAACCACCCACCATTACCGAGTGTTGCGCCTCTGGCGGAACGGTGCCTTGGTCACGAAGACTGGAGCATGCGTGAACAAGAGAGGTGAAGCGTACACAGGGTATGTTGCAGGCCGTTTGGAGACGTAGCTCCTTAGAGATGGAATCGCTTCGAAATGAACAGTCCCGGTTGGCCAGCGTTGTAACGCGCGTGAAGCCCATACGAAGCAGGCGCATTGGTGAGCCTGTAGAGAGCCGGCGGAGTTCTCAAGCTGCGGCATGTAACAAGAGATGCGTCATGAACGCGGGAGGCCCCATGGGCTCCAAGGGAAGGGTAAAGTACAGCGGACCGCTACAAACGGGAGGCTGGCTTGAAGGCCGATGGGGAGTCGGATCACTCCATAGTACTCGGAGACGGTAGGGCCGATCACATGGGGAAGGGAGTGACAGTCATGTGTAGCTTGCAAAGGCAACTCGCGCCGGACAATGTAGGGCCGGAGTACGACGAGCCAACCTTCTTGCAGGGACTATCTATGAGCAGCATTGCTGCTTCTACGAATGTGAGCATGATTGAAGAGCCCGGTGCGGGAAAACCGCACGCCGGGATCTGTGCAGGGGGCGCCGGGTAACCGGCGTCCCTACTGCGACGGCAGTGACCGAATGGAGATTTCCTGCATTGGATATTCCACGGATCTTCCACATCACTGAAAGTGCTCACCGCATCCACGACCCGTTCACACCCGAAAAGCTCGCCACGCTCGGCAAGGCGCTGCGTCTGGAAGCGGGGGCCCGAGTGCTCGACCTCGGCAGCGGTTCGGGGGAAATGCTGTGCACCTGGGCACGCGATCGCGGCGTTATCGGCACCGGCATCGACATGAGCCAGCTGTTCACCGAGCAAGCGAAACTCCGTGCGGAAGAACTCGGCGTCGCCGATCAAGTCAAGTTCATCCATGGCGATGCTGCGGGATACGTCTCTGACGAGAAGGTCGATGTTGCGGCCTGTGTCGGTGCGAGCTGGATCGCCGGGGGAGTCGCCGGCACTATCGAGCTTCTGGCGCGGAGCCTGCGCGCCGGGGGGATCATCCTCATCGGCGAGCCCTACTGGCGGCAGCTACCGCCGACGGAAGATGTTGCCAAGGGGTGTCTTGCCAACTCGATCTCTGACTTTCTCATGCTTCCGAAACTTCTCGCATCCTTCGGCCAGCTTGGCTACGACGTCGTTGAAATGGTCCTGGCGGACCAGGACAGTTGGGACAGGTACGAGGCGGCCAAGTGGCTCACGATGCGTCGGTGGCTTGAAGCCAATCCCGACGACGAGTTGGCGAAAGATGTTCGAGCCCAACTGACCTCTGAACCCGAGCGCTACGCAGCTTACACGCGTGAATACCTGGGCTGGGGCGCGTTCGCGCTGATGCCTCGGTGATGAGGGGATTACCGGGCGACTCAGAAGGTGGACATAGGGGGTCAGGACATAGGGGGACATAGGGGGTCAAGTCTAGCGTTGTAGGGAGAACAATAGGGGTCAAGTCTAGCTTTATATAGTAAAGAGTGAGGCGGAAATCACTCCCACGATCAGGAGAAGTGGCGGGATTGATGTTTGTTCCCTGCAATCCTTCATGCTCGGTCCCCGTTATGTTTTGAACGCACGCCTCCCGCGACTGACACGGCCAATGGATGACTCCGACGCCCCAAGCGCGTCGGGCGTTCGGCCGCCGAGGTGGACAGGGGTCCGTTGATCACTTAGGGTCCGGCCATCAGAACAATAAAATGGGCAAGGGGAAATCATAATGACCGCACGCCATCCGGGCCTCGCCGGTGCTTTCGGCATCCTGTTGCTGCTCGCATCCAGCGCGAACGCGCAGGAGATCACCACGGCCCCCGTGGCCACCGTGCCGGTGGACAATCCCTGGGCCCTGGCCCTGCTGGTAGTTGCCTTCCTTGCCGGTGCCTTTGTGGTGCTGCACCGGCGCAGCCACAGGGTGAGCCTGATGGCGCTCCTCTCCGTGGGGCTTGCCACCGGCATGCTCTGGCAGAGCGCCGATCTGCGCGCCCAGGTGGTGCTGATGTTCACCGACCCGGGCGGCGAGACGCTTCCCATCGCCGTCGACACGGTCATGGCCAACGGCGACATCGTGGGCTTTGTGCCGGCCGATTTCGTCAACCAGTCCGGCAACACCTTGCGTATCGCGGCTATCACACTGCCCTCGTTTGCGCAGTGCTTCCCCGGTGGGGCCGGCAACCTCCAGCCGCCGGGGCCGCCGGATCCTGACCCTCCCGCGTCCTGCGACGTCGGCCGGACGTTGCCCAGTGGAGCGGGCTGCCGGGTGGACGTGGACAGCGTCTGCCGCGATCTGGCTGCAGCGACTCCCCCGCTGAGCTCCATCAATTCACTGGCACTGGCCGTGAACGCCCCGGGCGAGGATCCGCCCCTGCCAGGTAATGCACGCCAGATTGTGTTCACCAACACCGGCAGCGACGCGTTGGTCAACCTGCAGGTAAGTGTCTCCGGACTGCCTGCCGGCACGATAATCAGCAACAACACCTGTGTCGGCACGCTGGACGCTGGCGCAAGCTGCACCGTGACAATCACACCCGGCGCCAGCCCCAGCCATGATGTTTCCGCCAATGCCTGCACCGGTGCGCCCGGCACTGAGCCGGTGCCGGGGATTGTCTCGCTGCATAGCCATAACGCACCGCCGAGTGATGTGAACGTGCTGGTGCTCGGCTACGGCTGTATCTACGAGGGTGGCTACCTGTTCGCCGTGGATGACTCAACCCCGGCATCCGGTTCGATCGGCGGGAAAGTGGCGGCATTGAGCGATGAGAACAGCGCTCAATGGTCGACATCGCTCGCGGAGACAAACGCGGACAGCCTGTATGACGGCTCTGCAAACAGCGCCGTGCTGGGTGCCGACCCGGGTGATTATCCCGCTGCACAGGCTTGTCTGAACCAGGCAGCGGCAGGCTACACCGACTGGTATCTTCCCGCCATCTGCGAGCTGGGGCGTTTTGTCGGTCTGGGCACCGATGCCGGATGCGGCAACAACTCCCCCAATCTGTACACCAGCCTGCATCTGGGCGGCCGCGGCGGATTCGGCAACGACCTGTACTGGAGCTCCACAGAATCTTCGGCTGATCCGGTGAGCTTCGGGTGGATCCAGAGCTTTGACTCCGGAATCCAGGCTATCGCCAACAAAACGGGACTTTACCGGGTGAGATGCATTCGGCAGTTCAGCCCCTGACACCTGGCAAACGAAGGCAAAGGGGATCACGAACATCCACGGGGTCAGGTCTCCCATTGCACACCCACTGATCCCGGCATTATCGTAGCCGAGACAACCACCAAACGAGCGAGGCCAGGGATGGCCAGACCGCTGAGAATCGAATTTGCCGGGGCGTTGTATCACGTCACCGCTCGAGAAAACGAACGGCGCAGTATCTTTTTCTCGGACGATGACCGATCTCGGTTCCTCGATACTCTGGGCGAGGTGTGCGCGAGATTCAGTTGGCGTTGTCATGCCTTTTGCCAGATGACAAACCATTATCACCTCCTGGTCGAGACGCCCGAGGCCAACCTCTGCAGCACGAAAGAGATCTCGGCGCATTTCGGGGTAGGCCGCATGACGGTCAGCCGAGCGGTGCAGCGGTTAGAGACGGCGCTCAGGCAGGAACAACGGAATGGGCAATGGGAGACCTGACCCCGGGAAGGACGGGAAGGCCGTGTCGGCGCCTATTGCCGGCGATCTCGCTGGAGTCGCTGGCGACCGATGATCACAAGAATCGAGAATAGCAGGAGCAGTGCCGCCGGGTGCAGGCTTGGCACGGCTACGGGGGAACGGTCCGGGGCCGTGTTCAGGGTGATCCCGGCATGCGTCATGTCGCCGCCGTCGGGGACGCAGTCTGTAGCTTCGTCGGCATAGCCGATGATTGCCGCGACACCGATCAGACCGGTATCCAGGCCGAGTAAGATCTTGTCCACGGTTACGGAAAAACCGGTGTCGGTTGGCTCCCAGTGCGCATAGCCAATGATGTCGTCGGCGGCATCCAGGACGGGTACAGCCGAGCCATGCCGAGCAAACAGGTCTATCGTGCGGTTGACCGTCAGCCCGGTTGCTTTCGGGCACAACAGGGATATGCGGGATGTGGCCCCGCTCTGCGGTGACTGGCCGGTGTCGATCTCGATCAGCCCCACGGTTTCAGTGGCCATGCCTGGATCGGTGAGCTCAATGGACAGGCGCAGGGTGTTGCCCTGGTCCTCGGCCAGCAGCGCGGTTGCATCCGGACCATGGCCCAGTCCGATCAGGTCGCCGGTCGGATCGTCGAAGACCTCGATCGCGAATGCAGGCGGGGCCAGGGCCAGGCAGGCCAGCAGGACGAGCCCAGTTCCGAATGTTTGTCGCCCCCGCAGCGTGTTCACGAAAAGGTCTCCGGCCATCATGGATCGGCCGGGCAGCAGACGGCAGTGGCTGTGGCTTGCCCGGTGCGGCAGCGTGCGGTCCAGGTGCGGTCGCCGTCGGGCAGGCTGGCCTCCAGTTGCGCCGCACCGGTCTCGCCAGGGTTGGCGGTACATCGGCCGCCCCCGCTGATGACCCGCTCACCGGCATCGCACGCAGCAGAGGCTTCGTTTTGACCGGAAGTGCCTTGCACCAGGCGGCAGTCGGCGCCGGCCACGCGACCCGGAAGGCCCTGAGGGCCTGTTTGCCCGGTCGGGCCGGGGGGGCCGACCGCGCCCGCGGGGCCTGGCGGACCGGGCTCGCCCGCGGGCCCCTCGGGGCCGGCAAAGCCGACCAGTTGCGGGCACTGGTTGGGACAGGGCTCCGAGTCGGCGGTGGCCTCCGCCGTGCGTCCACGAATGCTCCAGGTCAATGTGTCGTGTTCATCCAGGTCCCATGTGGCCGAGAAGACCCCCAGAAACTGCCCGGGGGAGAAAAAGGTGGGCTGGCCGCGATTGAGCGGAGTGGGAATGAACGTATTGTTGGTGCCCAGGTTGATGGTCCGGGACGAGGTCTCCAGGCTCACATAGCCGTAGTGTGCCGTGGCCGTGTTGTTTTCTTCGTCGTGCTCGACACACTCGAGTATTGGCCAGACCTGCTGGGCCTGAACGGTTGTCGGTGCGAGCATGCAGCCGGCCAACAGCAGTGCGACGAGTATGGCCCGAGCCCTGGTGAGCATCGCCGGTTGGAAGATTCGGGTCACGGGCGTTGTTTCCTATTGCGAAGCCGGGCAGCAGATTGCGTGGGAGGTCGCGTGGCCCAGTGCGCATTCCACTGCCCACAGGCCGTTCGAGTCGGGGTAGCTGGCCCGGATTTGTCCGGTGGCCCAATTCTGGGTATCGGTGATCAGCGTGTCGTCGCAATGGCCACCGCCACTGACCAGGACCTCGTTGGCTGCACAGGCGGCGATTGCGGTATCTCCGCCCTCGGCTGTCGTTACGGTACGGCAGCCACTGGTGGCGCCTGGCGCCGGTTCGCCGATCGGGCCGGGCGCGCCCCGGGGGCCTTGATCGCCTTGCGGCCCGACGGGTCCGGTGGGGCCTTCCGGTCCTTCCGGACCGGTCAGCCCCTGTGGGCCGGGATCGGTACGGCATTCGGGGATGCCGCAAAGCCTGCTGTTGAACGCATGCATGACGACTTCATTGCCTAGCAGGTGCCAGGTCAACTGAGGCGTGCTTTCGACATTCCAGGTGATGGTGAAATCGCGCCAGTGCAGTCCCGGAACAAACCGGCTTTGCTGACGGCGATTGCCTGGTGCCGGCGAGATGTAGTTGTCGCCGCCGGGAGGCAGATTCACCACGAAGTCGTTCATGTTGATGTAATACAGGCGCGCGGTCGCTTCCTGGGTGTCTTCGTCGTATTCCACGCATTCAAGCATTGGAATAATCGGCTCGAGGGCCAGAGCAGGCTGACTGCTCAGGAACAGCAGCGCCAGCAGAACCAGCAGCTTTGGCCGGGACGTGTTCACAAGGTGGGCTCCCCGCAGCAGAGCGCCTTCGCCGTGGCCCGGCCAATGCGGCAACTTACCGCCCAGGCATTGTTGTCGACCGGCAGGCTGCTCTGCACCACCCCGCCAGTCCAGACCTCGGGCTGCAGGGGCGGCTCATTGTCGCAACCGGCGGCCCCGGACAGTAGCTGTCGGTTGTCGCCACATACAGCCAACGCTTCGCCGTCGTCGGACTGGGTGCTGACCCAGGTGCAAGCCGAAAGCGCATCGGGCCCCCGCGGCCCCTGGATTCCTGCAGGGCCTTCGGGGCCCGTGGGTCCGGCTGGCCCGACCGCGCCTGCCGCACCCATCGCGCCCTGTTCACCGGTCGGGCCCTCGGGACGTGGCGGACAAACACATTGCGCGGACCGACAGTGGATGCTCGGGTTGTCAGTGACGGTGACGCTCGAGCCTTCGATCTCCCAGAGCATCGAGCTCTGCTCGGATGCAAAAAATGCGAGCGCCATGCCCATTTTTGAATGATATCCAGGCCGGAATTCGATGATCTGGCCCTGGTCGGCGGGGCCAGGGGAGACACGATTGTCTTCACCCGCCTCGATAACCCGCTGATCCGAGCTGCGACTGGCGTATGCCATATGGCCGACCACCATGTCGTACTCTTCGATGACGTCGACACACTCGAGCAAAGGGAAAATATCATTCTGCTGGCCGAGGGTGGCCCCCGGGGTCAGCAAGAGAGCCGCCAGTGTCAGCGATGCGGGGAATCGAAGTACCCGTGGCAGGCGGCCGGGGTGTCGCCCATGAGCCTGGATGGGGAGCGGGCTCACAGAAGCGCTCGCCACAGGGCCTGATGCCTTGCCAGAGGCAGCCGGGTGCAGCACTTCTGCTCGGGGATGGATGTCGGCTCCATGATCATTCGGTCCTTCCATGGGGTAAGGTCTCCCAATGCACACCCACTGATCCCGGCATTATCGTAGCCGAGGACAACCACCAAACGAGCGAGGCTAGGGATGGCCAGATGACTGAGAATCGAATTTTCCGGGGCATTGTATCATGTCACCGCTCGAGGAAACGAACGGCGCAGTATCTTTCTCTCGGACGATGACCGATCTCGGTTCCTCGATACCCTGGGCGAGGTGTGCGCGAGATTGAGTTGGCGTTGTCACGCCTATTGCCAGATGACAAACCATTATCACCTCCTGGTTGAGACGCCCGAGGCGAACCTCTCGCGCGGAATGCGGCAGCTCAACGGCGTCTACACGCAATACATCAATCGTCGCCACCGGCGCGTGGGGCACCTCTTCCAAGGCCGTTTCAGCGGCATTCTCGTGCAGAAGGAAACGTATCTCCTGGAGCTGGCCCGCTACATCGTGCTCAATCCGGTGCGGGCCCGTATGGTGCCGGCGGCCGGAGAATGGCCGTGGAGCAGTTATCGTCCAACCGTGGGGCTCGCGTACAGACCGGAGTTTCTCACCACCGATTGGCTCCTGACCGCTTTCTGCAATGAGCGCGATCTGGCGAGAAGAGCCTTCGAGCGCTTCGTGGCCGACGGCACCGGGCAACCGGGCCCGTGGGCGCGGCTGAAGAACCAGATCTATCTCGGATCTGAACGATTCGTTGAGGAGATGCAAGGTCGAATCGACGCAAAGCAACCGCTCGATGAGATTCCGGCAACACAGAAACGCCCTGTGGCCCGCGACCTCGCTTACTATGCCGATAGATTCTCACCTAGAGACCTTGCGATCGCCGAGGCGTACCGCAGTGGCGCCTACAGCATGCGGGAGATCGCGATACATTTCGGTGTAAGCCGCATGACGGTCAGCCGAGCGGTGCAGCGGTTCGAGACGGCGCTCAAGCAGGAACAACGGAATGGGCAATGGGAGACCTGACCCCGGGAAGGTGACCCCGGGAAGGCGCAAAGCCAATCGGCCCAAGCCGTTGGCTGCCCTGCTCACGACCCTCGCCCGGAAGGTCCGTGGTCACTACAACTACTTCCGGGTGGTGGGCAATAGCCGGGGCCTGTGGACGTTCTACAAGGAAGTGGTAAAGCTGCTGTACAAGTGGTTGAATCGACGCAGTCAGAGACGAAGCTTGACATGGTCGAGGCTGAATCGGGTGCTGGAGCGCTTCGCGTTTCCGCGCCCCGTCCAGCCCGTCCGGTAAGCAGTGAATCGGGGGGCTTGCGTGAGCGCTGGTCTTGCTACGCGAGTGAGTATGTTTGAAGAGCCCGGTGCGGGAAAACCGCACGGCGGGATCTGTGCAGGGGGCGCCGGGTAACCGGCGTCCCTACTGCGACGAGTACCATCACCACAAAGGGGAATAGTCGTGGAAACAATTGCAGTAGTACAAGAATCTCCGGCTTTCCTTGATCGTGAGAAAACGATTGCGCTAGCCATTGCAATGGTGAAAAAAGCCGTCAAAGGCGGCGCGAGGTTGATTGTGTTCCCCGAGGCTTTCATCTCGGGATATCCCGCATGGATTTGGCGGCTCCGGCCGGGAGGTGACTGGTCACTGAACGAGGAGCTGCATACACGCCTGCTGAATAGTTCGGTCAACGTCGATGCCGGGGAACTGGATTCGCTGTGTGAGGCCGCTAAAACACATCAGGTCACAATAGTCTGCGGTCTGAATGAAAGGGCCGGCGATCTCAGCCAGGCTACGGTTTACAACACAGTCGTTGTCATAGGCGACGATGGCATCATCTTGAACCGGCATCGGAAGCTGATGCCAACCAACCCGGAAAGAATGGTTTGGGGCTTCGGTGATGGGTCCGGCCTGAAAGTCATTGACACTGCAGTTGGCAAGGTAGGTACGTTGCTGTGCTGGGAAAACTACATGCCCTTGGCACGATACGCGCTCTATGGGCAGGGCGTACAACTCTATGTGGCACCGACCTATGATTGCGGTGAAGGCTGGATCGGCACTATGCAGCACATTGCCCGGGAAGGCCGCTGCTGGGTGATTTCCTGCGGTGTCGCACTGACCCGAGAAGATATTCCGGCCGATTTCCCCGAGAAGGACACAATCTACCCCGACTCGGAAACCTGGATAAATGCCGGTGATTCCGTTGTTATTGCACCTGGTGGCGAAATTGTTGCGGGCCCAATGAGAGAGGAAAAGGGGATCCTGTTTGCACAGATAGATGCTCAGAGCGCGGTGAATGCGAAACGCGCTCTCGATGTGGCGGGACATTACTCAAGGCCGGATATTTTCAACTTAAGCATCAATAGAGAGCCTCAGAAACCCGTGGTGTTCAAGTAGTTGAGAGAGAAATCTGACAACACGTTGCAGGTGACGTCTGACCCGCTGTGCAGCCTTGCTTCCGCAAGGCTGCACAGCGCCTCGAACGCGCCTGAACGTTGTCGTCAGGTACGGACAAAGGGGGTCAAGTCTAGCAATACATAGTAATTCTCGACCAATGGGGGCGAGACGGGGTCCATCGGAATAGGTGACGGATCGATTTCTGCAGGGCAAAAGTAGATCCGTCACCTTCTCCTTGGTGATTGACTTCAGCCTTTCTTGACATAGAACTGGATCACCCCTTCACTCTCCCCCGATCTCATCAGCGTGTGTCCCGTGCGTTCGCACCAGGCGGGGATGTCGGTGAGTGTTCCGGGATCGGTGGCAATGATCTCCAGCACTTGGCCGCTGTTGATCTTCTTCATGGCTACATTGGTTTCCACGATCGGCATGGGACAACATTTGCCGCTGGTATCCAGTTTGCTGTCAGCCCTGATATCGCTCATATGTTTGCTCCTTAAAAATACTGGCAATGTTCGGCCTTGGCGGCTTTTTCATTCAAAAACCACGATGCGCCGACGATACCGCTGGCTTCCGGGATCAGGTTGTCCTCGTTGACGCCGAAGATGCTGGCCGCGAGGCTGCAGGCATAGAAGTTCACGTTCTCGGTGGCTTTGAGGGCCTTGATCACGTCATAGATATCCGGCGGCAATCCCGCCTTCTCGACTTGCTGGCGAACCCAGCCATCCTGGTCGGCGTGCTCCCCCTGGATCACCTGGCCTTTCGCGCCTTCCTCGGTGAGTGCCTTGACCGCCCAGTTCACAAACAGCAGATCGACCTGGGTGCCCTCGGACCCCTGCAGATAGGCAAACGCCAGGGGCGTGAGCAGTTTGTCGTACCCGTCTTCGCGGACCACGATTGCGAGTGATTTCATTATTGCCTCCTAGAACGAACATTCGTTCTAACCTGAGGACCAAAAAAAGGCCGATGCGGGTTGAACACGTTGCTCAGACCGCCACCGACCGCCAGGCGCATTGCCAGATCTCATCGAGATACTCCGGCAATGGCGCGTCCAGAATCCCGTCCAGACGTAATTGAATCAAGCGCAGGGCGCCGCCAAACACGGCCGAGGCGGCGATGATCGGGGTCATCTCCCGGACTTCGCCGCCCTTCATCCCGGCGGCGACCATCTCGCGCATTTGTACGAAAGGGCGCGAGGAACAGACCGGCTTCTGATCCGGTATGAACTCCCGATGGCGGGAAAACAGCATGAACCGCATCACCGCAGGCTCCTGCTCGGTCAGATCAAACAGCAGCGCGATCACTGCCCGGCAGCGATCGCAGGCCGTGGTATGGGTTGCCTCGATCTCGTTGAAATGCGACTCCATCCGCTCGACCAGGGTGTCGTAGAGACTCCGGGCGATACCCTCCTTGTCGCGAAAGTAGTGGTAGATGGAGCCGGTACTGACTGAAGAGGCCTTAACGATGTCCGGGATCGAGGTATTGAAATACCCCTGCTCGGTAAAGAGATTCAGCGCCGCCCCCAGCACCTGCTCGGTGGCCGGGGTGGTGCGGGCACGTTGGGTTTCTGTACGAGTATCCATGCCTCCAGATTAGAATGAACATTCGTTCTAGTCAATCAAGAAGTTCCATTTTTATCGAATTTCACTCCGCCCCTCTTTCTCCCCGAGGGGTCTGTTGCGACGACGCTTGGCCTCGTACATGGCGGCGTCGGCGTGGCGCAACAGATCATCCGCCGTCTCACCATCATCGGGATACACGCTCTGGCCCATGCTCACGGTGAGGGCGAGTTCACGCCCTTCCAGCGGGAAGGGTGTCGCCATCAGGGTGTGGACGCGCTCCATGATGCGTTCGAGTTCGCCTTCGGTGTGGGGATCAAGGCACAGGAGCACGAATTCGTCGCCCGCGAAACGTGCCACGGTATCTCCGGCCCGAACCGCGCCGAGCAAACGTGCGGCCACCTGTTCAAGTATGGCGTCGCCGGCCTGGTGCCCGTAGGTGTCGTTGATGTACTTGAAGTCGTTGAGGTCCACGAACATGATCGCCAGTTTGCGCCCATGACGATTCGCGTTCGCCAGTGCGATGGCCAGGCGGTCATCCAGCAGGCGGCGATTGGGCAGTCCCGTGAGCGGGTCGTAGTAGGCCAGGTGACGAATCTTCTCCTCACGCCTTTTCAGTTCGGAGATGTCGTTGAATTGGCCCGCATAATGAAGCACCCGCCCCTCTTCGTCGCGTATGGCAACGATGCTGAGAAACTGCGGATAGATCTCGCCGCTCTGGCGGCGGTTCCACAATTCGCCCTCCCAGTGGCCCCGCTCCTTGAGGGAACGCCAAAGCTTGTCATAGAACTCCGGCCCCTGACGGCCGGAGCTGAGAAGTGCAGGGGTCCGGCCCACCGCTTCCTCCGGCGTGTAACCGGTCAGTCGGGTGAAGGCCGGGTTGACGCGCTGTATCACGCCATCGGAATCGGTGATCATCACGCCTTGCAGGGAGTTCTCGATGATCTGCTCGGCCACGTGCAGACTGCGCCGGGACTGAGCCAGCGCCACGTCCCTCTCCCGTAGCACACGGCCGAGTTCGCGCAGGTAGTCCACCTCGATGCCTGAGAGGATCTCGGCAAAGCTGACAATGCCGATGATCCGGCCGTCGTCCGTCGCACCCACGTGGCGCAGGCCCCGCTCGGCCAGCAAGTCGCGTGTGCGCGCCAGGCTCTCGCTTGCAGGCACCGTGAACAACGGGCGGCTGGCCACCTCACCCAACGGTGAATCTTTCAAGCCGCTTGCCACGAAGCGCACCATATCCCGTTCGGTGACGATCCCCGTGTCGCCGTCCCCGTAGTCAACGAGTACCGCGTCGGAGACGGAGCGGCGCATGAATTGCGGGGCGTCGGACAGAGGTCGCTCCTCGCCAAGCCGTGGCACGTCCCTCCGCACCACGGACTCCACGGTGCGCAGCGTGAGAAAATGCTCCATGCCCTGATGCACCACAACGTCCGTCTGAGTGATCACGCCCTGAGGCGAACCGTCTCTTTCGTCGACTACCACGAAGTGGCGCACGCCGTGCTTCTGAACTCGTGTCGCCAGGTCCTCCAGGGGCGTGTCCGAAGAAAGGGTGACGACCGGTGAACTCATCACCTGACGGATAGGCCAGTCAATTGCCTCCGGGACCGTAAAGTCCAGGCAGATGGCATCCCGCTCGGTCCAGATTCCTACCATCTGATCTTCTTCGAATACGACGATGCAACTGCAGTGATGGGTCCACATGCGCTTGGCCGCCTCGTGCAGGGGCGTAGACGGATCGCAACGCAGAATGTTCCGCTGCGCCACCTGCCCCACGGTGGCGCCGGTGCGCAGGGACAGAGCCTTGCCGTCACCCAACTCCACTGCTCGAAAAGCCTGCTGTTTGTTTGTCATCTCAATGTTCCTGACGGGCTGCACACCACAAACACAGGGGTCAAGTCTAGCAATACATAGTAATTCCCGACCAATGACGGGCAAGACGGGGTCGGACTGCGACGAAGGGGGCGACACGCGGTCGGACCCGGAAACCCGATCAGCGGACTGACCGGACGGGGCGGCGCGACTGGCGGCCTCCGCAGGATGGTGCAGGTGTATCCCCCGACCCGACATGGCGCTGTGTACGCCCAATGGCGAGGCGTACCGTTGTGTCCTTGACATTACGCCGTTACCTGCTAGTTAACGTAGATGCAGTAGAGATTACAACTTCAAAAAACTCTACACCGGGGGTGTGCCATGAAGCGCAAGGTCTCCCCTGCCGCACACGCCGGTATCCTCCTTCTTGTGAGTCTCCTGTTCGCCCCGCTGCTCGCGGTGGCGGCGTCTGCACCCG
Organism: Thioalkalivibrio thiocyanodenitrificans ARhD 1; assembly: GCF_000378965.1. Taxonomy (NCBI): domain Bacteria; kingdom Pseudomonadati; phylum Pseudomonadota; class Gammaproteobacteria; order Chromatiales; family Ectothiorhodospiraceae; genus Thioalkalivibrio; species Thioalkalivibrio thiocyanodenitrificans. Next base: position 3,059,249 of record NZ_KB900536.1, read on the forward strand.
CCCCGCTTACGCCGAAGGGGGTGATCGAGGGACATTACATCGTGGTGCTGAGGCCCGACGTGCACGACCCGGGCGCGGTCGCGCGTGATCTCGCCCGGCAGCACGGTTTCGAGGCCGGGTTCGTCTATGCCCATGCCCTCAAGGGCTTCTCCGCTGCACTGAGCCCCAGGAGCGCGGACGCCCTGCGCCGCAACCCGCTCGTGGACTTCATCGAGGCCGACCAGATGGTCCGGATCATGTCCCAGTCGGTCCCCACCGGGATCCGGCGGGTCTTCGCCATGGACAATCCGGGACTCGAAATCGACGGGGTGGACGATTGGCGCGTGGATGCCGACGTTGCTGTGCTCGATACCGGCATCGACGCGACGCATCCCGATCTCCACGTCGTGACGAGCGTCGACTGCTCCGGCGGCAGCCCGTGGGCTGGAAGCTGCAAGAGCGGAGGCGACGATGGTAACGGACACGGCACGCACGTCGCCGGCACGATCGCGGCCATCGACAACGGCATCGGCGTCGTCGGGGTCGCCCCGGGGGCGCGCCTGTGGTCGGTCAAGGTGCTGCGCAACGACGGTTCCGGTTACATGTCCTGGATCATTGCCGGAATCGACTGGGTGACGGCGCGGGCCCACACCGTCCGCGTCGCCAACATGAGCCTGGGCTGCGAGTGCACGAGCCAGGCCCTTGATCAGGCCATAACCAACTCGGTGAAGGCCGGTGTGAGCTATGTCGTCTCGGCCGGCAACAGTGCAAAGGACGCGGAGACCTTCAGCCCCGCCAGGCATCCGGATGTCATCACGGTATCCGCGCTCGCCGACTTCGACGGCCTGCCGGGCGGAGAGGGTGCGTCCACCTGCCGCCAGGACACGGACGACACGCTCGCCAACTTCAGCAACTTCGGCCGGCTGATCGATATCGCCGCCCCCGGCGTATGCATTCTCTCGACCTGGCCGGGCGCGGCCTACCGCACCCTGAGCGGCACCAGCATGGCCGCGCCGCACGCCGCCGGCGCCGCCGCGATCCTGGTGGCAAGTGGCATCGCGAACCCCGAACAGGTGCGTGCCGAACTGACCCAGGCCGGCAACCTCGATTGGGTGGATACCTCCGGCGACGGTCACCACGAGCCGCTGCTCGACGTCGGCGACGGCAATCTCTTCGCGCCGGTGATGGTGGCCGGCACCGCCGCCCCGCCCGGCGAGGCGGTGGCCTCAGTGAGCATCCACAGCCCCGCCAACGGCACCTCATTCCTGGTCGGTGACAACATCCTGTTCGAGGGTGCAGCCGACGACGGCGAGGGCGGCGATCTCTCGTTGTCCCTGCGCTGGACATCGAGCATCGACGGCGAGATCGGCACAGGCGCGAGCTTCACGGCCCAGCTCGCTGCGGGTGAACACACGATCACGGCGCAGATCGAGGAGCCCGCCGCGAGCGCCAGCGTTGTCATCACCGTGAGCGAGGCGGGTACCGGGGCCCTGTTGGTCGAATCGATCAGTTACCAGACCTCGGGCGGACGGAACAGCGACCGCCACCTCACCGTCACGGTCGCGATCGCCGATGCCGATGGACCCGCCGGTGGCGTGAGCGTCGAGGTCGTCGTCGCCAATACTACGACCGGTGCCTCCTGGCAAGGCACCTCTACGACCGACTCGAACGGCAACGCCTCGTACAGCATCAACAACCACCCGGCGGGCTGCTACGAGACGAAGATCGTCACGCTCAACGGCGAAGATCCGGGAGCGTATGAAGACGCAGACCCGGGATACTGCAAGTAGAACTGGCGGTCGCCGGGCTTTAGCCGCGCCGGGAACAACCGGGTCAGAGAGCAATTGCCGCTAATACCAGTGGTTATTGGTCTCTGACCCGGTTTTCGTTCCTCACGGTGGCTAGACCTGAGGAACAAAAAACCTGTCATGCGCGCTGTTTTCATCAAGCGTAGTACGTAACTATCGGTTTACACGAGAGTATTTCTGGGGAAACCTCAGGATCTGTCACCTTTCCCCTGCTGGCCAACAAGATCGCACGCATCAGCTGGAACGTGGTGGCCAAGGGCTGCGCCTACGAGCCAGGCAAGGCCTTCGGGAAGACATAACCGAGTTTCACGCCCGTGAGTTCGCCGACGCGATGAAACAACAGGTCAATGCCCCGGCAAGAGCCTGCTTTAGGACCAGGTCAGTAAACCGAGTGGGTGTTTAGGCGGCCGGGGCTCCCTGATCTCATTGAGGGCCGGAAACGCATTTCAGTCTTTCCATACAGAGCCCGGATATATGTCCGCGAACCGAATTTCAGCGCGGGCGGCGATCGCACAAGCGGTTCAATACAGCCCTTGAAACAAGGGAGGCGTCCATATATGTCCTCTGTTCCCCCCTGTTTCGCTCGGATTCTGGGCCCGAAAATTTGTGATTGACGTCACATTTTTCCAATTTTAGAATCAATCAACCATTAGCTCTGCGCATTCCTCATCGATGGGATAGACCCGGCGGATTCTGGTCGCAAGGGCACGATGCAGCGCCTCAGTGAAGGCATCGTAAGGTGACCGGGAGGGGAGGCATTTGCGCGATCTCTGGTTGATGTTCATGACGACCCCCTGGACCTGCGCGTCAGGCACTTTGCGGGAAAGATTGGTACCCATCGGTAAGCATGAACGGCCGATAAAGGAACTGTCACGCCGTGGCAGTCGATAATAAGAATGCTGGAGATCCACCCCTTGCATCGTGAGATCCTGTCTTTTGTCGCCGGATGGCGGCGCGTAAAGAATGGTCAAGCCCCCGTCACGCGTGCCGGCGTCGTACTGCCGGCACTGCTTGCCATGTTCCTTCTTGCACTCCCCGCTGTCGCCGTCGCACAGCTTACGGTGACGCCGATCACCTGGGACGTGGTGGGCCTGGATCACAATCGGCCGCTGAGCGAAGGGCCGGAACTGTTTCCGGTCGGGGCAAGTGTATGCTCGGACAGCGGGACCGGTACTGACGCGGTCACGGCCGAGTTCAGTTGGGACGGTCCGGATTCCGACGCCGGAACGCCCGACGACTGGATCATCAGCCGCCCCGGTTCCCTGACGGTGCTGGAGTTCGATCCGCTGGAGGCCGGCGAGTGCGTGGACGCGTACTTCGAGATCCAGGTGATTCGTGGTGCCGGCGCGTTCGGAGTTTCCCGTGAGTACCGGATTACCGCTACCGCGGGCCCGGAGGTTGCCGTCACGCCGACCCCGCGACAGATCTTCGTCGAGCGGCTGGTTTCGCAGAACCGAAACCGGACCCAGAGCATCCGCTGGGGCCGGCAGGCCGACGGCTCGGACTGGCAATTGCTCGGTGGCGGTTCCTCGCTCAATCTGGAGGTCGGCGAGACCTACTTCATCGAGCTGACCACGCAAACCGCGACCGCCTATGAGCAGATCGAGTCGTTCCTCACGCTGTCAAACACCATATTCCAGGTGCTCTCGGTCAGCACCGATTACTCTACCCGCAATTTCGACCCGCTCATTCCGGATCCGAATCCCAGCCTGTACGGCGATGGTTGCCAATGGGACCCGGACCCGAACAGCCCGAACTACCTGTCGTGCCTGGCGACCGGCAAGGCCGGCGGCACGGTCACGACCGTCTATCAGATCCGCATCGTTTCCGGCGGCGGCGAGCGGGTCAACCTGGAAGCCCTGATCTACGACTTTTCCGGTTCCAGCTTCCACTACAACACCGACTTCGTTCGCTCGCCCGGAGAGCTCGTGGTATTCACGCCCAGCGCGCCGGAATTCAGCAAGCGATTCATTCCCGGCACAATCGGGGCCGATGGCATCGCCACGGTGCGGTTCACGATTTCCAACCCGAACCCGATTCCCCAAAGCGGGTACTCGTTCACCGACACCCTTCCGGCCGGCATGGAAGTGGCCGCTGATCCCAACCTCTCAAGCAGTTGCGGTGGCAGCACGAATGCCTCTGCCGGCGGCAGTGTCATATCACTGGCGGGGGGGGAGCTGGAAGCCAACAGCTCCTGTACCATCCTGGTCGACGTGACGGTGCCGGAGGATGCCGGCGCCAGCTATCCGCAGACGCTGGAGAACAGCGTCGATTTGCGGGTCGGCGATCCGGGCGATCCCGAATTCACGCTCAATGCCACCGCCGAGCTGGAAGTCACCGAGTTCCCGCCACCGCCACAGGTTTGCACACCGAATGCGCTGGTGGCCTGGGACGGCTTCGACAGTGCGTCGACTCCCACTGCGACCGCCGATCCCGAGAACCGTTCTCCGGCCGCCTCGGGCGGGGCGGGCCTGACCTTTTCAACCGCGACCATCTCCGGACGCGGCGTCTGGAACGCGCGTGCCAACACCGCCAACCAGAGTCTGTCCCAGGCACTTTCGTCCAATGCCTACTACCAGTTCAGCCTGAATACCGTCGGCCTGGATACCGTGGACTTCGCGCTGGAGGCATTCCGCCAGAACGTCAACGCGCCCGAGTCACTGACGCTGTTCTGGGGCGCGGACACATCCAGCCTCACCCAGTCGGCGACGCTCACTCCGGTGCCCACCCGTTCCAACTCCGTCGGGTTCCGCAACCTTCGCGCCTCGGGGTTGGGCAACCTGGACGACGGCACCGGCGGTGGCGACGGCATTACCGTGTTTCGCGTCTATGCCTATGGCGCCTCGGGCACCAACCAGGATGTCAGCGTCCTGGATGTAATGATTTCCGACGGAGATACCTGCACCGATGCCGACCCCTCGACTGCGCCGGATCCTCCGCAGGTCAGCAAGCGCTTCGAGAGCCCACCCGGAACCGAGGTAAGTTCGGCAGGGCTGGGTCAGGAGCTTCGGCTGCTCTTCACCATCACCAACCCGAACGCGGCGGACGGGCTGACCGGCCTGCGCCTGGTCGACGCGCTGCCGCCGGGACTCGAGGTGGTGCCCGACACTTTCGACAACAACTGCACTGGCGGGGTCTGGGCCGAAGACCCGCAGGGCGTGCTGGTGCTCGAAGACAGCAGCATTAACGCCTCGGCTACGTGCACGCTGGCAGTCGACGTGCGGGCAACCTCGGTGGGCGGGCTGACCAATCTCAGCGACCCGATCGATGCCAATGAGACGCTGGCGGGCAATTCGGCCCGAGCCAGCCTCACGGTCGACGCGCCGTCGGAGACCCCCTCGATGGTCAAGTTCTTCGAGCCCAACCCACTGTTCGATCCCGCCGGCGCCACGCGCCTGGTCTTTCGCATCACCAACAACGACAGTTCAGATGCGATTGAGCAGGTCGGCTTCAGCGATACGCTACCGGACGGTCTGGTGCTGGCAAATCCGCTGGCCGACGAGGCCACCGGCAACTGCGGGTCGCCGACAGTCAGCAGAACCGCGGCCGATCTCGTGGAGGTTTTCGGCGCCACGGTGCCGCCGAGTACCGTCTGCGAGATTTCAGTGGATGTGGAACTGGCCGATCCGGGCATGGAGTTGCCGGCGTGGTTCGAGAACGTTTCCGGCCCGGTCCGCCATGTCTTCAACGGCGTGACCATCGAGGGTAATCAGGCCACGGCCACGCTGTTGGTCGATGAGCCCATTCCCTCGGTGCGGCTACTGAAGCAGGTCGGCCTGACGTCCGACATCGATGGCGCCTGGTCCGACTACGTGGGCGTGGCGCTGAACACCGATGTCTATTTCAGGTATGCGGTCGAGAACATCGGCGAGAGCGAACTGTCGGCCATCTCGCTGTCTGACCCCGAACTTGGCCTTGACCTTTCCAACTGCGTCTGGACCGATACGCAGGGCAATGCGCTGGGACAGGGTTTTGTGCTGCCAGTGGCCGACTTCGCCGATCCGGAAGCCCACATCGCAGTATGCATTGCCGGGCCCGAGACCGTGGCTCAGGCCGTGGAGTTGACCACATGGGCAACCGTGCAGGCCACGGCCCCGACCGGCGACGTGCAGGGCAGCGACGATGCCACGGTCGCGACCGCCGCGCTGGACGTGGTGAAAAGCGCCGATCCGGAGCAGTTCGAGGCCGCGGGCGAGACGATCAGTTACACCTTCACGGTCACCAATTCCGGCCCGGCGATCCTGAGCGGACCGGTGCTGATCGACGACCCGCTGATCCCGGATGTGAGCTGTCCGCCGGTGTCGAGCATTGGAGATAACGACAACTTCTTCTCGCCCGACGACGGTGCGCTGGTCTGCACCGGCACCTATGTCACCACCGACGAGGATGTCAGCGCCGGCCGGGTGGAGAATACGGCAACGGCCACTGCGGGAGCCGGAACGCCATCGGCCCCGGCCATCGAATCGGAGCCCGATACTGCGATTACCGCCATAGGCGGGGGAACGGAGTTGCCCCCGATTGAATCTTCCGATGAACCGGTGCCGATTCCGATTGGCGGTGGCTGGGCGCTGTGGTTGCTGCTGGCACTGATCGGCGCTGCCGGAATAATCGGACCGAATTGGCGGCGGCGTCGGCCCGGGGCCTGCTGAACGAAACCCGGGCGACGGGTTCGTTCGTAGGAGTCAGTCGAGATATGGGGGAGGTTCAACTTGACGCCTGTGTCTCCTCTCGAATTACTATCTATTGCTAGACTTGAGCTTCCCCCAATAAAACGGACGGTTTAATTGCTCGCGTATCGTGCTTCGTATTCTACCGGCGCCAGGTAGCGTAACGAAGCATGCCGTCGTTGCCGGTTGTAGAACACCTCGATGTACTCAAAGAGGCTTTGCTTGGCTTCTGCCCGGGTCTTGTAGTCCTCGTGGTGCACCAGTTCGTTCTTCAGGGAACCGAAGAAGCTTTCGGCCACCGCGTTGTCGAGGCACTCGCCCTTGCGGCTCATGCTGCAGCGCAGGCCGTTCTCGCGTAACTGCTGCCGGTACGTCGTCGAGGCATAGGTGCTGCCCTGATCGGAGTGGACGATGAGGTTGTCGACCTTTTTTCGACGCCACAGCGCCATAGTCAGGGCCTGCTGCACCAGTTCGGTATCGTTGCGGTTGCCCATGGCCCAGCCGATCACCTGACGGGAGAAGAGGTCCAGGAGCACGGCGAGGTAGAGCCAGCCCTCGCGGGTGGGGATGAAGGTGGTATCAGAAACCCAGGCAGTGTCCGGCTGGTCGACGGTAAATCGTCGCTGTAGCAGATCGGGTGCGGGCTGCAGGGTGTTCTTCGAATCCGTGGTGATGACGAACTTGCGGGCCATCCGGGACTTGATGTCCGCCGCCTTCATCAGGCGAGCCACCCGGTTAACACCACAGGCCGCGCCTTCGGCGACCAGGTCTTTGTGGATCTTCGGCGAGCCGTAGTTTTGCCGGGAACGTTGATGATAGTAGGCGATCTTCGCGGTGAGTCGTTTGCTTTCCTGGGTCCGCGGGCTCTCGGGCCGATCCAGCCAGTCGTGGTACCCGCTACGGGAGACCCCCAGTACCGCGCACAGCCGTGAGAAGGTGTGTTGATGACGGTGTTCCCGGATGAAGGCGTACTTCACTTGGACTCCCGAGCAAAGTACGCCGCGGCTTTTTTTAGGATTTCATTCTCCTCCTTGAGCCGCTTGTTCTCCTGGCGAAGCGTGGCCATCTCGCTCTGGCCTTCTTTCCTGGGCCGGCCCCGTTTGCTTGAAGCCACCTTGCCTTTCTGACTCATCTGTTCCTTCCATTTGTAGAGCTGGTTGCGTCGGATGCCGAGCTGCCGGGCTACTTCACTGGCCGGCCTGTCGGATTCCTCCAGCAAGCGCAGGGCTTCGAGCTTAAAGGCTTCGGGATAGGTTTTATAGGGCTTGCGTTTGACGGTCATGGGACACTCCTTGGGGAGACGCTCGTCTCCGATTAAAAGTGTCCGCTAAACTGGGGGAGGTTCAACTTGACCCCTATGCTCTTATGTGACCCCTATGCTCTTATGCCAGGGCGAACACGGATGCGCCTCCCCGGATGGCCATCCGGGATCCGGCGGACAACGGGTTTCACTCAGGAAAAGGAAAGGGAACGGAGGGCCGATACGCCCTCCGTTCCCTTTTGCATTTCCCGGGGAGCTGCCATCCCTGGCTCCACCAGTGTCACTTCACCTGTCGATCACTTCAGATCGAAGCGGTCCGCGTTCATCACCTTGTTCCAGGCATTGATGAAGTCGCGCACGAACTTCTCCCTGTTGTCATCCTGGGCGTAGACCTCGGCGTAGGCGCGCAGGATCGAGTTGGAGCCGAACACCAGGTCGACCCGGGTGGCGGTCCACTTGACCGCGTCCGTCTTGCGGTCGTGGATCTCGTAATGAGCACCGGCCGGTTTCCAGACGTTATTCATGTCGGTCAGGTTGACGAAGAAGTCCTGGCTCAGGGCGCCTTCGCGGTCGGTGAAGACGCCGTGTTTGGCGCCGCCGTGGTTGGTGCCCAGTACGCGCATGCCTCCAACCAGGACCGTCATCTCGGCCGCGGTCAGGCCCATCAGTTGCGTGCGGTCGAGCATCAGTTCCTCGGCGCTCACCACGTAGTCCTTCTTCACCCAGTTGCGATAGCCGTCGTGGATCGGTTCCAGCACCGAGAACCCGTCCGCGTCGGTCATCTCTTCGGTCGCATCACCTCGGCCCGAAGAGAAGGGCACGGTCACGTCGAACCCGGCGGCCTTGGCGGCCTGCTCGATGCCGACGTTGCCGGCGAGCACGATCACGTCGGCCACGCTGGCCCCGCTTTCCGCCGCGATCGGCTCCAGCACCGAGAGCACCTTCTGAAGGCGGGCGGGCTCGTTGCCTTCCCAGTCCTTCTGCGGCGCGAGGCGAATGCGCGCGCCATTGGCGCCGCCTCGGTAGTCCGACTGGCGGAAGGTGCGGGCGCTGTCCCAGGCGGTCGAGACCATCTCGGCGATGCTCAGGCCCGAGGCGGCGATCTTCGCCTTCACTGCATCCACGTCGTAGCCGGTGTTGCCGGCGGGAACCGGGTCCTGCCAGATCAGATCCTCGGCGGGAACCTCCGGGCCGATGTAGCGCGCCTTCGGGCCCATATCGCGATGGATCAGCTTGAACCAGGCACGGGCGAAGGTTTCGGTCAGATAGGCCGGATCCTTGTGGAAGCGCTCGGAGATCTCGCGGTACACCGGGTCCATTTTCATGGCCATGTCGGCATCGGTCATGATCGGCTTGCGGCGGATCGACGGGTCCTCCACATCCACGGGCTTGTCCTCCTCGCGGATGTCGACGGGTTCCCACTGCCAGGCGCCGGCGGGGGATTTCTTCAGCTCCCACTCATGGCCGAACAGCATGTCGAAATAGCCGTCGTCCCATTTCGTCGGATGCGTCGTCCAGGCGCCCTCGATGCCGGATGTCACGGTGTCGCGGCCCACCCCGCGGCTGGTGTGGTTCATCCAGCCCAGGCCCTGTTCGGACACGTCCGCGCCCTCGGGGCTCGGGCCCAGGTTCTCGGCCCGACCGTTGCCGTGGGTCTTGCCGACGGTGTGGCCGCCGGCGGTCAGTGCCACGGTCTCTTCGTCGTTCATCCCCATGCGGGCGAAGGTCTCGCGCACCTGGGCCGCGGTCTTGAGCGGGTCCGGCTTGCCGTTCACGCCTTCGGGGTTCACGTAGATCAGACCCATCTGCACCGCGGCCAGGGGGTTCTCCATGGACGAGGGGTTTTCGACGTCCTCGTAACGTTCGTCGCTGGGCGCCAACCATTCCTTCTCGGCACCCCAGTAGGTGTCCTTTTCCGGATGCCAGATGTCCTCGCGACCGAAGCCGAAGCCGAAGGTCTTGAGGCCCATGGACTCATAGGCCACGTTGCCCGCCAGAATGATCAGGTCGGCCCAGGAGAGGCGGTTGCCGTATTTTTGCTTGATCGGCCACAGCAGGCGGCGGGCCTTGTCGAGGTTGGCGTTGTCGGGCCAGGAATTCAGGGGCGCGAAGCGCTGGTTGCCCGTGTTGGCGCCACCTCGGCCATCGGCCATCCGGTAGGAACCGGCGGCGTGCCAAGCCATGCGGATCATCAGACCGCCGTAATGGCCCCAGTCCGCCGGCCACCAGTCCTGGCTGTCGGTCATCAGCGCCTCGACGTCCTGCTTGACCGCCTCATGGTCCAGCGACTTGACCGCCTCGCGGTAGGAAAAGTCCTTGTCCATCGGGTTGGTCTTGGTATCGTGCTGATGCAGGATGTCGAGATTCAGCGCATTGGGCCACCAGTCCATATTCGACGTGCCCACCGCGGAGTTCGCCCCGTGCATCACCGGGCATTTGCCTGTCGTCTTGGTGTCTTGTGCGGACATGTATTCCTCCTGATCGTGCTCGGTGAGTGTGTAAACGGTTGCTCAAGAACCACTGTAGTGGATGGCATTGAGGAAATAGAGTGAAATCTATATATGGCCTGGATAGCCTGGGACTATCACCGATTCCGGTCGAAGCGGTTAAGGGGTCAAGTCTAGCAATGTATAGTAATTGGAGAAGGATCCAGGAACTTCATTCTCTTCACAGATCAGGACATCACGCCTCTGAGGGAATGACTGGGTCGGATCACTGCAACCATCTGGCTCTGCCCCCAAACTGACTGGATATTGCAGGTATACCCGGTCGGATTAACGGATCTCCCTCGAGTCAGGGTACAAGGAAATCCCGCCTCCGGCATGGCCCGAATCACCGTGTCAGGCCAGGATTGCCCGGGCACAACAGAGCGCGAATCCAGTAGAATCTTACGCCTGTGCCCTGACGCAAACCGATCACACCGAGGCCGTTCGATGACCAGCGCCCTACCCAACCAGGATTGTCGCTTCTGCCGGATTGCCGCGGGCCTGGCCGACCCGCTTGTTTTCGCGAACCGCTCGTTCGTCGCCGCCTTCGACACCCACCCGGTCAATCCGGGGCATGCGCTCATCATCCCGCGGCGGCATGTGGTCTCCCTGTTCGAACTCAACGAAACCGAACAATCGGACTATTTCGACGCGATTCAGGGCGTCCGGGAGGTCATCGAAACGACCGATATGACCAGCCTGTATCGCAACATGTTGAGCCGCGAGGACCTGCGGGAGAGACCGAAGGACCACATCGAAAGCGTCCTGGAACTCCCCTTCCTGGGCAACCGGCCCGACGCCTACACGGTGGGCAACAACGACGGCCGGGCGGCGGGACGGAGCATCGACCACCTGCATGTCATCCTCCTGCCGCGCTATGAGGGAGACGTGCAGGATCCAAGGGGCGGCATCCGGAACGTCATCCCCGATCGGGCGAAGTACCACAAGCGACAATGACCAAGGGAAGAGGGGAGGTTCGCTCCGTCTCCTATTCGCACTTGCACTAGAATAGGAAACGGGCAAGGGGAGACCTGCAACATGACACCACACCACCGAGGCCTGGCCGGCGCTCTGACCGTGCTGACGTTTGTCTCATTCACCGCAAGCGCGCAGGAGATCACCACGGGCCCTGAGGCCAGCGTCAGCATACCGGTGGACAATCCCTGGGCCCTCGGGCTGCTGCTACTGGCGTTCACGGTCTGCGCCTATGTCGTGCTGCAAAGGCGCACCCACCGGGTGGCCCTCGCGGTGCTCCTCTCCCTGGGCCTGGTCGCCGGCATGCTCTGGCAGAGCCCTGATCTGCGCGCCCAGGTGGTACTCATGTTTACCAACCCCGCTGGTGAGACCCTGCCCATCGCCGTCCACCCGGTCACCAGCAACGGCGACATCGAGGGTTTCGAACCGGCCGACTTCGTCAACAATTCCGGTAACACACTGCGCATCACGGGTATCGAGCTGCCCACGTTTGCCCGGTGCTTTCCCGACGGGGCCGACAACCTGCTGCCCCCGGGACAGCCCGACCCGGACCCGCCCGCCTCCTGCGGTGTCGGCCAGACACTGTCCAACGGAGCGACCTGCCGGGTAGATGTGGACAGCATCTGCCGCGATCTGGCCGCGGCGAACGTCACGCTCACTGCCATCAGCCCCAACTCCGGCCCGGCAGCCGGGGGCGCAGGCGTCACGCTCACGGGCACCGGACTGGCCGGCGCCACCGCGGTCAGCTTCGACGGGGTCGCGGCCACCAGTGTGAACGTGGTCAACTCCACCACCGTCACCGCCGTCACGCCGGCCCATGCGGCGGGCACCGTGGACGTGGTCATCGACACTCCTGCGGGCGGCGCCACCCTCACCAATGGCTACACCTATCTGGCCACGGCGGTCGGCCAGTCCTCCGGCGGCGGCACCATCGCCTGCCTGAATGGTGCACTTAACAATCTGATCGCCGCCACGGCCGACAACAGCATGGCAATCGAGTGGGGCGGGTCTGGTACAGCGATCGGGTCCGGCGCCCAAAGCGTTACGGATGGCGCGGCCAATACCGCCTCCATCGTAGCGGGCCTCGGCAACAACGGCGGAACCCCCTATGCCGCGCAGTTATGTACAGATTTCGAGGTGGACTCCCAGGGGAACACGCCCTGCCAGGCAGGCAATACCTGTTACAACGACTGGTTCCTTCCAGCGGGTAATAATGTCACGGTGACCGGCCAGCTGAACTGCCTGTTTGCCAATCGTGCCGCTATTGGCGGTTTTGCGGCCGGCTTCTACTGGAGTTCAACAGAGTTCTCTGGCGATCCTGTTCTTAGTGCGTGGATGCAGGATTTCAACGGTGGCGGCCAGTTTGCCGGCTCAAAGAGTTTCGCGCACAGAGTCCGTTGTGTTCGCGGATTCACCCCCTGAGGAGAGCACGGACCTCAGTACCATGGATTCCGCGAGCGCTTGTTGCACGCCTTGGGCGCCAGGTGAGAGCGGTTCAACGCACCGTCCCGATCAGGATCGCATCCCGCCAGAACCGGCGAGGGCGCCTGGGCGCGCGGGCGTTAATCCGGTGTCCTGCGCTTCAGCCCGTAGACCAGCCCGGCCACCGCACCCAGCAGGGCACCGGCGGGCCCGGTGATGAAGATGCCGAGCAGCGGCCCCTGGTTCGCCTCCGGCGCCAGCAGCATCGGCCCGAAGAATCCCGCCACGAAACCGATGGAACCCAGGATCGCGGCGCCGTAGCCGGCCGCCCCCAAAGCCGAACGCGGCATCTCGCGGGTATGAGGCCAGACCATGAAGGCCACCGCCAGGGCGATGAGCAGGGCCAGAACCTGACCGGCCGACTCGAGCGAGAGGATCATCAGGATGATCACGCTCAGCACGTACGTGCCGAAGAAGGTCATGAGCAAGACGGTGACTCTCAATACCGGGTTCATTGCGTCGAATCTCCCCCGAGGCTGTGGCGTCAAGTCCTGTAATATGCGGTCATGCGATAAGGAAGCTATAGGGAAGCTATAGGGGTCAAGTCTAGTAATATATAGTAATGCCCGAAGCAACGATGAGTCTTGAAATCCGACTCATAAGGAAAATATGGCTCATACTGGAAGATATTCCTCTGTGACCCGGATCTTCACTGGATCGAGAAACCCAAAAGGTTGACGAACCGGCGGGACCTCCCGGGGAACGGGGATCCTCAACCACCTGGGGGCTTCCCGCATGAAACGCCCATCCGTCTGGATCATTTCCCTCCTCTTGTGCCTGCCGCTGACCGTGGCGGGGGAGGCGCGTGAGTTGGCACGTGCCACGTTCGCCGGCGGCTGCTTCTGGTGTATGGAGCCACCCTACGATCGGCTGGATGGTGTGGTGGAGACCATCTCAGGCTTCAGTGGCGGCCATGTGGCCAACCCCTCGTATGAGGCGGTGGTGCGCGGCGGCACCGGACACCTGGAGGTGGTCCAGGTGATCTACGATCCTGCGGTGGTCAGCTACGAAGCCCTGTTGTATGTCTACTGGCGCAATATCGATCCCTTTCAGGCTGAAGGCCAGTTCTGCGACTGGGGACCGATGTACCGTTCAGCCATTTTCGTTCATGACGAGGAACAGCGTCGTCTGGCCCGGGTCTCTCTGGAGCAAGTGAAGGCCCGGAATCTGTCGGATCGGCCAATCGCTACGCGCATACTCGATTTCGAAGCATTCTATCCGGCCGAGGAGTACCACCAGGGCTACTACCGGAAGAACCCGATACGCTACCGCTATTACCGATGGAACTGCGGACGCGACCAGCGCCTGGAGGACCTTTGGGGCCCGGAGGCCGGCGGCAGCCCGGGCTGAAGCCCTGACAGTGCCGGATGAGCGCCGGTGGAGCGGCGTTCGCGGTGCGTGAAGCGTCTATAATTTCCGAGGCTCCCTTTGATCCCGGAGCGCCTGATGAATCCGAATCCCCGAAGCAAGTCCCGATCGATGGCTCGATCCCGCCGCAGGTTTCTGGCGGCCATTGGTCTGACCCTGCCGATCCTCTGGTTGAGGCTCCGCGGGAGTGCTGCCGGTTCCGGCAACGGCCCGCCCTTTGAGGCCCTGGATCTCGATGATCAGACCTGGTGGGAGATTCTGACGGCGGCGCAATACCATGTCCTGCGCCGGGAGGGCACGGAAGCACCGTTTTCCAGCCCGCTGGACAAGGAGTATGGCGAAGGCACGTATGTCTGCGCCGGCTGTTTTCTGCCTCTGTTCTCCAGCGCACACAAGTACGATTCGGGCACGGGTTGGCCAAGCTTCTGGCAGCCGATCTCCCCCGTCCATGTGGGCACCCGGCGCGATTACTGGCCGTACTATCCCAGTATCGAATACCATTGCGCCCGCTGCGGCGGTCATCAGGGCCACATCTTCAACGACGGTCCGCAGCCCACCGGGAGGCGCTGGTGCAACAACGGCCTCGCGCTCGAGTTCATTCCCGTCGGCACTGCGCTGCCCACTCTCAGGGGTCAAGTCTAGCAATATACAGTAATGTGAGCGATCGGGATCACCCCTCGGCCGGCATTGCGCGTGCACACCTGGTTGGTGGGGAACCACTCGTCAGGCCGGTTGCAGCGGTGGGTATACGCAGCGGGTGATCGGTGGGGAGCGAAAAACGGGTCAAAAAGCGATTGTACGAATGCTGGCGGAAATTGCTCCCTGACCGGGCTATCTTCGATATTGCCCCTGACGCTGCCTTTCTTTTTTTGGTGTCCCGCAAGTCCAATAACAACGGAGTCCTCTCAATGTGCCGATTGTTGGTATCACTTCTGTCGATCCTGATTCTTGCATCCGCCCCGGGACAGGCGGCGGATCTTGCCGACCTGTTCGAGCAGGTAAATCCCAGCGTCGTGGTGATCCGGTCCCAGGAACAGGTGGCCCGTGGTACGGAGCAGCTGGAGTGGCGCACCATCCAGCGGACCGGGTCGGGGGTTCTGGTGTCGGAGGATGGCCGCATCGTGACCGCCGCCCATGTGGTCCAGTCCGCAGACCAGATCCAGGTGACCTTTGCCGATGGCAGCGAGGCGGATGCCCGGGTGATCGGTTCAGAGCCTGCAGCAGATATCGCCATGCTGGAGGTTGAAGAGGTGCCCGCGGACGCCAGGGTGGCGCACCTGGGCGACTCGGACGGGGTGCGCATCGGCCAGCCCGTATTCGCCATCGGAGCACCCCGCGGCCTGGCCCACGCTCTCAGCGTCGGGCACATCAGCGCCCGCCATCAGGGCAGCGACATCACCGGTGACTTCGGGTTGGGCGAGCTGCTGCAGACTGATGCCTCGCTCAACCGGGGCAACTCCGGCGGGCCGCTGTTTGACTATTCCGGTGAGGTGGTCGGAATCGTCAGTCGCATTCTCACGAGTTCCGGCGGATCTCAGGGTCTGGGCTTTGCGGTCACCTCGAACCAGGTGCGCGAGCTGCTGCTGGAACAGCGCGCCTTCTGGAACGGCCTAAACGGTTACTGGGTGCAGGGCAACCTGGCACGGCTTTTGAACATTCCCCAGGCGCGGGGGCTGATCGTGCAAGGCATGGCCGCGGGCTCTCCGGCGGCGCGCATCGGCCTGCGTGCGGGCACGGTGGAAGTGAACATCGCCGGTGAGACGCTGATACTCGGCGGAGACGTGATCCTGAGCGTCGAGGGCATCTCCTTCGCGGATGACGATGGTTATATGCGCATCCGGCAGCACCTGGGCGGACTGAATCCGGGCGACAGCGTGACGATCAACGTGTTGCGTGCGGGCGAAAGGGTCTCGCTGACCACCACTCTGGGCGCGCCGGAGGCGAAAGGGGATGGAGGAATTGATTCTTGACCAGCCTCCCGCCGCCCCTTTTCCTCTTCTCCTTTGACGCTATCCCCAGGGAGGCTCCACCCCCTCGACCCGGTATTCCCGGCTGAGCGCGCGCGTGAGGCTGACGCAGCAGAACACGAGGATGATGGCCACCGGAAGGCCGGCGGTCAGCGACCCGGTCTGCAGGCTGTTCAGTGCGCGCTCGCCGCCGACGATCAGGAGCGTGGCGGCCACGGCGCCTTCGGTGATGCCCCAGATCACCCGCTGGCGTTTGGGCGAGTGTTTCGCGCCGCGCGAGATCAGCGCATCGATGACGTACGTGCCGGAGGCCGAAGAGGTGATGAAGTAGGTTGCGATCAGCAGCGTGGCCACCCCTGACGACAGTGTCGCCCAAGGCAGTTGGGCAAGGGTGGCGTACAGCGCCACGGTGGTGTCCTCGGCCACCGCGGAGGCGATGCCCGAGCCCTCCTCGAAGAGTTCCAGATACAGGGCGGTACCGCCGAATACGGCCATCCATGCGAAGACGAACAGGGTGGGCAGGGCGAGTACCCCGACGATGAACTCCCGGATGGTGCGCCCGCGCGAGATGCGGGCAATGAAAATGCCCACGAACGGCGACCAGGCGATCCACCACGCCCAGTAGAACATGGTCCAGTCCTTCTGCCAGCCCGAGCCTCCGATGGCGTCGGTGTGCAGACTCAGCTCGATCAACTGCTGCAGATAGGCGCCGGTGGAATCCAGGAGAAAACGCAGGATGAACAACGTCGGGCCCGCGAACAGGACAAACAGCATGAAGGTGACCGCGAGCACGAGGTTGAAGATGCTCACCCACTTGAGTCCGCGGTCAAGCCCCGAGAGCACCGAGAACACGGCGACGGCGGTGATCGCAGTGATGATGCCCACCTGGTACCAGTGCGATACCGGCATGTCGACAAGTACGTTGAGTCCGGTGTTCAGCTGCATCGCGCCGAAGCCGAGCGATGTGGCCAGCCCGAACAGGGTGCCGAATACGGCGAGGATGTCGATCACGTGGCCGATCGGTCCGTAAATGCGGTCCCCCAGTAGCGGGTAGAAGATCGAACGGATGGTCAGCGGCAGACGGTGCCGGAAGCTGAAATAGGCCACGGACAGGCCCAACACCACGTACACCGCCCAGGCGTGCAGTCCCCAATGGAAGAAGGTGTAGACCATCGCCTGGCGCGCGGCCTCGTGGGTGCCGCCCTCGGCATGAGGCGGGTTCTGATAGTGCAGGATCGGCTCTGCCACACTCCAGAACACCAGGCCGATTCCCATGCCGGCGCTGAACAGCATGGCGAACCAGGCCCCGTAGCCGAACTCCGGCCGGTCTTCCGGCTGGCCGAGACGGATTGCGCCGTAGCGGCTGAATCCGAGCCACACAAGGAACGCGACGAAAAGCGTGACCACCAGCAGGTAGCCCCAGCCGAGGTACTCGGTGATGAACCCGTGGATGCCGTCGAAAACCGCAGCGGCGGTCACGGGAAATGCGACACCGAAGGCGACAAACACCACTACCATGATCGCGGAGGCGGTGAATACGACGGGGTTCACCGTGGAGAAGAAGGCTTGCGGGCGGTACGGGGCGGGCATCGGTCACCTTGGCCTTGGTGTTTGCGGAGTGGATCCGGTCGCCGTGCGGCGGGATCAGTCCTGCGGTTCGGGAGGCGGGCGCTCCATCACGCCGACCAGGTCCGCCGTCTCCAGCACATGTCCCTGCGCGGCGTCGTCGAACCGGCTGCGGGTTGCGCCGGATTCGAGGTCCAGCTCCGTGTCCAGGGCCAGGAGGCGGAAACGGTAGTGGTGGCTCCCCTCCGGAGGGATCGGCCCCAGGTAGCCGATCTTGCCGAAGGCATCCATGCCCACCCGGCCAGCGCCGGGCAGATTCAGGGCGTCCACGCGGGAGGTGGTGGCGGGAAGGTTCCAGACCAGCCAGTGGGTGACCGGACCGAGTGGTGAATCCAGGTCCTCGAGGAGGATTGCCAGGCTGCGTGCCTCCGCGGGCACGTCGCGGATCTCCAGTGGCGGGAGTTCGTTTTCGCTCGGCGCGGAGGCCCTCCAGGGCATCGTACCGCCGTCCTCGAATGCTGGGCTGAGCAGCTGCATCGGTTCCTGCTCTGACTGAACGGATGACCGAACCATCGCCCGAGGATGGGGCGCGGGTCAACCTGGAGAGAAGGGGACACCCTGTCAGCTATGATTGGAGCGCGCCCAGGAAGGGGGCCAACCTGAGCGTCAATTCCGACTTTCCGGCCCGGGCGCGGGCGCTCAACATCAACCTTTCGCGGGCGTTCGAGGAGCGCCTCGCGGAGGTCGTTCGTCAAGCCGAACGTGAGCGCTGGGTAAAGGAGAACCAGGCCGCCATCGAGGACTACAACGCTCGCGTTGCGGAAAGCGGCAATTTCGGCGATACGGGGAAAGGGAAAGGGGAAGGGGAAGGAAAAGGGACGGAGTTCTACCCATAACCAAGTCCTATAGGATTGGTAAGAACAAAGTCATGGAATATTCACAGACGTCATATATATTCACAATTGTAATGCCATGATAAAAAACTAAAATTAGTCTAAATCTAAAACTCAATAAGAAATTCAAGTAACACTTAATATTGTTTGATACATAATAAAAACGATTTCGTCACGACTGTTAAGAGGCTGCGAGACCATGAAATCGCATAACGCACCGAAACGCGTGGATGAGATGGCGGATCCCGCCACTTTCGGTCACGACCGATTCAAGAAGTTGATGCATGTCATCCATGATCTCGGGGGTGAAAAGGGCGGGCCGATTTCTCTGGAAGAAAGAAAGTCCGAGCCGTGGGAACTTGGCACCTATGCAATCTGCGAGTGTCTCACTTGGCGTGGGGTCTGGACCAATGTGGAAAAGCTCCGCCGGGGCGCCGATCTCGGCGATAAGTACCTGGCGGTGCCTTACTCCGGGCGCTGGTTGCTCGCTGCTATGCGGGCACTGGTCGACAAGCAACACATCACACTAACCGAGCTGACTGAAAAAATCGAAGAGGTAAAGAAACGCCATGCGCAGAAGTCGCTTCTCTGAGATAAGTGACGAAGGATCGGGAAAGGCGACCGGTTCGCCGAAATTCAGTCATCTGCAGATCGCCGAGATCGCCGCGGGCGTCGGCGACCCACAGTGCTACCGAGGGATGGCTGGTACGCCGCCGCGGTTCAAGGTCAGTGATCGCTTACGCGTCAAGGACCAGCCTGATATTTTTTACAATCAGACTCCCGGTTACATACGAGGGATTATCGGAACAGTCACCGAGATAGCCTACGAAAGCCCCGCTCCGGAGGATGAAGCTTGGGGGCACATTGATAAAGTCGAATGGTTTTATGTTTTGTGTTTTCGTCATGGAGACATATGGGAGGACGATTCCCCCGACACGAACCCAAACGACACGATACAGGCCCAGGTTTCCGAACGCTGGCTTGAGCCGGCATAGATTCAGGCTAATCAACTTACGGATTTTGGAGTGTTTTATGGTTCGAAAAAGCGCCCGTATCCCCCTGGCCTACAGCTGCTCAGGATGTTCCAGCGCCGCCCAACTCACAAATACGCTGGTCTTGCGCCTTGCCCGGGATGGAGAAGCCCAGATGTCGTGCATCGCTGGGGTTGGCGCCGGCATACCGAAGTTCGTGCATCAGGCCACCTCAGGCCAACCGATCCTCGTTCTCGACGGGTGCCCATTGGCCTGTGCCCGTAATTGCTTGAAGCGCCATGGTGTTGAGCCGGATCGCTATGTGCAACTGCAGGAGTACGGGGTAAAGAAGCGTTACGGCCAGGAGGCGTCGGATGAAGATGTGGGGCGCTTGTATCCGAGGATTGTGGAACTGGCACGTGAGCTTCGTTCCCAATATGAACAAGTGTATGGCACGGCGCTGGTCCGATGACAAGATCCACGTCCGAGAACAAAGATCCACAGCCCCCGCGAGAATGTTCGAAGTTCGGTGGCGTTCGCAATCGTCCGCAGGAGAGATACATATAAGCCTGACGCAGGGGAGGAAAGGATTGCGCAACGGGGTTTTCATAACGTACATGGCGAAACACAAAGAGGGAAAAGAATCCGATGAGCTCCACTACCGCAGGACATGAATCTCTCTTCAACGACGACGGGGAAACCGCTGGCCGTCCGTTGAGAATGAAGGGTCATCAATTCCTCGCGGAGGTGGTGCGTCGATCGGGCGCGAAGGCCGTGTTTTTTGTGCCGACATTCCTGTATCCAACGCTTGTGGAGTGGGCTGATGTTCCGATTAAGCGCGTCTTGTGTCATTCGGAAAAGGCCGCAGGCTATATGGCCGACGGCTATGCGCAGGCGTCGGGTATTCCAACCATCGTGATTGCACAGGGTGGGCCTGGGGCATCGAACCTGTACGCAGGCCTCGTAGATGCCTGGCAAAGCCACACTCCGGTGCTCGCAGTGACCCCGGTTCTTCCAAGTTCACGTTACCATGGCAACGCCTATCAGGAGGCCTATGTCGATTTCCGGACGGTGACCAAGTACGACGCAGAGGTGCGGACAATCGAGAGGATGGCCGAGTTCCTGGGAAAGGCTTACAGGGAGATGACCACGGGGGCACCGCGGCCGGTCCATCTGTACCTGGACGGCGCGCTGGAAGCGGAGGAGTCGGAGTTCGATTTTCGGTACCTGGATCAGCGGTACTTTTCCTATCCGGCGTTTCGTCCGCGCGCAGACGATGATCTAGTGGAGCGTGCAATCCAGGAGCTTCGCCATGCGGAGCGCCCCGTGATGGTTTGCGGTCGTGGCACGGTGGTTTCCGGCGCTTGGGCGGAGGTGACGGCATTGGCGGAGCAGTTGGATATACCGGTCACCACGACCTTGGGCGGCAAGGGCAGCATTGACGATCGACACCCCTTGGCACTGGGGGTGACCGGCTCCTACCGACGGCCCTCGACCGATCAGGTGATTCTCGACGCAGACCTGGTGCTCCATGTGGGTACTCATTTCGGCGGGGCGACGACGAACATGAGGCAGATGCCCAAGCCGGGGGTGCGAGCCATCCACATTGACATCAATCCTGCACAGCCCGGGGCCAATTATCCCAATGTGTTGCCACTTGTAGGTGATGCGCGAACGGTCTTGGGGCAGATGTTGGACGCCGTGCGGTCAGGGGGGCGGGGAAGGCACGGTGTATGGGTGAAAACGGCGCAGAAACGGTTGACCGAGTGGCGGGAAAGCCAACGTGACAACATGTATGGGGATGCTATTCCGATTCGGCCGGAGCGATTGGCGGTTGAGCTTGTCAAAGCGTGTCCGGAAGACACGCTCTACGTCACGGGCACGGGCTATGCGGGGACATGGGCCGGTGTATTCATGGATCTTCCGGCAGGGAAAAGCTGCCTTCACTGCGAGGGGAGCCTGGGTTGGGCATTTCCGGCGGCTATAGGTGCCAAGGCTGCAGTGCCCGATCGGCCGGTCCTCGCGTTCGAGAGTGATGGCGGGTTCTTTTATCATCTCACTGAACTTGAGACGGCTGTTCGAAACGGTATCAACCTGGTTACGGTAGTGTTGAATAACCAGGCCATGGCTTTGCAGACGCATCTGCTTCAGGCCTGCTGGCCGGGTTATCGTGACTTGGACAAATTATCGAAGTTCGGGAAAACGAATTTCGCCAACATCGCGCGGGAGATGGGAACCTGGGGTATCCGTGTGACGGACCCGAGGGACATTGGAGAAGCGGTGAGGAATGCGATCGATGCGGACAGGCCGGCGGTGGTGGATGTGGTAATCGATCAGGCCGCAGTCGCGCCCATGGCTTTCATGGCGGGGCAGGGGAGCCGCGCGACTGCATTGCCGGTACCGAAAAACAAGAAACGTTACGAGTAACATGCCCGACGATGCTCTCCGCCGTTTCGTCAGTTCCCATTTCCACTCCCGTTTCCCTTGGCAGTGGTTCGCCGCTTCCCATCTTCATATAAAGAGTGCTTCTCTGAGAGGGCACAAGGTTTCGATCGTCGACTGGAGGGGTGCTCATCCCTGTGAGCGGCCCAGTCCAATGCAAGCGCCGTGAAGGCTCGACACGCCGGACTCTTATATCCATTTTTGCGGCAGATGATGGTGATCGCCTTAGGAGGCAATTGCGGAGAGATCCGAATCCCGCAAATCCCATACTGCGTGCGTACAATGGACCGAGGAAGCACGCTGGCCAACTGGCCGGATTGGACCATTTTTATGATCACACTGAGAGAATCCGTTTCCATTGCGATACGCGGCAGAATGTCGAGATCATGGCAATACAGATCTATGTGCCGTCTCAGTTCAAAATTTGTATTGAGCAGTATCAACGCTTCTTGTGAGAATTCCCGAACGCTCACCCCCTGTCGTTGTTTGGCGCGAGGATGATCATGAGAAATCGCGAGGAAAAGGTCTTCTTTGAAAAGCATTTCGGTCTTGACGTTGCTCGATGCCGGCTGGGTCGACAGCGGCACGCTGAATACGATACCGACGTCGATATCGTCCTCTGCCACGGCCGCCTCAACGTCGTCCTGAGGCATTTCAAAAGTGCTTAGCGTAATGCCTGGATAGAGATTGTTGTAGCTAATTAGTAAGGAGCAAGTCAGGTAATCTGTAATTGGGGTCCATCCAAGGCGAAGTAAACCACGGCTTAGATCCTGCACATCAGAGATGGCCCGGGTTCCCGCGTCCAGTTCTCCCCAGGCGCGACGGGCATGGCCCAAATAGATTTCCCCGGCATCAGTCAGTCGTATGTTGCGCGCGGATCTGTTCACCAGCAGCGTCCCCAAAGACGCTTCAAGCTGCTTTATTTGTTGTGACAAGGTCGGCTGGGAAACATGCAAGGCCTCGGCCGCCCGCGTGTAGCTTCCGTATTCCGCGATGGCCAGCAGGTATTGGAGGCAACGTGGGAAAATAACTCGTCGATCCATAGACCACCCCTATGGGCTCAGAGGTACCGAAGCTACAAACCGATGATAGAGAACTTTTTCAATGAAAGAGTTCTTACACTTATCATTGCAGTGAATCACATAATAAGAACGTAAATATTGATAAAAATCATTTTATGTACAAGTTTCGTAATTGCCTGGCAGGCGGGGTCTCCGGCAGTTGAGGACGCCGCCTTTTTTCCACGTTGGTGTCGGCCTTGGGGACGACGGATGGAACCTTCTTCCGGCCGAGCGCCTCGCGCAGCGCCTGCATAGGGGTCAAGTCTAGTAATATGCAGTAATATGAGAGGAAAAATGATCTTCATCATTCTCACATTCCCGCGTCCCCACATCTCGCGATCATCCCCCGAATCCGTTGAACAGTCCGTTCAACGCCGGGTGTATGTCTGCGACCACGAGCTTTCCTGGATGTGGATCCTGCGCGAGGCCTTGCGCTCCGAGTGGGTGGACCAGTCGCCAACGGTACATGCGGAGGATGCACAGGCAACACGGACGATCCGCCTTTGCCACTATCCGGGCGTCGAGAGATAATGAAAGCCTGTCGCGACAGGGGGGCGCGATAACGGCATGATCGGTCCGCGACGGCCGCATTTGCCGAGCCGGCGGGACAGGTGTGAACGCGGCGGTGACCAGCCCCTCAACAGCCCGATCATAAAGGAACGCCATGCGTCGTCGCCCCCACCTGTTTGCCGAACTGGCACCGGCTGATGCCGCGGTGCTCACGAGCCATGGGAGTGTGCGCAGCTATCCCGCCAACACCGTGCTGATCACCGAGGGTGATCAGGTGGGCTCGCTTTACGTCCTGCTGGAAGGCCGGGTCAAGGTGTTTGCCAGCGATGATGCAGGGAGGGAGGTGATTCTCAGCATTCTCGGGCCCGGTGAGTACTTCGGTGAGCTGTCACTGGTGGATGAGGCCCCCCGGTCGGCCTCGGTAATGAGCCTCGCCCCCGTCAAGCTCATGGCGATTACTCAGTCGCAGGTCAGGCAATGCCTGAGCGAGAACACCGAACTGGCCTTCAATCTGATCCGTGCCCTGACCCGGGAGGTCCGCGTCCTGACCGACAACATCAAGACCTTCGCCCTGATGGACGTGTACGGGCGCGTGACCCAGACACTGATCGATCTTGCGGTCGAGAAGGATGGAAAGCTAGTTATCGAGCCACGACTCACTCACCAGGATATCGCCAACATGGTGGGGGCGTCGCGTGAGATGGTCAGCCGGATTCTCAAGGAACTGGTGACCGGAAACTACGTCAGTGTCGATAAGCACAGCATGACCATAAACGAGAAACTCCCCGCCGCCTGGTGAGCCGGCGTGGCCCAGGGCCGTTCTGCCGGTATAGGCTGTGCGCGAGTTCGGCCGGCTCCGACGTGCGGTGGGGTCGGAACGGCGGAGCAGCCACCCGTTCGCGGATCAGGCTTCGGGAAGTGGTGTGCGGCGCCACCCATGTCGCGGATGGCGCCGCACCCACGCTCACTTCCTCCTCGAGACTCTGGCCTTCGCAATGCGCCGCTCGTGGTCATCCTCCTGTGCCTGTGTCGCAAAGAGTCCCTTGGAAGAAACGGCGCCGTTGATGCAGGGCTCCAGTTCGTTCGGATGAGGGTTGTTCGCCGCCGAGGCCATAAACGGGATCGCCATCAGGCTCGTCGCGATTGCCAGTGTGAAGATGGACTTTCTCATGTCGGATTCTCCTTGCAGAAGGCAGTTTGAGGTACTCGGTTGTGGCCGTCGTCTATCGGGTTCCGCCCTCGTATTCCGGGAACTCCTCAAGGCGTTGCCGATGAATCCGGGGCCATGGTTCGTGCTCACCTTCTGGCCGGTTCCTGTCTCGTGACGCGAACCGCGTGACCCCTTGGATTCAAAGGCTACGCATGCCCGCCTTCCGGCGCGGTGAAGTAATCACCGCGCCGGTGTGAAATATTCACATCCGCCGCTGTCAACAGGGGGTCAGGTCTAGTAATGTATAGTTGGAGGGAAGGGGGAACGGTCCGCGTTAACCCGGCAATCGGGCATGAACTCATCACCCCGATTGGCCGTTCTGCCACTGATGGACCTGCAAACCGTCCCGGGCATTTCTCGGTCCGTTATCGTCGCTGTCATCTCCCACGCGTATCTCACCCCATCGCGCTTTTCACGCCGTCGCGGGCCTTCCGTATGCGGCCGCGCAAGAGAATCTGACCTGGGTCAACTGTACCGCATCTTGGGCTGTCGAAGGGAACCGGGGTCGATATCCTGTGACTAATCAATTGCAGCTTTGAAACCCTCTTGTGCAGTTTAAATTCGGAGTAAACAAGTCATGGAAAAACCCAAAGCAGGTATCGTTGGTGCGGGGATCTCCGGCGCCAGTTGCGCGGGTGCACTCTCCGCCGCGGGCTGGGATGTGGATGTGTTCGACAAGGGGCATGGTGCTGGCGGCAGGCTGGCTAGCCGGTGCCTCGAATCCGGCTGGGCGACGCTGGGCGCACCCTTCATCTCGGCCTGGAATACGCCGTTTCGCGAGCAGGCGGAGGAATGGGTGAAGAAGGGCTGGGTGGCGCCGCTGAAGGGTGACATCCTGCAGGGCCGTGCCGACACGGGATGGACGCAAGCGCGGCTGAAGGGCCACTATCTGCCCAAGATCGAAACCTCGGAACTGGTCCGCCACGTGATGGGGCAGGCGAAGCTGCACCTTGAGTCGCACGTGATCGCGGTGCAGCCGCAGACCCTCGTTTTCCAGGACGGCTCCATGGCGGACGGTTACGACCAGGTGATCTGTGCCGTGCCCGGCCCGCAGGCCATTTCCCTGCTGGATGCCCTGTCGCCGCTTCGCGAGCGGCTGGCCGGTGTGCGCTATCGCCCGGTCTGGGCGTTTCTGATGCGCTGTGAGGGCGGGCCTGACGCGGACATCATCAAGTTCGATGACAATCTGCTGGACATGGCGGTCCGCCAGACCACCGCGGACCCGGACCTTTGGCTGGTGCACAGCAGCTACGAGTTCGCCGAGAGCCATGTCGAGGCCTCCGAGATCGAAGCCAGGACGCGCGCAGCGGCGGCCCTGATGGATCTGCTGGGGTTATCCCGGCCGGTCGAGGTCGAAGCCTCGCACATGTGGCTGTATGCGCGCTCCGAGAACCCGGTCGGCGGTCACTGGCTGCGCGACGATGAAAACCGGGTGATCCTGATCGGCGACGGCATTTCCGGGGCCGGCGTCGAGCGTGCCTGGGAAAGCGGCGTGCAGCTGGCGCAGGCGATCCTGGAGTCGAAGGTCTAGGCGTGATCTCTCGATAGGTTGTTCATTCGGGGGGGGACTGGTGCACCGCAGGGATACCCTGTAGGAGCCCGGTCCTCCGGGCGAAGGGGGTTTGGCTTGGGTGGGTAATCGCCCCGGAGGACCGGGCTCCTACGCGTGCCTTGATCCCTCTGTAGGAGCCCGATCCTCTGGGCGAATGGTCCACTGGTATCGGGCCGGGAGGCCACAACCATCCGCGATCCCTGGCGCAATATGCGGGTCAGCGTTGCCTTCTCCGTTTCGGCTGCACCCCTATTCGAGCGTGGCCGCGATGCGCCGGATCTCTTCCGGCGTCCGCTCGCCCGCCAGCGGGGTGCCCGGCATCAGGTGTCTGCCCGATTCGAGCCCACCGATCAGGACGGGCTCGTAGCCGATGTCGCGGATCAGCGGGGAAACGATCTCGACGGCTTCGAGGTCATCGCCGGCAATGGGCATGCCGAAGCGCCCGGGCCGTTCGTGGGCGGCACCCATCCGCATATAACCGACCGCGTTGAATGCGCGCACGATGCGCGCGCCCGGCAGCAGTTCCGCCGAGGCCAGTCCGGCGCCCTTTGCCCGGGCCCAGGTCGCGATCTCACCGTCACGGGAAACGAACGGGTTGCAGGTATCGATGACGACCCTGCCATCGAGCAGGTCCTCCAGTGCCTGACCCACGTCGGGAAGCGCGTGGTAGGGCACGGAGATCATCAGCACCTCTCCGAAGGCGGCTGCCTCGCGCGGCGTTCCGGCCCGCGCGCCTCTTCCGAGCCTGGCGGCCAATGCCCTGTCGTTCTCGACATGGCGGGAGGAGAACATCACCTCGTGTCCGGCGCCCACCCACACTGCGCCGAGCGTGCCGCCAACCCTGCCGGAACCGACGATCCCGATCCGTTTTCTGCCGGAGACCGCGGCTGCGGCACCCGGCGGGCGGGCCAGGGATTGGGAGGCCAGAACCACCGCGGTGGCTCCGACAGTCCGCAGAAATCGGCGGCGATCCTTTCTCATGCTTCGACGCCTGGGGGAAACCACCGGAAAGTATAGTGCCTGTGTTGGCCATCGACGCCGCCGGGCCATGGCCCGCATCCCTGCCTTCTCCGGTTACGATGATTGTGTCGGGGGGTGCCCGTGAACGGGCAGGGGCAGAGCCCATCGCCTGTCTGAAGTGCCGCTGGCCGTACTGCTGGAAGAACCCGATCGACCCGGTTGACCGGGTCTGGACTTGAACGGTTGCCGGTGCCGGATGATCGGTGCCGATGCCGGGCGTCCTGGTTTTCCGCCCGCATCTGCTTCAGCATCTGTCAGAAAGCCGTATTGACCGTTGATAACGGGCCTTCGCGGTCCGTTCCGGATATTCCGAGGGGAGTGTGGTGATGCAAGTGTTCTTCAATCACGGGTGGCGGGTGGCCGGTCTGCTTTTTCTGTACCTGTCGGGTGTCGCGGCCTCGGAGAGTGCTCCGGTCGATACGCCTTACGGTGCGGTCGGTGTGCCTGTCGAGCTGCACAAGCTTCCGGATGCACCGGTCTACTACATCATAGGGCTGTCGGGTGTTCCGGACGCCGTCAACGAGGGGCATACCTCGAACGCGGGATTCGTGGTCACGGAGGACGGTGTCGTGGTGTTCGATGCGCTCGGCACGCCGGCCCTGGGTTACCGGATGCTTCAGCACATCCGCGAAGTGACGGACCGCCCTGTCCGGTACGTGGTCGTCAGCCACTATCATGCGGATCACATCTACGGACTGCAGGCCTTCAAGGAGCATGGGGGCGCACCGAAGGTTCTGGCACAGCGCGGCGCCCTCGGATATGTGGGCGGCACGGCCGCCAGTCAGGGCGAGGATGCCGAGCGACGGCTTGCCCAGCGGCGCGAGGCCCTCTTTCCATGGGTCGATGAGCACACCTATATCGTCGCACCCGACCAAGTGTTCGACAGGGAGATGTCCTTCGAACTGGGCGGCGTAAGGTTTGATCTCAGGCATCTGGGTCCGGCGCACGCGCCCGCGGATGCCGTCATGCTGGTCGAGGATTACCAGGTCCTGTTCAGCGGGGACGTGATCTATGGAGGCCGCATCCCGTTTCTGGACAGTCCGGAGACGGACATCGATCAGTGGCTGGACGGGCTGGATTACGTGGCCGGTCTGCGCGAGCGGATCAGATACATCATTCCCGGTCATGGCACGATATCCGAGGATGCCCGGAAGGCGGTCGCGGCGACCCGGGACTACATCGTGTACGTGCTGGATGCCATGGCCGCGGCGGTCAACGACATGGTTCCCTTCGACGAGGCCTATGAGAACACGGACTGGTCCCGCTACGAGGACATGCCGGCCTTTGATGCCAGCAACCGCGGCAATGCCTACCGGATCTACCTGGAGACGGAGGCGCGGTCGTTCCAATAGTGTCCCGGGCCGACGACAGGATGATGTGGACCGGACCCGCCCGCGCGGCTAGTCTTTAACCATGGACCAGTGGCTTTCGGTGATTCGTGCGGCCAAGTTCGCCGGGGTGACCCGGGGCGAGCTGCAGGCGCGCATCAAGTCCGGGGACCTGCCGAGCTTCGACGGCATGGTGAAGGTGGAGGACCTGCTGGGCCTCTACCCGGCCACCCGCCTGGAGGACGAGCGCACGCTCGAACGCCTGGACCGGATCAAGGACGCGGCCCTGGGCAAGGACATCGCGCGCCGCAGCCTGCCGGAACCCGAGGTGCTGGCGCGGCGGCTGGCGGCGCTGGGGCACAGGTACACGCGGGTCCAGCAGCAGGCCGAGCATTACGCGGGCGTATTGGAGGCGCTGGAACACCACCTGCGGGAGGTGGAACGGACCTGCGGCGAGTCCGAGCGCCCTGTCGTGCGTGACATCAAGCTCCGGATGCAGAGCATGCTTCGCCAGAAGCGCACGGACGAGGGACAGACCGGCGCGTTGGCCGAGGGCGTGAGCTGGCTGAGCGTGATGGCGCCGCAGGTGCGGCTCGTGCCGAGCAACCACGAGTTTCTGGTGGAGGGCGCAGACACCATCCTGCAGGCGGCCCTGCGGGCCGGGCTTTCCATCCGTTACGGATGCAGCGACGGCAACTGCGGGCAATGCAGGGCCCGCATCGTGTCCGGCGAGGTGCGCGAGGTGCAACCCCACGGCTATGCGCTCACCGATGCCGAGAAGGCGCAGGGCCTTGCACTGATGTGCGCGGTCTCACCGGTCACGGATCTGGTCGTGGAGATGGACGTGGCCCGCACGCCGGCGCAGATCCCCCGGCAGTCGATGCAGGCCGAGGTCCGGTCCATCGAGGACCCGGCGCCCCATGTGCGGGTGCTCCGGGTGCGCACCCCGGGGACGCACCGGCTGCGCTTTCTGGGCGGGCAGTATGTGCGATTGTCCTTTGACGACGGGCGTGTTCAGGGCGCGGCGGCGCTGGCCAACTGCCCCTGTGACGACCGGAATCTGGTTTTCCACCTGGCGGAGAACCGCGACGATCCGTTGACCACCCGTTGTTTCGAAGGTCTGAGCCGGGGCGACCCCGTCGGGGTGGAAGGCCCCTTCGGCGGCTTTGTGATGGGGGACGAGATCGATCGCCCCCTTGTGTTTCTCGCCTGCGACACGGGCTTCGCGCCGATCAAGAGCCTGATTGAACACGTGATCGCGCTGGATGTGGCGGACAGGATGGACCTGATCTGGGTGGCCAGCGGCAGTGCCGGTCATTACGAGGACAACCTGTGCCGCTCCTGGGATGATGCGCTGGACGATTTCCATTACCGGCCCATGCGGGTGGGCGTGGCCGGAGACCCGGCGGCCTGGCCCACCGCCGTCGCGCGGAGTCTTGCGCACCTGGACGACCCCGGGATGCGCGACTACTACATCGCCGGCCCCAGTCACTTCATCCGGGTTGCCACCGACGTGCTGACCGGTCTGGGCGTCCCCGAGGAGCATCGCCGGGTTCAGGCCATCCCGCCGTCCGACTGAACCTCGGCACACGGCAACCGGAGGATGGATGAACACATTGCTGCGGGCGGGAAGTACCCGGCCTCTCCGGCGTTCGGACAAGGATGACCGGTGACCCGATCTGCTGCCCGTCCCCGGCGTTGGGCACTCAGGTCGATGACAGGCGCGTTTCCTCCCGCGCACCGCTGTCATAGACGGTAAGCTCCCAGGTGCTGCGCACCTCGTCGTGACGCAGCAGGTAGATGCCGCCGTCTTCGCAGCGCAGCTTGAAGTAACGGTGATCCGGCGCCGGCCAGCGGTCCACGATCTCCGACACCGCGATCCAGCGCCTGCCGATGCACAGGCGCCAGGGTTCGTACTCGCCCCCGTAGCCGACATGACACTCAACGCCGATCCTCAGACCCGCATCGCCCATGGTCCCGGTCCCTATGCGGTCACATGACTTAAGCGTAGCAGAGGATCCGGTCAGGGAAGCAGGTGCCCGTCATCCGCGGCGCCCGGGTTGTGAGGGTACGGATCTCATGGCCGGCTCATTTCCGCCATGAAACGCTCCAGAATGTCCTCCAGCGCGGTCCGGCAGGCAGCGAGGTTTTCGGTGAGCCAGAGGGCCGACAGGCAGTGCTCGATGTCTTCCGGGGATACGATTGCCCCGTCCTCGGGGATGACGGCGTTTTCGTGGATCAGCAGCGCGGGTGGGGCGATCCCGCCGCCCGATGCGCTGTCCGTATAACGCAGATCCAGTTTCAGGTCGAAGTGTGCCGCAATGGCTTGTGCGTAGCGGGTATAAAGGTTGCAGCGGCCACCCGCGGGCGACTTCGAGACGACAGTGACAGTCATGCCATTCCTCCCAGGATCACGTTGTTGAACAGGATGTAGGTGGCCACCAGCAGCAGGAAGACCGCGAATGCCCGTTTGAGGCCGTCCGGGGAGAACCGCCCCGCCATCTGTGTGCCGATGAAACTGCCGGCCACGGTGACGGCGATGAAGGACGCCATCAGCGACCAGTCGATGAACACTGCGCCCAGATATCCCGCGAAACCCGCATATGACTTGGCGGCGACGATGGCCAGCGAGGTGCCCACGGCGGTGCGCATGGGGATGCCGGAAAGCAGTACCAGCGCCGGCACGATCAGGAATCCGCCACCCACCCCGACCAGACCGGTCAGGACGCCGACGCCGAGGCCGTGCAAGGCGATGTGTCCCATGCAGGGCGAGAAGAATTCCTGGCAGCCGTTGAGGGCCGCCGCATCACCGCCCGCCGGCACCAGGCTGCCGGCAACGGCCGGCTTGACGGCCACCGGCCGAAGCATGCGCCAGGCGGCGGCATACATCACCAGCGCAAACAGTCCGAGCTGGATGATGACCGGCGTCACCACGCCGAGGCGCGCACCGGCATAGGTGCCCACGACCCCGAACAGGCCGAACACCGTGGCGACCCGCACATCGACCCGGCCACGGCGCCAGTGGTCGGCCGCGGTAATGGTGGCGGTGACCGCCACCACGCCCAGACTCATGGCGATGGCTGATTTGGGGTCGACCTGCAACAGGTAAAGCAGCGCGGGCAGGGCGATGATGGAGCCGCCGCTGCCGAAAAGGCCAAGCACCATGCCGGTTGCGAGCCCGGCCGCGATGGCGGAGAGTTCCATGGCGTATCCTCCCGTATGAAGGTGGGGCCGTGCCCTATCACGTTCAAACAATCTAACGATTATTGGTATATTAGATCAAGATGAGCGAAAGGCAAGTAAAAGATGTGCTCTATGCCCAGGTGGCCCGGATCGGCAAGGCCGTCTGCAGCCCCAAGCGGCTTGAACTGATCGACCTGCTGGCCCAGGGTGAGAAGTCGGTGGAACAGCTCGCCTCCGAGGCCGGGATCTCCCAGAAGCTGGCCAGCGCGCATCTCAGGGAACTGCGTCTGGCCAACCTGGTGGAGGCGCGCAGGGAGGGGAAGAATGTCTACTACCGTCTTTCCGGAAAGACGGTGGCCGATTTCTGGGTGGCCCTGCGTTCGCTGGCCGAGGATCGCCTGCTTGAACTGCGGGCCGCTCTCTCCAAGCTGTCCGAGAGCATCCATGAGCTGACCCCCATGAGCCGCGAGGAGATCCTGGAGCTGGCCAGACGCGGCGAGGTCGTGGTCCTGGACGTGCGGCCGGAGACGGAGTTCGCCGCCGGGCATCTGCCCTATGCCCATTCCATGCCGCTCTCGCAGGTGCAGAAGCGCCTGGCCGAGCTGCCCCGCGACAGGCCGGTGGTGGCCTATTGCCGGGGACCGTTCTGCCTGATGGCGAAGGAGGCCGCGGAACTGCTCAACAAGGAAGGGTTCAGGGCGCTCAGACTGGAAGACGGCGTGGCCGAATGGCGGGCACGGGGGCTCCCGGTGGAGACGGGAGAATGACGCCTGCCCGGGTCGGCAAGCCACTGGTCGGATGGAAAGGCCGTCCGGATCCTGCCTTGTCTCATGAGCACAAGGCCACCTTGAGATGGCCTGACTCACCGGCACCGGCGGCAATCAGGAGAGCGCGGACTCCGGACATTCCGTCATCAGCGCTGATGATCCCGAGGCGCCCACTGAACCGCCATGGTTACACCGGCCCCGGGGTGTCCGAGGTCCGGAGATCATCACCGAGGAGGCCCGCCCCATGATCACCCCTTTCCATCTCGCATTTCCCGTTCACGATCTCGATGCGGCGCGCGCCTTCTACGGCAGTGTGCTTGGTTGCCGCGAGGGACGCAGTGCCGAAACCTGGATCGATTTCGACCTCTACGGCCACCAGATCGTGGCCCACCTTGCCGGTCAGCCGTCACGGACGGCGGTCGAAAGCGAGGTGGACGGGCAGCGGGTGCCGGTACCGCACTTTGGAGTGATCCTGACCATGGACCAGTGGCAGGCGCTGGCCGAACGGCTGCGCCGCGCCGGTATCCGGTTCGTCATCGAGCCGTATGTCCGCTTCCAGGGTGAGCCCGGCGAGCAGGCGACGATGTTCGTCCTTGATCCGAGCGGCAATGCACTGGAGTTCAAGGCGTTCGCGGAGTTCGGGCAGATCTTTGCCGCGTAATGGACCGGGTATGCATCGCCGCCGCGCCATTGCCCGCGTATGCACAGGTTGACCGCGCGATCTGATATCTTTTCCTGAAGCCGACTTTCAACCGATCCACATACGATTCCGACGAGGAACCAGCATGACCGACTTGAAGATGAGGATGTCAGTGGCCGTTTTCGCCATCGCCATGGCGATGCCGGGTCTGGCAGGCGCACAATTGCCGGATGCCGAGCGTCTGGTGCGTGCGGCCCAGAGCGTGGACCTGGACCGGGCGCACGAGATCCACATGGATTCGTGTTTCCGCTGTCACGGCGCCGAGGGACTGAGCACCAACCCGGATACACCGCGCCTGGCCGGCCAGCATTTCCAGTACATTGCCAGGCAGTTGGCCGACTTCCAGTCGGGCCGCCGTGCCAGTGAGGTCATGCAGCCGCAGGCCAAGGATCTGACCGAGAACGAGATGCTGGCACTGGGCGTGTTCTTCAACGTCAAGCCTTCACCCGCCCAGCGGGTGCGGGATGCGGAACTGGCCGCGGTGGGCCGCTTCCTCTATCACCGAGGCAACCAGTATTCGGGTGTGCCCAACTGCGCGGGCTGCCACGGCGAGCGGGGTATGGGGACCGACGACCTGCCGCGTCTTGCAAGCCAGAGTACGCGTTATACGGAGACCCAGCTGGAACTGTTCAGCAAGCGTCCCCGGACTGAAGACAACGAGGTCATGCACGAGGTCGCATCCATGCTCACGGAACTGGAGATCAAGGCGCTGGCGGCATACATCAGCTCGATGGATTGATCGGGGCGCCGTTGCGCGTGTCCCGAAAGTGAACGATCCTGCGGGGGCGGACGGATCCGCCGCGGCGACCGCCGCCCCCGCGCACGGGCGCCGGTTGCCGATTGGGTCATTCATGGCCGGGTCGGGGCACGTCAACCCGTTGTTCAGAGCGGGAAAACATGCGTCATCATACCTTGGATACAGGCGCGGGGTGCAGCGGCCCGCCCGCCATCCGCAGGTTTCCCGCGCCAGCGCGATGACAGCCGTCAGGCGGCCGATCGTTGCCAGGTCGGCCGTTCAGCCCCGCCGTGGGATGGGGCGTTGCTCGATGTCGCGGCTGGAACCCGCGATCCAGATGAAGATGCCCATGAGCACCGGAAGGGTCAGGTCGTACCAGAGCGGTTCCCGGAGCCCCACCAGCAGTTCAAACCAGCCCAGTTGTCCCCGCGCCACGGCGGTTGTGGGGGCCAGCAGCTGGTGATAGCCCGCATCGGCCAGCCCGAATGCGACCACGATCGCGATCAGGCCGAGCACGGCGCCGATGGAACCGGCCACCCGGTGCGCAATCCAGCCGCCGATGCTGGCGGCCGTCAGGCAGACCACCATCGCGATCCCGATCCAGAGCGTGTTGAACTCCAGGCTGTTGCCCGCCAGGGCGTGCTCGGGCCCCAGCAGCAGAAACAACGGCACCAGGCACAGAAGCGCGATCCCTGAAATCACGGCCACACCGGCCGTCATACCCAGCAGCAAACGCATTGCAGGCATCCTCCGAAAGCACGGCGACGGGCCGAACCGGCTTGTCCGAAGGCGCCCGGACAGGCGTTCATTAGAGCGCAAACCGGGTCGTCGGTTCCCGCGCCGCCCCGGTGGTCCGTACGGGCTGTGCGCATCCGGCGGCGATGGCGGTTCGGTCCCCGGTTACCGCCATGCACCCGCGCATTTGTGAGATGGACATGATTTTCCTAAGATTGACGGCACCCCCATGTCACATACCGCACCCCCGCGTGATAAGGAGGAGCGAAGGTATGAGGAAAGGGAAGACGGCGCAGTTGAGCATCCCCCAGGCGGCCGGGCGGACCGCCGGTGGCGGCAGCAGCCGGTCGCTGGACCACTGGCTGGTACGCAGGATGCTGGCGTGGATGCATGAGCCCCCGGTGGTGGTCCGGCTCTGGGACGGGACGGAGATCAGGCCCTCGACCCCCGCGCCCGAGGCGACCATGGAGATCAGGGACCGGGGGGCCCTGCTGACGCTGCTGCTCAACCCTGACCTGAACTTCGGCGATCTCTACAGCGCCGGGCGCATCGAGATCCACGGGGATCTGACGCGTTTCCTGGTCGAGATATACCGCCGGTTGGACGCGCGCGGGACCGCGCCTGTGCTGCGCGCCGCCCGGGCCTGGATCAACCGGCCGCGCCGCAACAACCTCTCCGGATCGCAGGATAACGTCCATCACCATTACGACATCGGCAACGCATTCTATCGCCTGTGGCTGGACGGGGAGCACATGCAGTACACCTGCGCCTATTACCCGGATGCATCCCTGACCCTGGAGCAGGCGCAGGCGGCCAAGATGGATCACGTATGCCGCAAGCTGCGGCTTCGGCCCGGCGACACCGTGGTGGAGGCCGGCTGCGGCTGGGGCGGTCTGGCGCGCTTCATGGCGCGCCATTACGGGGCCAGGGTGCGCGCCTTCAACATCTCCCGGGAGCAGGTGGCGTTCGCGCGTGACCGGGCCGCGCGGGAGGGGCTCGCAGACCGGGTCGAGTATGTGCAGGACGACTACCGCAACATCGAAGGGCACTACGACGTGTTCGTCTCCGTCGGGATGCTGGAACACGTGGGTACGCCTCAGTACCGGGAACTGGGAGAGGTGATCCGGCGCAGCCTCAGGCGCGACGGGCGGGGCCTGATTCACACCATAGGCCGCAACCGGCCCAAGCCCCTGAACGCCTGGATCGAGAGGCGTATCTTTCCGGGCGCCTATCCGCCCACCCTGCGCCAGATGATGGACATCTTCGAGAACACGCCGTTCTCCGTCCTGGACGTGGAGAACCTGCGACTGCATTACGCGCGCACCCTGCGCCACTGGCGGGAGCGCTTTGAGCAGCACCGTGAACGGGTGGGCGAGATGTTCGACGAGCAGTTCGTGCGCGCATGGCGCCTGTACCTGCACGGGTCGGAGGCGGCCTTCAGCGCGGGTGAGCTGCAGCTGTTCCAGGTGGTGTTCGCGCACCATGACAACAACGATATCCCGGGTTCACGCGCCCATCTCTATGACGGGCGCATGCTGCCATGACCGGCCCGCGCGATTGCGACGTGATCATCGTCGGCGGGGGGCCGGCGGGGTCCACCCTGGCCTGGCGGCTCGTCCAGGCGGGGCTCGACGTGGTGGTGATCGACAAGAAGGCCTTTCCCCGCGACAAGGTATGTGCGGGCTGGGTGACGCCGGCGGTCGTCGATGCACTCGAGCTCGATCTGGATGCGTATCGACGCGGGCGGGTGCTGCAGGAGATCCGCGCCTTTCGCATCAGCATGCTGGACGGACCTGAGGTGCGGACCCGTCACGATGCGGTGGTGAGCTACGGGATCCGCCGTTGCGAGTTCGATCATTATCTCCTGGAACGTTCCGGCGCCGCGCTTGAACCGGGCGAGACCGTCAGGGATCTGGAACGCAAGGGGGGGCGCTGGGTGGTCAATGACCGCCTGCGGGCCCCGCTGCTGGTGGGGGCCGGCGGACATTTCTGCCCCGTCGCGCGCCGCCTCGGGGCCGATCTGGGCGGCAGCGAGCGGGTGGTTGCGGCGCAGGAGGTGGAGTTCCCCATGGATGAGCGCCAGCGCGCGGCATGTGCGATCCGGGGTGATACCCCGGAGCTGTTCTTCTGCCGTGACCTGCGGGGCTACGCCTGGGTGTTCCGCAAGGGCGATTTCCTGAACATCGGCCTGGGCCGCGAGGACAATCACCGCCTGGCCGAACATGTGGCGGCCTTCGTGGAGTTCCTCCACGCCCGGGGCAGGATACCCGCCGATCTGCCGGGTCGCTTCAAGGGACACGCCTACCTGCTGCACACGCACGCGGGGCGCGAGGTCCTGGGCGAGGGCGCCCTGCTGATCGGTGACGCGGCCGGTCTGGCCTATCCCCAGAGCGGCGAGGGCATCCGCCCGGCCGTGGAGTCGGCCCTGCTGGCCGCGGATACGATTCTCGAGGCAGGGGGCGACTACGGCCCGGGGCGTCTTGATGCCTATGCGCGGCGGCTGCAGGAGCGCTTCGGGCGCCGTGCCGACGGGCGCCCCGCGAACCTGCTGATGCCGCCCGGCATCAGGACCTGGATCGGAGAGCAACTGCTGGGTACGCACTGGTTCGCCCGGCGGGTGGTGGTGGACCGCTGGTTTCTGCATCAGCATGAACCGCCCCTGGCGGCGGTCCGGACCGGCTGAGCCGCGGGACCGCGTGTGGCCGGTCCTCAGGGGGATGCCCGGGGCGCCTCCCTACCTCGCTGTGCTGTCAGTCTCGGGACTGCCCCGCTGGCGCGCGTCGTTCCCACATGGGCATCCGGCCCAGCTCCCCGTATCCGAGCCGGGCGTACACACTTGCCCCGGAGGGGCTCGCCTGGAGCGAGGTGGATGTCATGCCGCGTGCCCGCGCCTGCCGCAGTGCCGCGGCCATCAACCGGGTCGCCAGTCCGCGACCCTGGTAATCCGGCAGCGTCGCGACCGCCGTGATGCTGCAATCCCCTTCGGCGGTGTCACAGGTGAGCAGGGCGCTGACAGGCCTGTCGTCGATCCGCGCCAGATATCCCCGCCAGCGCCTGTTCGGCCAGCGGTCGAATACCGCTGCGAACGCGGGCGGCGGAAAGCCGAAGGCGGCGTCATTGATGACGCCCAGCGTTCGCAGATCATCGGTCTCTTCCCAGTCGAGGTCACCGGCGGCGGGCAGCCGGAGATCAGGGATGTGCGCCGCCATGGCCACCGGATCGTAGTCGAACACGTGGGCCCTTGACGCAAGGAACGCCGGTGTCGACGTGTCGCCCGGTCGCACCCATACCGTCCAGGCCCGGACGCCCGCGGCATCGTAGGCCGCGGCAATGGTGTCGTAATGCGTCCGGAGGGCATCGGGGGATTCGTACGCCACCCCGTTGAAAAGCGAACGGTCGGGGGCGGCCGGATTGATTCCGGCGACGATACCCGGCAGCGTCAGCACGCGGCCGTGAATGGAACAGCACGCCAGGAACGCGCATTCGTCCACCACGCTTGCATGTACCCGCTCCAACAGAGTGTTCTGCTTCATCGCCTCTCGTCACGCGTGCACCGGTCCCGGCACTGTCACGCGCCATGATCGGGCAACTCCTGCGGCGTTGGCAACGACGTGAGCAGTTCGGAACCGGATCCCGTGCGGGGGCTTCGCCGACCCCACCCTGCGTTGGGAAAACGTGTTCCTTGCCCGGTTTGGCGGGTCGACGCCTGGTTTATACTGCCCGTAGCTCGCTGCAGCCCGCAGCGCCCAAGATGATGCGACCTGTTGAGCAACCGTAACATAGCGGTCCTGATAATGTCGGCCCTGGCCTGGCTGGCGACCATGACGCCGTTGCCGGCCGCGGATCGCCTCCCCGCCGAGGATACGGATCCCGTCGGCGTGGTGCAGACCATTGATGACCACCAGAGAGTGGTGTCCGAGACGATCCGGACGCTTTCCCGGCGCATGGACCGCATGTTCGGCACCACCGAGACCCTGCCGGACGAAGTCTATGATTCGATGCTCAGGCTGCGGTTTATCCAGCGTGTGGATGAGGGCGGCGGAGGAGACTTCGAGTTCGGTGCCGGCGGCGTCCTGAGCCTGCCCGGCACCGAGCGCAGGCTCAGCCTGGTGTTCATCAGTGATGACTACGACGATCCCGTGGCCAGGGAGCGCGGCACGGAACGCGAACTCGAGGATCCCACGCGAAGATCCCTGGCGCTGCGCCTGCTGCGACCGCCCGACCCCTGGGGGAGCGATTTTTCGGTCGGCCTGCGTTCCGGCGATCCCATCGATGTGCTCACACGCGTTCGCGGCTGGCGGGACTTCGATGTCGGAGACCTGAGGCTCAGGCCCGGACAATCACTGTTCTGGTACGACCAGGGTGGCGTGGGTACCGCAACGGATCTTCGCGTGGAGCGTCCGCTTGCCTCGACACGGATGCTGATGCGCAGCCACACCAGGGTGACCTGGTTCAAGCGGGAAGGGCAGTTCTACTACGACCAGGTCTTTTCACTTCTCCAGCCGCTGGCGCACCGCCGCGACCTGTTGTGGCAGATCGGCGTGCAGGGCGAGAGCGAACCCAATGACCGCGTGACCCGCTACTATGCCCAGGTGCGCTGGCGCAGTGTCCTCCACAGGGACTGGCTGATCGCGGAGCTTCGGCCGCAGGCCCTGCACGAACGCGAGAACGATTTCCGGACGCAGTGGCGCCTGTACTTCGGGATCGAACTGCTGTTCGGCGACCCGCAGCACTACTGAGCGCACGGGCGCGATCCGCTGGGGTCGTGAGCAGACGCATCAGAAGGATCGAGGTGTATCGTCATGCATGCCGATAACGCAGTGCACATCCTGTCCGCCGCTGCCCCGACGGGCGGCCCTCAGGGCTCCGGCAGTTCCAGTTTCCGCCCCGAGCGCATGAGTGCCTCACACTCGGCCGGAGACAGGGGCGGACTGAACAGATAGCCCTGGACCGCGTCGCAGCCCTCGCCGTACAGGAAGGCCAGTTGTTCCCGGGTCTCGACCCCCTCCGCGACCACCTGCAGGCCGAGGCTGTGCCCGAGGCGAAGGATCGAGCGCACGATGGCGACGTCGTTCTCATCATGGGGGACCTCCCGGATGAAGGACTGGTCGATCTTGAGCCAGTTGATGGGGAAGGTCTTGAGGTAACTGAGCGAGGAGTAACCGGTGCCGAAATCGTCCACGGAGATACGTATCCCCTGTTTCGCCAGTTGCAGGAGCATGGCCGAGGCGGCGGCGGGGTCGTCCATGATGACAGACTCGGTGATCTCCAGGTTGAGCGCACTGCCCGGCAGGTCCGCATCGCGCAGGATCGACCCGATGTTGTGCGCCAGGTCCGCCTGGCGCAACTGCCGCGTGGAGAGGTTGACCGCGATACTGCCGGGATCGAGTCCCAGGGAACGCCACGCGGCCAACTGTTGGCAGCTCTCGCGCAGCACCCATTCGCCCATGAGCAGGATGATTCCGGTTTCCTCCGCGACGGGGATGAACTCCAGCGGGCTGATCGCACCGAGGCCGGGAGAGTTCCACCGCAGCAGCGCCTCCCATTCGCCGATGCCCCCGTGCGACAGGAAGGCCTTGGGCTGATAGACGAGATGAAACTCGTTCTGCTCTAGCGCATGCTTCAGTTTCACTTCAATCAGGGCGCGCCTGGCAATGCTGTCGCTCAGGTCCTGGCTGAACAGGATGATGCACTGCCGCCCGCGGGCCTTGGCGTGATGCAGGGCCACGTCGGCATGGCGCAGCAGAATGCTGGCCGTGTCTCCATCCAGCGGGCTGGTCACCACGCCCATGCTGGCCGTGATCTCCAGCCGGTCATCGGCCACTGCATAAGGTTCCTGCATGGCGTGAAGCAGGCGCTGCGCAATGTCGTGTGCCTGTGCCGGCGTGGTCCGCTCAAGCAGGATCATGAAGTTGTCGCCGCTGAACCGGGCGATGAATGATCCTTCGGGAACGGTGCTGCGAATTCGATCCGCAACGGCAATCAGTAGCAGGTCACCCCGCTCGTGGCCCAGGGTGGCGTTGACGGTCTTGAAGCGGTCCAGTCCAACGGAGATGACCGCGCAGGTCTCGTCGGTCTGGCGCCCCTTCCTGATCGCCTCGTCGAGGCGCTCGTTGAAGGACACGCGGCTTGCAAGCCCTGTCAGCTCGTCGTGTACCAGCATGTTGCGGATCTGTTGAAACGGCTGCTGGATGGCCTCCGCAAAGATTGCGCGATACAGGAAGAAGTAGGCCATGACCTTGTAGCCATGACCCATCAGGTTGGCGGTGTTGGTCACCTGCACGTACATAGTGAAGAACAGCTCGCCCACGGCCAGCAACAGAAGCGCAAGCATGAGGCTGCCGACGTCGCAATGGCGTACCCGCCGGCGGCGCAGGAACAGAAGCAAGGCGGTGGCGATGTACAGGCTGAAAACCAGCCATTCGATCCATATCTTCAGCGGTGTGAGGCCCTCGCCCGGCACGAACATCGCCGGCAGCACCTGGGGGTAGCGCAGTATCGGCCAGGACAGGACCGCCGTCAGCGCAAGCGTCGCCATGAGCAGCCATTGCCGTTCACCGGCGCCGGCCGGGCGCGTGTCCGGAAGCAGCACGTACAGGAGAAGGCCGATGCCTGCGGAAACACGCGCACACAGCCATAACAGGATCGACTTGTGCGGACTGTTATCGGTCACCAGGGCGGGCATGCCCTCGTAGCTCAGCAGGTGAAGCCCATCGAACAAGGCCGCCGCCAGGAAAGCGCAGCCCAGCACCACCACCCGCACGGAGCGTTCCGCGCGCCGTGTACCATAGGCGGTGAAGAAGATCAGCGCCGCCACCACGACGGCGAAGATCTCCATGATGGAATGAACGGCCAGAAAGGCGGGCTGGGAAATGGGGATCTGGTTGGCGGGAAAGGCCTGCCAGAGCAGCAGCGGAGGCCCCAGAAGAAGCAGGATGATGCCCATCCGCTGAACAGGGGCCGCAGCACGCCAGTTCTGTGCCATTACCCCCATGGGTCTATTCGTCCCGCCACGGCCAATGACAAATGCCGGTCATGTGTCATCGGGCCCGGAGGGCTCCGCGTGATCATGCTCAGGGCAATGCACCGCAGCCGGCATACGTATCCTCTTGCAGGGCACATGGCTGCGCCGCATGGCACCGGTGTCAGTCCCCGCATCAGTTCTGGCTGTCCCTTTTATCTTGCGCGTGGGTCCTGGCAATCTGCCGCGACGCTCGACCATAGGATAGTGGTTTGCCGCTGATTTGAGCAACACGGCAGCCGGTGCTGTTCGAGCCCATTGCCCTGATCGTCGCTCGTCACCGGTCTGTCACGCGAGGACAGTTCAACCGGATGGACGAGGCCGGCGGCCCGGTTCCTTGCTGGCGAACCCTGTTCCGGCCGGTTAGCATTGCGCCTTTCGGGAGTATCCCGAAGTGTGCAGGTAATCGATGGGAGGACCACATGAGAAAACACGGTGTGATGGCCGCCTTGAGCGGCGGGCTTGTGGCGACGCTGGTGGCGGGGGTTGTTGCGGCTTCGCAGGATATTGACGGGGCGGGCGATCATCCCGATGTCCCCCGCGCCGCCGGTTCCCACATCGTGTACCAGGATCATGTGGATTTTGATCGCGTCACGGTCCCCGTAGGCCCGTATTCGCGTGACGGCTTCGAAGATGTCGAGGTGATGGAGGGCGAGGTCCTGAGCCTAAGCTATGTATTCGACAACCCGGATGTGGCAACGCTTCGCGTGAAACGCAGCTATCTGCAGGCGCTGGAGGAGCGGGGGTTCGAGATCCTGTTCAAGGGCAGCGAGGATGAACTGTCCGGCGGCGCGGGGCGGCTGTTTTTCCGGGAGTCGGGTCTGTACGAGCGCGGGGCCAGGGACTGCTGCCGCATTGCCAATCGCGATCGTCAGGTGCGTTATATCGCGGCGCGGTCCGGGAAGGGTGATGTGCTGGCGGCGATCGCCGTGTTCAATGCGCGGGGCGTCGAGGGGCCGGCGGTCTCGAAGGCGATCGTCACTGCACGGGAGATGGACGCGACCATGGATCATCAGCCCCTGACGGCGGGTGAAATGGAGACGGGACTGGTGCAGGACGGCCGCGTGGCGGTGCAGAACATCCTGTTTGCCGTGAACAGCGCCGAGATCCTGCCGGAATCGATCGAGGCACTGGAGACGATCGCTGAGCTGATGCGCGATCGCCCGGAGATGAACCTCCTGGTCGTGGGGCATACCGACAACACCGGGGATTACGCATACAACGTGGCATTGTCGCTGGAGCGCGCACAATCGGTGGTGAGCTGGCTGGCCGGGGAGGCCGGTGTTGCCCGTGAGCGTCTGCAGGCGGCCGGCGCCGGCATGATGGCGCCGGTCACCACCAACCGCACCGAGGAGGGCCGTGCCCGGAACCGTCGCGTGGAACTGGTCGAGCGCGGGGGTGACGCGTGACCGCGAGTACCCCGCTCATGACTCTGTTCGCAATGCGGGGTATCCCGGCCGCCGGCATGGCTCAGGGATCACTTGGCCCGTGACCGCATCCCGTGAGTTTGATCTCGAGTTCCTGCTCAAGCAGCGGGTACCCCGGGCATGGGCCGCCATGGAGCCGCTGTTTCAGGCGCGCAGGCTGCGTCAGGCCAGGCGCAGCTGTCAGGTTCGTGACCGCGACCAGGACCGGCTGTTCGATCGGGTCCAACGCGCCTGCCTGTTCGTCGGCCAGCCGCGCAGTGGCCACAGTGTGCTCGGTGCGCTTCTCAATGCCCACCGGAACATTCTCATCAGCCACAACCTGGATGTCCTGCACTACCTGCGTGCCGGATTCGAGCGCGAGGAGCTTTTCCACCTGATTCTGGAGCGCGAGCGCTGGCTCGGCAAACGTGGACGCCGTATCGGCGGTTACGTCTACGACCTGCCGGGCCAATGGCTCGGATACCATGATGAACTGCGCGTCATCGGCGACAAACGGGCCGGCAGCACCAGCCAGCACCTGAGCGCCGACCCGGATCTGTTGAAGCGGTTTGCCGATCGGCTGGGCATGCCCGTCATCGTTATTCATCATCTCCGAAATCCATGGGACAACATCAGTTCACTGTGGACGCGGGCAGACATTCGCCGGGGCCGCAGCATGCCGGAGTTGGTCCGGTGGTACTTTGAAATGCTGGAAGGGGCGCTCGCAGCAGCAGCCCGGCCCCAGGAGTCCGTGTGTGTCGTGCGTACCTACCATGAGGACATGGTGCGGGATCCGTCCATGGTGCTCTCTCCGGTGCTCGACGCACTGGGCGTTTCCAGCAGTCCGGAGTATCTGGATGCCTGCCGCCGGTTCGTGCATCCAGGCATCCGGCGCACGCGAGACACGGCGCCGTGGACCGACCGGCTCATTGAGCAGGTGGATGAACGGCGGCGCATGTTCCCGCCCATAGCCCGCTACAGTTGGGACGATTAGCACAGTCCCGCGTACATTGAGGGAGAGCACGATGGAGCCTGTCGGCTACAAGTATATCTCGGCGGACAATCACCTCAACACGCCCTGGCTACCCCCGGATCTGTGGCAGGAGCGGTTGCCGAAGCGCTTGCGGGAAGACGGGCCGCGGGTCATCGAGACCGATCTTGGCAGCTATTGGGTATGGGAGGGGCAGCTCAGGAAGATATCCGCGGTCGGCTCCAACTGGAAGAAGCTTGTTGACGACGAGTTCGGTCGGGTCGAGCTGCCCGTCGGCGCACTCCCGCCCTCCGATGCACGGCTTGCCGCCCGGCACATGGATATCGCGGGGATCCATGCGGCACTCTTCTACGGAGATACGCG
Source organism: Thioalkalivibrio thiocyanodenitrificans ARhD 1 (assembly GCF_000378965.1). Lineage (NCBI taxonomy): Bacteria > Pseudomonadati > Pseudomonadota > Gammaproteobacteria > Chromatiales > Ectothiorhodospiraceae > Thioalkalivibrio > Thioalkalivibrio thiocyanodenitrificans. The sequence goes on from NZ_KB900536.1 coordinate 3,103,697, forward strand.
CAAGTGGAAGGTGGACAATCCGGAACTGCTGGTGGAGATGTATCGTGCCTACAATGATCTCTGTCTCGAATTGTCCTCGGTCGTGCCGGGCCGTCTGATCTATCTGCCCAATCTGCCGACCGCCAATCCCGACGCCGCGCTCAGGGAGTTCCGGCGCCTTGTCGGGCAGGGTGTCAGGGCAGTCGAGTTCAGTGTCTTCGATGCTGGCCGACCGTTGGCCTCCGGGGTGTGGGAACCGCTTTGGGCGGAGGCGGAGGATCAAGGCATTGTGATATGCAGCCATACCGGTCACGGTGCGGGGGTGCCGCGCCCGCCGAACCGCGATGGCGCCTCGCTCGCCGCACATGCCACTGCTCCGTTCGTGGCGGCCCGTCCGGTGGCTGATATGATTTTCGGCGGTGTCTTCGAACGGTACCCCCGGTTGATGTGGGTGATGGCGGAAAGCCGGATCGGCTGGCTGCCATTTCTTTTCGCATGGATGGATCGGCAATGTGAAATCCGCAGGCCGGATGAAACGGTCGGGCTCGGAATGCTGCCCAGCGAGTACGTCCGTCGGAACATCCGCTTTACATTCGAGAATGACGTGGTTGGGGCGCGTCTGCTGGAACATGACTGGTCCCTGCTCACCGAGACCGTCATGTGGTGTTGTGACTACCCGCATCCGCAGAATGTCTGGCCGGACCCCGATCCGGTGGTCGAGAAAATGATGGGCAACCTCGACAGGGCGACCAGAGACCTGATCCTGCATGGACGGGCGGCCGAACTGTTTGGCATCGATTTTCCGAGAACCCCCGAACACGCCTGATACACTTTCGGGCGTTCCGGGTCGCATGCAGTGCAGCGGCCTGGCGCCGGGTGGCGGATTCTGTAGACTCGATCACTCATTTGGCCTTCCGCCACCGGCTGTTCGTGGGCCCCCGTATGCGCTCCAGGGCGTGCGGGTATAGGATAGACGACCGGCCGGCCATTCCGGGCACGGCCGTTGTCGTTCCGGGAGGAGAGCTTCATGGCCATGTTTGATATCGGTAAACGCAGTTCCGGCAGTGATCAGAACCCGAAGGACGAAGGCGGGAATTTCTTTGATACACCCGACACGCCCAGGGAAGGGGTCGCGCCGCCCCGGTCGGGCATCGCGTCACGCAGCCGGGACGCCGCCATCGTCGGACCATCGATTCACATCGAGGGTACCCTGCGCGGTGAGGAGGACCTGATCATCGAAGGGCGGGTCAGCGGTACGGTGAAACTCCAGGGGCACAGCCTGACGGTCGGCACCCATGGTCAGATCAATGCCGACATCTACGCCCATACCGTCGTGGTGGAGGGCACCGTGGAAGGGAATCTGTTCGGAGCCGAACGGGTCGTGATCAGGCAGTCGGCGAATATTCGCGGCAATATCACCGCGCCGCGTGTCAGCCTTGAAGAGGGCGCGCGTTTCAAGGGCGCCATCGAGATGGATGCCCAGGTCGTGGAGGAAGCCATGGGGACGACCAGGTCCAGGTCTGCCGCCACGGGCCAGGGAAGTGCGGGTAGTTCAGCAGGTGCGGGTGCAACGCCGTCGGGCCCTTCGTCGTCCACCGAGTCCGACAAGTCCGGAGCCGCAGACAAGTTGTCATCCGGCGGCAAGGCCGGCAGTACCGCGGGTTGAGGTATTGCGAACACATGGCTGACAGATTGTGGCCGCGGTGACCGCCAGGCGTGATGCCTCCGCCGGTTCCGGCGTGAGCGGCGGGTCGCCTGATCCGGAAGCCATTCACGCCCGACTGCTTGAGCAGGCCCTGCAACCGCTGCTGGAAGGCGAGCGGCGTGTCGTGCTGGATCTGGGTGAGCCGCACGCGCAAACCGTAGAGTTCTTCAGCGGTTTGCGTGTGCGGCTGATTGTCGGTTCGGCCGTCCCCGAACTCATGGGCTTCGGCGCGGAGGATGACGAGGCGGAGCTGGAGCGCCGCCTGAAGGCGCTGTTGCCGGACTCCCAGGTCGGCGGCGTCCAGGTGGTGCTGGCCTGGGATGTGCTCAACTATCTGCAGCCGCGGGTGGTCGAGGCCTTGATGTCCCGGCTGGCCGACCTGCTGCCGCGGGGTGGCCTGGTGCATGGTTTTCTCGCGTACGGCAGCAAGGTACTCCCGGAAACGCCCAGGGCGCTGGTGATACAGCCGGGCTGCAGGGTGCGCGCGCTTCCCGCCGCCGGCACCGGGGCCCGCAAGGCACCGGGCTGCTCCACGGGGGAACTCCAACGGCTGATGCCGGGTTTCCGGGTCGAGCGGGCCATCCTCCTGGGGGACGGCATGCAGGAATGCCTGTTCCGTCGCTAGGCGGCGATAAGGACACGCATGATCACCTTGACAGTTCGCCGCTGACTGTTCAGATTTGGATCTTCGATGCCAAGGGACAAGGAGCGCCCCGATGACCAGAGCCCGAAGGGAACTCATTCATCTGGAAAACATCTTCCGGTTGCCACTGCATCCGGGCCGCATCATACGGCCCGGATGCATGCGTACGTCCGAGCCCTCTTTCGGGGGCTCACACGAGCCCGATTCGCACAGGGAAAAAGCGTCTACCACACAGGCTGAAGGGTACGTGCGGGTGTTCGACCCGTTCATAGGCCGGGGCCGTCAATCAGGGAGAATGTCATGGAACTGACCAAGGGAAAGCTCATCGGTATTGTTTGCGCGCTTGCGGTGATCATCCTGCCGGGCGCATTACCCGCAGGCCCCGGGGCAGGTGATCGCAACCTCGCACTGGCCGAACGGGTGGTGGATCTGCAGCGCATACGGGACTTCAACCAGGCGGAATGGGATTACTTCATGCGCGTGATGCGCGACGAGATGCCGCAAGGCTGGGAAGAGGACATGCCCGCCAAGTATCTTGACCTGATGCGCGAGGTGCAGGTGGACGGACCGACCGGCGCATGGATTGACGCCCTTGCCGAATCACTGAGCGCCACCCGCCTGCAGGAGGTCATACGGTTTCTGGAGCGGCCCGATGCCCAGGCATGGATCGCCGACCAGCTGGCGGTCTATCCGCACTATCTCGATATGACCCTGGCCCATGTGCAGGCGCTGGGGCAGGGGATGGCGGGTGGCATTGTGGATTCCCCGGAAGCCTCTGAACCCGCGATACGGTTGTCCGACGTCGTCGCGGTGACCGCCAGCCCGCTGGGAGACGTACTGGGCGTGATCCCCGGCGGGCGTGTCGAGTTGTCGTCCGAAATCCGTTATTTCGAGACCGTGCGGATTCCGGCGAACCATGCTGCCGTGGGGGCGGTATTCAACGACCTGGAGGTTCACCTGTATCCGGAGGGAGAAGCCGGTGCCCGGATCGGTCGCGTGTCCGGCGAGCGCGGCTATGATCGCCCGGAGGCGTGCGAGAGCGCCCGCACGGCGCTGGAGCAGGGACTGGCGGGTTACTTCAGCCATGCCGACACCATGGATTGCGGCGGCATCCGTTACGTCACTTCTGACGGGGATACGCACATGACCCTCAATTGCCTGGACCAGAAGGCATTCGGGGGCAGTCGACTGCATCTGTCGGTACGTCACGATCCCACCGGGCGGGCCCTGGATGAGGGCTTCAGGGCATTTGTCATGGACGACGAGTGAGATGCCTGGGACTAGCCCGGCCGAAGATCGGCGGCAGGGCGGGCGTCCTGGCCGCCTGTTCCCTCCTTGACGCTTTTTCGAGAACTCCCGGCGTCCGGAATGATCAAACCCTTGCATGAGGGACACACCGCTCATTCCGGCCCGCCGGCGATTGCTGGCCGCCCTTGGCCTGGCATTTTCGGCATCCTGGCTGAAGGGCTGCGGCGATCCTGCCGGGGCCGGCGGGGATCTGCCGTTCGAGCCGCTGGACCTGAGCGATGCGCGGTGGCGGGAGATCCTCACCGCGGCCCAGTACCGCATCCTGCGCCGCGAAGGCACCGAGCCGCCGTTCTCCAGTCCGCTGGACAAGGAGTATGGTGACGGCACGTATGTCTGCGCCGGCTGTTTCCTGCCGCTGTTCTCCAGTGCCCACAAGTACGATTCGGGCACCGGCTGGCCGAGCTTCCGGCAGCCCATCAACGCGACCCATGTGGGCACCAGACGCGATTTCCGGTTGATTATCCCGCGCACCGAGTATCACTGCGCCCGCTGCGGCGGCCACCAGGGCCATGTATTCGATGACGGCCCCCCGCCCACTGGCCAGCGCTGGTGCAACAACGGTCTGGCGCTGGCGTTCGTGCCCGCCGGCAGGCCGATGCCCGGGCTGAGGCCCGCGGAAGACGGCTGATGGCGGGTGACCCGGCACGGCGGACGGGTGGAGAACAGAAAGGCTGCCCCGGCTTCGTGTCCCTGCCGGCTGGTGGGTCACGGAAGATAGGGCCGGATCGGGTTGATCGCGATTGTTCACCCGTTCGATTCGGTATGCCGCCGCCGGTACAATGGGCACCTGATTCCCGGAGACGGCAGGGACATGTTCGGATTCCTTCAGAAACAGCCGCTGATCGATAACGCGACGCGCCAATGGCTGATGGATATCTATGCCTGGGCGCTGCGTCATTTCGGCGCGGACGTTTTCTATCAGGAGAGCATCCTGGTGACTCCCACGGAAGCACACTTCCCGGGGCGGGCCGACTCGGTCCACGGGATGGCGGAGCTGGTGTTTGAACAGGTCAAGCGCCATGCGGGCGTGGCCCATTGGCCCACCCGGCTGGTGCCGCCCGGGGCGTTTGATCCGGACATCCCGCAGCGGCTGGAGCTGACCGGCGCCGTTCGGGGGGCGAAGGGGGTGGCCCCCGTGGCGGTAGACCCGGGCCACCGCCTGACGATCACCTACCAGCCGAATATGGTAAACGATCCGGAGGCGCTGATCGCCGCCTTTGCCCACACACTGGCCAGCTACATGGCGGCCCTTGCCGGTGACGAGCCTCCGGGCGGCCGGGAAAACTGGCCCCAGATGACGGAGGTGCTGGCGGTGTTCATGGGCTTTGGCGTGATGATCGCGAACACGGCCTACGCCGCCCCGAAGACGGGCTGCGGCAGCTGCCGGATGCCGGGCGCGGAGCGCGCCAGCTATCTCTCCCAGTACGATCTGACCTATGCCCTGGCACTGTTCTGCGCGCTCAAGGGCATTCCGCAAGGCGAGGCACTTCGCCACCTGAAGGGCCCGCTGAAGGGGTACTTCAGGAAGGCGATCAAGGAGGCCGGCCGGGACGGCGGGACGATCTCCTGCCCGGCCTGATCCGTACGGCGGACAAGGGGCGCGCCCGGTAGAGATCATGGGTCGTCGCCGAGGTCTTCTTCCGATTGGGTCCAGGCGTCGTGCAATGCCTGGTAGGCATCCGAAAAACCTTTCCTCACCCGATCCCAGGAATCGGCCGAACTCTCCTTCAGGGCATCGTAGCGGTCGGCCACCTGATCCCGATGCCTGCGCAGTGTCTCGAGGTTGTCCCGGGCCTGCTCGCGTGCCGCCTTGTCCATCCTGTCCCAGTTGGCACGCATGCGCGCGTCGAGCGCTTCGATGCGTGCATCGAGACGCTCGAGGGCCCTGGCCGTCTTCTCGATGGCTTCGTCGCGCTGTTCAGCCGAATAGGTCCTGAGCGAGTCCATCAGTTCCCGCGCATCCTGTCTCACCTGCTCTGCGCTGGGTTTTTCAGCAGGGGTGTCCGCGTGGATCACGGGGGCCAACCCCGGAACCGCGAGCAGGGAGATGATCAGGGACCAACGGATCATGGTTGCATGTTTCATGTCTATCCCCTTTGGATTTGCGCGAAGGTTATGGAGATCATCCGGCGGCATGGGTATCCAGGCAAGCGGACGGTCATGTTTCTGTGAATCCGGTAGAAGGGAACATCGACAGGTCGAGGCATCGTGCGGCAGTCACGCCGGGAAACGAATTTCCGGGTTCCGGATCGGTTATCGGGCCGTGCGGGGCATCCGATGACGAAAATGAATCTCACGTCTCACTTTCGCGATTGACACCCCGATACCTGCCGGCTAGCTTCGGATTAAACTCCTGGGAGAAGGACTGCTCCAATGACTGGAGCGAGAAAGGAACTCGTTCATCCGGATTTGACTCCGGATGGCCACCCCGTCTGCCACCGTATCCGTCGGCGCTTCCCGCGCGCGCAGGAGCCGTCCTCCGGAAAGGGCCTTGCGCACCGCAATGGCCGGCAACGCGTTTCGTTGCGTGCGGTGTCCATCTCCACCCCGACCCCGATTGCATCCTTGTCACCACCCGCGCCGCGATGGAGGCGGACGTGTGCAAGCGCCTTGTCGATCGGGGCCATGCATCTCCGAATCCGCCCCACGGATCGCCCGGGCTGCCCCGCACATCTGCGCGCACGGGCCTCCGGCCGGTTGCCGGCCGCATTCTTGACCGGCTCCCCGGCACCGGGGCGGTCTGGCGTTCCGATCCGCCGATTGCCAGGAGGACGATCATGGCTGACCAACCCCATTCACCGTGGACCTTGCCCGGCCTTCTGCTGAATGAAGGCACCCGCGCGCCAGGTGCGCGTCCCAAAGGGATCAGCCGCCCGGTCGCGCGAAAGGGCGGGCGACAACGACGGATGATCATGGCGATATCCGGCGCCGCCCTGATGGCCGGAATCCTCTGGCCGGGCGGCACCGCCCAGGCGCTGGAGATCAATCTTGCCTACGACGAGTCCATACCCGGCGCGGTCGATCCGTGCGAACCGGAACTGGTCGAGGGCGTGGAGGTTCCCCGGTCCTCGGCCTGTCGGGGCCCGGACAACACGTTTCTCGACAGGACGCCGGAACTGAGAGCCATCATGCAGGCGGTGGCTGAACACTGGGAAGGGATCATCCGGGACGACCACAGCGTGGAGATCGCCTATGCCTGGCTTGCGTCGGAGCTGGGCGCACCCGACGCGCTTGTCCTGCAACGTGACGCCGACGGACGGCCCACCGCAGCACGCATTCGGATCTCGGTGAACATCGGCCTGTACTATGACCCCGAACCCCACAATGACGATCAGTTCGACATGCGGCCACGGCTCTATCGAACCACCCACCCGGCGGAGCAGATGGAGGCGTTCAGCAGTTTCCCGCTGGAGGAGGCGCTGGAGATCCTGGAAACCGGCTTCCACGGTTTCGGACCGGGCAATGACCTGTGGTCCGTCGTCGCCCACGAGATGGGTCACGCACTGGGCATGAGCGGCGTGGAGGCGGATACCGGCACCTGTGACCCGGTGAACGATCCGTACTTTCATGTGGACCCGGCCCTGGTCGGCGGATTCGGTCTCGGCATCACAGGCCGCGATCCATGGCGACAACGAGAACGCCGCGGCGTATCACGGATTCCCCGGCGTCAAGGCCTTCATGGATGCATTAAGGGTGTTCGGCAAAACCTGAAACCGCTTCATGAGGTGACCGGGGTCAGAGCGAGAAACACCCGGGTTCCGTTTGCCCGGGCCCGGGTTTCCGCTCTGACCTCAGGGTTTCCCGTCGTTCCCGTCGGGCGTCAGTGCCCTGCTGCCGCGCCTGTCATCCGCTGTCTTCACCCCGGAGGGATCTCCGCGCTGCGGAAGGCGTTGGCCACCGCCTGCATCAGGTCGCGCTCCAGGCCGGACTTGGGCTCCGTGACTTCCTGGTTGCATCCCGAGCAGCGGAACAAGGGCACCTTGACCTTCACGTCCACCGGATCCCCGTCGGGGACCTCCACCCGCGCCTTGCCGTCCAGATCGCCGTTGGTCTCGGCTGCCACTTCCCGGCCGCAGGACGGACAAAGAAGGCGTTTTCGGAACAGCCCCTTCTGGACTGCGGGCGTGACGTCGTCCAGCGCGCCCGATTCGGCCAGGCGCTGGACGAATTCAAGCGGGAAATCGGGGGTGGTGAAGCGCTTGTGGCCGCTGGCGCAGTTGAGGACGGGCAGGCCGTCGATGGCGACGCGGATGCCCCCCTCCTCGCCCTCGACGTGATTTATGCGCACTACGGAAACATCGGCGCCGCACTGGCGGCAGACATTGGAAGTCATGGCAGGTCTCCTCTCGTTTTGTGCTGCTGTATCTCCCTCTTGGTTGTTGTTACGGAAGTCGGGGCCGGGGCGGTGAGAGATGCTCCGGCCGGTGCGCCCCCGGGGCGCACTACAGAGTATAGAGCGTATGCGGCACACGAGGCGGGGCACGGCAAGTATCTGAAATATAGAGATACGCCAGGTGGCGCGGGACCGGGTTCAACGGCACTGCGCCGTGCCCGGCAACGAGGAGCGAGGGGCGGCGTGCGCGAGTCGGCGGCGCTCCGGCGACCACGTTACCGTCGCACCGTTGCCCGGCCGCACGTCAGCGGGAAACCGGTAACCCTTTCGCGCCTGCCGTGTGAAGTGTGATGGGTATCGAGGTGTGACCGCGGAACGTGATCGCGTCGCGTTCGACGACCGAGCCTTCGTCGATCCCCCAGGCCGGAAGCCGCCGCATCAGTGTCTCCAGGGCGATGGCGATCTCGACGCGGGCGACATGCGCGCCGGCACAGCGATGGATGCCATGACCAAAGGTCATGCCCGGGCCCGTCCGACGGTCGAGCCGGAGGTTGTCCGGTTCGTCGAAGACTTCCGGGTCCCGGTTGGCGCTCGCGAGTACGGCGATGACGGGGATGCCGGCGGGGATGACCGTGCCTGTCAGTTCGACGGGTTCGGCGCTTACCCGGGCGCTGGAGAATTGTAGCGAGGGGTCGTACCGCAGCAGTTCGTCGACCGCGTCCAGGCTGGCGACGGCCCCGGAGGTGACGGCATCCCAGCAGCCGGGATGCCGGGCGATCGCGAGGGTGGCATTGCCGAGTGCGTCCACGGCCGTCTCCTGTCCCGCGAACAGCAGGAACACCATGTTGGTGATCACGTCGGCGCGCGTCCACTGTCCGCTGTCGTAATGTTCCAGAAACGTGGCGCAGAGCCCCTCGTCTGAAACCAGCGTGGTATCGAGTGCGCACTCGACCCATTGCGCAAGCTCCGGGGCCGAGGATACGTTTCGCGCCGGGCGAGCCTCACAGGTCCTGAGATCGAGAGCCCTGGCCATCTCCGTGGTCTGGCGTTTAAGTGCCGGAATATCGGTCAAGGTCAGGCCCAGAAGCTCTCCGATGGCGCCTACGATGTACGGTGTCGCGAAATCGGTCACGAGATCGAAGTGACCGCGGTCCTCGAAGGCTTGCACAAGCGCCTCGGCCCGGGTCCGCAGGGACGCTTCGCGCTGCGCTGCGGCCGTCGCGGTCATGGCCCGTGTCATGGGACGACGAAGGGTCCCGTGAACCGGGGGATCGGTGAACAGGACGGCTTTCGAGAGCAGCCCGAACACTGGATCGGACATCAGGGAACGACGGGTGATCCGATACATTTCCGTGTCCGGCGCCTGCAGCAACGCGCGATGAGTGAGGCACATACGCACCGTTTCGTGCGAAAACAGGTATACCGCTTCAGGGAACCCCGGGAATGGCGAACGGCCCCGGGCGATCGGTGCGTGTTCCCGAAACCATTGGTAACGTGCATAGCGCTGGCTGGCGAAACAGGGTTCGAACGGGTCGAACCAGTGCCTGTCATTCATCGGGTCGACCCCGGTTCCTGCCTTGTCAGGCGCTTCATGAAAATCACCCGGAAGCCGCCTGATGCCGTATCCGAAGGCAGGAAGTCAGGGGCGAGATGCAGGAACTCACAACCAAGGCGGTGATGAAAGCGAAGCAAGGGGTCACGTATCAGCAGCTCGATGCCGGGTTTCCGGCCGCTCCGGTGCCAGTCATCAATGGCGCGCCGAAACAACGGGTCGCAACGGATGCGATCCGGGCCGGGACCTGCCGCGCCTGCATACGCGGCACAACGCCCATCGCCGACCACGTACCGGGCGCCCACCGAACGGGCGTTCTCGATCACGGCGTCGACCACGCGCTGAACCGAACCGCGCCCGCGCTCGGCGGGAGTGACACAAAGACTGTACACATAGCTGGAGCGGATCGGTTCACTGGCAGGCTGGGTGGAAAAGCGCTCAAAGTCGCGCGGAAATCGCCCGGTGTCAGTGGGATCCTGCGACGTATGATAGAAGCACGCGGCCGCGATGAACCGTGTGCCCAGAACGGCCACCACTGCCTGATGGCCGAGTTCCAGACGCTTGCGTATCATGGATTCGCTGGCCTGCAGGCCAGCCGGCCAGGCCTCGGATTCAAGATCCGCGAGCGCGGGCGCTTCATCCGGGCGCATACGTCGGACGATGAAGTGGGTCATACGTGAAATTACTCCGCAATCACATTTCCGGGCGGCGAGGGATCAGCATGATATTTTACGTGTGCGTGGCAAGGCACGCCAGAACGCTTGCCGCTCTGGTTACACATTACCGTCCGGATCTTCGCCGCTGTCTGCGCGTCGTTCCCTACAGCCGAATGGACCTCCTGCTGAGCGTGGGGTCGGGGATCGTCATCTGGACCGACCTGGATCGTCTTGACCGATCTGTGCGCGCCAGGGCATGTGCCATGCATGATGTCCTGGTGGAGAGAGGTATCTCCACGCTCAATCATCCCACGGCGAGCCTCACGAGGTTCCCCTTGCTTCAGGCCCTCGCGGCGGAGGGAAGGAACCCTTTCCGGGTCTTCCGTCCCGATGCCTGTCCGTCCGACTTGCGCTTTCCGGTGTTTCTTCGCCGGGAATCCGGGTTCATGGGCTCCTGTCCGGAACTACTGGCCGATGCATCCGCATTGCACACGGCTCTGGAGGCGCTGCGCCGCTCCGGAGCCGATCGTGATGACTGGATGGTGGTTGAGTATTCCGCGGAGCCGGGGCCAGACGGATACTTCCGGAAGTACGGGGCTTTCCGAATCGGTTCGGACATTTTTCCACAGCACTGCTTCATCAACAGGCACTGGTTCGTCAAGCACGCCTACGACAGGCTTGGGGAGGCCCACAGGCGAGAGCACCTGCAGTATGTCACTGAGAATCCGCACGTGAACTGGATTCGGGAGATATTCGACCGCGCCGGGATCACATATGGCCGCATCGATTACGGAGAGACCAGGGGCCGGTTGCAAGTCTTCGAGATTAATACCAACCCTACTGTGCTGAATCATCCGCAGACGCGATTTGATCCTGACCTCCAGCCCTATGCCGATCGATATGCGGACACCCTTATTGCATTGGCAAACCGGCATCTGGCTGGTTCGGGGCCGGATATCGTTCCCATGATCGATCGGGTAAACCGATTGATCATGCTGCGCTTGCATGTGTCGAGCCGCAGGTCCCGGTTGCGCCGGTTTCTCCGGGGCTGGTGCGGAGGGTTGCGCCGGGCGGAACGCTGAGTTTGTCTTGCGGGACAGGATACTGGTGGCCGATCGGCTCTCCGGCGCCTTACGGCAAAGGCCTGCGCGAGGGTGGCAGGGTAATAACGCGACATCCTGAGCCATCGCCGGTCTTGCGAGCGTCCGGAACGGAGGCGGGATTTCTCGCGGTGTCCAATGGCAAGGCTCAAGCGGTATAGTCTGGCGTTCGGAAAGCAGTGCCCTGCGTGAAGCCTGACGTGGTGTACGCGGCATTGCAGGGATCGCGGCCCCGCCGGTAACCACCGGTTGGGGTAAACCACTGGGTTCGGGATGGGGCATTATGCCCCGGGGGCGTCCAGGCGCCGGTGCCGAGCCGAAGTTCAGATGTGTGCCTTCTTGGAGTGGAAAAGATTATGGATATGGCAACAGTGGGGGAGTTCTGGGACCTGGTGGTGGTGGTCTGGCGGGAGGGGGTGTTCGGCGTCAATATCGCGGGCGTTCTGATCGCCCTGCTGATTTTCTCTGTCTTCATGGTGCTGAGGAATTTCTTCAGCCGTTTTGTGCTGCGCCTGCTTGAGCGTGCGGCTTCCCGCACGAAGACGGATCTCGATGACAGCATCGTGGCCGCACTGTATGAACCGATCCGGTTCATACCCGTTGTCATGGGGATTTTCTTTGCGCTGAGCGTACTGGACGTGGAGGAGGGGGCTCGGGAATTCTTCTACAATCTGAACCGGTCGCTGATCGCCTTCACCCTGTTCTGGGCGTTCTACCGGATCACGACGCCGGTGAGCGCGGTGCTGCTGAAGGCCGAAGGCGTGCTCACGCGGCCCATGGTGGAGTGGATCGTCAAGGCGGCGAAGATTGCCTTCATTGTGCTGGGCGTGGCGACGATCCTCGAGCTGTGGGGCATCGCCGTAGGTCCGATCATCGCCGGCCTGGGTCTGTTCGGTGTGGCCGTCGCCCTGGGTGCGCAGGATCTGTTCAAGAACCTGATTGCGGGGCTGTTCGTGATCGGTGAGCGCCGCTTTCATCCGGGCGACTGGATCAACGTGGATGGCGTTGTGGAGGGCACCGTGCAGCAGATCGGGTTTCGTACCACGACCGTGCGCCGTTTCGACCGTGCCCCGGTCTACGTGCCGAATGCCCGTCTGGCGGATAACGCGGTGACCAATTTCTCCCGCATGAGCCATCGCCGCATCCGCTGGATGGTGGGCGTCGAGTACCGGACTTCCCTTGAGCAGCTCAGGCAGATCCGGGACGGAATCGAACGCTACATTCTCGACTGCGAGGAGATTGCGGATCCGTCCGAGGTGCCGACCTTCGTGCGGATCGACTCCTTCAATGACAGTTCCATCGACATCCTGGTCTATTGCTTTACCAACACGATCGTCTGGGGCGACTGGCTGGAGATCAAGGAGCGGCTTGCCTATGCCATCAAGGAGATCGTGGAAGGGGCGGGGACGGGATTCGCCTTCCCGAGCCGCTCGATCTATCTGGAAACTCTGCCGGATGCCCCCGAGGTCTTTCCCCTCTCGCCGCCGCCCGAGAAGGCATCGGCATCGGCGTGACGGGCGCACGGATCCTGGCTAGAGCCGCTCCATTTCCACGGGGGCGTCGGGCTGGCGCGTGACCTTGCCCTGCAGATCATAGAGGGCCGCCTGCAGACCTTCCTCGACGGTGGGGTGGTAGAAGGGCATGCGCAGCAGGTCGAACACCGTGAGGCCCTGCTGGATCGACCATGCCAGCAGGTGGGCGAGATGCTCGCCCCGGGGGGCGATCAGGCTCGCGCCCAGCAGGCGGCCGTCCTCCTTGTCCGCGTAGACCCGGATCATGCCCTTGTTCCTGCCCATGATGAGCGCGCGCCCCAGGGGGCCGAGCTTCACCTCGCCGACCGCGGTGCGGTCCGGGTCCAGGTCGTTCCAGGCGGTGCCCGCCACGGCGATATTCGGATCGCAGAAATTAATGGCCAGCGGTGTCTGGCGCCTGAAGGCCACCACGCGTTCCTGCACCGCGTTGAAGCCGGCGATGCGGCCCTCGGCGCCGGCTTCATGCAGGATGGCGGCTTCGCCGGTGACATCGCCGGCAATGAATACCGGCAGGTCGCCCACCTGCATGGTGTGGGGGTTGAAGGCGGGCAGTCCGCGTTCATCCAGATCGACGCCGAGGTTCTCCAGTCCCAGCTCCTGCACATTGGGACGCCGGCCCATGGCGGCCAGCACCCGGTCCACCCGCACGGAATTCTCCCCGGCCCGGATGCGCAGGCCGCCGTCCTCCTCGCTGATCTGAGCGGCGGTGCCCAGCCAGAGCGGGAACTCCTTGCCCAGGATGTCGATGGCCGCCTGTCGCACCTCCGGATCCTGCAGACCGGCAATATGGTCCAGCTGATCGACACCGGTGACGTCCACGCCCATCCGGGCCAGGGTCTGGCCCATCTCCAGGCCGATGGTGCCCAGGCCGATCACCGCCAGGGAGGCGGGCAGATCCTCCAGTTCGAACAGTTCGTCGGTGGTGAGGATGCGGTCACCGAAGGCCTTCCAGTCTCCGGGGACCACTGGCCGCGAGCCGGTGGCGATGACCACTGCCCGGGCGTGAATGCGATCCTCATCGACCTGCAGTTCCGTGGGGGAGAGAAAGCGGGCATGGCCCGTGAGAAACTCCTCACCCATCTTGTCGGTGCTGTTGCTCAGCACCTTGTCGACGAATATGTCACGCAGGTCGCGCACATGCTCCAGGGCCTCGGGTGCGTTGAGCCCGAGCGTGTCGCCGCCTTCGATGCCCATACGGTCGAACAGGCTGCGGCGGTGGAAATCCTCGCCCACCTGGATGGCGGCCTTGGAGGGCATGCAGCCGACGCGGGCGCAGGTGGTGCCCAGCACCCCGCCGTCGATCAGCACGTAGCTCTGCGTGGCCTTGCGCACCTGCGAGAGGGCGTACAGGCCGGCGCTTCCGGCTCCGATGATGGCGACGTCGACGTGTTTCTCCATGGCAAGGGTCTCCGCTGATGTTGGTGGGGCCGGGCAACCGCCTGGAATCGGACCGGCCGTCGGCATACCCGGAATCGGGTGTTCAATACTGGCTTGTATGCGGCCGGGAAGCAAAGGGCGTGGAGGCCGCCCCGATACCGGGGGCGGCCAGGCAAGGGGTGCGGGTTGCGTAGCCCGCACAGCAGGAGCCCAGTCCCTGGGTGAACCAATCTCAGGCCAGGCACCCTTTCGCCCGGAGGGCCAGGCTCCTACCCGGAACCATCCCCGTAGGACCCCGGCCCCCTGGATGAAACAATCTCCTGGGAGATCACGCCTGGACCAGCGGCTTGAAGAAACCCGCGCCGAATGCAACGGCCTCGTCCAGCGTGAACACGGTGAGGTTCTCAGTGTCCCCACCCTGCCATCTGGCGGCCGTTTCGGCATCCCGCAGGAAGATCATCTCGAGGCACATGCTGTGGGCGGCGGCACCGCAGGGATTCTGCCAGTGGATGCCTACCCGGATTTCCCGGTCGGGTGTCGCCTCGACGATGTTCATGCCCTGCTGGATGATATGAACGGGTTTGCCGGTCACATGGCAGCGGGAATCGATGTGCACCTCCACATCGTACATGGGCGCAATGGACAGGGCATCCAGCGCGCACATGGCATGGAAGTTGTGGCCGGCCACCCGGATGCGGTGCGGGGTGTCCGCCATGGTCATGGGATAGGCGCCCACGGCCTCCTTGCCCTCCCGGTTGAGCACCACCAGATCGTCGTCCCCAAGACGCTTCAGGGCGCCGGCGACATCCCCGCCGGGCACACTGGCGGCGAGTTCGGTGGATTTCGGCGGACGCCCCTGCTCGATGAAGGAACGCAGGATGGTCCGGTGCACTTCCGCCAGTTCGGGAGGCAGGGCCTCCTGGCGGGCACGCAGCGGCAGTTGGTTGTGAAGCTTCTCGATGGCCTGATCGATGTTCATGGTGATGGTGCTCCGGTTCGCGTGTGCGGGCGTGCAGGGAGGTCGAGCACATCCCGGGCCACGCATAGCATGATTGACGTCTGCAACCAGTATGTCAGCGCATCCGGAAGCTGCGTTGATGCGTATCAATGCAAGTGGACAATGCGGGTGCAGCGATGCCCGGTCCCGGGCCCGCTGCAGCCGGTTCGTGTGGCATGCATCCCTTTCCCGATTCCGTGCAACGGGTTCCGGTATGCAAGCGGGTCCATCCGCTATACTTTTCGGCAGGTGTGCATCCATCGTCCGAAGGACCAACATCATGTCGCGAAGTCCAAGGGCCCCGCGCCCGGAACAGATCTCCCGGTTCGTGGCCGGCATCATCGAGAGCCGCGATCCGGATCTGGGCGAGCATCATCACCGACTCGGTGAAAGTGCGGTGGGGTTCGCCCGGCACGCCGGCTGCTCATCGGAGGAGACCGCGGTGCTTGTGATGGGCGCGCGACTGCACGATATCGGCAAGCTGGCAATCAGCGAGCATGTCCTGCACAAACCAGCACGGTTGACCGCCACGGAACTTGCACTGGTCAGGCAGCATGCGGAGATGGGTCATCGGCTTCTCAGTCCACTGGGATTGGATGCCAGGATTCCGGATGCGGTCTACCACCACCACGAGAACTACGATGGCAGCGGTTATCCGGAGGGGCTGGCGGGAGAGGTGATTCCGCTGGCTGCGCGCATCCTGAGGATCCTGGATTCCTATGACGCAATGACCGAGACCCGTTCCTACAGGCAAGGCATGCCCCGTGCCGAGGCGCTGCGGCGCCTCCAGGCAAGCGCACAGCATTATGATCCGCGTCTGCTGGAGATCTTCTGCAGGATCAACAGGGCCGAACCGGACCGGGCACATCCGCAACCGGTGCCACGGGGATAGGGGCATGGCACACATGATCCTGCCGGCAGACCGGCGTAGCGGGGAGTCCTGTCAGGTCGCGGATCTGGTGGGATCGTGCTGCTGAGCGGGGGGAGGGTGTTCGGGCGCCATGAGGCCCGCCTGTTGCGCATGACGAACCGCTCCGGATGAAAGCGATGCGCACGGTGCGGACCCTCGCCTGGTCGATGTCGGTTGTGGCCCTGCTCGTTTCGGGCTGCGCGAGCAAGCCGCCCGCGCGCACGGACAACATCTGCCATATCTTCGAGGAGCACCCGCGCTGGTATGACCACGCCAAGCGGTCCGAGGAGCGTTGGGGTACGCCGATCCCGGTGCAGATGGCGTTCGTGCACCAGGAGTCCAGCTTCCGTCACAACGTGCGGCCGCCGCGAGACTACTTTCTCGGCATCATTCCGAGGGCGAGAAAATCCAGCGCCTACGGCTATTCGCAGGCACTGTCGCCCACATGGAAGGAGTATCTGGAGGCGACCGGGCGGCGCAATGCCAGGCGCGGCAACATGGCGGACTCGCTGGATTTCATCGGCTGGTATAACGACATCAGCCACCGGCGGCTGAACATCCCCAAACACGATGCCGAGCGGCTGTATCTCGCCTACCACGAGGGGCACGGCGGCTACTCGCGGGGCACATATCGCGCCAAGCCGCAGGTGGGGCGCGTGGCGCGGCGTGTCAACGAGCGCGCCACGCGCTACACGGGGCAACTGGCCGGCTGTGAAAAGCAGTTTCGCTGCCGGCGCTTCTACCAGTTCTGGCCGTTCTGCCGCTGAGGGGAGCGCATGTGCACCCGGCTTCACGCGAAGCCGGGCAGCGTCACATGCGGATCAGCATGCGTGAGGCGGGGTCGGGCACGGGGCGCTGCCCGAGAATCCTGACGGGAGGAGAATCGTCCATCGAAGAGAAGGGTGCGGCAATCCGAGCCCGGAGGCGGGCCTGGTCGGTTAGCGTTCCGGAATCCTGCGGGGGTCTCTGGCGCGATCGAAGTCGCGTTCGACGGTGACCAGCGTCTGCGCCTCGTCGCCTTCGTCCATCGCCAACTGGTCACCCTCCACCCCCGGGGGCGGGGTCTGCGGGCGCATCTCGAACACCTGGCCCAGGTTCGGAAGTTCCGCCCGGGACAGGAGTTCCGCGGCGGACTCCTGGGCCTGGGGGTTCTGCAGGGTCAGCACGAGGCCGGTGACGGCGACCAGCACCGAAAAGCTGAATCGCTGATCGCCACTCACGAGGTTGAATCGCTGCATGAAGTGCATCTGTCCTGCCTCTTTGAACCACCCGACAGTGAAACCGTACGCGGAGCGGCGATGCCGGTCAAGCACCCGGATGAGGGTTGGGGTTACAGGGGGTGCTGCCGTCACCGCGGTGGCCGAAGGAATCGACGAAGGCTGACAGGGAACCGGACACCCGTGATGCTGCTGTCGTGTTGAGCGCCCCGGGTGCTGAAGGACCGTCGCCGGTTTCCTGAGCCTGAATTGTGGTTGTTTGCACGCATCCCTGGAATGGGCTAATAACAATCAAGGTGTACTTGTGTCATAGCCCCGTCCTAACGGCCGTGCGGCCAGGAACCGGAAGCCCCTGTGGATACAGCGTCTCTGAAACGGCAGTTGTCACCCGGATGGCTTGAAGCGGCGGGAAGCCGGCGCGGCTGGATGGCTGTGGCCATAGGGGTGCTGTTGTTGTGCGCCGCGGGACTCGTCTACTTCACCGGCGGAACGCGCTACGCCTACCTGCACGCCATGTACCTGCCCATCATCCTGGCGGCGGTCATCTTCAGGGTGTCGGGCGGTGTTGTGGCGGGCATCGCCGCGGGGCTGCTGGTGGGCCCGCTCATGCCCATCGACGTGGCCGGTGATCTGCGTCAGCCCGTGGTGAACTGGGCGTCCCGCCTGGGGGCCTTTGTGGTGGTGGGTGCCTTCACCGGCTGGATCGCCGGTCGTCTGATCGAGCAGGTCCGGCACCTGCGCTGGGCCGTCACGCACGACGTGGATACCGGTCTGCCCAATCGACGCGCCCTCTCCCGGGATCTGCGCCCCATACTTGCCTCGGACAAGGACGAAGGCGGGGTGCATCTCATGGTGCTGCGTGTCGAGAATCTCACCGAGATCATCAACACCCTGGGCTACGACGTGGGGACCGCGCTGTCCTGCGCCGTCGCCGAGCGCCTGTTGCAGATCGCTCCCCCGGGGTCCCGCGTCTACCAGATCGCCCCCGACCGATTGGCCGCCATGGTCCCCGTGGCGGCTGAAGCACCGGGCGGCACCGATCAACTGGCCGAATCGGTACTGGAGGCCATGCACGCATCGTTTCCGGCCGACGGGGTCAATGTGCACGCATCGGTGAGTCTCGGTATCGCGCACCTGCACGATGGGGGCGGTGATCCGGATGCCCTCATCCGCCGGGCCGATATCGCCCTGTACGCCGGGCAGCAACTGGGCAGGCGCTACGCCTTCTATGATATTCAGTCGGACCGCACCAGCCGCGCGAACCTGGCCCTGATGGGTGAGTTGTTGATCGCCATCCAGGAAGACCAGTTGCTGCTCCACTATCAGCCCAAGCTGGACCTGGCCACCGGCCGCGTTGTGGGTGTGGAGGCGCTGGTGCGCTGGATGCATCCCGTCCGGGGCATGGTGCCGCCCGGGGATTTCATCCCCCAGGCCGAGAACACCGACCTCATCTCGCCGTTGTCCCGGTGGGTCATCAACGAGGCGGTCGGCCAGTTGGCCCGTTGGAGGTCCCGGGGCCTCGATCTGGGCATGGCCGTGAACCTGTCCGTGAAGAATCTCCATGAAGACCGGCTGCTCGAAGAGATACAGGCACTGCTCAGGCGCCATGATCTGGAGCCCGACTGCCTGGAACTGGAGGTCACCGAGTCGGCTATCATGGATGACCCGGAGAGCGCCCTGGAGGCCTTGCGCCGTTGCCGGGATCTGGGTATCGGCCTCTCCATCGACGACTTCGGCACGGGTTACTCGTCGCTGGCCTATCTCAGCGAGATCCCTGCCGATACGGTCAAGATCGACCGTTCGTTTGTTCGCAAAATGCTCGATGACAGGGACACGGGGCGAATCGTCGAGTCCACCATCGCACTGTGTCACTACCTGAACATGGTGGTAGTGGCGGAAGGGGTGACCAACCAGCACCAGATGGAGACACTCGCCGCGTTCGGCTGCAATGTGGTGCAGGGTTTTCATATCGCGCGCCCGATGGATGCCGGGGCATTCGAGGCATGGTTCACCCGGGGGGAATGGCCGCGCCCGAAGGAGTCCGCGGCGGCCGGACCGGTGTGGACGTTCGGAGAACCGCGGGGCCGTACCACGCGGTGGACCGGGTCATAGTTTGTGCGGGGGGGATCGCCTCCCACCCCATTGCAGGCGACCGTTCCCGGACTCAACCGGACGCACGGCGCCCGCGATGGCCGGATGACGGCTTGTCTTCCCGGAAGCGAACTACGCTATCGTTACCAACGGGTGACCGTCCGTGGGCGGCGCCTGTCATTGCTTCACGGACCGGGTTCTCATGCGTAGCGTTTCCCCATGCATTCCCGCACACGGGGATCGACATCACCCCCGGGCACTTCCCGGCCATAACAGGTCATACTCAGCCATGCCTCGACGATGAATGCCAATCAGCCGCCCCCCGGAGTCTCCGTCATCATTGCCACCTACAATCGCAGCAATGTCCTCGCATTGACCTTGAAATCCCTGATCAGGCAGACATACCAGGACTGGGACGCGTGGGTGATCGGCGATGCATGTACCGACGACACCGCAGCGGTTGTGAATTCGTTGGGTGATCCACGGATTCGATTTGTTAACCTGGAGACCAATCACGGGGAGCAGTCCGTACCCAACAATGAAGGCGTGCGTCGGTCCCGGAGTGCCTATGTGGCGTATCTGAATCATGATGATTTCTGGCTCCCCGACCATCTCGAGGCGGCGCTTGTGCCACTTGAGAATGACGAGGCCGAACTGACGTTCGGCCTGCTGGACATCATCGGTGGACGCGGCCGCCGGGTGCTCGGCGGGGCGGTGCAGAATGGAGTCTATCGGTGCCACAACTACGTGCCCGCATCCGCATGGGTCATGAAGCGGGAACTTTGCGAGCGTGTGGGACCCTGGCGTTCCTACCGGGAATGCTACGATGCGCCATCGCAGGACTGGTTGCGCCGGGCATGGAGGGCCGGCGCGCGTATGAAGCAGGTGCCAAGGCTCACCGTCGTGGCGCTTCCGTCGGCTGGCCGCCTGGGCTCGTACGCGGAACGCCAGGTGTCCGAGCACCGCCGGATGTTCGATCGGCTCTGCAATGAGCCGGATTTCCGGGAGCGGGAGTTGCAGGCGCTGGCCCTTGAGGCGGCTGTTCTGGATCCGCGGCTGGGGAATACGCTGGATGCGGGTTTGTACATCCGGCGCGGCCTGAAAAACCTCGTGCGCAGGATTCTGCTGTCTTTTGGCTGGTCGCCGGCTGCCATGCTCATGGCCTTGCGTTTCCGGCGCAAGGGCGCTTACCTTCGTGCGTTGCGCGCCCTTCGCGGCCTCGGGAATGAGCGGCGATGAGGTTCGGACACGGCGCATTCCGCCGTTCGCGCTACGACGAGAGACGAGGAGCCCCATGAAATCAGAATGGCAATTGCCGGGCGCGGTCCGTGACCGTCAAAGCATTACATCCGACTGGATGCCGACCGGATTGTCCCTGTTGGACGGTGTGGTGCTCCGGGAGGCGCGCAATGTGGTCAAGGCCAATGGCCGGCTCACGGAGCTTTTCCGCCGGGACTGGTTCGCAGGGGATGAGGTCGTCGATCAGGTCTTTCAGGTCGTACTCCATCCCGGGGGTGTCTCGGCCTGGCATGCCCATGACTCGACGACAGACCGCCTTTTTGTCACGGAGGGGTCGATGAAGCTGGTCCTTTACGACGGGCGCTCTGATTCGGGCACGCATCGACAGATCAATGAACTTCATCTGAGCATTCATCGGCCGACGCTGGTCGTTGTGCCGCCCGGTGTCTGGCATGGGGTTCAGAACACGGGGACCGAGCCCGCTGCCCTGCTGAACATGGTGGATCGGGCCTACCAGTACGACAACCCGGACCATTGGCGGCTTCCGCCGGACACTGAGGAGATTCCCTATCAGTTTCATCGTGCAACGGACGCACTGGCGTGACAGGCCTCCCGGAGCGGTCGATGCGAACTGCTCACTCTTCGTTGGCGCGGTGACAGGGAGTCGATGGCCAATCGCCTCGGGATACAAGGGGTAGAGCCGCTCCATATCGATCCCGTAATTGCGCGCGGCCTGCTCCATGCGGGACGGCGCTGACCTGGATGGGCGGCGGTGCCGCAAGCAGCGCGGCAGTGTTACACCAGCAGGATGATGATAATGATGATCAGCAGCAGCGGTACCGTTCCGATCCCCGCGCCCACGGGCAGCTCGCTGATTTGACCATTGAGTTGTGCAATTTCGTCATCCGTCATCTGATAAACGCGCGTCAGGGCGGAGGCGGGATCCACGCCCTGCGCAATCAGCTGTTTCTGTACATCCTCCCGCTCGAGCATGTCCACGAGTTGCGCGCGCTCCCGCTGATGGAGCACCTCGTAGGTGCTGATCATTTCCGCCTGCACGGGTGCGAACAACATGAAGAACATCCCGAGCAGGCTGACCAGAAGACCGGACTTACGAGGCAGTGACATGACAGCATCTCCGGCGGTGAATGGCGGCGTTCGGAAGAGGCGCCTTGCCGGCAAACCGGCACAGGTCGCCTTGAACGGACTCAGTGTGTTCACAGGAACTTGTCCGGAGATCCTTGCGCCTTCATCACGGAGGGGCAACAGGCCGTGCCATGAACCGTGACCACAATCACCCTTCATGCCCTGGTATCGGGAAATGGAAGCACCGGGAGCCCGGGGTCGTCACCCCGGCAGGGACCGACAATCCGTCGAGCGGGTCAGTCGCCCTGCGTGACACGGCGCTCCAGCGCATCCAGGTAGAGCCGTATGCGGGCGGCATTGGTGCCCACGTCGCTTCGGCCGACCCGGGAGGCGGAGCGCATGTCCACCCGCACGCCGTCGTCCTCTTCCCGCACGCGGATGACCACGTCGTCCCGGAAGCCGAACCAGAGCGTGGTGGCCGTGGCCTCGATGCGGTCGCCGCTCACCTCCGCCACCTCCCAGCCGAACGCCAGCACTTCCGCCTCCGCGGCCTCAAGGACCCTGGGCAAGGATGCCTGGAGGTGCAGCGAGCCGATGTCCGGATAGGCAAGCCGCTGCTGCCGGGCGGTGTCCTCGCCGGGATACCCGACCGCGTTCGGCGCCGCTTCCCTGGCGGCCACCAGCGCCTCGAAGGCGGGCGGGTCGCGGGTGTCCGTGGTGATGTCGTGAATGGGCGGCACATTCTGTGCCTGCTGCCAGTAAAGAAACGGAACGCTCACCAGGGCCATGCTGCCGGCGACCACGAGGCCGCCGGTCAGGGCGGGTCCGGGGCGGCGGTGCCAGAAGGTGGTGATCAGGATGATCAGGCCCAGCGCGCAGGCACCCGCGGCGGCGAGGACGCCGTAACGCAGCATGCCGAACGCCCCGCCGAGGGAGAGCAGCCCCGATCGGTGGGCCGGCCCGGACCCGGCGACCAGCACCGCGGCCAGTCCGAGCAGGATGAGGGCGAGTACGGCCGCCGCAGGGGCGAGCCGCCCACTCCGCCGTGTCCGTTTCATAAGGTCTCCTCATCGACGTGATGTGCTCCCGCAAGGGCATGATCGGGGAGCGCACCCGGCGGAGTCCTGCGTGAGTTCGTTTCCCGTCCGGCGGGACGCGACGGGCACGGCACAGGTCCCCGGAAGGCGGGCACCTTGCCCCTGACGTGTACAACCACACCCCCGCAGCGTAGGAGCCCAGTCCCCTGGGCGATTCATCCCGGCAACGGTGGGTCATTCTTCGCCCGGAGGACCGGGCTCCTACGGGAAGAATCCTGCATCGCAGCAACCAGCCGGATGATCAACCTGTTGAGAGGTCACAGCTACCCGGTCACATAGCGCTCCAGCTGTTCAATCAGATCCTGCTGGTCACCCAGGATGGTGTAGACCAGATCACCTACGGAGACGACGCCCACCAGTTTGCCCTGATCAAGCACCGGCAGATGGCGGATCCGCTTGTTGGTCATCAATGCCAGTCCCGCCTCGGCCGTGGCCCGGGCATCGATGGTGATTGCCGGCGCCGACATGATGTCGGCCACGCGGGTATCGTGGGATCGGCGGTCCGCCAGGATGACCTTGCGGGCGTAGTCCCGCTCCGAGATCAGTCCGAGCAGCCGGCCGTCATCCATGACCAGTAAAGCACCGATCCCGAGCTCGGCCATGCGTCGGATCGCCTCCAGCACGGTGTCATCCGGCTTCACGGCATGAACGTCGCGGCCCTTCTCGTCCAGAATCTGGCGGATGGTGTGCATCATGTGACTGTCTCCCGCTCACGCCTCGGTGCAGCCTGTAAGTATAGACATCCCTGCGAGCAGGATCGGGGTATAGTGTGAAGCGGGAGTCGGGTCATCGGTCGCCCCGGCGTCCAGGCAGCAGGGGACCGTGACAGGGACACCGCAAGGGCTTCCCGGAGGATTGCGTGTGAATCGATCGGATCCCGGATTGCGTGTTCGTCTGTCCAATCGCGCCGTGTTGACCTTCGGGCTGGTGTTCTGCCTCGGAGGGCTGGCCTTCATGTGGATCTTCACCCAGGCCGAAACCTCGTTGCGGTGTGACCGCCAGTCGGGCGAATGCCTGCTGCAGAAATCCGGTCCGTTCTCCGCACGGAGCCATCGAATCGCACTGGAGAGTGTGCGCGGAGCGGAGGTGGTGACCCGGCGGCGAAGCAGCGGCGACGGGGCAAGGACGAATCACTGGGCCGTCCTGAACACCGGCGGAGAAAGGCACGAGCTTTCCAGTTACCGGTCCACCTCCCGGAGTGAACACGAGCGGCTGGTCCGGCAGGTGAACGACTTTCTGGACAACCCGGCCCGGCAGGTGCTGAGTCTGCACCATTCCGCAGCCGGGGGTGCAGTGCTGTTCCTGCTGTTGTTCCCGGCCATCGGGTTGTACATGGTCTTCGGCATGCGCACCGTGGCCGAGGTGGAGGCCAGGCCGTCGATCGACCGGTTGATCCTGCGCCGCCGGCGCTGGTGGCAGACGTCGGGCCGGGAAGTGAGCGTGCCCCTGTCGCAGATCAGCGGTGTGGACGTGGAGACCTCGGCGTCGCGTTCCGGCAAGAAGGGCAGAGACACCCATCGCGCCGTGATCTGCATGCACTCGGGCGACAAGGTGCCGATCTTCAACTTCTCCACCTCCGGTGACGGAGCCTTCCGGCGAGCGGAACAGCTCCGCGGGATGCTGGCGCGCGCGGGTCTCACGGTGCTTTCGGGCCCTGCCCGGACCCCCTGACAGGAACGGCCCGGCCTCCCCCGTCGGTCGCGGAATGCCCGCCGCCTGCTACGCTTTGTAAGGTGATCGTGCATCCCGGGGACGGCTGGCACATGTCCGAACGGCGCCTGGACCATATCCGCAATATTGCCCTGACCGGTCCCGCGGGGGCCGGCAAGACGACGCTGGGCGAGGCCCTGCTCGCCGCG
This sequence comes from Thioalkalivibrio thiocyanodenitrificans ARhD 1, assembly GCF_000378965.1. NCBI lineage: Bacteria > Pseudomonadati > Pseudomonadota > Gammaproteobacteria > Chromatiales > Ectothiorhodospiraceae > Thioalkalivibrio > Thioalkalivibrio thiocyanodenitrificans. The sequence goes on from NZ_KB900536.1 coordinate 3,128,378, forward strand.
ACAGGTGTCGTCAGCGACGCGGGCAGCGTGGAGAAGGGTTCCACGGTCAGCGACATGGATCCCCGGGAGAAACTGCTGCATCACTCCATCACGGCATCGGTACTTGGGTTCGAGCGGGACGGGACCTGGATCAACCTGATCGACACGCCCGGCTATGCGGATTTCCGGGGCGCCGCGCTGTCCATCCTCCCGGCCGTGGAGGTCGTGGCGGTGGTGATCAACGCCCGCGGCGGCATCGATGCCGCGTCCCGCGACATGATGCAGTGGGCGCAGTCGCGCGGCCTGTGCCGGATGATGATCGTCAACCAGATCGATGCCGCGGCGCCCGCGCTGCCCGCGCTGCTTGAAGACATCCGTGCCACCTTCGGGCCGCAGTGCCTGCCGGTCAACCTGCCGGCCGGGGGCGCGCAGCGGGTCGTGGACTGCTTCTTCGAGCCATCGGGGGAGTCGGATTTCTCCTCCGTGGCCGAGACCCACGAGATGCTGGTCGACCAGGTCGTGGAAATGGATGATGCGTTGATGGCCCTGTATCTGGAGCAAGGGGAGGCGCTGGCCCCGGCGCAGCTCCACGACGCCTTCGAGGCGGCGCTGCGCGACGGGCACCTTGTGCCGGTCTGTTTCACCTCCGCCGCAACGGGCGCGGGGGTGGGGACCCTTCTGGACGTGTTCGTGCGGCTGATGCCGAATCCGCTTGAGGGCAACCCGCCGCCGTTCATCCGGCAGGACGCCGAGGGCGTGCGCGAGTACCACGCGCGCCCCGATCCCGACGCCCACGTGCTGGCCCATGTGGTCAAGATCGAACACGATCCCTTTCTGGGCAAGGTGGCGGTGTTTCGCGTGCACCAGGGGACGGTGAGCCGGGACACTCGCCTGTTCGCGGGCGACGCCCGCAAGGCCTTCCGGGTGGGCAATCTGTTCCGCCTCCAGGGCGGCAGGCATCTGCCCGTGGACCGTTGCGGTCCGGGTGAGATCGGCGCCCTCACCAAGGTGGACGAGGTGACCTTCGATACCGTGCTGCACGACTCCCACGATGAGGACCATATTCACCTCCGGCCGCCGGAGATCCCGACACCGGTGTTCGGCCTGGCCGTCCGGGCGGTGCGTCACGCAGACGAGCAGAAGCTCTCGGAGGCGCTGGCGAAGATGGTGGAGGAGGACCCGGGCCTGCGCGTTGAGCATGACGCCACCACCCAGGAGACGGTGCTGCGCGGACAGGGCGAACTCCATCTGCGTGTCGCCCTGGATCGGATGCGGGAGCGCTTCGGACTGGAGGTGGAGGCCAGTCCGCCGTTGGTCGCCTACCGGGAGACGATCACCGCGCCGGCCGAGGGCCATTTCCGTCACAAGAAACAGACCGGCGGTGCCGGACAGTTCGGCGAGGTGTTTCTGCGTGTCGAACCCCTGGCCCGCGGCGCGGGTTTCGAGTTCGTGGATGCAATCAAGGGGGCGGCCATCCCGGGGTCGCTGCTGCCCGCCGTGGAGAAGGGCATCCGCCAGGCCATGGCGGCGGGCGCAATTGCCGGTTATCCCCTGCAGGACGTGCGTGTGACCGTCTATGACGGCAAGACGCACCCGGTGGACTCCAAGGAGATCGCGTTCGTCATCGCCGGGCGCAAGGCCTTCCTGGATGCCGTGCGCAAGGCAGGCCCGCAGGTGCTGGAGCCCATGGTGACCCTGATGGTGGATGCGCCGGGCACGGCCATGGGTGACATCACGGCGGACCTGTCGGCGAGCCGCGGCAGGGTTCAGGACACCCGGACCCTGGGCGACCGGATCAGCGTGCAGGCGGTGGTACCACTGGCGGAGTTCGCGGATTACCCCGGGCGCATCAACGCCATGACGGGCGGGGCCGGCAGCTATACCCTGCAGTTCAGCCATTACGAACCCGCCCCCGAGCACATCCAGCGGCGCCTGGTGCAGGATTACCGGCCGAAGGAGGATTGAGGTACGCCGGTGGCACGGGCGCGTGCACAGGGCCCCGTATCCGCCAGGTCCCTGGCGTGTCGCGTATCAGTGGCCGACCGACTTCCCGAGGGTGAGTTCGAAACGAACATCCACGCGGTTGCGGATGAATTCCGGATCCTCGAACTCGCCGGTGCCCACGCGCCAGTCCAGTCTCATGATCTCGGCGTGGCCCGAGAGCCGCGCGGGATCCCCCGGCTGATAGCGCAGGTGCACGGACTGGGGTGCGCTGATGTCCCGTACGGTCAGTTCTCCCTCGGCCAGGTATCCGTCACCGACCGGATGAAGGTCCCGGCTGGTCCAGACCGCCTCGGGAAAACGCGCAACGTGAAAGAATTCCTCGCCGCGCATGGCCTCGTTGCCCTGGCGATTGCCGGTGTCCGCCGCACCCGGATCGACGGTGACACGGATCCGGGCGGAGGTCAGGTCTTCGTTCTCCAGACACAGTACCACCGAGAAGGCCCTGAAGCGGCCGGTGAAGGGCGTGCCTTCGAGCACGCCGTCGAAGAGCAGTTCGCCGGAGTTCGCATCGGCCCGGTAGCAGTGCGATCCGGCCGAAGCCGGCGCGGCGGCGGACAGAGCCAGGGCCGCGAGGAGCGCGACGACTGTCAGCGCGCGCGCCATGGGGGCAGCATGCGTTTGAGGACGTCGTCCCGGAGCAGGAAATGATGGCGCAGGGCCGCCAGCACGTGCAGGCCGGCGACCAGGGCGAGCAGGATACCGAGGGCCTGATGCGTGCGCCCGAGCACGTCCTCCAGGGATTCGCTGGTGCCCACCAGACCGGGGAACCGGACCGGGCCCCACCAGTGGTCACCCAGGCCGGCCGCCGACGAGTACAGCCAGCCCGACAGTGGCATGGCGAGGAGGAGGGCATACAGGAGCCAGTGCGTGGCGTGCGCGGCGGTTCTCTCCCAGGGCGGCAGTGTGCCGGGCAGGGGAGGCGGCCGGTTGAACAGGCGCCAGCCCAGGCGCAGCAGCGCCAGGGACAGGATCATCATGCCCATGGTCTTGTGCTGGGTCACCAGTTCGAAGCGGGCACGCAGCCCTTCGGTGTTGCCGATGCGCCATGCCCAGGTGTACTGGAAAAGGATCAGCGCCACGATCACCCAGTGGAACAACTGGCTGACCAGGCCGTAGCTGCGCGCGGTATTGCGAAGCGGTATGCCCACCGGCGTGGCTCCCGGGAGAATGTCCCATGTCCACTATAGACCGCGTGATCCAGACTGTGTTGCCGATGGCCGCCGCGGCGGTCCTGCTGGCGGCCTGCCAGGCGGTGCCGCAGCCGCCTCCCGGCGTCGCGGAGAGCCGTCCCGCCGACGCCGCGGATCTCCATCTCCCCGAGGGCCGCACGTACCGTGTCTCCCGAGAGGATTCTGAACTTCGTATCGTGCTGTTTCCCGCGGGCCCGCTGGCGCGCTTCGGTCATCCCCACGTGATCGGCGGGACGGTGATCGAAGGGACGATCGTACTGGCGGAGGACCCGGGTGATTCCGGGCTGCGCCTGGAGGTCGATGTGCCGGCCCTGCAGGTGGACCTGCCCGGGTGGCGCATGGCGGAGGGCTTCGAGGCGGAACTGGCGCAGTCGGACATCGACGCTACGCGGCGCAACATGCTCTCGGAACAGGTGCTCGACGCGCGCGCCCATCCGGTGGTGGTGATCGAGTCCATCGGGTTGCGCGGCCCCGTCTGGCAGCCGGACATGGAGGTCCGCATCACCCTGCGGGGCGTTGCACGTGAACTCACGGTGCCGGTGGCGCTGAATGTGACGCCCGAACGCCTGAGCGCCACGGGCCGGTTCGTGATACGGCAGAGCGATTTCGGCATCGAGCCGTTCAGTGTCGCGGGAGGGCGGTTGCAGGTGGCCGACGAACTGCTGATCCGATTCCGTATCCGGGCGGAAGCGGATCCACCCTGATTACCGACATCGTTCGCCCGGAGGGCCGGGCCCCTACTCCTGTTTCTCCCTGTCGCGCAGGGCCTGCAGATCTTCATAGTTCGCGCAGTAGGCGGCCACGGATTCCGGCTGTTCCTGCTCCAGCGCCTGGTCGCAGCGGGTCGATTCCGGACATCGGGCGCAGGCGCGCATGTGCCGTTCCGCGTCAACGATGGGTTGTTCGTGCAGGTAGCGGTTGGGATCCATGCCCAGCATCCGCATCAGCCGGTGCAGGCGCAATTGTTCGAGGCGGTGTGCCAACCGGGCGCGGAAGCGCTCGCCTTCGCGCAGGTTGCGCATGATTGCCCAGGACAGCAGGACGACGAACAGGCCCAGCGCGAAGACCACCGCCAAAAGGGTCAGCCAACTGTACATTCCGGGATCCTCTTGGCCCGCGGGCCGTCATCTGCCTGATCATCCACCATAGTGCAGGCTGCCGGTCACGCCATGACCGGGATCAAGGAAAACGGAGCCATCCCGGGATGGGGCGGGTCCTTGTCTCTCGCCCACCCTGCTGCAGGGCCGGTCCGGGATATCCGGGGGCCGGTCAGGCCGTGCATGGTTGCGCGCACGCCGTGTTGCCCGTCAGCAACATGGCTTTTCCCTGTACCCACAGACACTTGAGTCATCACGACGGCGACGTGTTGCCAATCGATGACATCACGTGACGGCAGGTTTCATGGGGTTCCATGGAAAGCCTGTAGTCACGCAGTGACACGTCGGTCGTTGCCGGCGATCACGCCGGGTGGTCTTCAATCCAGTGTTTCCCTGGAAAAACAATCGCTTGAGGTGGTCCCATCCGTGCTGGCATCCGCCTTGCAGGCATGTCGATGTGCCTCGAAAGGGATCACGGAGGCAGTGTCTTGCTTCGCCTCGTCTCCGGCATGCGCCAGCGCACGGGGGCTCCAGGCGTGGTCACCCCATGCGGCCGGCAGGCGTTCGGGATGAACCCGAGCCGGTTGCAGGCTCTGCGTATGTGCACACAGTCGAGTCATCCGCAGAGTAAACATGTTCCAGGAGGTCAATCATGCCTATCAAGAAGACGAAACTCCCGTTGATCGGGGCCACGGGCGCCCTGGCGCTCATCCTCGCCGGCGGGCAGGGAGTCGCCGGGTTCGCCGACGGCCCCGAGGCCCGGATGCATTCCTCTCCCATCATCCTGGCGCAGGTGACGTCCTCCGCCGAGGCCACCGCGGCTGCGTCAGCCACTGCCGGCGCCGATGCCACTGCAACCGCCGATGCCACTGCTTCTGCCACTGCCGGGGCCGATGCCACTGCGGCTGCTGAAGCGGGTGCCGCCGCCACTGCCGGTGCGGATGCGGCGGGTGCCGCCGAAGCGAGTGCTTCCGCCAGCGCCTCAGCCGCCGCAGATGCGGCCGGTACAGCCGCCGATGCGTCCGCCGCCGCGGAAGCCGTCGCGTCGGGGGTATCGGACAGCATCGACGCGTCAGACATGGCCACCGGCGCACAGAGCAGTGCCTCTGCTTCAGCCGAGGCATCTTCGATCGGCGGCGCAGTCGATGCCGACGCAGACGCCCTCCCGGAGTCCGGTGGTGACACGGTGGCCGATGGCGATGCGGATCCGGAGTCCGGTGGTGACACGGCGGCCGATGGCGATGCGGATCCGGATGCCGGCAGTGACACGGTGGCCGATGCCGACGCCGGCCTGGAGGCCGGTGGTACGACAGCGGCTGATGACGACGTGACGGACGCCGGTTCCATTGAAGCCGAAGCCGATGGCGGCGCGGCGCAGGCGGCCTCTGCCGGTATCCGGTAATCCTCGGGGAGGGCGCGCGGGGCCGGTTCCCGCTCCGACATGCCGGAGTGTGGCAACCGGCTTCCGGTGCGTGACCTCATGCGCCGGGGGATGAAATCTCGTCGACGGAGACTTCCATCCTGGAAGGGATGACCGGAGGGCCGAACTGGTTGAACACGGGCACGTCCGCGGCGTCACGGCCGTAGGCGAGGCAGACACGTCCTCCATGCATGGATGTGCGGGTGGGGTCGAAGGTGAACCAGCGATCGCCCACGAAGGCCTCGAACCACGCATGCAGGTCCATGGGCTCCAGGCCATGCAGGTAACCCACCACCTGTCGAGCCGGAATGGTCAGGCTTCGACACAAGGCGATCCCCAGGTGCGCGAAGTCGCGGCACACGCCGTTGCCGCGTGCCAGCGCTTCGGCGGCGGACACGGGCGTGGGGTCGGAGTCGATCAGGTAGACCAGGTTCGCATGTATCCAGTCGGAAATGGCCGCCGCCTGGTCATAGCCGGGTGCGCGGCCATCCACGATCTCACCGGCCAGGCTGGCAAGCCTGTCCGATTCGCAGTAACGGCTGGGCGCCAGATACATCATGGCATGATCGGGCAGATCTTCCACCGGGACGAAGGCCGCCCCGGGCGCCTGATCAACGCCGGCCGGCACCTGGACATCCGATCGGACTTCCACGCGGAATGTTCCCGGCGGCGCCATCAGTCGCTGACACAGATTGCCGTACATGTCCGTGTACTCCGTGACCGGCATCGCGGGCCATACGGCGTATCGGTCCCGGGCCACCCACTGGCGCGCATCGCTGCGCGGCCTGAGCAGGAGCAGCATGGGGCTCGCCAGTTCGAATTCCATCTCCAGATCACAACCCACCCGCAGCCACATGCATCGACCCCCAACAGCAGTTCCCGTGATGGGAATTGCCCGTACGCACAGTCTAACGTATGACGTGGGCGTTCAGTGACGGGCCGGGGCCTTACCCCCGCCCGTGTCCCGGTCCTGGCGGGACGGGCCGCAGCCGGCCGTCCGATCGATTTCGATCCGGCGGGTGCAGGCCCGGATGCCGGATGGAGATCGGGGTGGAGTTCCCGCTAGAATGACGCGCCATCGCCTTGCGCACCGTATCCCTGCCGGATGTCTGTCCGGTATGTCGGACGCCGTGCAGTGGGGCGGTGGTCAGCCCACTGTGAAGAGGACCGGACCTTGGCCAAGGACATTCAAAGCCCCTGCGTCGACATCTGCCAGCTCAAGTCGGATATCTGCGTCGGCTGCGGGCGCGTGACCGATGAGATCCGGCGCTGGCATGGCATGAAGCGCAAGGAGAAGATGCTGGTGGTTCAGCGGGCCCGCGAGCGCCTGAAGAAGGTCAACCGCTCGCGTACCTGAGGCGTCACCCGCGGCGCGCAAGCACGAGCCGTGCGCGCGGTTCGTGCACGAGCTCTCCGGACGGCGAGGCCCGCAGGAAGGCCCGCCGGACATCGTCCACGAACCGCGCCCCGCGTGACAGCACCAGCGGGCGCAGCGGGCCGGAAAGGGTCATCGCCTCCCAGAATGCCTCGGCACTTTCGTGACGCATGGCATGCCCCCGTGTCTCGTCACGCAGCACGTCACCCCCGGCCGCGCGAAGCGCGTCCTGCACAGTTCCCTCCCAGGCGCGGTTCCGCGGCGCGAGCCGCGCCTCCAGGATCCGGCGCACCGTGGCGAACGGTCCCTCCGGCTCCAGGTCGCCCGGCCAGAACACGACGCTCAGGACGCCGCCCGGCGCCAGGGCCTGCATCCAGGCCGCGAGCGCCCGTTCGGGATGCGGGAGCAGTTGCAGGACGAAGCAGGAGAGCACGCCCGCGCAGGGCCGCGGCCAGGCGTCGGTCCGGGTGCCGTCGTCCCGGCGTACCGTGACGCGCGGCAGGTCATGTATACGGCGGGCCGCGTTGCGGCACATGCCTGCCGCGGGGTCGAGGCCCAGGATGTCGTGTCCGGGCAGGGCCTCGGCGAGCAGGCGCAACTCGAGCCCGGCGCCGCAACCGGGCGCCACCACTATGCCCGGGTCCGGCGAGGCTTCCCGCAAGGCCGCCACCGCATCCTCGATCCATGGCCGGAAGCGCGGCTCGAAATAGGACACGTAGCCGTCGGCCGCCTCGTCCCAGGCGCGGATCAGGCATTGCTGTCCATGCGCGTCGGGATCACGCGGCGCGGGACTGTCCTCCGGGTCTCGTTTCATGGCCTGCATCCTATACGGCACCGAACTCACCGCAAAGCCGCCATCCCCGGATTGACAGTGGCAGCCGTCGTGCCGGGCGGCGGTTCGTGGCGCCGGTGTCGTCGGTACGAAGCGCCCCGCTTTCGCCGCCCCACGGGGCTCGGTAGGATGGCACCTTCTATCATGTCGACATCCGGAAGGGTGGAGATGCCGCGTCCGACGTCCCGCCGATCCTGTTCCGGGAAAGGAGGAGATATGAGTGATTCTCCCGAAGCATGGCTCAAGGCCTTCGAGGATCCACGCGACGCGGTGCGACAGGAGGTGGCCGACATCCGGGCCTTGCCGTTCATGCCCCGGGACGTGGTCGTCCACGGGCTGGTGTACGAGTTGTCTTCGGGCAGGGTGGAGGTTGTGGTCAACGGTTACGAGCATGCCTGAGAGGCATGAGGCAGTTGTCGCTGCGGGAAAAGCCGATGATGCGAAGATGTCGCTGGCGGTGAGCGCCCGGATAAACCGGGTCGGGGGCGGCCGTTGATGATGATCGAGTTCCCGGTCTCCGGGGTCGAGACCTCGCTCTGGCTGCCGCCCCTCGTGGCCTTTGTGCTGTCTTTCTTTTCCTCCATGGTCGGGGTCTCCGGTGCCTTTCTGTTGATGCCGTTTCAGATGAGCGTGCTGGGTTACGCAGGACCGTCGGCTTCCGCGACCAACCTGGTTTTCAATCTTTTCGCCACGCCTGGGGGGGTGTGGCGTTACAGCAGGGACAGGCGCATGGCCTGGCCCCTGGCGGGCATCATCCTCCTCGGCACGCTGCCGGGGGTCGTGCTGGGCTTCTATCTTCGGGTGTTGGTCTTCCCGGACGAGGGACGTTTCAAGCTGTTTGTCGGGGTCGTTCTGCTGCTCCTGGCGTGGCGGCTGCTCTCGGAGTTTGCACCCTGGGCGAATCGGAAAAGGGCCCCGCAGTGGACCGGCTCGGGAACGGTGCATCTCGCCCGCCACGACTGGCGGCGAATGGAGTTTCGCCAGGATGGTCAAGTGTGCGGCTTCCCGGTGCCGGCCATGCTGGCCCTTGCGTTTGTGGTGGGCATCGTCGGCGGCACCTACGGCATCGGCGGCGGCGCGATCATTGCGCCATTCTGCATCGCCGTGTTCAGGCTTCCGGTGGCCGTGGTGGCCGGTGCCGCCCTGGCGGGGACGTTTGCGACTTCGGTGATCGGGATCGCCGTGTACTCCCTGCTGCCCGTGCCGGGCGGGGGTGGCGCCGCGCCCGACTGGCTGCTGGGCAGTCTCTTCGGAGTGGGGGGGCTGGTGGGCATGTATGCGGGTGCGGCAACCCAGAAGCACATGCCGCAGGCATTGCTGAGGCTGGGACTGGGGCTGCTACTGGGCGCCCTGGGGGCGTGGTATCTGTGGCCGGGCGGCGTCTGAGCGGGACTGTCCCGCGGACAAGGGCGCCGACATCCGGGCGGACAACGCGGTCTGCCCCGGTTTCACCACCAGCACCGGCCACTGGCTCTGTCCGATGACCTTTTCGGTCACGCTGCCCATGAGCAGCCGGTCGACGCCGGTGCGGCCGTGGCTGCCCATGACGATGAGGTCGGCCTGGCGGTTCCGGGCGCAATCGATGATGACCCGGTCGGGGATGCCTGACCGTACCACGATCTCGACAGGCCGAGGTGCTTCGTGCATGCGCATGCGGATCCGTTCGGCGATGGCGCGCGCTTCCGGAAGCCCGGTGTTGTCACCGGCAACCGATACGATGGTGATCGGCATCGGGCAGCGCTGCACCAGGGTCAGCGCGGCGAGCGCGGCAGCGTCGCTGTGGCCGGATCCGTCCACGGGCAGGATCAGGCGCTTGCCGGCACAGTGCGTGCCGCGCGGCACGACCAGCACATTGCTTCGGGTGCGGCCGATGACCTTCCCGGTGGTGCTGCCGAGCATCGAGCGCAGCACATCGTCCTGGTCGCGCCGGCCCATGACGATCAGGTCCATGGCGCTCTGTTCGGCCTGCTCGATGATCTCCAGCCAGGGGTCTTCTCCGTGGCCCAGCAGGATCTCGCACTCAAGACCCGCGGCGTGTGCACGGGCACGCACCTTCATCAGGCGCTCGACCGCCTGGCGTTTTTCCTCCTTGTGCAGGGGATCCCCGAAGGGGCTGGCGTAGAAAGGCGTCGGCAGTACGGTGAAGGCGAACAACCCGGCATCGCAGCGCCTGGCCATGTCGATGGCCTGGCCGACGGCGCTCTCACTGTACTCGGAGCCGTCGGTGACCAGCATGATGCGCTTGAGGCGGCCCGCCGGGGGGAACGCAACCGCTTCGGCGGGTTCCGGCGGTGTGAAGGTGCCGACCGGGGCGTCGATGGCGGCCAGCTTTGCATGATGGGCACGGATCCCCCTGATCAGTGCGGCGAACACGATGCCCGCGCCCACGGTGAGGGCGAGGATCAGCATGGCGAAACTGATATCGCCGAGCATGCGGGCCGTGGTGTCCCGCAGCGGATCGATTCTGCCCAGATCCGAGAGATAGACCGGGATCATGAGCGCGCGGCTGGCAAGTGCCAGGATCATGATCACGCCCATGACGATCTTGACCATGTAGGGCTTGACGTAGGTGGTGCCGATGGCGCCCAGCTGGATGCCGAACAGGGAGCCGGCCAGGAGGATCATCGCCAGGCGGATGTCCACCAGTCCGCTCCAGGCGAACTTGATCGACCCCCCCATGCCCATGATGAAGGCGATCACCAGTTCCGTGGCAGAGGCCATGAGCCCCGGGACGCCGAGCACGTACATCATGGCCGGCACGCCGATGAATCCGCCCACCGCAATGGTGGCCGCCAGCATGCCGGTGGCGAACCCCAGAGGGAGGGTGAACAGCACCGAGATGCGGGCATCGATGGACTTGAAATACATCATGGTGCCGGGGATGTGTACGGACTGCACCCACCGGGCCAGGCGGGTGATCTTCTCCCTGTCGGGATCCCCGGAGTGGTACATGCGCCAGGCGTCGCGCAGCACGTAGGTGCCGACGATGGCCAGTACCACCACGAACACCGTCGACACGTAGAGATTGGACCCCGCGGCGCCGAAGGTCTCGCGAATGCTCTGCTGGAGCCCGGCGCCGTAGAGCACACCGGCCTCGGCGGAGATGCCCATGACGATCCCGAGCTTGAGGTCCACCTGTCCGAACCGGTGCCGCTTGATGGCACCCACCAGGGCCTTCGGGAACTTGTGACACATGTTCGCGGCCACCGCCATGACCGCCATAACGCCCATGGACATCATCGCGGGCGTGAGCACGAACGCCCCGCCGGAACCGATGAACCCGCTCACCAGGCCGCCCACGAAGCCGACCAGGAACAGGAATATGACGTTAACGAGGGTCAGTTCGATGAATCCGATCTCCATGGCCGCGCCCCTTACTTCTTCGTCGTCTTGGCGCGGATGCCGAACAACTCCCAGAAGTGACCGGTGAAGTGGCCATGCACCAGGGAGAAGGCAAAGGCGACCCCTATCGGGACCAGGAAGTACCAGCCCCCCTGTCGGGAGGCCTCAAGGACCGGGTCGCGGAAGAGGTAAAGCAGCAGGTACAGGGCGGCACTGGCGCCCCCGTAGAGCAGGGTGCGGGTCAGGGCGCGGCGGCGTTCGACAGGCATGACGGGTCTCCAGGGAGACGCGGCATGATGCGGCGCTCCCGATTAAAATATTCCAGAGAAGAAAATTGCATATCGGAAGATGACGTTATTTTCTGCGCCAACAAGCATTTGTTCAAATGAATAAAATGCTCTAACATTCCAATATGGAATATAAAAACCTTCCGGACATGAACGCCCTGGCCACCCTGCGCGCGGTGGTCGAACTCGGCGGCGTGGATCAGGCGGCTCGAGCGCTGTTCGTGGGTCAGCCGGCGGTCACCAAGCGCCTGCGCGGCCTGGAGGCCAGCTATGGCATGGCGCTGATGCAGCGCAGGGGTCGCCGGCTGGGCCTGACCCCGGCCGGCGAGCGCGTGTATGCCTATGCGCGGCTGGTGCTGGACCACCAGTCGGCGTTGCTGGAGGATCTCGCCTATCTGCGCGAAGGGGCCGACCGGCTGCGACTGGAGGTGACCTTCGCCATCGGCGAGCACCTGCTGCCGGAGCTGCTGCTGAGGTTCGACGAGCGTCATCCCGAGTACCGCATCGAGAGCCGCATGGGCTACACGCGGCGCATCCAGACCCGCCTGGCCACGGGGCTGGCCGACCTGGCGCTGCTGGAACAGGCGCCGGATCATCCGGACATCCTTGTACAGAAGTGGCTGAACGACGAACTGGTGCTGGTGTGCGGCCCGAACCACCCCCTGTGGGGCAGGGACCAGCTGGGCCTCGACGAACTGACACGCCAGCGTTTCGTGCTGCGCGAACCGCAGTCGTCGATGCGGGCCACCCTGGACGGGGCGCTGGCCGAGCTGGGGATCACCGTCCCGGTGAGCATGGAGGTAGGCTCCACGGACACGATTGTCGAAATGCTCGGGCGCGGGCGCTACCTGAGTTTTCTGCCCCGTTTCGCCGTACAGGAGGCCCTGAAAAAGGGTGAGTTGCGCCAGCTGCGCGTGCAGGGCCTGCACATCTCGCGCACGCTGTGGATTGCCCGCACCCGCGCCAATCTGGACAACCCTGTCGCGGAGGCCTTCATCCGGCTGTTGCGTGCGCGCGCCGATGAAGGTCAGGGGACCCGCGCCGGCTGATTATCCGAATGCGGGGCAGGCGCGGCCCGAGTTGTCTCAGCCGCTGCTGCGGGAGGGCGCCAGGCGAAGAATTGATTCCACCACTGCGGGGTCGTCGGGCAGAAAACGGGATCGGGCGATGCGTTCCACCATGACCCGCCAGCTGTCGGAGGACCGGAACAGCTTCCGGAACATGGGCTCGGCCTCATTCATGTGGCCGGCATTCACCAGTGCCACGGCCCGCCAGAACACCAGTTCCTCGTGGTCCGGCGCCAGGGATTCGGCAATGGAGAATTCCCGCACGGCGGATTCGAAATCGCCGTTGCGCAGATAGTGGTCCCCGCTGCTGTTGTGATGAAAGGCCTTCTTCAACACCATCAGGCGGCGAAGTTCCCCGAGTGGCCGGTCGTGGTCCTCCACGCGCAGGTCGAAGGCGATGTCCTCGGCGGGGTCGCCGGTGAACCGGCCGTTGACCACGATGACCGCCGCGGAACGCTTGCCGCGCAGGTCGCCGCCGGCCTCCTCGCCGGCCTCCAGGGCCGCGATCATCCGGTTGACCAGCTCGCCCTGCGCGTCTTCGAAGGCCTCGGCCATCACGTCCCAGGTACCCTCGTTCAGCAGCAGGTTCCCCTGGCAGGCGTAGCCGTCGCCGAGGCGATGCCCGGCCGCCGGGATGCACAGGTTGCCGGTGTGGGCGGCCGATCCGCCGTTGGCATCGACCATGGCCACCTGGCGGTAATCGGCGTGGTGATCCCGGGCAAGCAGCGCGCGCAGAGCCTGGCCGGCGGAGGCGCCCTTGCGCATGAGGCGCAGACCCTCGTTTCCGTAGTAGAGCTTGGCGAACGACTGGATGGTCACCGACCCCGCGCCGGCCAGGGCGTGGGGCGTGAGGCTGCCCACGGCGAAATAGTGGGACTGCACGGCCACGCCCAGGTGCCCCGTGTCCGGGTCGCGGGCGACGATGGAATAGGTGGCCACGCACGGGTCCCCGGGCGGGTTCCCCTGCCGCCGGGCATGCGGGGTGCGGCCATCCGCCGTGGGGCCCCGGACGGACCGGTCGTGAGCTGTGCGCTTGATGTCCCTGGGCATGGCTGTGCGGAATCTACTCGGGCTGCTGAAGATCCGGGTGGGTCTCATCCACGCAGCGGAATGTCAGCGTGGCGCGGTAGAAGCCGGGGTCCAGTTCCCTGGACTCGATCTCGTCGACCAGGATCTCCAGACCCATCTGCCGGCAATGTTCCTCGGCCTGCTCGAGCGCCCGTTCGCCCGCTTCTCCATGATAGCCGCGGGCGAACGTGGTGAAGGTGCCGTCGTCCAGTGCGTCCACGTCGCCGGACGGGCCGCATCCCAGGGCCAGCAGGCCGAGGCATCCGAGGGTCGGCAGGCGCCATGTCCAGGCGGTGTTCTTCATTGCGTGTTCCCGAAGTCATCAGCGACAGTGCCCGGCACTGCGCGCGTAATCCGGTTGGCAGGTGGACAAGGGTGCCTGAAATCGCCGGACAATGCATGGCGGGGTGTCCGGCCACGTCGCCGTGGCATGTCCCCGGAGCCCGAATGACCCCGGCGCGCGCAGGTATTTGCCCGGGGACGCAGCTGTTAAGGTATGCGCCTGACCATGCATCCCTGTGACGCGACTCCCGTGGAGGTGGAACATGAGCGGACTGACGTCGGAAAGTTGTGAAGCGTGCCGCGTCGGCGCGCCGACGGTCACGGATGAGGAAATGGCGACTTTGGGCAAGGAGGTGCCCGAGTGGCAGGTTCTGGAACGTGACGGGATCAGGCAGCTCGAGCGCGTGTTCAAGTTCGACAATTTCGCCGATGCGCTGGCGTTCACCAACAAGGTGGGCGAACTGGCCGAATCCGCGGGCCATCACCCGGCCATTCTCACCGAGTGGGGCCGGGTGACCGTGACCTGGTGGTCCCACAAGATCCGGGGCCTGCATCGCAACGACTACATCATGGCGGCGAAGACGGACGCTTTGAGCTGACACCCCGGCGTATCCGGGCCGTGCATGGACCGTCTGCCCGGGTGAACCTGCCCGGGCCAAGCCCCTATCGCCCGGAGGACCGGGCTCCTACGGGTGCCTTGATCCTCCTGTAGGCGTCCAGGCCCCTGGGCGATCCTGCCCGGGCCAAGCCCCTATCGCCCGGAGGACCGGGCTCCTGCGGGTGCCTTGATCCTCCTGTAGGCCTCCAGGCCCATGGGCGATCCTGCCGTCGCCGGAGAAGGCTTTCCATTCGAAACGTTGAAAACCAGTCATTGGCTGTCGCGCAACCAGACGGTCAGCCGGTCCGCCGGAAGGGCCGGGGCATAGAAGTAGCCCTGCGCGGCATGACAGCCCATTTCCCGGAGCAGGCGCGCCTGCTCCTCGGTCTCGACCCCCTCGGCCACCACCAGCAGATCCAGTCCCCGGCTCATCAGGATCAGGGATTCGATGATGGCGCGCCGCCGCGCGTCCTGCCCGATGGTGGAGCTGAAGCTGCGATCGATCTTGAGGATGTGGAAAGGCAGCTCCGCCAGGTAGCCGAGCGACGAAAATCCGGTGCCGAAATCGTCGATGGAGAAGTGTACGCCCAGTTCCGTCAGGGCGCGCATGGTCTGCTGGGCCGCCGAATAGTTCTCGAGCAGGCTGCTTTCGGTCAGCTCCACCACCAGCGCCCCGGGGTCCACGCCGGTTCCGGCAAGGCGCTCGCGCAGGCCGGATTCGAATCCGGCCTGGCGGAACTGCCGGGCGGAGACGTTGATGGAGACGGGCGGGACCTTGAGGCCCGTCCCTGTCCACTCCCGGATCTGGGCCAGCACGCGGTCCAGGATCAGCTCCCCCAGCGGGATGATCAGGCCGGTCTCCTCCGCCAGCTGAATGAACTGCGCCGGGGCAGTGAGTTCCCCGCTCGGTCCAGGCCGGCGTGCCAGCGCCTCGAGGCCGATCAGCGAACCGTCGACAAGCGATACCTGGGGCTGGTACCAGGGAACAAACTCCCCGGCCTTGATGGCATTGTCCAGGGCCTGCTCCTGCCGGATGCGGCGGCGCAGCTCGCGCCCCTGTTCCTCCGCATAGAACTCGTAGTTGCGGTCGGGGTGGCGCTTGGCCCGGTCCAGAGCGATTCCGGATGCGCGCAGCAGCCCTTCGCCGGTACTCCCGTCCGTCGGGAAGAGCGCCAGCCCGATACGGGTGTCCATACGTATCGGCACACCACTCATGACGGTGAACGGTTGGGCGAATGCCTCCTGGATACGGCGCAGGGTGCCGGAGAGTTCTGCATCGTCCACGTCCACCTCCAGTGCCAGCAGGAACGTGTTGCCGTGCCCGCGCCCCGTCAGGTCTTCCGGGCGCAGGTGCTCGAGCAACCGCGCGCCCGCCTGGCGCAGCAGCTCGTCCCCGGCCTCGAACCCGTAGGTCTCGTTGATGTAGACCATGCGCCCGAGATTGGCGAGCGCCACGGCGATGCGCCGGTTGCCGATGCCGGCGCGGGCCATCATCTGGTCCAGGAGTGACAGAAACTGGAATTGGTTGGGCAGGCCGGTGAGGGCATCGTGGGTGGCCAGATGATGAAGGCGCTCCTCGGCCTGTACCTCCCGGGTGACGTCCAGGGCGAGCCCGTCCCAGACGACGGCGCCATCATCGAGCCGGTGGGGCTGCGCCATGATATGCAGCCACACGTGGCCGTCGTCCGGAATTCGCAGTCTTACCCTGATGTCGATGCCCGTGAGTGTTTCGGCGGAACGGTCCATGGCATGACCCAGACGTGGCCGGTCCTCCGGATGGATGGCGTCGAAGAAGTGGCGGGGATCGGCCTGCATGGCATCCGGGTCGATGCCGTAATTCTCGAACAGATTGCCGGACAGGTAGGAGTTCCGGGCGGCACCGTCCCTCGTGCGCACATGCTGGAAGACGATTCCGGGCAGGTGCCGGGCGAGGCTGTGGAAACCGGCCTTTCCCGGGTGCGGTGGGGGCTCCGCATGTACGGACTCCGACACGTCCCGCACGATGCTGATCACGGCGCGGGGCTCACCGGCCCGGTCGTCGACTACCTGCACGAGGTGTTCGGACGGGAACGTGGAACCGTCGCGGCGCCGCAACCAGAAATGGCTGTGGTAGCTTCCGGGTACGTTGTGCAGCACCCGTTCGCTTTCCCTGCCGAATTCCTCGTAGTGCGCATCGCTTACGTGCAGGATGCGTGTGCTCTTGCCCAGCAGGTCATAGGACGGATAGCCGAACACGCGTTCGGTGGCCGCATTGCAGGCAAGGATGGTACGTGAGCGGGCATCCACCAGAAGGACGGGATGATCCCCGGCCAGGAACGCTGCCTGGATCACGGTGTCGGGGGAGAAGGCTCCTGCGGGGGCCGCGCGCGTGTCGGGCGGATCTCTGCTGTCGGGGTCATTTATCAGATGCGTTCCCACCTGGCCCGGGATCGACCGTGCCGATGACATGCAGTCATTGTTCTGACAATAGCAGCCGGATTAAGTTACTGGCGCTTGATGCACACACAATCCGCGTGGGCTTGCGGGGTACCGGCCCTTTCCGTTACCACCTGCGTTTCCGGGACATCGCTCAGCCGTAGCGCCCGTCGACGCGGGGCTTGATGAGCATGGCCGCGTAGGTCCACACGAACAGGGCGAAGGCCAGGATCCAGACGGCCTGCGAGAGGCCGATCCAGAGCATGTAGTGGCCGGGCCAGGCCAGCGGCAGCAGCACCCGTACCACGGTGCCCACCGCCAGTAGTGCCAGCATCCAGGTCACCGCGGGCGGCGGGTCGAAGACGTTGCGGCCCGTGTGCCCGAGGCTGACCCGGCACATCATGCCCAGGGTGATCAGGCCGATGCCGCCGTAGGCCAGTGCGTGGGTGGCCAGGAACGGGTTCAGCGGCGTAACCAGGGCGGCTGCCTTCAGGGCGAAGCCCAGCGCGATTGAGGCGAAGGCCAGGTAGAGGCTCCAGAGCAGGGGCTTGCGCCAGATTCCCCGGACGTGCCAGTCGCGCAGGCGCATCACCTGGAGCAGGCATGCGGCAAGGGCAAGGGCAGCGGACAGCGTGGCCTGCGACAGGAATACCTCAACGATGATGAACGCCCCCAGGGACACCAGGATCGCCTGATCCAGCCAGGGGCGATCGGGAATGGTGACCGGTTCATCCACGCCCTTGGAAATGAAGAACGGCACCACACGCCGGCCCATGACGAAGATCAGCAGCACGATCAGGTAAAGCCCCAGATAGAGACCGATCTGCGCGCCATGGGGGAGCCAACCGAGCACTCCCGCGTAGAACAGGCCGTGGGCCAGGGCGAGCAGCAGCGGAATGGCGACCACCCCCGACTGGCCCCACTGGCGCGCCTTGATCACCGGGTGTGCCACGGTGGCCACCAGTGCCAGGGCGAACACCATGTCGAACACGGCCAGGGCCGGTACCGCGGCGCCATGCGGGACCAGCGCCAGTGCGCGCGCGGCGAGCCAGCACAATGCCATCAGCAGCAGCGGCATGCCGTTGAGCGTCTGCACGCCCGTCCAGTTGCGCACGGCGGTGAGCAGAAAGCCCGCCACCACGGCCATGGTGTAGCCGTAGAGCATCTCGTGGGCATGCCAGAGGGTCGGCGGCAGGGGCAGTTCCGGCCCGGCGGCACCCGCATGGTAGACCCAGGTCCACACCAGGGTGGAGAGCGCGGCGAACACGCCGGCCAGCAGGAAAAAGGGGCGAAAGCCCAGGTGCAGCAGGGAGATGCGGTAGTCCCCCGGTTGCTCGATGGTCAGCATGTCATTCTCCGGACGGTGTGGACCATGGAATCGAATGATTCCAATGTTGTTGATAACATGTATATACGATCCATGTTATGGGTCCATCATAGTCGCATGACCGGGATCAAGGTTCCATCCAGCCTGTAGGTCGGCCTTCAGGCCGACCTACACCTGCAGTTTCCTTCTCTGTGCCCTCTGTGCCCTCTGTGGCAAGACCGCTTTTCAGAGCATGCTTGCCACAGAGGTCACAGAGGGCACAGAGGTTCACAATTCCACAAAAAACGCTGGTGGACAGGCTTCTCCGCGTGCGTCTGGCCCGAACGGGGGTGCGGATTACAGGGTGAAGGTGAAGCCGTCCACCAGCAGGCCGGGGAGGTGAGCGCTGGCTTGGGAGCGCCGCGCATAAGTGGCCGTGTCGAACAGGTGCTCGCGTTCCTCGGTGATCGCCTCGAGGCGATCACCCAGCACGTGGAAGAGGCTTTCATCGAAACGCATGACATTCACGGGGGCCACGGGTCTTCCCTTTTCCACCCACAGGCAGGCGAAGCGCGTCATCCCGGTGATGCGGCAGTGGTTGCGGTCCGAATAGTTGCAATACCACAGGTTGCTGATGTAGAGGCCCGTGCCCAGGGACTCCAGCACATGGTCCTGGTGCAACGTGTCGCCGCGCATGGTAAGGGACTCGGGATGCTCGATGCTGCAGTTCACCCGCGCACCGTACTCCCGGGCACTGCGCGGGTTTGCCAGGCACTCCCGGTAGCGACCCGTGGTGATCAGTTCCACCCGGTCGGGCTTTATGAAACCTGACATGGTGAATCGCGGCGTGAGCCCGCCCGCGTGGTCTTCGGCCAGATCCACGCGCGAGTCCAGACTCAGCCCCTCGCGAACCATGCGCAGTAAAGGTGTCTGCGCCGTGCGGTGGCTCTTCAGCCCGAACCCGCCCCAGGCGAGCACGTTCATCAATTCCTGCAGGGCCGCAGGCGCGAGAAAGACCCGGTAACGCCCCGGCTCCAGGGTCCTGGGCCTACGCGCCAGGAGAGCCAGGGTATCGCGTGCGTAGTCCAATTGGCGTGCCACGTGATCCGGGGTGTACTCAAACCCCGCGTAGCCTTGCTTGACCGCCTGGTCCTTGCCCCCGTGTACGCTCCAGTCCAGGTTGAAGCTGTGGTCGCTGTGCCAGTTGAACTGCCCCAGGGAGTTGGCGAAACCGTGCACCATGCGCCCTCCGGTCCATACCCCTACCAGGTCCAGTCCGGTGGCGGCATCGAGCAGGCCTTCCACCGCCTCGCGTGAATCCGGGAGGCGGTTCTCGCCCCGATGACCGGTATTCACCGCTTGCGTGGCATAAAGCAGATGCGGGTCCTCGGGCAGGTGCGACAGGTGATCGCGCAAGCGATCGAGCAGGGTGGTGACCTCCCGCAGATCCATGCCGGGGTCGCCGGTCAGTTCAAGGCTAGCGCGGGCGTGCCGTGCACCCACGATCAGGTCCAGGCGCAGCCGCCGCTGGCGGACATGCCCGGCCTGGCGCAGCCGGCCGCAATTGAAGCGCACGAAATCGGTATCCTCGCCCTCCAGGTTGAGCAGGCCAACCTCGTCGTCCTCCAGGCGATCGAAGACCTGCGGGGCCAGTTCCCGGAACGCGGTTTCCGGATCAGTCACCGCCGAACACCTCCACGTCGCGGAACAGGCAGGGCGGTGAGGCGTGGCCCACCTGAATCATCTGGTTGGGCTCGCCCTTGCCGCAGTAGGGCGTTCCCCAGACCTCCCGGGTATCCGGGCCACCGACGCCGGCCAGGTTACGCCAGAATTCGGCGGAGATGCCCCGGTAATTGGGGTTGCGTACCAGCCCCCTGAGTTCGCCGTCCTGGATCAGCCGGCCGACTTCGCAACCGAACTGGAACTTGTTGCGATGGTCGTCGATGGACCAGGAACGGTTGGTATCCATCAGCACGCCATACTCCACCTTGGCGACGAGCTCATCGAACGTGGAGTTGCCCGGTTCGATGTTGAGGTTGGCCATTCGGTCAATAGGCGGGCGGTTCCAGGCACAGGCGCGGGCGTTGGCCAACCCCGGCAGCCCCGCGCGTACGCCTGAGGCCGCGCTGCCCAAGGGGCGCTCAAGGATGCCTTCGCGGATGAGGTAGACGCGTTCGGCTCGGGTACCCTCGTCGTCGAAGCCGTAGTTGGCCACCTCCCCGGGTACGGCGGGGTCATGGGTGACATTGAGCAGCGAAGAACCGTAACGATAATTGCCGAACATGTCCGGGCTCACGAAACTCGCACCGGCGAAGTTGCGCTCGTCGCCCAGGATGCGATCGAGCTCCAGGGGATGACCGATGCTTTCATGGATCTGCAGCGTCATCTGGCTCGGCATGAGCAGCAGGTCCGCCCGGGTGTCGGGGCATTCGGGGGCATCCAGCAGCGCCAGGGCCTCCTCGGCGACGCGTGTGGCGTCGTCCGGGAACCCATAGGCCGGCAGACGTTCCAGGCCGCCCTGCGTGGCCGCGCCCCAGCCGCCGCCGGTGCGCATCTGGGTCTGTGCGCCGCGGTTTGCCACGGCGGCATAGCCGGGGACGAGGTAGTGAAAGTCCTGCTCGATGACCACGCCATCGCTCGTGTAGAGATGAGTCTGCACATGGCGGTGGTCCAGCCGGGCCAGCCAGTCCACGATGGCGTCGTGGATCCTGAGTGCGCGGTTGATGTCCACGAGCATCCGGATCTTGTCGTCCAGCGGCCAGGCTTCCCAGGGCGTGTCGACGGCGGAGCCGTATCGCCCGGAGTGCCGCGGGCGGGGCATGCGGCCGGCATCAAACAGGGCGTGACGACGGTTAACCTCCAGCCACTGCAGTGCCCGGTGGCAGGCCGCCTCCAGCCCGGCACGGCTCAGTTCGCTGGTGGCCGCATAGGCCGAGGCGCGGCCGTCCACGAGCGTGATGTGCGCCCCCTGGTCCAGATCCTCGGTGGGGGGCTGGAGGACGCCTTCGCGTACGGTCAGTCCCCGGGCATGTTCGCGAACAAGCCGCAACGACCAGAACCCGACCGAAGGCACGATCGCCTTGAAGTCCTCCAGTACACGTTTCCACTGCATGGTCATGGTCCCTGCACGGTATCGGGAAACAGCAGGTCGATAAAGCGTTGGGCCGTAGGCCGCGGTGCGTGGTTGGCAAGGCCCGGACGCTCGTTGGCCTCGATGATCACGTAGTCCTCGCCACGCACGTCAGGCATGAGCAGGTCGAGACCCATGACGGGGATGTCGATGAGCCGGGCGGCCTCCAGGGCCATGCCGGCGATATGCGGATGCAGCAGGTGGGTGACATCGTGGATGGTAGCGCCCTTGTGCAGATTGTAGGTATCGCGCACCACCAGTTCCACGCCGGCCTCCAGCACATGGTCCAGACCGAAACCGGCATCGTGCACGCAGCGTTCGGTTTCGTGATCCAGGGGGATGCGGCTCTCACCCCCAGTCTCCTGTTCGCGTTCCCGGCTGCGGACCTTGATGAGGGTGCGGATATCGTCGTGGCCGTTGCCCACGATGGTTGGTGCACGGCGCACTGCCGCGGCCACGACCTCGTCACCGATCACAAGAATGCGCAGGTCCTCGCCGTCCACATGCTCCTCCAGCAGCACAGTGTCGGCGAAGCGGCGCGCATCACGCACGGCCATGTCCATCTCGTCGGCGTCGTGGATGTTCACACTCACCCCGGCACCCTGTTCACCGCGCAGCGGCTTGACCACGATACGTCCGTGACGCTCCAGGAATGCCCGATTGGCCTCCTCATCGCCCGCACGCACCTGTTCGGGGACCCGCAGGCCTGCTCTGCGCAGCAGGCGGAGTGTCGCGCTCTTGTCATCGCATAGGGACATGGCGATGGCGCTTGTCAACTCGCTGAGCGACTCCAGGCACACAATGGACCGTCCGCCGTGGGTGAGGCAGAAATACCCGGCCTCCGGATCCAGCAGCCTGAAGGTAATGCCGCGCCGAAGCGCCTCATCGACAATGATGCGTGCGTAGGGATTGAGGAGATCGAGGTCCCGATGGTGATCCGGTGGGCTGTTTCCCATGCCTGAGTGTACGCCGCCGGGTCGACCGGCAGCGGCTCGATGTGTGCTCTCCAACCAGTGTAGCGCGATCCGTCCCCGGGTCGCATTGGCGGGTCATGAAATGCGGGACCGGTCCCGGCCCGGAAGGCGGGTGTGCAGCGCCTCACCGTGTAGCGCCATTTGCCGGACGATGAGACTCTGTTCGAGCCTTGCACGTCCACCCGGCTGCAACGCAAGTCCCCTCCGGATCCGGCCGTGTTCGATGTTCCCTTGCTTGAGTCGACTCCCTTATGCACATGTTGCGGCACGCCCTCTCAGGCCGCCATCATCCGCTCCAGGGCGGCCTGGTCCGGCCCAATAAACGGCGCCGCGTCGGGGGCCTTGGCGAGGTTGTCCAGCAGCGTGTCGGTCATGCCCTCGGCGGGCGGCAGGTGGCTGCTCAGCACCGCCTTCGGCTGCAGATCGGCCACGGCCTGCAGGCTCTCCCGGAACCGGGCGCGATCGACCCGATGCAACCACGGGGCATCGACTGTCGCCCAGCCTGTCATGCCCGTGCGGAGCGTTTCCGGATCCACGTCTGCCGCGTGCACGGCCGCCGCCGGAAGGAGGGCGCCGAAACAATCGGCGCTGAACAGCGTGCCCGTGGTCGGATCGAACAGGCCGGTGGATTCCGGCGCATCGAACACTGGGGGCGTCACGGCCAGCAGTCTGCGGTCGCCTGCATCCAGCGACTGCCCGGGGTTGAGCAGGTGGATCCGGTCCACCGGCAGCCCCAGGAGGCCCATCTTGGCCATGCCGAGGAAGGTCGTGACGACCCGTGCCCGGGGTGCCCGCTCCAATACCGAGGCCAGATTGCCCACGTGGTCCGGGTCCGGATGGGTCAGCCAGATCCAGTCGAGCCGCGCCGGGTCGATGGATTGTTCCAGCGCACGGAGAAACGCGGCCCCGAGGGCCGCGTTGCCCGTGTCCACCAGCACCGGCCGGGCGGCTCGGATCACGAAGGCGTTGACGGGTAGCACGCCGAAGCCGGGCACCGGCAGCCAGGTGCCCAGGGCGTCCACGTCGGGGTTGACGGAGGTGGTGCTGATCAAGGGTTGTTCGATCATTGGGATGCTTCTCCCCGGGGTGGGTTGAACAGGGCGGCTTTCACCTGGTCGGCAGGCTTTTTTTTTCAGTGAACACATATGTTCACTGCGTATGGAAGATAGTCCCGGTGCAGCCGCTTGTCAATATTTGGATAAACATCTATGATCACCGATATGGAGAAACGCAGATACACGCTCAGGAAGCGCGCCGAGGCGAAGGAGGACACGCGGGCGCGCATCGTCGATGCCATCATCGATGTGCACCGGGAACTGGGGCCGCGCAACGCCACCGTGAGCGCCGTCGCCGAGCGGGCGGGTGTGCAGCGGCTGACGGTGTACCGGCATTTCCCGGACGACGCGAGCCTGTTCGAGGCCTGCACGTCGACCTGGCTGGAGCGCAACCCGCCGCCGGACGCGGCATTCCTCGAGGGGATCGCCGATCCGGCCGCGCGCACGCGGCGGGGGCTGGAGGCGCTCTACGGGTATTACCGGAGAACCCGGCGCATGTGGGCGGTCTCCTACCGGGACATGGAGGAAGTACCGGCCCTTCAGGAACCCATGGCCGGTTTCGAGGCCGGGCTGGAAGATTATCTCCAGGCCCTCTTGCGGGGCTGGGGACTGCGCGGCGCGCGCCGCGCCCGCGTGGCGGATACCCTGGCGCTGGCGCTGCGTTTTCACACCTGGGAGGCACTGGCGACACGGGGGCGCGACGATGCGTCCAAGGCCGGGCTGGTGATGGAATGGCTCGCGGGCATCACAGGCGGGCGGTCGTTGCGATGACCGGCCGGATCTCCCTGCGGCGGGTCCATGCCGAACCGCAGGCTGAAGACGGTCTGCGCGTGCTGGTGGACCGGCTCTGGCCGCGCGGCCTGCGCAAGGCCGATGCAGCCGTGGACCTGTGGCTGCGGGAGATCGCGCCGTCCCACGAGCTGCGCCGCTGGTTCGGCCACGATCCGGCACGCTGGACGGAATTCCGTGCCCGCTACCGGGACGAACTGGCCGGCCGGCCGGATCGCCTGCGCGAACTGATGGCGCACTGCCGGCGCGGCCCGGTGACCCTGCTATACGCCGCTCGGGACGGCGACCGCAACAATGCGGTTGTGCTGCTCGAAGTGCTGCGGGAGGAGCTTGCGGAAGAGGCGCGCGTCGATGAACCCGCATCTCCCGTGTGCTATGCCCCGCCGGATCACGGTCACACCTGATCCCGGAGGGTGTCGCCATGGAAGCGCGGCCTGGCTGCGCATCCGCGCGGTCAACCCCGACCCCCGTGTTCCGCCGTCAAGGCGCCTTCCGCGGTGGGCGGGGATCGGCGCGGCACCCCCCGCGGCCCCTGGTCATCCGTCGGCGCCGGTCTCCCGCGGTGCCTGTACGCGTTGCTCATCGGGCAGACGCACCTCCTCGGTTCGCCACACCAGCAGCCACGCCACCGCGGCAGTCGCCACGCCCCAGAACCACATGCCGTTGGTCATCGGAAAGGGCGTGCCGTCCATCGCCGCGCCCAGCCACAGGCCCATGGCGAAGGCTGCCAGCATCATCAGGAATCCGCAAAGCGCCGAGGCCGCGCCTGCGGCGTAGGGGAACGGCGCCACTGCGCCGCTTTGCCCGCAGGGCTGGTGCACGCCGTGGCCGAGCATGAAGAGGTACTGCGGCACCATGATTGCCCAGATCCCATGCACCCCGGCGAGCGCCAGCACCCCGAACGATGTGCCGCCTGCCAGCGAGAACAGTCCCCCGATGGCCACGGTCTGCCGGACGCCGAACCGGATCAGCAGGCGCCGGCACATGAAGGTGCCGAACAGGTAGGCGGCCGACATGGAGGCCATCCAGAAGCCGTAAGCGGTGCGCGGCACCCCGTGGATCTCGATGAGCACAAACGGGGATGCCGCCAGGAAGGTGAACAGTCCGCCATAGGTGGCCGCCGCCAGCAGCGCGAAGGACCAGAAGGCATGCCTGGAAAGGATGTGGCCCCAGATTTTGACCAGCATGGTCGGCTGCAGGGCGCGCGGGTTGGGCTCGCGCACCGTCTCCTCGAAGCGCAGCACCAGCAGCGCCAGGGTCAGGGCGCCGAACACCGCCAGCATCAGCAGGCTCGCCCGCCACCCGAACGCGTCGGTCAAAAGGCCGCCCAGCGGTGCGCTCAGGCAGGCGATGACCCCCAGCCCGGAGAAACCCTTGCTCATCACCCGCGCCGCGACCTCCGGGGTATACAGGTCGCGCACGATGGCCCGGGCGCACATCACCGACGCCCCCATGGCCGCTCCCTGCACGGCGCGCCAGACGACCAGCTGCATCATCGTGTCGGCGAACGTGCTGGCCAGGGCGGCCAGGGTGTAGAGGGACAGGCCGACCAGCAGCACCGGACGGCGCCCGAAGCGATCCGACAGCGGCCCCCAGATGAGCTGTGAAGCGCCAAAGGCGAGCAGCATCGCGCCCAGTGTCAGCTGACCCAGCGCCACGGGGGCATCCAGTTCCGCGGTCATGGTCGGCAGGGCCGGGAGGTAGAGGTCGGTGGTGATCGGCTGGATGCCGAGCAGCAGGGACAGGATGAGGACGATCAGTCGTGGGGACATCATGCAGCATTTCGCCGGGTCAGGGCGCAAGGGCGCCGCCCTGTGTCGCCGGCCGCTCGCACGCTTGCTGGGTGCCCGTCATGATGCCGACAAGGCCGATCCGGCGCCAGTAACCGGAGCTCCGGCAGGTATAGCGTTGAGCGATTGCCGGAGCGCCGGCATAGAATCGGCCCATTGATCCCGGGCAACCCGTGTACCTTGTCCGGGTGGCCGAACCGGCAGTCTCACGCGGGCCTCGATCTCGCCTGGCATTGATACGACACCCCTGTTCGGGGATGATCTGTTTCCGGTCGCGCGCGCCTGTCCTGTTTCAGGGTCCCGGCATTCGCGCGGCCCGTGTACTTCAGCCCGCCGCCGGCACCCGGCCGTTGGCATGACCCCGGGTTGGTCCCTGCGTCTTTGCATGTTGCAAGCACCTGCAATCCTTGAATGCGCACTCTGTGGCCGTGGCGCGATCGGGCACGCCGCGGATCGCCGGCGCCGTTTCTTCCGCTGCCGGAACTGCGGACTGGTGTTTGCCGATCCGGCCACGCATCCGCATGCGGCCGCCGAGCGCGCCACCTACGACCTGCACGAGAACGACCCGGCGGATCCCCGCTACCGGGCCTTTCTTGCGCGTCTGTCCGGGCCGCTGCTGCAGCACCTGCGGCCGGGCATGGAGGGGCTCGATTACGGCTGCGGGCCGGGGCCGGCACTGTCCGTGATGCTGGAAGAGGCGGGCATGCGCATGGCCCTCTACGATCCCTTTTACGCACCGGACATGGCCGTCCTGGAGCGCCGCTATGATTTTGTGACCTGCACGGAAGTGGTGGAGCACTTCCACCGCCCGGCCGCGGACTGGACGCGGTTGGCCGGTCTGCTGCGCCCCGGCGGTCGGCTCGGGGTGATGACCCGCATGGTGCCCGAGGACCGGGCGTTTCATCGGTGGCATTACAAGAACGATCCGACTCATGTGGCTTTCTACAGCCCGCGGGTGATGGCGTGGCTGGCCGGACACCTGGGCCTGGAGATCGACCTGATGGAAGGCGACGTGGTGCTGATGCGCAGGCCCTGACGGTGCCATTGCCCAAACCCCGCGCCGCGTTTACAGTCGATCCACACTTTCATCTCCCGGCAGAGGTACCCGATGTTCATCAGCGTGCTCGAACTGTTCAAGATCGGCATCGGGCCGTCCAGTTCCCACACCATGGGGCCCATGGTGGCCGCGGCCGCCTTCGCGCTCCGGGCACGTGAGTGGCTCGCCACGCATGGGGGCAACGCAGAGGTGTCCCTGCGCTGCACCCTCAAGGGCTCACTGGCCTACACGGGGCTGGGGCATGGAACGGACCGGGCCGTGGCGCTGGGTTTCCATGGCCACACCCCCCGGGGCGTGTCGGACCAGGACGTGGATGCCCTGGTGCAGTCGATCTGGCAGACCCGTGTCATTCCGATCGGCGGCGGGGAGGCCATCCGCTTCTCACCCGGGACCGATATCGTCTTCGACCGGGGCGAGCCATTGCCGGAACACCCCAATGGCATGATCTTCGAACTGCGCGATCGATCGGGCGAGGTGCTGCTCTCGGAGACCAGTTTCTCCATCGGCGGCGGATTCGTCAGCACGCTGGAGGAGATTCACCGCCTGGTGGCACCGCTGTCCATGGAGTCGACCGACGCATGCCCCTGGGGATTCGACTCGGCCCGCGAGATGCTGCGCATGGCTGAGCAGAGCGGTCTGTCCATTGCCGCCATGAAGCGCGCCAATGAGTTGGCCGTGATGACCGGGACGGCCCTTGATGAGGGCCTGGACGCCATCTGGGAGGCCATGCGGCGATGTATCCACACGGGCCTGGCGGCGGAAGGGGTCCTGCCCGGCGGGCTGGAGCTTTCCCGGCGCGCAAGGGCACTGCATGAACAGCTCGTGGACAACCCGAACGACGCCACGGTCAACGACTGGCTGTGCGCCTACGCCATGGCGGTGAATGAGGAGAACGCGGCCGGCCACATGGTGGTGACGGCCCCCACGAACGGCGCGGCCGGTGTGATCCCGGCGGTGCTCTACCGTTTCGTGCATGACGAAGGCGGCACCGTCGATCAGGCGCGTGAGTTCCTGCTCACCGCGGCCGCCATCGGGGGTCTGATCAAGCATCGGAGTTCCATCTCCGGCGCGGAGGTGGGTTGCCAGGGGGAGGTGGGCTCGGCCGCCGCCATGGCGGCGGCAGGCCTGTGCGCGGTGCGCGGGGGCAGCCCGAAACAGATCGAGAACGCCGCGGAGATCGCCCTGGAACATCATCTGGGCATGACCTGCGACCCGGTCCAGGGTCTGGTGCAGGTGCCGTGTATCGAGCGCAATGCCTTCGGTGCCATCAAGGCCTACAGCGCCGCGTCACTGGCGCTGCATGGCAGCGGAGAGCATTTCATGCCCCTGGACAACTGCATCGCCGCCATGAAGCAGACCGGTCAGGAGATGTCGTCCAAGTTCAAGGAAACGGCACTGGGCGGTCTGGCCGTGAGCATCACCGAGTGCTGACGGTGTCCGTGAGGGCTGCCGTGTCGGTGAGCGCCCGCCGGGTGGATACATGAGCGACAGCGATGCCCGCTGTCCCTGGTGTCTCGGATTTCCCGAATATGTCCGGTATCACGACGAGGAATGGGGTGTGCCGAGCTTCGACGAGCGGCACCTGTTCGAGATGCTGATCCTCGAAGGTGCCCAGGCGGGTCTCTCCTGGGCCACCATCCTCAGAAAGCGTGAAAACTACCGCAAGGCCTTCGATGGTTTCGACGCGGAGCGCATGGCGCGTTACACGCCCGAACGCATCGAGCGCCTGCTGGCCGACCCCGGTATCGTGCGCAACCGCCTCAAGGTGCAGGCCGCCGTGGGCAATGCCCGGGCGGTGCTCCGGCTCAGGGAGGACGGGCACGCGCTGGCGGACTACCTCTGGCGTTACGTGGACGGACGTCCCGTCATCCATCACTTCACCACGCTGTCCGAGGTCCCCGCCTCCACGCCGCTTTCCGACATCATGAGCCGGGACCTGAAGAAGCGCGGCTTCCGCTTTGTCGGCAGCACCATCTGTTACGCCTTCATGCAGGCAGTGGGCATGGTGAACGATCACCTGGTCCGCTGCCCCCGGCACCGCGTGCTGAACCGTGGCTGGAAAAGGCGTAAGGGGTAAGGCGTAAGGCGGAAGGCATTATCAGGGACTGTAATTAAATCTGTGTAACTGCTTGTTTCTGTTTATGGTAGCTGAAACGGGAGGCAAGCAGATGCAAGAACAAGAGAAGAAGGAGTTGGCGGCGCGCCTGGCCAAGGGGATCAAGACGGAGAAGGATCTCAGTGATTTCAGCGCTGAGCTGATGAAGCTGGTGGTGGAAACCGCGCTGGGCGCGGAGATGGAGGCGCACCTGGGCTATGCCAAGCACGACCCGGCTGGGCACCACAGCGGCAACAGTCGCAACGGATTCAGCCGCAAGACGCTCAAGGGCAGTCACGGGGAGGTCGAGATTGCCACGCCCCGGGATCGCAACGGCAGCTTCGAGCCGCGGCTGGTGGGCAAGGGCCAGACGCGGCTGACACAGTTTGATGATCAGATCCTGGCGCTCTATGCCCGGGGCATGAGCACGCGCGACATTGTCTCGGCCTTTGAGCAGATGTACGGGGCGCAAGTGTCTGCGAACCTGGTCTCGCGGGTCACCGAGGCGGTGATCGAGCAGGTTGAGGCCTGGCAGAACCGGGTGCTCGACGAGGTCTATCCCATTGTTTTTCTGGATTGTGTGGTGCTCAAGGTGCGCCAGGACCGGCGCATGGTGAATAAATCGATGTACCTGGCGCTGGGCATCAACACCGAGGGCGAGAAGGAGTTGCTGGGGCTGTGGCTGGCCGAAACCGAGGGGGCGAAGTTCTGGCTCTCGGTGCTCACCGAGCTTCAGAACCGGGGGGTCAAGGAGATCTTCATCGCCTGCGTGGACGGGCTGAGCGGCTTCCCCGATGCCATCGAGGCGGCCTTCCCCCATGCGCGGGTGCAGCTGTGCATGGTGCACATGGTGAGAAACAGCGTGCGCTACGTCTCCTGGAAGGAGCGCAAGGCGGTGTGCCGGGACCTGCGCCAGATCTACCACAGCGCGAGCGCCGAGCAGGCCGAGGCGCAGCTTGCTGCCTTTGAGGCCGTCTGGGGCGAGCGCTATCCCAGCATTGGGCCGATCTGGCGCCGGCACTGGGCACAGGTGATCCCGCTGTTTGATTATCCGCCCGAGATCCGCAAGGTGACCTACACCACCAACGCCATCGAATCGCTCAACAGCGTCATCCGCAAGGCCACCAAGAACCGGCGTGTCTTCCCCAGCGATGCCTCGGCGATGAAGGTGGTATTCTTGGCCGTGCAGAGCGCCTCAAAGCGCTGGACCCGGCCCATCCAGAACTGGAAGGCCGCCATGCATCGATTCGAAATCGAACATGGCGAGCGAATCCGGGCCACTCAGGGATAGGCAGTTACACAAAAAGAATTACAGACTCCTACACTCTGGGTTCATCCTTCATCCTTCATCCTTCATCCTTCATCCTTCATCCTTCATCCTTCATCCTTCATCCTTCATTCTTTCTATGACGCCCATGGATTTCATCATCCCCGACTGGCCTGCTCCGCCCTCCATCGGCGCCGCTTCCACCACCCGGCAGGGAGGCGTGAGCGTCGCGCCCTTCGACAGCTTCAATCTGGCGGGACACGTGGGTGACGCACCGGAGGCCGTGGCGGCCAACAGGGCGCTCCTCGTGAAATCTCTGGCACTGCCTGCCGAACCCGTCTGGCTCAGCCAGATGCACGACACCACCGTGGTGGATGCGGGGCACAGTGAGCCTGGGGTGGAGGCCGATGCCTCGGTGGCGTTCGGGCCGGATGTCGTGTGTGCGGTGATGACCGCCGACTGCCTGCCGGTCCTGTTGTGCCACGAACGGGGTGACCGGGTGGGGGTGGTTCATGCGGGGTGGCGAGGGCTTTCCACCGGTGTGCTGGAGGCCGCGGTGCGGGCACTGGGTGGCGGTGACGGACTCATGGCGTGGCTGGGGCCGGCTATCGGACCCGAGGCCTTTCAGGTGGGCGGCGAAGTGCGCGAGGCGTTCCTGGATCGTGATCCCGGCGCGGCCATCGCCTTCCAGCCCGACGGCGAACGCTGGCTTGCGGATCTCTACACCCTGGCCCGGCGCAGGCTGGCGGCCCGCGGGGTGACAACGGTCTACGGTGGCGGATGGTGCACGTTCAGCGATGCGCGGCGTTTCTTTTCCTACCGGCGCGAGCCGCGCACCGGCCGCATGGCCAGCCTGATCTGGATCAGGCGGTAAAGGCGGGGGCAAGTTCAAAGTTCAAGGTTCAAAGTTCAAAGGGAGGATGGCCGGCCACCCTTGAACTTTGAACTTTGAATCTTGAATTCCCGCCAGCACCACCCATGTTTAGGGGTATTGCCACAGTTGCCCTGCGAGAATTCAATCGATGCGAATGGACAAACTTACCAGCAAGTTCCAGATGGCCCTCCAGGATGCGCATTCCCTGGCGGTGGGCCGCGACCACCAGATGATCGAACCGGTGCATCTGATGATCGCGCTGCTGGATCAGGAAGGCGGCACGGTCCGCCATGTGCTGGCCCAGGCCGGTGCGAACATCAACCTGCTGCGCTCCCAGCTGGGCGAGGCCCTCGAACGTCTGCCGAGCGTCGAGGGGGCGGCCGGCGAGCTGCACATCTCCAATGATCTGGGACGCCTGCTCAATCTTTGTGACAAGGCGGCCCAGAAGCGCAAGGACCAGTTCATCTCGTCGGAACTGTTTGTGCTGGCGGCGCTGGAGGACAGAGGTGTCCTGGGCGATTTGCTCAAGAAGGCCGGCGCCGACAGGCAGTCTGTGGAAAAATCCATCGAGGAGATGCGCGGGGGACAGAAGATCGACGACCCCAACGCCGAGGAACAGCGGCAGGCGCTCGAGAAGTACACCATCGACCTGACCGAGCGGGCCGAGCAGGGCAAGCTGGATCCGGTGATCGGCCGTGACGACGAGATCCGCCGCGCGATTCAGGTTCTGCAGCGGCGCACCAAGAACAATCCGGTGCTCATCGGCGAACCGGGGGTGGGCAAGACCGCCATCGTGGAGGGTCTGGCCCAGCGCATCATCAACGGTGAAGTGCCCGAGGGCCTCAAGGACAGGCGGCTGTTGTCGCTGGACATGGGCGCACTCATCGCCGGTGCCAAGTTCCGGGGCGAGTTCGAGGAGCGCCTGAAGGCGGTGCTCAATGACCTGTCCAAGCAGGAAGGGCGCATCATTCTGTTCATCGATGAGATCCACACCATGGTGGGCGCAGGCAAGGCCGAGGGTGCCATGGATGCGGGCAATATGCTGAAGCCCGCCCTGTCCCGCGGCGAGTTGCACTGCATCGGCGCTACCACACTGGATGAGTACCGCAAGTACATCGAGAAGGACGCGGCGCTGGAGCGCCGTTTCCAGAAGGTGCTGGTGGACGAGCCTACGGTGGAGGACACCATTGCCATCCTGCGGGGCCTGAAGGAACGCTACGAGGTGCACCACGGCGTCGACATCACCGACCCGGCCATCGTCGCCGCGGCCATGCTCTCCCACCGCTACATCACCGACCGCCAGCTGCCGGACAAGGCCATCGATCTCATTGACGAGGCCGCCAGCCGCATCCGCATGGAGATCGACTCCAAGCCCGAGGAGATGGACCGCCTGGACCGGCGCCTGATTCAGCTCAAGATCGAGCGTGAGGCGCTGAAGAAGGAATCCGACGAGGCCTCCCGCAAGCGCCTGGATACCCTGGAAGAGGAGATTGACAAGCTCGAGCGCGAGTTTGCCGATCTGGACGAGATCTGGAAGGCGGAGAAGGCGGCTCTCTCCGGCACCGCCCACGTCAAGGAGGAGCTGGAGCGCGCGCGACTGGAACTGGAAACGGCGCGTCGCGCCGGTGATCTGACGCGCATGTCGGAGCTTCAGTACGGGCGGATTCCGGAGCTCGAAAAGCAGTTGGATATGGCCTCCCGGGCGGAGATGCACGAGATGCGTCTGTTGCGCAACAAGGTGAGCGACGAGGAGATCGCCGAGGTGGTCTCCCGCTGGACCGGCATCCCTGTCTCCAAGATGCTGGAAGGCGAACGCGAGAAGCTCCTGCGCATGGAAGAGGCGATCACCAGGCGGGTGGTCGGCCAGGACGAGGCGGTGAAGGCCGTCTCCGACGCCATACGCCGGTCCCGTGCCGGTCTGTCGGATCCGCGCCGCCCCAACGGCTCATTCCTGTTCCTGGGCCCCACGGGTGTCGGCAAGACGGAGCTGACCAAGGCCCTGGCGGGATTCCTGTTCGACACCGAGGAGGCCATGGTTCGCATCGACATGTCCGAGTTCATGGAGAAGCATTCCGTGGCCCGGCTGATCGGCGCCCCCCCCGGCTACGTAGGCTACGAGGAAGGCGGGTATCTGACCGAGGCGGTTCGCCGCAAGCCCTACAGCGTCATCCTGCTTGATGAGGTCGAGAAGGCCCACCCGGATGTATTCAACGTGCTGCTGCAGGTCCTCGACGACGGGCGTCTCACCGACGGGCAGGGCCGCACCGTCGACTTCAGGAACACGGTCATCGTGATGACCTCCAATCTGGGTTCCCAGATCATTCAGGAGATGGCGGGTGAGGAGCACTATGCCGAGATGAAACAGGCGGTCATGGAGGTGGTCGGCAGCCACTTCCGCCCGGAGTTCATCAACCGGGTTGACGAGGTGGTGGTGTTCCATCCCCTGGGCCGCGAGCAGATCCGCGCCATCACCGGCATTCAGCTGGACGACCTGCGTCGCCGCATGGCCGAACGGGATCTGGAACTGGAAGTCTCCCAGGCCGCCCTGGATCGCCTGGGCGAGGCGGGTTTCGACCCCGTATACGGGGCGCGGCCGCTCAAGCGCGCCATCCAGCACCAGGTGGAGAACCCGCTGGCCCAGGCCATCCTGTCCGGTCAGTTCCTGCCCGGCGACACCGTGCACGTGGACGTGGCCGGCGACGGGCTGAACTTCTCCAAAGGATGATTCCTGCGCCATAAAGCCTGACCGCCAAGGGCGCGAAGGTCTGCGCCCGGAACGCGAAGAAGATCGCTTCCGCAGGAGTATACTTTGCGCCCTTCGCGCATGCCTTCGCGTCCCGCGCGGTCAGCTTTCGGCATGACAGGTTGGGGTGAGGAACGAACCCCAACGTGGGGTCGCACGGGAAATCCGCCCCCGTCGGGATACGCGTTGCTGACCTCGACCTGCACCACGAAGCAAAGGTGAATTCGGCCGCCGAAGGCGTTCTGTATTAGACTCCCCCGACACATCTTCATACGGGAGTTCCTCTCATGAGCGACGCATTGCAGTTGTCCGGAGAGCTGGTGCAGAAGCTGCAGGATGCACTGGCCGAGAATGATCCACGCTGTCGGGATCCCCTGGTGGCCACACAGTACCTGGGGGCGGTCATGGGCTTCATGCTGGCCAGCCAGCCCATTCCGGAGGACCAGAAGCGCGAGTACCTGGAACAGCTCACCGGCTTCATCCGGCACGTATTCGATGACGTGGCGGCCCAGCAGCAGCGCCCGGCAGCCCCCCCGCCCCAGGAGGCGTCCGGCGTATGGAAGCCGGGGGACGCGTGATTGGGAAGGATGAAGGTTGAAGGCAAAAGGATGAATGAAACTGCCACGGGGACGGAATCCCGCCACCTTCCTCCGGGTCCCTCCCGGCCCATGGACGACGGCCTGACGGTTCTCCCCTGATATCTGCGTGGTGATCCAGGCCGTTTTCGCCGTTAGGGCAGCGGCTCCGAGGGCCGCGGTTGCCCCGGGGATCGCGCTTCGGGCGCCGCGAATCCGCGTCCATGTGCTAACATGTCTTGATTAGTACATCTTATTACTCTGATTAGGACGGCGGGATTCCCTGATGGCTGATCGACGTCTCCAAGTCTTCTATACGGTTGCCAAGCTGCTGTCCTTCACCAAGGCGGCCGATGCCCTGCACATGACCCAGCCGGCCGTCACCTTCCAGGTACGCCAGCTCGAAGACTATTTCAATACCCGCCTGTTCGACCGGACCCACAACCGGGTCAGCCTCACGGAGGCGGGCCGCAAGGTCTACGAGTACGCGGAGCGCATCTTCGAGATGTATGCGGAGATGGAGAACGCGATACGGGAACTGACCGGGGACGTGAGCGGCGCCCTGACCCTGGGCGCCAGTACCACCATCGCGGAGTACATGCTTCCGTCCCTGCTCGGGGATTTCAAACGCAAGTACCCGGAAATCAACATCCGTCTGAAGGTATCCAATTCCGAAGGCATCGTGTCGATGGTGGAGAACAACATCATCGACCTGGGGGTGGTGGAGGCGCCGGTCACCAATCGCAACCTGCTGGTCGAGGTCTGCCGCGTGGATCAACTCGTATTGATCGTGCCGCCGGGACACCCTCTGGCGGAACGCGAATCGGTGCGCATGGAGGATATCCTGCCCTTTCCGTTTATCTGTCGGGAGGAGGGCTCGGGCACCCGCGAGGTGATCGTGGAGCACATGGCCAGCGAGGGGATCGACAAGAATGCCCTGGGCGTGTGTCTGGAACTGGGCAGCCCGGAGGCCATCAAGGGGGCCGTGGAGGCCGGCATGGGGCTTTCCATCCTGTCGCGGGCGACCATCGACAAGGAGCTGGAGCTCCGGCGGCTCGTGGCCGTTCCGCTGGATCCGCCGCTGGAGCGGCCCTTCGCGTTCGTGCGCCAGCGCCAGAAGTTCCGGCTGCGGGCCATGGAGGAACTGCTGGATTTCGCACGCAATTATTGTCACATCCATTCAGGTGAAGATGCGCAAACCGAGGCAGCATCCTAGCGAGCGGTCCCGTCAGTCTCTTGCCCGCCGGTGTATTAGACGGGCGCCTGCCGCATGGCTCCGGTCGATGCTGCGCTGCCCGATGAGCAAGTCCACGGACTGACAGAGGTTCGCGCTCCGATCCGTGATGCACCCCTGATACGGAGTTTGCAGATGGTGGATACACAGTGATTCCCGTATCTTCCCCAGGCGGCACGGGCGCGCAGGGCAAGGAGTTGTTGCGTCTGTTCAGGGATCTGCCGGAGGAGCATCGGCGTACCCTCCTGGCCTTCGCCCGGTTCCTGGCCGCGGAGGATGTGGCGACGCCCGCGGAGATCCCCGAACCCGAACACATCCCGCGGCCCGACGAGGAAAGCGTGGTAAGGGCCATGAAGCGGCTTTCCGCCAGCTACCACATGCTCGACAAGTCAAAGCTGCTCAACGAGACCTCCGCGCTCATGGCCCAGCACGTGATGCAGGGCCGTCCGGCGCAGGAGGTGATCGACGAGTTGGAAGCGGTCTTCGAGGCGCATTATCGGCAAATGGCAGGCAGGGAATAAGGAGCGGATGGCGTGATCGGACCGCTGCGCAAATGGTACGACCGGCATTTTTCGGACCCTCAGGTGGTGATTCTCGCCCTGATTCTCATTTTCGGCACGGCCATCGTGCTGCTGGCGGGCCGACTGATTGCCCCGTTGCTGGCCAGCATCATCCTGGCCTACCTGCTGGACGGGGCGGTGGAGAAACTGCAGCGCTGGCACATGCCCAGGCTGCCGGCCGTTGTCCTGGTATTCGTGGTGTTTTTCACCGTCTTCATCATCACGCTGCTCGGGCTGATCCCGCTGCTGTCTCAGCAGATCGCCCAACTGGTGCGTGAACTGCCCGGCATGGTGGCCCAGGGGCAGAACGTGCTGCTACAGCTGCCCGAGCGTTATCCCCAGTTCATCTCGGAAGAGCAGGTGCGCGACATGATGGGCGCCATTCGTACCGAGGTGACCCTGTTCGGCCAGCGGATGGTGAGCCTTTCACTGGCGTCCGCCATGCACCTGGTGACATTCCTCGTGTATCTCATCGTGGTCCCGCTGATGGTGTTCTTCCTGCTCAAGGACAGGGATGCCATCCTCCGCTGGTTCACCGGTTTCCTGCCCCGCGACCGTGGGCTGGCCAGCGAGGTCTGGGCGGAGGTGAACGAGAAGATCGCCAGTTACGTGCGCGGCAAGTTCGTGGAGATCCTGATCGTTTGGGCGGTCACCTATGTGACCTTCACGCTGTTCGGTCTCAACTACGCCATGCTGCTTTCCGTGATGGTGGGTCTGTCGGTGATCATCCCTTACGTGGGTGCGGCGGTGGTCACCCTGCCCGTGGCGCTGGTGGCGTACTTTCAGTGGGGCCTATCGGCCGAACTCGCGTGGGTGCTGGTGGCCTATGGGATCATCCAGTTTCTGGACGGCAACATCCTCGTGCCGCTGCTGTTCTCCGAGGTGGTCAATCTGCACCCGGTGGCCATCATCGCCGCGGTGCTCGTCTTCGGAGGTATCTGGGGGTTATTGGGCGTATTCTTCGCCATACCGCTGGCCACGCTCATCCAGGCGGTCATCCGTTCCTGGCCCCGTTACGAAGACATGCCGGGGAGTGAAGGCGCGTCGGGCTGAATCCGGCCGATTCCCTCTCCATGCGCTCCTGTAGGACTATTGAGCGGGTTCCGGAGAACGGATTGCGCGCCGGTCGCCGGCCGGCCCGATCCAATCAGATGACGGCGTTTCCAGTTGATGAGAATTGAATCTGCATCCGCCCAGGCTCCTCCGTTGGTCGAGATACTCGAAACCTGGACCATCTGTGGATACCTCCATGAGTTCGATGTGCCCGGCATCCATTTCGGCCTGCGAATCCGCCGTGGTGACCGAGCAGATTGCGCAGCGCTTCGGGAGCGCATCCTCCGGGATCTGCGCGCACAGTCCCGGCTGTTCGACAAGACACCGGATATGGAATTCTCCCCGAATCCGGACGAGCGGATCGGTCAGCAGTTTGGTGAACTGGTGCTCTTGTTTCAGCGCGCGGTCGATGCCGAGGTGAGTCATGCCAAAGTTGTTGCCGGGCATGACAGCGGCCGCCTTGCGGTACTGATCGAGAAAGAGGACACGGAAACCGCTGTCCGGGCCGGCGAGATCGTAGCCCGCCTGATGAATATGGCGGCGCTGGGCGGCCGGCTCGATGAAACCTGGCTGAATGATGAACTCGAGGGGTTCTTCAACTATGCCGCCGAGCGGATCCTCGACGACAACGCGCGGCTTGTCCTTGACGCGGCCAGGAGGCAGGGTCTGCCGGCACTGGACATTGACCAGCCCCCCTTCGACGCAACCCGCAAGGGCTTCACTGTCAGGCATGGGCTTGTGCAGGTCGGCATGTGTGCGCGGCAGCAGCGCTTCTTCTCGTCCATGCCGCAGGCGTACGCGGCTCGCGTGGCGCCCTGGATGTACAAGCGTGACGCGATCATGCGCAGGCTGCAGGCGCGGGGCATACCGATCCCCGCACAGGAGCTTGAGTTTCCCAACAAGAACCGGTTTGGCAGGGTGCTGCGCGCCGCGCGACAGATCGGCTTTCCGGTGGTTCTGAAATCGCCTGAATCCGGTGCCTTTCACGATGTGCTGCCCGGAAGCGGAGTCATAGGGCCTATTCGTGATGCCGATGAGCTGGAGAAGGCATTCGCGTGCGGTTTCGGTTCTCCCCGTTCTGCCTGGGTGGAGTCGTATGTGGCCGGCGCCACGTACCGCTTCCTTGTCATTGATTCCCGGGTGGTGTCCGTCGCACGGCGCCGTGCCCCCGGGGTCGTGGGTGACGGCAGAAGCACGGTGCGGTCTCTCGTGGAGCGTGAATGTGCGGGATCCGCCTCGTTCCGTGAACGCCTGGCGTGGCGCCGGGTACTGGAGATACGGTCAACCGCCTGTCGGCTGAGCCTGGCGGGCATGACCCTGGACTCCGTGCCCGACGCCGGCGTGCCGGTACAGATCGACTTCGATGGCTGTGCCGGCATCGGAGCCTGGGGTGACGAGGTGCTGGACGTGGTACCGGCAGACTTTCACCGGGTGGCATTGGAGGCCGTGGCCGCCTGCGGACTGGATTACGCGGGTGTCGATATGGTCATCAATGAGTTTGGAGGCGGGGCAGTCTACCCCAATGCGGCCGTCATCTCGGTGAGGGCCGAACCGGACCTGCTGATCCATGATCGTCCGGGCACCGGACCGGCACGCGATGCAGCCGGCCTGCTGGTCGGGAAACACTTCTCGAGCCGGCAGGAAGCGGTGGTGCCCATTGTTGCCGTCACAGGGACCAACGGCAAGACGACGACCAGCCGGATGATCGCCAGCCTGTTTCGTCATGCCGGAAGGTCGACCGGTCTCGCCTGTTCGGACGGCATCTATGTCGATGACAGGCTGTTGCTGAGTCATGATCTCGCCGGGGCGCCGGGAAGCCTCATTCTGCATGCCGAATCCGGGGTGGAGACCCTGGTGCTGGAAACGGCACGCGGCGGCCTGATCAGGCTGGGGCGGCCGTTCGAGATCGCGGACGTTGGCGTATGTCTGAATGTCGCGGCGGATCATCTGGGTCATGACGGTATTCGGACACTCGACGAGATGGCCCTGGCCAAACGGTGCGTCATCGAGAACACGAAGGGCACGGCGGTTCTGAATGCGGAAGATCCCCGTTGTGTTGCGATGGCCCGGTATTCTCCGGCCCGGGATCTGATCCTGTTCTCGGCGACGCCCGGGTCGCCCCGGATCGATGAGCAGATCTCTTCAGGCGGCAAAGCCGTCCATGTGCTGGAACATGAGGGTGCGGAGCACATCTTCTATTTCAACGGCGCCCGGAACCTGCCGGTCGTCGCGGTGAGTGAGGTGCCGGCGACCTTCAATGGCAGGGCGAGACACAACGTGGAGAACGCCGCGGCGGCGATCGCGGCAGCGTGCGCATCCGGGTTGCCTATCACGGAGATCGGGGCCGGTATGAAGCGGTTTCGGATGGGTTTCGAGACGACGCCCAGCCGGCTGAATGAGTTGCCCGGCCTGCCGTACCGGGTGATCATGGACGCGGCCCACAACCTTCATGGCATGGCGGCCCTCATGCATTACCTGGATCAGGAAGCCGTGGAGGGACGGCGAATCCTGGTGTTCTCCGCCTCTGCCAGGTTTCCCGAGTCCTATGTGCGCGAGATGGCGCGTCTGGTCGCGGCAAGATTCGATCGGTTCATTTGCAAGAAGTACCGCGAGCAGGAGCCCTATCATGACAGCGAGGATCCGTGGCTGATTCTGCGCGATGAACTCCTCCGGAACCACGTCGCCGCGGATGCGGTGTCCGTCGTGCCCGATCCGAAGGAGGCGATTGCGGCCGCCGTGGATATGGCCGGGCCCGGTGACCTGGTGGTGTTGCTTGTGCCTGCCGGTAATTCGCTGGAGCCGGGGTTCTGGCAGGAACTGGAGCGGGTGACCGGATTGAAGGCAGCGGTGTGACGGGCCTCCACATGCCGTGCCCGGCGTTGCTGGTGGATGCGTCCGCCCTGCCCGTGTCGGGAGTGCCGCAGATGATCCGGATCGGGCCGTGTGTCACGTCAGGGCGCGTCAGTCGGGCCGCAAGGGCCGGTGTAACAACCGGCGGTCACGACCGGCATTGGTGCTTCTCGCCCTTCGTGTTGCGGGGCGGAGGCCTTCAGAGTGTCGCCGAGGCGTAATCCGCAAGCCGCGAGCGTTCGCCGCGGGTCAGCGTGATATGCCCGCTGTGCTCCCAGTGCTTGAACCGGTCCACCACGAAGGTGAGCCCGGAAGTGGTCTCGGTCAGGTAGGGCGTGTCGATCTGGGCGATATTGCCGAGGCATACCACCTTGGTGCCGGGCCCGGCCCGGGTGATCAGCGTCTTCATCTGCTTGGACGTGAGATTCTGCGCCTCGTCCAGGATGATAAAGCGGTTGAGAAAGGTGCGCCCGCGCATGAAGTTCAGCGAGCGGATCTTGATGCGGCTCTTCAGCAGGTCGTTTGTGGCGGCGCGCCCCCAGTCCCCGCCGATGTCGGACTTGGTGAGCACCTCCAGGTTGTCCATCAGCGCGCCCATCCAGGGGGTCATCTTCTCCTCCTCGGTGCCGGGCAGGAAACCGATGTCCTCGCCCACCGGCACTGTCACCCGGGTCATGATGATCTCCTTGTAGACGTTCTCCTCCAGTGTCTGGGCGAGTCCGGCCGCCAGGGTGAGCAGGGTCTTGCCCGTGCCGGCGGCGCCGACCAGGCTCACGAAATCTATCTGCGGATCCATGAGCAGGTTCAGGGCGAAGTTCTGTTCCCGGTTGCGCGCATTGATCCCCCAGACGGTATGCCGCGGGCTGAGATAGTCCACAGGGGTCTCGATCTCGGCGGTGTCGTGGTCGAGGCGGCGCACCAGCGCGGTGAACGGCTGTTCGCCATCGAGATGCAGAAACTGGTTGGGAAACCACTCCTGGACCATGGGACCATGAAGGCGGTAGAACGTATGCCCGCTCTCCTGCCAGGACTCCATGGCCTTGCCATGGGATTCCCAGAAGTCGCCGGACAGTTCGCAACGTCCGCTGTAAAGCAGATTGACGTCATCGAGTACCTGGTCGTTGAAGTAGTCTTCCGCGTGGATACCCAGCACCGCCGCCTTGATGCGCAGGTTGATGTCCTTGGAGACCAGGGTGATGTCCACGTCCGGACGCTCCTGCTGAAGGGCCATGGCCGTGCCGAGGATGGTGTTGTCCGGCGTATTGCCGGGCAGGCTGTCGGGCAGGTGGGCTGGCATGACCCGGGTCTGGAAATAGAGGCGGCCCGTGCCGCCAAAGGCCGTGTCGGAGAGGCTCTCGCTCGACAGAAGCAAGCCCTGTGCAATCTCCGCGTGGCTCGCGTCGCTCATCATCTCGTCGATGAACCGGCTGACCTGGCGCACGTTGCGCGCCACCTCGGAGACGCCTTTCTTGCCCCGGTCCAGTTCCTCCAGAACCACCATGGGCAGGTAGATGTCGTGTTCCTGAAATCGGAACAGCGCGGTCGGGTCGTGCATGAGCACATTGGTGTCCAGCACGAAAAGACGCTTGCCGCGGATGTCTTTCTTCACCATGAAATAGCTCCTGGTCGTGCATGACAGGGACAAAAAACGCCGCAGCCCCCGTACGGGAGCGCGGCGCGGGAATTCTGTTGCCGGGTATCGGGGCGCGCAGGTCGCGGCATGGGCGGATTCTACAGTTCGCTGATCGCCCCCAGGACCTCATCCACGTGGCCCGGGACTTTCACCTTGCGCCACTCCCTGCGCAGAATCCCGTCCCGATCGATGAGGAACGTGCTGCGCTCGATGCCCATGACCTGCCTGCCGTACATGTTCTTCATCCGGATGACGTCGAACAGCCTGCACAGGCTTTCGTCCTCGTCAGACAGCAGGTCGAATGGAAAGCCGTACTTCTCCTTGAACTTCTCATGGGACCTGATGCTGTCACGCGATACCCCGAGCACGGCCACGCCCTTGTTCTTCAGCTTAGCGTACTGTTCGGAGAAGTCCCTGCCTTCCGTGGTGCAGCCGGAGGTGTCGTCCTTCGGATAGAAGTACAGTACCACGTGCTGCTTTCCCTTGAAGTCCGACAGCCGGACAGACTTGTCGCCGGTGGCGGGGCGCTCGAAGTCGGGGACGGGGGAGTCGAGGGTGACTTTGGACATGGAGGCGGGTCTCTATGCTTTCAGGTTGTTCCGAGGGACAGCTGATAAGTGCGAAGTGTGAATTGGGAAGTGGGAAGTGGGAATGCAGTGCCTCTACTTCGCACTTCCCAATTCACACTTCGCACTTATCCTTTGATCGGCTCTATCACCCCATCCAGATTCAACTCGTCGCAGAAATCCAGGAAGTCGTCCCGGAGGGTTGCGATGTGCTCGTTGGCCGGAATCTCCACCGTGAGATGCGCGGCAAACATGGGCGTGGCCGTGTGGGCCGCGTTGTAGGCATGGGTGCTCATTTCCTGGATGTTGATGCCGCGGGCGGAGAAGAATCCGGCCAACTGATGCACGATCCCCGGCTGGTCCAGGGCCACCACGTCGACCCCGTATGGCATGGCACGTTCGGCGAGCTTCCGGGGGCCGGTCCGCTGGGAGATGACCTCCAGTCCCGCCTGGCCGCGCAGGGTGTTCAGGGCCGTGTCCAGACGGCTCAGGGTGTTCCAGTTGCCGGCGGCTAGCATGATGATGGCGAAACTGCCGCCCAGCACGGTCATGCGGCTGTCCTCGATGCTGCAGCCGCTCTCCAGCACGGCCCGGGAAATGCCCTCGACCAGCCCCGGGCGATCCTCGCCGATGGCGGAGATGACCATGTGGGTACTGCGGTTCTGGTTCGACTTGGGGGTCATGGGGGGGCCGTCTCCGGCGGGGAATCAGGGTCAAGCGTACCAGCTACCGGAGCCCTCGCGCTACGCCTGCCGGGCGCGGCGTGTTGCTTGATCCCGGGGGGGCGCGGTGAGTAACATGTCTCACTTGTCTCCTGCGGAGGTTCGGATGTTTCACGGCAGTATGGTGGCCCTCGTGACGCCCATGGACGAGGACGGTGCGGTGTCGGAGGCGTCTCTGGCGGGTCTGATCGAGTTCCACCTGGAACGCGGTACAGACGCCATTGTCGCCGTGGGGACGACCGGGGAATCCGCCACCCTGGATTTCGACGAGCATTGCCAGGTGATTCGCCGGGTGGTGCGGATGGTCGCGGGACGCATTCCGGTGATCGCCGGCACAGGCGCCAACTCCACCTCCGAGGCCATTGAACTGACCCGTTGCGCCATGCAGGCGGGCGCCGATGCCTGTCTGCTGGTCACGCCCTACTACAACAAGCCCACCCAGGAAGGGCTTTACCTTCACCACCGGGCCGTGGCCGAGGCCGTGCCCATCCCGCAGATCCTGTATAATGTGCCCGGGCGCACGGCGGTGGACATGCACAACGACACCGTGGTGCGTCTGGCCGAGATCTCCAATATCGTGGGGCTGAAGGACGCCACCGGTGATCTGGATCGAGTCCCGGACCTGGTGGCCCGGTGCGGGGACCGGATCGACCTGTACAGCGGGGACGACGCCACCGGCATGGAATTCATGCTGGCCGGAGGCAGGGGCGTGATCTCGGTGACGGCCAACGTCGTCCCTGCGGAGATGCATGCCATGTGCGAGGCCGCGTTGCGTGGTGACCGTGCCGAAGCCGAGGTGGTCAACGCGCGTGTGGATCCCCTGCACCAGGCACTGTTCCTGGAAGCGAACCCCATACCGGTGAAATGGGCCCTGTACGAGATGGGCCTGATACCCGCAGGCATCCGTCTGCCACTGACCCCCTTGTCGGAACATTGCCGGGCGCCGCTCAGGCAGGCCCTCCAGGCGGCCGGCGTCACC
This sequence comes from Thioalkalivibrio thiocyanodenitrificans ARhD 1, assembly GCF_000378965.1. Taxonomy (NCBI): domain Bacteria; kingdom Pseudomonadati; phylum Pseudomonadota; class Gammaproteobacteria; order Chromatiales; family Ectothiorhodospiraceae; genus Thioalkalivibrio; species Thioalkalivibrio thiocyanodenitrificans. The sequence goes on from NZ_KB900536.1 coordinate 3,172,586, forward strand.
CTCAACACCTGATACCCGAATCCATGACAGCCAAACGCATGTCTACAACGTCCCTTGCGGGGATTGTCGTCCCCGTGCTCGTGATTGCGCTCTCCGGTTGCGGCCTGCTGGGCGACCGTCGCGATGCCGCCCATGAACGCGCAACCGGCGGGCGTGCCCTGGAGGTGCCCCCCGACCTGCTGCCACCGGAGCTGGATGCCACGTACCGGGTGCCGGCCCGTGAGGATGGCCGGGTCAGTGCCGTAGAGGCCGAACGGCGCGAGCAGCGGCCGTCCGGCATCCTCGGTGCGGGCCCTGTGCCCGAATCGACCCGGGTGGCGCTTCGCGAAGTGGATGACATGACCGTGCGGCGCGAGGGAAATGTCCGCTGGCTGGAGTTGCGTGCCGTGCCCGACGGGCTGTGGCCGGCGCTCCGGGCGTTCTGGCGTGATCAGGGTTTCGAGCTGAGCCGGGACGAACCCGCTGTCGGCATCATGGAAACGGAATGGAAAGAAAGCCAGGCGGGTATCTCCACGGGAGCATTTCGCGCGGCGCTGACCCGGGTCCTGGGTACCCAGCATGACGCGGGGTACCAGGACAGGTACCGCGTGCGTCTTGAACGGGAAGACGGCGATGTGACCAATCTGTATCTGTCGCACCGGGGCGTGGAGCAGGTTGTGGAGGATCCTGCGGTGGGCGGCATCCGGTGGGTCATGCGCCCCTCCGACCCGGATCTCGAGGCGGAGATGCTGACCCGCCTGATGGTCTTCCTGGGCCGTGAGGAGGGGGATGCCCGCGACATTGTGGACTTCGCTGCCGATGCGGCTCCAACCGTGCGTGAGCGTGAGGTGGATGGCAAGCCGGGCCTGGAACTGCGGGGTGAATTCGGCCAGGTGTGGCGGCAGGTGGGGCTGAGCCTGGACCGGGCCGGTCTGCTGGTGGATGACCAGGACCGTGGGGCCGGCGTGTTCCATGTGACCTACAGCCGGGAAGCCGCGGAGGCCGGCTCCGGTGGCGGATTCTTCAGCCGGTTGTTCCGCCGTGACCCTGTCAGCGGGGACGGGCGCTATCAGATCCTCGTGGTTCAGGAAGGGGACTGGGTGCGTATCACGGCCCTGGGCCGCGAGGGCGAGGCTCTGAGGGCGAGTGATGCGCGCAATGTCCTGGAACTGCTGCGCGACGAGATCTACTGAGAGCCGGTGACCGTATCCTTCGCCCGACGGCCGCCCCGGATTCACTGCACTTCGCCCCGGCCGTTGGCGGATGTTCCCGCCACGACGGGGAAACCGTTCAATGACCTTTCAGGGCGCAATGAGCGTGGCTGATAAAAACCCGGTGCGGGGGATCCGCTTCGCTGCGCTGGGCAGCGGCAGCCGCGGTAATTGCCTGGTGGTGTGTGCCGGGGAGACCCGGGTGATGGTGGATTGCGGCTTCTCGGTGTCCGAGACCGCCCGGCGGCTTGCGAGACTGTCGCTGACCCCTCAGGACATTGATGCCGTGCTCGTCACCCACGAACACACCGACCACATCGGCAGCGCGGCCGCTTTCTCACGTCGATACCGCAAGCCCGTATGGCTGACCGCCGGCACCCTGGAGGTTCTGCGCGATACGGGCTTCCATGCCACGCGGATCTTCCATGCCCACGAGCACCTGGCGATCGGTGACCTTCAGATCGAACCCTATCCCGTGCCCCATGATGCCCGTGAACCCTGCCAGTTCCTGTTCAGCGACGGCGACCGGCGTCTGGGACTGCTCACGGATGCGGGTTCGGTGACGCCTCACATGCGCCGTACCCTGGATGGCTGCGATGCCCTGCTGCTGGAATGCAATCACGACCGGGACATGCTGGCCGCCGGGCCCTATCCGGAGTCGCTCAAGCGGAGGGTGGGCGGTGAACGCGGGCACCTGGGCAATCATCAGGCCGAGGCCATGCTCGCGGGCCTCGACACCTCGCGGCTCAGGCATGTGATCGGCATGCACCTGTCGGAGAAGAACAACACCGAGGCGCTTGCCCTGGAGAGTCTTTCCCGTGCCCTGGGCTGTACACCGGATTGGGTGAACGTGGCGCGGCAGGACGAGGGGTTCGGTTGGCGCGAAGTGTAATTGGAGGGGGGGGATGAAGTGAGAAGTGTGAATCGGGAAGTGCGAAGTAAAGGCCTTTGATTCCCACCTCCCAATTCACACTTCTCACTTCTCCTCTTCCTTGTCCTTCTGGATAAGCGCATACGCCGAATGGTTGTGGATGGATTCGAAATTCTCCGATTCCACTGCGTAGGCGCCGATGCGGTCGTCCGCATTCAGCCTTGCAGCCACGTCGCGGACCATGTCCTCCACGAACTTGGGATTGTTGTAGGCGCGCTCGGTGACGTGCTTCTCGTCGGGTCGCTTGAGCAGACCATAGAGTTCGCAGGAGGCCTCGCTTTCCACCAGATCGATCAGTTCCTCGATCCATACAAAATCGCGCACCCTGGCGTTGACGGTCACGTGTGAACGCTGGTTGTGGGCGCCGTAGTCGGAGATCTTCTTGGAGCATGGACACAGGCTGGTCACCGGGACCACCACCTTGATGTTCATCTCGGCGGTGCCGTCATGGATCTCTCCGATGAAGGTGACGTCGTAGTCCATGAGGCTCATGACACCGGAGACGGGCGCCTGCTTGTTCACGAAATAGGGGAAATTCATCTCGATGTGGCCGGAGCCCGCCTCCAGGCGCTCGGCCATCTCATGGAGCATCTGCTTGAAGGACTGCACCGTGATCTCGCGCTCGTGGTTGTTGAGGATCTCCACGAAGCGGGACATGTGTGTGCCCTTGAAGTTGTGGGGCAGGTTCACGTACATGTTGAAGCGTGCAACGGTGTGCTGCTCGCCACCGTCGCGGTCGCTTACGCGCACCGGATGGCGGATGTCCTTGATGCCCACCTTGTTGATGGGAATCTGTCGGGTGTCGGCGCTGGCCTGTACGTCAGGCATGCCGCCGGGGATGATCTTGGGTACCACGGTGCTCATGAATTGATCCGGTTCTCGATGTCGGTTTCTTCTTCAGTGTAACGGACACAGGCGCGCTCGGTCTCCCATAGCGTGATTGAGTGCACCCGCACGTGGGGGCCGTTCAGCTTGTCCACCATCTCCCGGTAGAACCAGGCGGCGATGTTCTCGGCCGTCGGATTGATGTCCCGAAACGGATCCAGGTCATTGAGGTAGCGGTGATCCAGCCGCCCGGCAATCTCCCGCGCCGCCCGCTTGATATCGCGGAAATCCAGGCCCATGCCCACATCATCCAGCCGTGTGGCCACCACCTCCGCCTCCACCTTCCAGTTGTGGCCATGCATGCGGCTGCATGCCCCCGGGTACTCGCGGAGGGTGTGGGCGGAGGCAAAATCGGTGACGACCCGAAGCGTGTACTTGGCGGCCATGTCTATAACTTAGTAAATTACTGGGATATTACCCGGGTGCGGGCTTCGCCGCAATCCCGGTCTTTGGCGCCCGGAACGGTCAGACGTTGCCGTACCGCGGCCAGGATGCCCGCAGTGTCGAGTCCCGCTTCGCTCAGGAGTTCCTCGCGGCTGCCGTGATCCTGGAAGCGGTCGGGAAGCCCCAGGTTGAGCACCGCCACCGGCAGGCCGAGCCGCGACAGCGTCTCGTTGACGCCGCTTCCCGCGCCGCCGGCCACGGCGTTGTCCTCGAGGGTGACCAGCAGGTCGTGGTTGCGGGCGGTCTCTTCGATCAGCGTCTCGTCCAGCGGCTTGACGAAGCGCATGTTGATCACGGTGGCATCCAGCGCCTCGCCGGCTTGCAGCGCCGCGGACAGTACCGCCCCGAAACACAGCAGGGCAACGCCGCGGCCCTCCCGGCGCCGTTCGCCGCGGCCCACGGGCAGCGCGTCCAGCTCGGGCTGTACGGCCACGCCCGGACCCTTGCCTCGCGGGTAACGCACCGCCGCCGGCCCGTCGAGACGGAAGCCCGTGGTGAGCATGCGCCGGCATTCATTCTCGTCGGCGGGTGCCATGATGGTCAGATTGGGCAGGCAGCGCAGGTAGCTCAGGTCAAAGCTGCCCGCGTGGGTGGGCCCGTCCGGGCCCACCAGGCCGGCCCGGTCGATGGCCAGCAGCACCGGCAGGTTCTGGATGGCGATATCGTGAATCAGCTGGTCATAGGCCCGCTGGAGGAAGGTGGAATAGATGGCCACCACCGGTTTCATACCCTCGCAGGCAAGCCCCGCCGCCACGGTCAGGGCATGCTGCTCGGCAATGCCCACATCGAAATACCGGGCCGGAAAACGTTCCGAGAAGGTCACCAGGCCCGAGCCCTCGCGCATCGCCGGGGTGATGGCCATGAGGTTCGGGTCCGCTTCGGCCATGTCGCACAGCCACTGCCCGAACACCTGGGTGTAACTGGGCCCGCCGGAGCCTCCGGAAGGCGCCAGGCCCACCTCGGGGTCAAACTTGCCCACCCCGTGGTAACCGCAGGGGTCCTGTTCGGCAGGCGTGTAGCCGTGGCCCTTGCGGGTCACCACGTGGAGCAGTCGCGGGCCGGGCAGGGCCTTGAGATTCCTCAGGGTCTTCACCAGGGAGGGCAGGTCGTGACCGTCGATGGGCCCGTAGTAGTTGAAACCCATCTCCTCGAACAGGGTCCCCGGCACGATCATGCCCTTCATGTGCTCTTCCGCCCGACGCATGAACTCGCGCATGGGCGGCATGTGATCCAGTACCCGCTTGCTGCCTTCGCGCACCGTGGCGTACAGGGATCCGGAGAGCATGCGGGCCAGGTAGTTGTTCATGGCGCCCACGTTGGGGGAGATGGACATCTCGTTGTCATTGAGCACCACCAGCAGGTCGGCCTTCTCGTCGCCGGCGTGGTTCAGGGCCTCGAAGGCCATGCCGGCGGTCATGGCGCCGTCGCCGATGATCGCCACCGCGTGCCGGGATTCCCCCCGCTGGCGGGCGGCCAGCGACATGCCGAGCGCCGCACTGATGGAGGTGCTGGAATGGCCCACCCCGAAGGTGTCGTAGGGGCTCTCGGTACGCTTGGGGAAGCCTGCCAGGCCGCCTTTCGTTCGCAGGCCCGACATGGCCTCGCGCCGGCCGGTGAGGATCTTGTGCGGGTAGCTCTGGTGGCCCACGTCCCAGACCAGCCGGTCCTCGGGCGTATCGAATACGTAGTGCAGGGCGATGGTCAGCTCAACGCTGCCCAGGTTGGAGGCCAGATGACCGCCGGTGCTGGAGACGGAGTCCAGCAGGAACGCCCGCAGTTCCCCGGCCAGCGCCGTCAGATCCGAGGCAGGCAGTGCCCGCAGGTCGGACGGCGCATGGATGCGGGACAGCAGGGGATACGGCTCATGTTGGGTCATGGGGGACTGGACGCACGGCAAAGGGGAGAATTATCGACCCCCGGAGCGGGGCATGCAAGAAAGCGCCGGGCGAGGAGTGATCTGTAGGATGGGTCAAGCAAAGCGGACCCATGCTGAACGGACGGTGACGAGTGACCAACAAGGCGCGACACAAAGGCCGTGACACGCTTGTTCCCCGACAAGGAGCTTAACCCCTCCCCGTCACTTGTCACTCGTTACTGACCCCCTCATTCCTGACACAGCGGTCCGCATGGGCACGCTTCGCTTTGCCCATCCTACGGTCTACGGCTGACTTCCCGCTCGGCATAGGTCCGCTGAGCTTGACCTATCCTGCCGAAACCTCACTCCTCTCCACATCTAATGAATCCGCTCGACGATGTATCTCGCGATCCAGCGCAGCAGGTCGGCCTCGGAGCCGAAGTCCTCCACGGCGGCGAGCGCCTGGTCCACCAGGGCACGGGCCTCTTCCCGGGAGGCGTCCAGTCCGATGACTGCCGGGTAGGTGGGCTTGTTGAGCGCCCGGTCCGCGCCCTGGGTCTTGCCCAGGATCGCGGTGTCGCTCTCTTCGTCCAGGATATCGTCGCGGATCTGGAACGCGAGCCCCACGTGCTTGGCAAAACGGTCCAGCTGCTCCAGGCGGCCTTCATCCAGTTCGTCGGCGCTGAGCGCGCCCATCAGCACGCTGGCTCGGATGAGCGCGCCGGTCTTGTGGACGTGCATGTCCTCCAGTTGGGCGATGTCCAGGACCTGACCCACGGCGCCCAGATCGATGGCCTGGCCACCGGCCATGCCACGGGAACCGGCGGCACGGGCCAGCAGTTCGATCATACGCAGGCGGCGGGCGGGGTCGGGGATCATGTCCGGGTCGACGGTCAGGATCTGAAAGGCCAGCGCCTGCATGGCATCACCCGCCAGAATCGCCATGGCCTCATCGAAGGCCTTGTGGCAGGTGGGCTTCCCCCGGCGCAGGTCGTCGTCGTCCATGGCCGGCAGGTCGTCGTGGATCAGCGAATAGACATGGATAAGTTCCACCGCGCACGCGGGGCCGTCCAGTCGCGGGGTATCCGCCCCCATGGCGAGGCCGCCTGCATGCACCAGGACCGGGCGCACCCGTTTGCCGCCCCCCAGCGCGGAATAGCGCATGGCCTCGTGGAGCCGGGCGGGGTGGGTGCGGGCGGAGGGAATCCAGCGGTCCAGGGCCCGTTCCGTGCGTTCCCTCAAGGCGGTGACATGATCTTCCATGCTCATGCTTCCTCGCCGCCGTCGTCTTCCGGGTCGGGGTTGTCCAAGGGTGTCTCTTCACCCTCTTCGGTCAGCATGCGCACTTTCTGCTCCGCCTGCTGCAGGGCCTGCTGGCACTGGCGGGCCAGGGCGATGCCCCGCTCGAACTCTTTCAGGGAGGTCTCCAGGCTCAACTCGCCCTGCTCCATGCGTTCCACCAGCGATTCCAGCTCGCTGAGGGCCTTCTCAAAATCCGCCGGAGCGGCGGGCGGGATTTTCTTGGGCACGTTCTTTCTCCGCGAAAGGGGTCTAAAGTATAAGGAATCAACATCCCCCTGCTAAGGTCCCCGGACCATATGGCTTCGCAGGCGCGCGCGGGCCGGGCCTGACGTCGGCACCGGTGACCGCGTGGTGCCTTGAAAAGGGCATCCAGTGTCACCATGACAATGTCTGGAGACATAGGAAACCGCCAATCGCAGGGATTGACCAACGACAGACCAGGGGCCGGCCATGCGCCCGTTGACATAGATTTAGACTTGGTCTAAATTGTCCGGACGTTTTAGAAACATTCTAAATCGTACGTTTCCCGCTTAACCCACAGTTGAAGATGGAGAACCACTATGGAACTCAAAGGCAGCAAGACCGAGCAGAGCCTGAAGGAAGCCTTTTCCGGTGAATCCCAGGCCAACCGCCGTTACCTCTACTTCGCCGCCAAGGCCGATGTGGAAGGCTACAACGACGTGGCCACCGTGTTTCGTTCCACCGCCGAAGGCGAGACCGGTCATGCCCATGGCCACCTGGAGTACCTGGAGACCTGCGGTGATCCCGCCACCGGGCTGCCCTTCGGAGGTACCGAGGCCAACCTGAAGACCGCCATCGCCGGCGAGACCCACGAGTACACCGACATGTACCCGGGCATGGCCAAGACCGCCCGCGAAGAAGGTTTCGACGAGGTGGCCGACTGGTTCGAGACGCTGGCCAAGGCCGAGCGCTCCCACGCCAACCGCTTCCAGAAGGCCCTGGACGCCCTGGACTCCTGAGCGGTACCCGCCAGGGCCGGTTCACCGGCCCTGGCGCTTTTTCCCCACCGAATCATCCAAGGCAGCCAGCAAGAGAGGCCGAGATGTCCGCACCCGTAGAAGGTCAGAGAGAAGGCAATCTGGAAGCGCCGACCCGGCACCCCCTCGACTGGCGCTCCCCGGATTTCTACAACGAAGAATCCCTGATGCAGGAGCTGGAGCGTGTCTACGACATCTGCCATGGCTGCCGCCGTTGCGTGAGTCTTTGCAACTCGTTTCCCACACTGTTCGACCTGGTGGACGAATCCGAGACCATGGAAGTGGACGGGGTCGCCAAACAGGACTACTGGAAGGTCGTGGATCACTGCTATCTCTGCGATCTCTGTTACATGACGAAGTGCCCCTATGTGCCGCCTCATCCCTGGAATGTCGACTTCCCGCACCTGATGCTGCGGGCCAAGGCCGTGCGCTTCAGCAAAGAAGGCGCCAAGGCGAGTCACAAGCTCATGTCCTCGACCGATACGGTCGGCAGGCTGGCCGGTATTCCCGTCGTGGCCCAGGCGGTCAATGCGGCCAACAGGATGAAGCCCGTTCGCAAGGTGCTCGACAAGGTGATGGGCGTGCATCCGGACGCCATTCTGCCCGAGTACCACAGCAATACCGGCCGCAAGCGCCTGAAGAATCACCGCTCCTCCGCCAGTGCGGAGACGGCCGGCCGCACCCGCGGCCAGGTGGCCCTGTTCGCCACCTGTTACGGCAACTACAACGAGCCCCATATCGTCGAGGATCTCGCCAAGGTCTTTGAGCACAACGGGATCCCCGTGACGCTCGCCGAGAAGGAACGTTGCTGCGGCATGCCCAAGCTCGAACTGGGCGATCTGGAGGCCGTGGAAAAGGCCAAGGAACACAACATCCCGGTGCTGGTGAAGGCCATCGATGCGGGCTACGACATTGTTGCCCCCGTGCCCTCCTGCGTGCTCATGTTCAAGCAGGAACTGCCCCTCATGTACCCGGATGACCCGGACGTGCAGAAGGTCAAGGCGCACATCTTCGACCCCTTCGAGTACCTGATGCTGCGCCACAGGGAAGGCAGGCTGAACACGGAGTTCAAGGAAAGGCTCGGCAAGATCGCCTACCATGCCTCCTGCCACCTGCGGGTGCAGAACATCGGTCTGAAGACACGCGAGCTGCTGGAACTGGTGCCCGACACCGAGATCGACGTGATCGAACGCTGCTCCGGGCACGACGGCACCTACGCGGTGAAGAGCGAGTTCCACGAGATTTCCATGAAGATCTGCCGCCCCGTGGTGAGCCGGGTGCAGAAGGCGGAGGCGGATCATTACTCCAGTGACTGCCCCATGGCCGGCCACCAGATTGAGAACGGCCTGAAGGACGACAGGACCCCGGAACACCCGTTGACCCTGCTCCGTAGGGCCTACGGGCTGTAGGGCGGCACGCACCGTACCGGCAACAGCCGAGGAGAACCGAGATGGCGAATGAAGGCTACCACGAGCCCCATGAGGAACTGAGCGACGAGACCCGTGACATGCACCGGGCGATCATCTCCCTGATGGAGGAGCTCGAGGCGGTGGACTGGTATCAGCAGCGGGTGGATGCCTGCAAGGACGAGGAACTCAGGGCCATCCTCGCCCACAATCGCGACGAGGAGAAGGAGCATGCGGCCATGGTGCTGGAGTGGATCCGCCGGCGCGACAAGACCTTCGACAAGGAACTGCGCGACTACCTGTTCACCGACAAGCCCATCGCCAGCCTGGAACATGAACACAAGGGCTGAATGCCCGGTAATCTGCGAGACGAGGTGAAGCTGTAATGTCCAAGTTGACCCGAGATGATCTGTATTCTCTGGAAAAGTATGCCGAGGTGCGGCCGCAGTTCCGTGCCGACGTGATGAAGCACAAGCGTGACCGCGTCGTGCCCGTCGGGCCCAACGTGACGCTGCACTTCGAGGACCGGCTGACCATGCAGTACCAGATCCAGGAGATGCTGCGGGTGGAGCGCATCTACGAAGCCGAGGGCATCGAGGACGAGCTGGACGCCTACAACCCCCTCATTCCGGATGGCTCGAACTTCAAGGCCACCATGATGGTGGAGTTCGACGATGTCGAGGAGCGCAAGCAGGCACTGGCCCGGCTCATCGGCATCGAGGACAAGACCTGGGTTCAGGTGAGCGGTTTCGACAAGGTCTACGCCATCGCCGACGAGGACATGGAACGCGACACCGAGGAGAAGACCTCATCGGTGCACTTCATGCGCTTCGAACTGTCCCCCGAGATGGTCGCGGCGGTGAAATCGGGTGCGGCCGTCAGCGTGGGTGTCGACCATGAGAACTACCGCCATCAGGTGGAGCCGCTTCCCCGGAGCGTTCGGGATTCGCTGGCCAACGACCTGGCATGAGTCCTGACCGCATGAACGGGTAAGAAGAAAGGGGGCCGCGCGGCCCCCTTTCTTCGTTGTGGACCCGGGCGGCCGGCCTTCAGAGGCCCACGATCTCCGGTTTCAATGCATAGCCGATGGCGAGGATATCCTTGCGGGTCTGCCCGTCGATGCCGTGCCGGTCCAGCGTCTCCAGGATGTCGTCGAGGGCGGCCATGAACTCCGCCTCGCTGACGTTCATCCCCCGATGGGCCTCCGTCATGCTGCGCCCGGCATAGCGCTCCGGACCGCCGCTGCCGGCACCGAGAAACTGGCACAGATGCGCCTTGACCTCCGCCAGGTGTTCGGGCGTGTTCTTCAGGGGCAGGTAGCGTGCGCGGATGACCGGATTGCGCATGTGGGCCTCGACGATGTCGTCCACCAGCGCGGCGATTCCGTCCGCCCGGCCGAGGCGTTCATAGAGTGATGCGGTGTCGATGGATGATGCGGTCTGCATGGCAGTCTCTCCTCTCGATGGGGGTGGGTTGGTGCTCCGTGATGTCGGTTTCGCAGGTTCCGTTACATGAAACGAATAGACCGGTCGGTTTACTCTCCGGGCAGCAGAAAGACAGAGACATCAGCAAACGGCCGCCGAGCGGAAGTAGAAATCGAGCATGGCATTCAGCGGCGCCGGGTCCCGCCGCAGGCGGCTGCGCAATGCCGCGCCCTCCCAGCAGTCGAGCAGCAGCCCCGCCATGTGCTCCGGGTCGGCGTCCGGGGAGATGTCACCCCGCCGCCGGGCTTCCTCCAGGCAATCGGTGAGACGTCCGGCGATCTCGGTGAAGCACGCCTCGATCCTGTTGCGGAACACCTCGCTGACCCCCGACAGTTCCTGTCCGAGTCCGCCCAGCAGGCAGCCCATGTACCCGTCCTTCTGATACTTCCGCCGCGATGCCTCGAAGAAGCAGCGCACCCGATCGAGCGGGGGCTGTTCCTTGCTCCCGAGGCAGGCGTCCAGGCCCGCATGTACTTCGCGCATGTACTCGTCGATGACCTGTAGCGCGAAGTCTTCCTTGTTTCGGAAGTGATGGTAGAAAGAGCCCTTTGGGATCCCCGCGGCCGCGAGCAGGGTCTGGATACCCAGGTCGTTGTACCCGTGCTCGAGGAGCATGGACAGGCCCGAGTTGAGTAGGCGTTGCTTCGTTGAATGTGTCATGGGCCCCGGATTAGACTGATCGGTCTACATCTAAACCATAGACGCCCCCCGGAATCTGTCAAGGGCCAGACCCGCGGCTCTTCGCCGGCTTATCCGGAATAGTGTGATCACCTTCTCCCTTGGGCCGTTCCGGTGCTCCGCCGGCTTGTGCCCGCGGACACGGTTGTTGCAGCGTAGACGCGGGATCGCCGGGATCTCGCATGCGCCCGGCACCTCGTGCATCCAATTGACCGAGATCAACACGATGACATCTTCCGGCCTATACTCTTTTTCTCAACATGCATCGGTAATACATGTTCAGGGTGCACGGAACCTGTTCCGACGGTCCTTGAGGGCGACCGCTGGTCGAACCGATCGGGGGCGGAACTGCAACTGCCACTTAAGAGTAAGGGGGTACGCAAATGACCGAGGGCCTCACCAAGGCAGCGGCGCGCAACATCTTTTATGGGGGATCCCTGTTCTTCTTCCTCATATTTGCTGCGCTGACCGCGCATAGCCATTTGTATATCGTGAATGTTTCCACCGACAGTGCGGGCCTTACGGATTCCGTAAAGCTGGGCAAGGAGGTGTGGGAGGAACACAACTGCATCAATTGCCATTCGATCATCGGTGAAGGCGCCTACTTCGCCCCCGAGATCGGCAATGTCTGGACCCGTTTCGGCGGGCGGGAGAATCCCGAGGGGGCACGTGCCGCACTTGCGGCCTGGATGCGTGCCATGCCCACCGGCGTTCCCGGGCGGCGCCAGATGCCTTATTTCGACATCAACGATGAAGAGATGGATGCGCTCATCGATTTCTTCCAGTGGACCGATTCCATCGACACCCAGAACTGGCCACCCCATCCGTCGGGCTGACGCGGATGTGTGCGTTGAAATTGGGCTAACGATCCGAGGAGAAAGAGACCGATGAAATATGAAACGCAAAAGGTGGCATTGCCATTCTTCATGGTTGCCATGGCGCTGTTCGCGCTGCAGTTGATTTTCGGGCTGCTGGGGGCGATTGCATACGTGGCACCGAACTTCCTGGCTGAAGCGATGCCGTTCAACATCATGCGCACCAGCCATACCAATCTGTTGCTGGTGTGGCTGCTGATCGGCTTCATGGGCTGTACCTATTACCTGATGCCGGAGGAGGCGGAACACGAGATCTACAGTCCGAAGATCGCCTATATCCAGCTGGCCATTTTCGCCTTCGCCGGCGCGGCCGCGCTGATCGGCTACCAGTTCGGCATCCACGAGGGCCGCCACTATCTGGAACAGCCCCTGTGGGTGAAGGTGCTGATCACCATCTCGTTCCTGATGTTCCTGTTCAATACCAGCATGACCATGATCAATGGCCGCAGGACCGCCATAAACATGGTCCTGATGCTCGGGTTGTGGCTGGCGGCCATCTTCTGGCTGTTCGCGTTCTTCAATCCGGCCAACCTGGCCCTGGACAAGCTCTACTGGTGGTGGATCGTGCACATCTGGGTGGAGGGTGTCTGGGAACTGATCATGGCGTCCCTGCTGGGTTACCTGCTGATCAAGATGACCGGGGTTGACCGCGAGATCATCGAGAAGTGGCTGTACGTCATTGTGGGCCTCTCGCTGTTCTCGGGCCTGCTGGGCACCGGTCATCACTACTACTGGATCGGCACGCCCGGCTACTGGCAGCCCATCGGCAGCATCTTCTCGACGCTGGAGGTGATCCCGTTCTTCGCCATGGTCGTGTTTGCCTTCTACATGTTCTGGAAGGGCAGTCGCAACCATCCCAATCAGGCGGCCATGCTCTGGACCCTGGGCTGCGCGACCATCGCCTTCTTCGGCGCCGGGGTGTGGGGCTTCATGCACACGCTGTCGTTCATCAACTACTACACTCACGGCACGCAGATCACCGCCGCCCATGGCCACCTGGCCTTCTACGGCGCCTACGTGATGCTGGTACTGGCGATCATCACCTATGCCATGCCGCAACTCCGTCGTGTCCAGCCCTATAATCAGGTGTTGAACATGTGGGCGTTCTGGATCATGACCTCGGCCATGGCCTTCATGACCTTCACCCTGACCTTCGCGGGTGTGGTGCAGACCCACCTGCAGCGGGTGATGGGCATGAACTTCATGGAGGTGCAAAGCCAGATCGAGATGTTCTATGTCATGCGTCTGGGTGCCGGCGTGTTCGTGATCATCGCGGCCCTGATGTTCTTCTATGCGGTCTTTGGCCCCGCCCGAGAGCAGGTGCCGGCCTATGCCAAGGCCTCGGCGACTGCCGAGTGATCGAGCCGCGGCCCGGGTTGCGGCGTCACTGGCCGCAACCCGGGCACCGTTTCCTGGAGGATCGTGATGCCGTTGACTGCAACCCATGCTGAACTCGACCGGGAAACGCCCTTTTACCAGGCCGTCGGTCACGAATGTGACCTCTTCGAGCGGGCCTTCCGGCAGCGGCTGCCGCTGTTGCTCAAGGGGCCCACCGGCTGCGGAAAGACCCGTTTTGTGAGCCATATGGCGGCCCGTCTGGGCCGCCCCCTTTTCACGGTATCCTGTCACGATGACCTGACCGCCGCCGATCTGACGGGGCGTTTCCTCCTGCAGGGCGGCGAGACCCGCTGGGTGGACGGGCCGCTGACCCGGGCCGTGCGCGAGGGAGGCATCTGCTACCTCGATGAGGTGGTGGAGGCCCGAAAGGATGTGACCGTGGTCCTGCATCCGCTCACCGATGATCGGCGCATGCTGCCGCTGGAGCGCACGGGCGAGATGCTCGATGCGCCTGACGATTTCATGCTGGTGGTGTCCTACAACCCCGGTTACCAGCACATCCTCAAGTCCCTGAAGCCCAGCACCCGTCAGCGCTTCGTGGCCATGTCCTTCGGTTTCCCGCCCCCTGAACTGGAGCGCGATATCGTCGCCCGCGAAAGCGGGCTGGCGCGTGACAAGTGCGCTGCCCTGGTCAACCTGGCGACACGGTTGCGTGAGATGAAGGGCCAGGATCTGGAGGAAGGTGTTTCCACGCGTCTCCTGGTCTACTGCGCGACCCTGATCGCCTCGGGCATGCCCATCCTGGAGGCGACCCGCGCCACCCTGGTGGAACCGCTCACCGACGATGACGACGTCCAGGAAGGTCTGCTGGAAGCGATCCAGGCGACATTCGGCTGAACCCGACGGCGCGACACGGGAGAACCCATGTTCCAGTTCCTGGAGGTCGAGGAGTTCGTCGGGCGCTATTGGCACCGGTGGGCCGCCGGTGCGGCCAGTTACCCGCGCCACCCCGAGGCCGCTGTCTCTCTGGATGACCTTCGCCATGTGCTCAGCGTGTTCTTTCGTGCCAGTGGCGGCGAGAAGGGGTTGGAGGTGGCCGCCATCGTGGCGCGCAGCTCGGCCCATCGCCTGACCCTGCGCCAGCGGCTGGGCCTGGACGAGGAGTCGGTGGACCTGGCGCGCCGTGACGAGGAGAACCTGCTCCTACCGCCGCGTATCGACATCTTTTCCGACCGGATCCTCAACCGGGATCTCTACTTCTGGCTGACCGCCTTTCTGGCGGTGGCGCAGCGTCCCGAATCTCATGACGATCCACTGCGACACGATATTGCCCAGTTGCGCCAGGCGGTGCGGGCCCGTGAGGCGGCGCTGGCGCAGTTCCCCGGGCTGGAGGCGCGCCATGCGCGGCTTTGCCGTGCACTGCTCAAGGCGCGGCCGACCCGCCGTCTGCCCGCCGCGGAGGCGCTGGTGGAAGACACCATCCGTGCGCTGCTGGGCGATGCCCGGCCGCTGTCCCCGCAGGCCCGGGCCCTGCTGGAGGTGGTGACCTCGCCGGAACCCGCGGCGCTGGACGACTACCGTGCCCCCCGCGATTATAGGCCGCCCCTGCCGGTGCCCCTGTGGGGCCAGGTGGTGGCACTGGGCACGGGCAAGGGACGCGAAGCGGATGACGAGGCGGAGGAAGGCGGCGGGGCCGGGAGTCCCCAGTCCGCCAGCGAAGGTAAGCGCCAGGCCGAACGGCGCCACCAGGATCAGAGCGAGCGCGATGACCCGCTGGTGCTCAACCGTTTCGAGAAGATGCTGTCCTGGACCGAGATGGTCAATCTCAACCGGCTGGTGGAGGATGAGGAGGACGAAGAGGCCAAGCGCGCCGCCGAGCAGATCGAGGAGATCACCATCAGCCCTCACAAACGGCGCGCCGCCACCCGCCTCAAGGTGGACCTGGACCTGCCGCCCGACGAGGTGGTGGGCGGCCGCCTGCGGGGGATTCACACCTACCCGGAGTGGAACCACCGCAAGCAGGTCTATCTGCCGGACCACTGCGTGGTGCATACGGATGTACAAAGCGAGGAAGGGGACGACTGGGTGCCGGACGAGGAGACCCGCCGGCGCATCCGCAGGGTGAGGCGCGAGTTCGAGGCTCTGCGGCCGCGGCGCGAGTTGCTGCGTGCCCAGATCGACGGCAACGAGCTCGATACCGACGCCCTGATCCGATCCCGTTGCGACCTGGCCGCCACCGGCGAAACCCGCGATCGCTTCTACCTGTCCACCCGGCAACAGGCCCGGGATCTGGCCGTGTCCATCCTGGTGGATGTCTCCCTGTCCACCGATGCCTGGCTGGAGGATCGCCGCGTGCTGGATGTGGAAAAGGAAGCGCTGCTGGTGCTGGGTCACGGTCTGGCCGGTTGCGGCGACGACTATGCCATCCACTGCTTCACCTCGCACCGTCGCCAGCGTGTGTGGGTGAATGTCCTCAAGGGGTTCGAGGAACCGATGGGCGACCGGGTGGGGCGCCGCATCGCGGCGCTCAAGCCCGGTCATTACACCCGCATGGGGCCCGCCATCCGTCATGTGACCGGTGAACTGGCCAAGCGTCCGAACCGGTATCGCCTGCTGCTGGTGCTCTCCGATGGCAAGCCCAATGACACGGACTACTACGAGGGACGCTACGCTATCGAGGACACCCGCAAGGCCGTGCTTGAGGCCCGCCGGCAGGAGGTGCGGGTGTTCGGGGTGACCATCGACCGGGAGGCCCGGCAGTATATCCCTCACCTGTTCGGCCGCGGCAGCTATGCCATCGTCAACCGCCCCGAACATCTGGCCATGGCGCTCCCGGGCATTTATCGTCAGATCATCGGCGTCTGAGCCGGTCCGGGAGGTTCCATGCAAGTGTCACGCGCCAGTATCGCCGTCGTCATCGGGCTGTTGATCGCCCTGGCCGTGGTGGTGCCGCTCGTCTGGCTCATCAATACCCGTGACTGGGGCGTCGCCCTGATGCTCCTGGCGCCCTTCATCGTCTACGGACTGATACGCATGGCGCGCATGCTCGCGGAATGGGCGGATCCGCCCCCGGAACTGCCGACACGGACACCGAAGGGTGGCCCTTCATCGGACCGGTAGAGCGGCTTGTGCGGGGTGCGGTTTGCTCCCGCTCTTCATCATCGCGCGATGCCAGTCAGCCGGCGAAGCGGGCCATCACGTATCCTGAACCGATCACCGCCAGGGTCACCACGGCCAATCCGATGAAGGTCCCCTTCCATGCCGCTGTGGACGTACGCAGGTTGAGGTACACCATCAGCACCTGATGGGCCTTGAAGCCCGTGCTCAGCAGGAGCAGCAGCGCCGACCACAGGGGCAGCGCCTGGAGTCGGGCCTCGCCGCCGAGCTGCGCGGACAGCATCGACACCAGGGTCAGCCCCATGAGGACGGCCCAGGTGATCAGCAGACGGCGTGTACCGGGCAGGGCGTTACGCATGGTCACCTCAACAGGTAGATCAGCGGGTAGAGCAGGATCCAGATCAGGTCGACCATGTGCCAGAACGCCGTGGCGGTCTCCACGTTGACGTGGGAGATGCGCCACGCCACCAGTGCGATCAGGCCCAGGCCGAACAGCACGTGGGCGAAATGGAACCCGGTGAGCAGGTAGTAGTAGGTGAAGAAGGTATTGGTCTCGGGCATCAGACCGGCGCCGAGCTTGTCCACATACTCGATCACCTTGACCACGCAGAACACCACCCCGAGCCCCAGCGCCGCCATCAGCCACTGGCGGCAGCGGCGCACGCGCCCCTCGGCGATGGCCCCCACCGCGAAGGCGGCGCACAGTCCGCTGGTGAGCAGCACCATGGTGTTGATGCCGCCGAGCACCGGATCTAGCAGCTGTTGCGAAGCGTCGAAGACGTCGCGCTCGGCGGCCCGCTGCCAGGCGAACAGCCCGAAGAACGCGGCGAATACCACCATCTCGCTGAGGATCAGCACCCACATCAGCGGGTTGCCGGGCAGGGCCGACAGTGGACCCCAGCCGTCCTCCTGCCGCGCCGGGTGGCGGCCCGGGGTGCCCGGCTCTGGCATCTCTCAGCCTTCCGCTTCGACCGGGTTGGATTCGAACTCGGCGCGCACGGCGGGGCGGGTCAGCTTCCATGCCACCCAGGAAAACAGCGCTGTGAGCGCGGTGGCCGTGATGATCAGCGCCCCGAGCAGCCCCACCAGACCGGCCATCGGCTGATCGGGATCGACGGCTGCTGCCGCGGCCTCATCCGGGAGCAGGGCGAAGGCCAGGGGCGTCACCGCGGCGCCGCCCACGGTCGCCACGAAACCGAAGGCCATCAGGGCAAGAAAGGCCCGGCGGGCCCAGTGGCGGCGCCGCAGCAGCGCGACGGCCAGCCACAGGGTGAGCAGACCGCCGGCCATCAGGAGTCCCATGAGGGCATGCCCGCGCTCGAGTACCCAGGCGACGCCCGCGATCAATCCGCCTGCCCCCCGGTCGGCGACGGCCACCGAGGGCACTTCTCCGGACAGGAGCCGCGCGCCCACGAACACCAGGGTTGCCACGGAGGCCAGAATGAAAACCCAAGCCAGCCCGGTGACCGCCCCGGAGCGCCCCCGCGCGGGTTCAGAGGGCAGCGGGGCCGTGGGTCGATGCGCGTGCACGTCCATATCCGAGTCAATCATTCAGGGTGACCCGTGCCCCGCCGAACCACAGGCTGCGTGGTTCCTCGATGGGGCGGTTGTCCATCAGGCGGTGTATACCCACGCCGCAGCGGCCGATGGCCCAGACCACCCAGGCGGTGATAATCAGGTAGCCGGACAGGTTCCAGGCCAGCAGCAGCCCGACGGTCAGCGCCGGCAGCCCCAGCCAGAAGGTGCGGATCTGGAACAGCAGGTGGCTGTCCACCCATGCGCCGACCCGGCCGCGCTTCAGGTGTGCGATCAGCACCCCGATGAACGCGGTGAACACCATCATGATGCCGCCCAGAAAGAGGATGTAAACGGTCATGGCGACGCCCTTTCCCCGCAGGCGCTCTGCCATGCTGGTGTCGGGTGCTTCGCTGTCGGCTGTGCGTGCGGCTTGCATAGGGACTGACCTCGCTCGGACGACTGGGTGTGGGGCGTGAGGGCCGATCACGCTGAAAACATAGCCCATGAATACATCTTAAGTATGGCAGGGGCAAGCCCGTTGGGAATTGTCCGGGATCAAGGCCACGCCGGTTCCTCGCCACGCGCCTGCAGGGCCACCTGGTTTTCGTACTCACGCAGTTTTTGTGCCAGGTAGGTGTCCCGATCCATTTCCCGGAGCTGCTCCGGATGGCGTTCGGTGAGGTCGAACCAATGGGCCAGACGTATCTCCAGCCGGTCGTGGTCGGGCTCGCGCAGATAGGCCTTGAGGGCAAAATAGAAGCGCACGGTGTTGCGTTCGATCATGCCGCGTATCCCGTCCACGTGGACCGGTCTGCCCTCCGGATCCCGGTCCACTATGGTGAACCCGATGCGGTCCCGGCCGCCGAACGCAAAGTACAGGCCCATGGCCATCCGGGCCAGCGCCCCGTAGCCGACGGTGTAATGCAAGTGCAGAAGACTCCGGTTTTCATCCAGTGGGACCGCCTGCAGGTCCAGGCGGACATCCCGGATGCCCTGGGGTCCCCGGTCGGCCTGTAATCGAACCGCCACAAGGCCTTCGCCCGCCTGGTCCCGGTAAAAGTCGAGGCGCATCTGCTCCACCACTTCCGCGTCCTGATAGCTCTTGCGGCCCATGTAGAGGGTCAAGCCGGGGCCGTCAGGCTCGTCCCCGTACACGCAGGCCTTGACGTTGAGATGCAGAAACAGGATGCCGCACCAGTCCTCCACGTTTCCCAGAGTGTCGGCAAGGGTCGCCAGCGGGGCATCCAGGATGGCATGGATGTCACCTCGGACCTCGCGCTCCCCTTCCGCGGAGGTCAGATGGACCGGCTCGTGGAAGGGGCTTGCCGCGATGGCATCGAGGATCCCGGCCCGGTCGGCCCCCCCGGTGCCGGCCGATTGCCCTGCCCCTGCTGGCAGGAGCAGCAACAGGGTGATCAGGCCCGTGAGGTACGGGAGCAACGGATACCGATGTGTCACACTGTCGCTACCCTGCATTGCCTGTTCCACCTACAGCGCGTCCAGCACCTGGGCCAGGCGAGAGACCGCCACCACCTCGATACCCTTGATGGATTTGCGCGGGGCATTGCCGGCGGGGACGATGGCGCGGGTGTAGCCGTGCTTTGCGGCTTCGCGCAGGCGTTCCTCGCCGTTGGGCACCGGCCGGATCTCGCCGGCCAGGCCCACCTCGCCGAAGATCACCAGCTCCCGCGGGAGCGGGCGATCCCGGAAGCTCGAAAGGGCGGCGGCCAGCATGGGCAGATCGGCGGCGGTCTCGGTCACGCGCACGCCGCCCACCACATTGACGAACACGTCCTGGTCGAACAGCGCGATACCGCCATGGCGGTGCAGCACCGCCAGCAGCATGGTGAGCCGGTTCTGTTCCAGGCCCACGGTGATGCGCCGGGGCTGGGAGGCGTGGCTCTCCGACACCAGGGCCTGTACCTCCACCAGCAGTGGGCGGGTGCCTTCGCGGGTGACCATCACCACGCTGCCGGGAACCGGGTCCTCGTGGCGGGAGAGGAAAATGGCGGACGGGTTGCTGACGGGCTTGAGGCCGGTGTCCGCCATGGCGAACACGCCCAGCTCGTTCACCGCGCCGAAGCGGTTCTTCACTGCGCGCAGGACCCGGTAGCGCCCGCCGGGATCGCCCTCGAAATAGAGCACCGTGTCCACCATGTGTTCCAGCACCCGGGGTCCGGCCAGCTGGCCCTCCTTGGTCACGTGGCCGACGATGAACAGCGACGTGCCCGTCTGCTTGGCAAAGCGCACCAGTTGCGCGGCGGATTCGCGCACCTGGGCGACGGAGCCGGGGGCGGACTGCAGTTGCTCCGTGTACAGGGTCTGGATGGAATCCACCACCATGACGTCCGGGCGCGACTGCTGTGCATGCTGGAGGATGCGTTCGGCACAGGTTTCGGTGAGCAGCCGCAGGTCCTCGTAGGGCAGGCCCAGACGCCGGGCGCGCAGGCTCACCTGTTGAGGCGATTCCTCGCCGGTGACGTACAGTCCGGACAGCGCTGCGCTGTGTCCGCCCTTCGTACCTGTCAGGATGGCGAGAGACTGCAACAGCAGCGTGGACTTGCCGATGCCCGGGTCGCCGCCGATGAGCACCACGGAGCCGTGCACCAGTCCGCCGCCCAGCACCCGGTCCAGTTCCGAAAGCCCGGTAGCCGTGCGCGGCTCGGCCTCCACCACCACATCGCCCAGGCGGCGGATCTTCGCCGCTTCGCCCGCGTAGCCCGCAAAGCGTGCGCTCGTGGCGGCCTGTCCGTCCGACGCGACGGTTTCCTCGAGCGTATTCCAGGCGCCGCAGTCGGCGCACTGGCCGCCCCACTTGGGATGAACGGCGCCGCAGGCGGTGCAGTGAAACCGGGTCTTTGCTCGGGCCATGGGCAATCAGGGACCGCTCTGTCTGTCAATGGAGGCCACGGAGGTCAGGCGCCGGCCGATGCGCGCGGCCTTCACTGCGTTGTTTTTCACCTGCACGATCTCGATGGGGTAGCCGTCGATGAGTACGCTGGTGCTGGCCTCGGGGATGGTCTCCAGGTGCTCGATGATCAGTCCGTTCAGCGTGCGGGGGCCGTCGAGCCGGAAGTGGGCGCCGATCATGCGGTTGAGTTCCCGGAGATGCACACCGCCGTCCACCACCCAGCTGCCGTCCTCCTGGGGCATGACGTCCGGGGACAATGCCGCAGGGTCGGTGGTGAACTCGCCGACGATCTCTTCGAGCAGGTCCTCCAGGGTGACGAGCCCCTGGATGTCCCCGTACTCGTCCACCACCAGCCCGATGCGCCGGCGCTCGCGCTGAAAGTTCAGCAGCTGGCGGTTCAGCGCCGTGCCCTCGGGAATGAAGTAGGCGTCGCGCAGGTTCTCGCGCAGGGTCTCCCGATTGAGCTCGCCCTGGTAGATCAGGGGCAGCACGTTGCGCACATGGATAAAGCCCTGTATCTGATCGATGTTGCCGTGATAGACAGGCATGCGCGTGTAGCTGCCCATGAAGAGCTGCTGCTCGATGTCGTCCCAGTCGTCCTCCAGATCGAGACCCTGGATCTCGTGGCGCGGCACCATGATGTCCTCCACCGTGGCCTTTTCCAGGTCCAGGATGTTGATCAGCATCTTCTGGTGCTTGCCGGGGATCAGGCTGCCGGCCTCGTTGACCACGCTGCGCAGTTCATCGGAACTGAGGGCATGATGGTCGATATCCCGGGTGCGCACGCCCAGGGCCCTGAGCAGGCCGTTGGCGATCAGGTTGATGACCCAGACCAGCGGATACAGGAGACGCAGCAGGGGGGTGTAGATCCGGGCGGCCGGGTAGGCGAAGCGCTCCGAATGCAGGGCGCCCAGGGTCTTGGGCGTGACCTCGGCGAACAGCAGCAGCGTCAGGGTCAGCAGCCCGGTGGCGATGGCGATGCCCACGTCGCCGTAGATGCGGTAACCCAGATAGGTGGCCAGCTGTGTGGCGAGAATATTGACGAAATTGTTGCCCAGCAGGATCAGGCCGATGAGCCGGTCGGGCTTTTCCAGCAGCCGCTGGGCCCGGCGTGCGCCCGGGTGTCCTGACTCGGCCATGTGCCGCATCCGGTAGCGGTTGAGCGCCATGAGCGCCGTTTCGGAGCCCGAGAAGAACGCCGAGCACGCCAGCAACGCGACCAGGACGACGAACAATGCCGTGAGGGGGATGTCAGCCAAGAAGGGGCCGGGGGCAATGGGCTAGGCGGTTCATTAGAGCGATTCAAGGTTCAAAGTTCAAGGTTCAAAGTTCAATGGGAAAGACCGCCCGGACAACGCGCTGTGCCCGGCAGGATCACCCCTGTGAACCTTGAACCTTGAACTTTGAACTTTGAACCTTGAGTCGCCCCTATCGCCCCAGCATCAGTTCAAGCACAAGCTTGCTGCCGAAGTAGGCGAGTGCCAGTGCCAGGAATCCGCCCAGGGTCCAGCGAACGGCGATACGCCCGCGCCAGCCGAATCGCCAGCGGCCGAACAGTACGCCCGCAAATAGGCCCCAGGCGAAGATCGAGAGTACCGTCTTGTGGGCCACGTGCTGACCGAAGAGATCATCCAGGAAGATGAACCCGGTGATCAGGCTTGCGCTCAGGAACAGGAATCCCAACCCGATGATCTGGAACAGGAGGCCTTCCATGATGGCCAGCGGCGGCAGGGCGCGGATAAACCCGCCGGGGTGATGGTGATGCAGGTGATGATTCTGTACCGCCAGGAGGATGGCCTGAATGGCGCCGATGGCCAGCAGGCTGTAGGCCAGCAGGGACAACAGGATATGGATCTGCAGCCCCGGGGGCAGGGTGGTGGCCGTGCCGGGTCCGCTGAACACAATCTCCAGAGCCAGGGCAACCGCCGCGAAGGGAAGCAGGACGATGCCCAGCAGTTCGAGCGGGTGGCGCAGACTCGCGACCAGCAGCAACAGGGCGATGAGCCAGGCCGCCAGGGACAGGGCATTGAAGAATCCCATATCGATGCCTGCGGCGGTAAATGCGTCCCCGTAGATGGCCACCGCATGGAGAACCACGGCCAATGCCCACCCCGTGAGCAGCGGGGCGCGCCAGACGGGCGTAGCGGCGCTGTAGGTGTCACCGTGCCAGAGCCGCCTGGCCAGCAGGGCGCTGCCGCTCAGATAGAGCAGGATGGCGATCAGTGCGAAAATCGTGGGCATGGGTGCGAGCGTTCCGGGTCAGCTTGGGATGATTGCACAGCCGGGTCCGCGGTTGAAGCCCGGCCGGCATATTCGCAACCGCTGTGCGCGGCGCGGCCCGCGGTGTGATTCCGGATCCGTGCTTCCTTGTCATATAGTACCCCGGAGCATGGGCGACGCGCGTGCCGGTGCGGCGAGTGTCGAATCGCTCACAGTTGCCGGCGAGGATGGGGAAGGACGGGCGGTGCACGTGCTAGTGTACTCCATCAAAATCCCGGTGGCGGGATACAGGTGTCCTCTGCGCGAACGGGGAGTGGCTGATGCAGATCGAGATCCTGGGTTGCAGCGGCGGTATCGGCGGGGCGCACCGCACCACGGCTGTGCGCGTGGATGACGACATCCTGCTGGATTGCGGCACCGGTGTAGGCGATCTGGACGAGGCCGCCCTTGCCCGTATCCGGCATGTGTTCCTGAGTCATCCCCACATGGACCATGTGGCCTGCCTGCCTCTGCTGGTGGACACCCTGTTCAATCAGTTGAAGGACAGTCCGCTGATCGTCCACGCCGTGCCCGGCTGCCTGGACATCCTTCGCAGCGACATCTTCAACTGGCGCATCTGGCCGGACTTTCTGGCGTTGCCCGATCCCGACCGTCCGGTGATGCGTTTCGAACCCATGGAGCCGGGCATGCGTCTGGAGGTGGACGGGCGGCGGATCGAGATGCTCCCGGTGCGGCACACGGTCCCCGCCGCCGGCTTTCGTATCGAGCAGGGCGGCGCGGCGTTCGCCTACAGCGGAGATTGCACCACCAACGATGAGCTCTGGGCTGCCCTCAATGCCCACGACCGGCTGGATCTGCTGATGGTGGAATGCGCCTTCGGTGATGACGAGGAAGCCCTGGCCAGGCGTTCCGGGCACTATTGCCCGGGGCTTCTGGCGGCGGACCTGGAGAAGCTTGTCCACCGGCCGCGCATCGGCGTGACCCATTTCAAGCCCGGCGAGGAATCCCGGGTGCTGGAGGAACTCATGGCCCGGATGCCCGACCGGGAGCTGCATCGCCTCCGCAGCGGTGATGTTTTCCGGTTATAATCGGCCGCTGATCCGAATCCCGTCCATGGCGGCCGCGGCGCGGACCGCCGACCCGGTACGATCCCATGTTCGACAATCTCACCGAGCGCCTGCAAGGCACCGTCAAGCGTCTGCGTGGCCAGGCGCGCATCACCGAGGACAACGTCCAGGAGACCCTGCGCGAGGTGCGCATGGCTCTGCTGGAGGCCGATGTGGCCCTGCCGGTCGTGCGGGAGTTCATCGCCCGCGTGAAGGAACGGGCCCTGGGCCGGGAGGTGCTGGGCAGCCTTACGCCGGGGCAGGCCCTGGTCAAGATCGTCAGCGACGAGCTGATCGCCGTCATGGGACAGGCCAACGAGGCCCTGCAGCTCAACGTGCAGCCGCCGGCGGTTGTGCTCCTGGCCGGCCTGCAGGGCTCGGGCAAGACCACCACAACCGCCAAGCTGGCGCGCCTGCTCAAGGAGCGCCACAAGAAGAATGTGGCGGTGGTCAGCTGTGACGTCTATCGTCCGGCGGCCATCCGGCAGCTGGAGACCCTGGCCGGCGAGGTGGGCGTGGGGTTCATGCCCAGCGCGGCAGGCGAGGACCCGGTGAGCATAGCCAGGCGTGCCCTGGAACAGGCCCGCAAGCAGTTTCTGGATGTGCTGATCGTCGACACCGCCGGCCGTCTGCACGTGGATGCGGACATGATGGCGGAGATTCAGCGTCTGCACACCGCCGTCTCGCCGGTGGAAACCCTGTTCGTGGTGGACAGCATGACGGGCCAGGATGCGGCCAATACCGCCAAGGCCTTCAACGACGCCCTGCCGCTCACCGGCGTCGTGCTCACCAAGGCCGATGGCGACGCCCGGGGCGGCGCGGCGCTGTCCGTGCGCCATATCACCGGCAAGCCCATCAAGTTTCTGGGCATGGGTGAGAAGACCGGCGCGCTGGAGCCCTTTCACCCGGAACGCGTGGCATCCAGGATCCTGGGCATGGGGGACGTGCTCAGCCTGGTGGAAGAGACCACACGGCAGGTGGACCAGACCAAGGCGGCCAAGCTCGCCCGGAAGCTCAAGACCGGCAAGGGCTTTAATCTGGAGGACCTGCGCGAGCAGCTCTCCCAGATGCAGAAGATGGGCGGCATGGCCTCGCTGATGGACAAGCTGCCGGGCATGGGTCAGATCCCGGAGGCCGCCAAGGGGCAGGCCAGCGACAGGGAGGTGGGCCGCATGATCGCCATCATCAACTCCATGACCCCGGGCGAGCGGCGCCATCCGGACCTGATCAAGGGCTCGCGCAAGCGCCGAATCGCCGCCGGCTCCGGGACCCAGGTCCAGGACGTGAACCGCCTGCTCAAGCAGCACATGCAGATGAGCAAGGCCATGAAGCAGTTCTCCAAGGGGGGCATGGGCAAGATGATGCGCGCCATGAAGGGCCGCTTGCCCGGGGGTGGCGGACTGCCGTTCTAGACGGATTCGGAATTCAAGATTCAAGATTCAAGATTCAAGACATCAATAGATGAGAACCGGGGTACGGAGACCGGGTCTCCACGGTGGCCGGAGTTGTCCCCTCTTGTCGCGCGCATCTTGTATCTTGCCTCTCCAATCTGTATATTTGCGCGTTTCTCCGGGGGCCTGCGGCCCCGTGATTGTCAGACAATCCAAGGCAAAAACCGATGGTAACGATTCGACTCGCCCGTGGCGGTGCCAAGAAGGTGCCCTTCTACCACATCGTGGTCACCGATTCCCGCCGCCCGCGGGACAGCGGTTACATCGAGCGGCTGGGCTATTTCAACCCCGTGGCCCGGGGCCAGGAAGTGCGTCTGCACCTGGACAGCGAGCGCATGGAGCACTGGCTCTCCAAGGGCGCCAGGACCTCCGAGCGCGCCGCCAAGCTGCTGGCTGAATTCAAGAAGCAGCACCAGGCCTGAGGCCTGGTCGGCGCGGACGCCCGGCATGGAGCGCCGCCGCATCGTGCTGGGCCGGATCTCCGGCCTGTTTGGCGTCCAGGGCTGGGTCAAGGTGTTCTCCGATACCCGGCCCCGCGATGAGATTGCCCGCTACAGCTCCGTCCAGCTTGGCCAGAGCGGGCAGTGGCGGGAAGCCGGCGTCGAGGCCGGCAGGGCCCACGGAAAGGGTGTGATCATGAAGTTCCAGGGGTGTGATGACCGTGACGCGGCCGCCGCCCTGATCGGTCAGGAGATCGCCGTATGGCGTGACCAGTTGGCCGCGCTGCCGGACGGCGAGTACTACTGGGCCGATCTGCTGGGCCTGGAGGTAGTTACCGTGGACGGTGTGCACCTCGGCGTGGTGGGTGACATGCTGGAAACCGGCGCCAACGACGTGATCGTGGTGAACGGCGACCGGGAACGACTGATCCCCTATGTGCCCGGCGACGTGGTGCGCAATGTGGATCTCGAGACGCGGACCATCACGGTGGACTGGGATCCGGAGTTCCAGTAGCTCTCGCCAGGACACATGATGCGCATCGACGTGGTGACACTCTTCCCGGAACTGGTGAACTGCGTCGCCGGATGCGGGGTCACAGGACGGGCGGTGGAGCGGGGCCTGCTGGCGCTGCGCTGCTGGAACCCCCGGGATTACACCGAGGATCGGCACCGCACCGTGGACGACCGGCCCTATGGCGGCGGCCCCGGCATGGTCATGAAGGTGGAGCCGTTGCGGCGGGCGATTCACGAGGCCCGGGCGGCGGGCAGTGAACGGCCCCGGGTGGTCTACCTGAGCCCCCAGGGACGCAGGCTCGACCAGGATGCCATACGGCATCTGGCCTCGGTGCCCAGGCTGATGCTGATCGCCGGGCGCTACGAAGGCATCGACGAGCGCCTGGTGGAGCTGGAAGTGGATGAGGAGTGGTCCATCGGTGACTATGTCCTCTCCGGCGGCGAACTGGCCGCCATGGTGGTGATCGACGCCTGTACCCGCTTGTTGCCGGGTGTGCTGGGCGACGAGGATTCGGCACAGCAGGATTCGTTCATGACGGGCCTGCTTGACTGCCCGCACTACACGCGACCGGAGATCATCGACGGACGCGGCGTGCCGGAAGTGCTGCTCGGCGGGCACCATGCCGAGATCGAGCGCTGGCGGCGCAAGCAGGCCCTGGGGCGAACCTGGCAACGGCGCCCGGACCTGTTGAAGAAGATGCATTTGAGCGAGGCGGATGAACGCCTCTTGGATGAATACCGGCGCGAGCACGCGGACGACGCGGGTCGCGGCAAGCAGTGACTGACAGGGGTTCAAACCATGAGCAACATCATTGAGCAGCTGGAAGCGGAGCAGATGAACCGCGAGGTGCCTGATTTCACGCCCGGTGACACCGTGGTGGTGCAGGTGAAGGTGAAGGAAGGCAACCGCGAGCGCCTGCAGGCCTTCGAAGGCGTGGTGATCGCCAAGCGCAACCGGGGGCTCAACTCCGCGTTCACGGTGCGTAAGATCTCCCATGGCGAAGGTGTGGAGCGTGTGTTCCAGACCTATAGCCCGGCGGTGGCCGAGATCAAGGTCAAGCGCCGCGGCGCCGTGCGGCGCGCCAAGCTCTACTACCTGCGCGGCCTGACCGGAAAGGCGGCCCGCATCAAGGAAGACATCAAGCAATCCTGAGCCATTGTCCGGAATGCAAGAAGGGGCGCCGCGGATACACCGCGGCGCCCCTTCTTGCATTCCGGACAATGGATTCAAAGTTCAAGATTCAAGATTCAAAGTGGGGTACCCTCACGCCTTGAACTTTGAATCTTGAATTTTGAATCTTGAACCTCGAATTGCTCATGCCCCGCATCCTCCTGCTGATTCTCTGCCTGACCCTGGCGCCCCTGGCGGGTGCCGATCCCGTGGCGCAAGAGGCCATGTCTCTGGCCCGGCTGGGCGCGGCCGATCTTGCCCTCGCCACGCTGGATCGCCAGCCACCCGACCGCCTCGCCCATCCGGAGCGCTGGATGGCGCGGGAACGCGCGCGGCTGGAGATCCTCGGCATGGAGGCCCGTTGGGAGGCTGTGGCGGATCGTGCCGCCCGTCTGCCGGCGGGCCTGTCCCATGATTTTCTCATCTGGGCCCGCACCCGTCAGGCCCACGCCCTGCTTGCGCTGGAGCGCCCGGGGGAAGCGCGTGAACTGCTCAGGGATCTCATCTGGTTTTCCGGCGATGCCGTCTCTCCGGTGTGGCTCGACGCATGGCGGCGCATGCTGGCCGAGAGCTACCAGGCCGACGACATGCCGGCCGACGCCCTGTCCACCCTGCGCCGCCTGCGCCAGGACCGGGGTGACGAGGCGGACATCCCCCTGCCCCTGGAGGCGCGCATCCTGATGGATCAGGCACGTGATGCCGAGGCCGCCCGACTCCTCCGGGGGGCCGCGGCGCCGGAGGCCCGCGCCCTGCGCGCCTTGGCCATGTATCGGGCCGGACTGGAGTCACCCGATGCCCTGATCGCTGCCATGCAGACCGCGGCCGGCAGTGACGGGCTCGACGGCGAGGCGCGTGCCCGCTACCTGGCGGTGGCCGCCCTGGCATCGGAAAACGGCGAGGATCCGGCGGGTCGGGCGGCGGCGTTGGAGGCTGCCATGGCGCATCAGGGCCATTTGCCACCGGGTGACCGGTATTTCCGATTGCCGCCGGATGCCCTCTGGGAGGCTTACTTGGCCTTTGGCGAGGCGGCCGGCAATGAACGGCACCTGCTGATCGGGGATGACGAGGCCTGGTTCGCCGCCGTCGATGAACTGGCACCGCCCCATGCCGTCACGGCACGTGGCCTGCTGAGCGTGGTGGCACTGCGTGGACAGGATCCCGCAGCCCGGGAAACCGCCCATCGCCGACTGGGGGAGAGCCTCCTGGAGGAGACCGGAGGTGCGGACCTGGTGGATGCGCTTTATCTGGCCGGTCCGCGCTTCGATTCGCCGGAACGGGTTCCCGCGGCGGTGCGGCACCTGCTGGCGGAGCATGCCCTGGGGCGCGGTGACCTGGATACTGCGTCGGCCCTCATGGCGGATCTGGCCTCGCCGCCGGAGGGCGTCGATCCCTTCGAGTGGGGGCTGCGCCGGTCCCGGCTGCTGATCCTCGGCGGGCAGGAGGAGGCGGGTATCGACGGGCTGTACGACCTGCTTTCCGCCGTGCGCCGCCTGGAACCCGAGGCCGCCGACCGGTTCATGCAGGTGCTGTTCGACCTGCAGACCGTGCGGCGACACGATGCGGCGATTCATCTGTTCCGGGCAGTCGCGACCCGGCTCGAGGACCCGCGGCAGCTCCGGGAGGTGCTCTACTGGGAGGCCGATTCCCACAAGGCCCTCGGAGATCATGAAGAGGCCGCGCGCCTGTATCTCCGGTCGGCGTCCATGGGGCCGGGCGTCTCCGATCCCTGGGGCATGACCGCACGCTTCCAGGCGGCGGAGGCACTGGCCGGTGCCGGACTCGTCTCGGATGCCCGGGCGCTCTACGCCGGGCTCCTCCGGGTCACCCGCGAACAGGAGCGCCGCGTGGTGCTGCGTCAGCGCCTGCAGGAACTGGAACTCCGGTAGCTGCCATCGCCCGTAACGGTGATTGCGGTGCCCGCGCAGCGTTCCGGCGCGGTTGCGCCGGCGAGATCGTGGCTGGCGGCCCTGCCGGGCATGGACTACAGTGACCGGACATCCCCGTCAGTGTGTGCCGCCATGGACCATGATGCCGTGATCCCGAGTCCCGTGGGCCGTCTTGGCATTCGTTGCCGGGAGGGCCGTCTGCGGTCACTGGAATTCCTTCCCGAATCCGTCCCCCTGCGCCGGCCCGGCGGTCTGGCCGCCGAGGTGGCGCACCAGCTCGATCGTTATTTTGCGGACCCCGCCTTTCGCTTCGATCTTCCCCTGGATCCGGAAGGCACGCCCTTTCAGCGCAGGGTGTGGGCCGGCCTCACTGCCATCCCCAGCGGCGAACGGCGCAGCTACGGCGACCTGGCACGTGAACTCGGTTCCGGTGCGCGCGCGGTGGGGGGCGCCTGTGCACATAATCCGCTGGTCATCGTGGTCCCCTGCCATCGGGTAGTGCCGGCCTCGGGCGGTACCGGAGGATACGGCGGCAGAACACGCGGTGCGCCCGTGGCCGTCAAGGCGTGGCTGCTGGCCCACGAGCAACGGGGAGACCGCCTCTGACGCACACGACCCGGATCGCGGCGCTCACGCCCCCGGACGGCCCGGCGTGCCGCGACCCGTGTACCTGAATTGCGCCTGCGCCCGGGATGAGGGCACCGAATTGTGCTGAATTCCGGGTGGGCAAAGCCCCGTGGGGCCTGGGCTCCGGGGTTCAGTAATATTAGAAAATCCTGTTATTTTTCTGTTTCTTGACAATGCTAAGGCCCTTTATCAGGCTATACGACCAGTTTCGGGTGTGGGTTCAGGGAGCTTCGCGCACCCGAGGCTATTACAATAAAACCATCGCTTTGGGAGGTTGGTATGCAAGAAAGGGCTATGTCCGCGTGAGCGGTGACGCCACGCTGCGGTCCGGCCCGCCCGTTAGTAAAGTCACTTCCGTATTTGCCTTTACACAGTGGTCAATCTGACCCGAGTGCCCGTCCCGGGCTTGCCTGAAGGGGGTCCGGCCCGACCAGAGGGACGGCGCCTCGGGCGGTGCTCACCGCTACATAAAGTAGTCATTATCTATGATGGAGGTTTCAATGATTAGAAAAACCTTGCTGGCACTGCCAGTGGCCCTTGCCGTCGGGGTCACGGCCCACGCGGATCATATGGCCGAGAATCCGGCCGATATCCTCAGGTCGGTGATCAGTGAAGTCCCTGACTCACCCTATCTGACCCAGAGCCAACAGAACCTCATGATGATGGAGGACAACCCGAACCTGTGGACCGTGGAGGACGGCAAGGAGCTGTTCTATGCGGCACGCGGCCCGAACAACGTCTCCCTGGAGAGCTGCGACTTCGGCAAGGGTCCCGGCGTGCTGGAGGGTGCCTATGCCGAGATGCCCCGTTACTTTGAGGATACCGGCAGGGTCATGGACCTGGAGACCCGTCTGGTGCACTGCATGCAGACCATCCAGGGTTTCGCCTCCGACGATCCGGCGGTCAGCCGGCTTCACGGCTCCAACTCCGACCACATGAAGCTGCAGAGCTATATCGCCTCCCACTCCAACGGCATGGCGTGGAACCCGCCGCTGGATCATCCCGTGGAAAAGGCCATGCGTGATGCGGGCGAGGTCCTGTTCTATCGTCGCGCCGGTTCGCTGGACATGAGCTGCCAGACCTGCCACTCCCAGACCGGCAAGCGGATCCGTGCCTCGGTGCTACCCAACGCGAATGTCCCGCAGGAGTGGACCAAGGCGATCTCGTGGCCGGCCTTCCGGGTGGGTCACCAGAACTCGCGTTCCACCCAGCATCGCGTGCGCGGCTGCTACTGGCAGATGCGTCAGGGCCGGATCGAAGCGGGTGGTGACGCCTCGATCGCGCTGATCTCCTACTGGACCGACCTGGCACGTGGTCAGCCCGCCATCCTGCCCGACCTGAAGCGCTGATCCCGGACGCACAGCTTAGGAGACTCGATTATGATGTTGAAGAAAAAGACCCGTTTTGCGGCCGGGCTCGCCGCACTCGCATCCATCCTTCTGATCGCGGGCGGTTGTGCCGCCACCGATGCCGGGGACCCCGGGAAGGCGGACTATACGAAGATGAGCGCCGAGGAACTGGCCGAGCACCTGATCTTCGCGCAGGGTGGTTTCCGTCTCAATCAGGAGACACAGGAAGGCGGTACAGTCCGTGATCGCCAGACCCAGGACGCCATGCAGAAGGTGTGTTCCGAGACCCGGAACGAGCCCTCACCCGAGCAGGCCGGTCAGATCATCGCCGATGCCCGCGCCTCCATCCAGTACCCCGACGGCGGCATCCGCCTGGGTGACTGGCAAAAGGGCGGGGAGCTGTCCTGGTCCGGGTTCGGTTTCCGGGTGGGACACAACACCGACGACCACAGCCAGCGTGAGGTCGGCGGGAACTGCTACAACTGCCATACCATGGATCCGGCCCGTCCCGGCGGCAATCTGGGTCCGAGCCTGACCGGCTACGGCAAGCAGCGGGGCAACAACGAGGCCACCCGTCGCTTTGTCTACGAGATGATCTACAACGCCCACGCCTATTTCCCGTGTACCGAAATGCCGCGGATGGGCGCCAACGGTCTGCTGAGCCAGGAGGCGATCGCGGACATCATGGCTTATGTGCTTCACCCGGATTCGCCGGTGAACCAGTAAGCGCTCCGGTGCCTCCGGCACCGTAGTCAGCAGTACGTCATTGAAGGCCACCGGCGGCAACGCCGGTGGCCTTCATCGGTTCCTTCATGACGCCAGATCGTCGCATGCGCGCGGTACTCGGCCTGCTGCCCGACGCGATTCGGGGTGGGCGTCCCGGTGGTCATGGCATCGTGATCCAACGTAGACTTGATGTTGATGCCAAGCCCCCTGTTGCCGATCCTTGCCGTTTTGCTCCTGCTTGTTCCGCTGCCCGGCAGCGGACTTGCCCAGACTCCGGTGGTATCCGATGTGGCGGACAGCATTGCGGAGTACCGCCGCATGCTGCGCGAGGGTAATCCGGGCGAGCTGTGGGTGGCCCGCGGCAAGCATCTCTACCATACCCCCCGGGGGCCCAACGGCGTCTCCCTTGACGCGTGCGATCTGGGTCTCGGGCCCGGTGAACTGGAGGGCGCGTTTGCGGCGTTGCCCCGTTACTTCGAGGACGCCGGGCGGGTGCAGGATCTGGAATCCCGGCTCGTGTTCTGCATGACGCACCTGCAGGGATTCGATCGGGAGCCGTTGCTCCGGGAGGCGTTTTCCTCCGGTGAGCGCGAGTCGGACCTGGAGGCCCTGGCAGCGTATGTGGCCTCCCGGTCCAACGGCTATCCCCTGGCGGTGGAACTGTCCCATCCGCGTGAACTGGAGATGTATCGCATCGGAGAAGGCCTGTTCCATCGGCGCAGCGGTCCCCTGGACCTGTCCTGCGCCACCTGTCACAGCCGCGAGCAACGGCGCATCCGGATGCACGGTCTGATGAACATCCACAATCCCGCGCAGGTCAGGGACGTCATGGGCAGCTGGCCCACCTACCGTGTGTCCCAGGGCACGGTACGCACGCTCCAGCACCGCATGTGGGATTGCCACTGGCAGATGCGGTTGCCGGATGTGGGCTACGGGTCGGACGCCACGGTGGCGCTGATTCTGTTTCTCAAGGAACGGGCCCGGGGAGGGGAGGTGGATGTACCCGGTGTGCGTCGCTGAGCGTTACGTGGGTTCCCTGCCTCCGTTGCTCCTGGGCGTGCTGCTGCTTGTCCTGAGCGGCACCGGCGGGCCTGCCCGGGCGCAGGGTCTCAGCGCCCTGGAGCGGCAGATGGAGGCCGTGGTTCGCGACAGCTGGGGGGATGCCTCCGGGGCCGAGGCCCGTCGTCTGGTTCAGGATGACACGCAGCTGGAATGCAGCCGCGTGCGAAACGAGCCCGGTGATGCCCTGCGGGAGCGCATTCAGAAGCGCGAACTGGCGCGTATCAGTTATCCGGAAGGCGCACTTGTCCTCGGCGATCCGGTGGCGGGCGAGCGTTATGCCAAGGACGGCTACGGCGGGCGCGTGGGCCGCCTGCGGCCTGATGACCCGGCGCGCCCGCGGGGAGGCAACTGTCAGGCCTGCCATGTACTGGAGCCTCGGGATGGCATCGGCGGCACGCTGGGCCCTTCACTGGCCGGTTTCGGCATCGGACTGGGCACCCGGCCGGTGGCGGTTCGCTACGTCTATGATCGCATCTACAATTCGCATGCCGTGAACCCCTGTTCGGAGATGCCCCGTTTCGGATATCACGGCTTCCTCACCCGGCAGCAGATCCTGGATATCGCCGCCTACCTGCTGATGCCCGATTCGCCCGTCAATCGTATCGAGGCGCAGGGACCTGAGCCGGCCGGCACCGTGCGGCCCTTGCCTTGAGGCCGGGTCCGCCCGTGAACGATCGGCGCCCGGACGTGCCCGTCTACCGCCATCACCGGCACGCGGGCAACTTCGCCGACATCCACAAGCACGTGGTGCTGGCATGGCTGGTGCGGGCGCTGACCCGTGCGGACGGGGCCTTGTGCGTACTGGACACCCACGCGGGCGATGGCCTCTATCGGCTGGACGACGAGCGTCGGGCGAATCTCGCTTCCCTGCGGAGCGACGCGGGCCTGCCCGCCACGCTGGCGCCGTATCTGCATGTGCTGGATAGCCTGAACGGGCCGTCGTCGCTGGACGTGTACCCGGGTTCGCCGTGGCTCGTGCGGGCCCTCATGGGTCCGGACGACGCGCTGTTTCTGGCCGAGTCGCATCCCCGGGCCGCTGCGGCCCTGTCCGCACGGTTCCGGGACGAGCCGCGGGTCCGGGTGCTTGAGCGGGATGGCTGGGAGGTGTTGGGGCAATGGCAGCCCGCCGGATACTCCCGAGGGCTGGCGCTGCTGGATCCGCCCTATGCCGATGCCAGGGATTACGGTATTGCCCCGGACGCCCTGATCGACGCAGCCCGACGCCGGCCAGATGCCTGTTATTGCCTCTGGTATCCGCTGGTGGACGGATGCCACGAGCCGATGCTGAAGACCCTGAGCGCCGCGTTTGCCGGCAGCGCGTTGCGGGCGGAACTGTGGGTCGAACCCCTGGGACGTCCCGGGGTGATGGCCGGCTCCGGCCTGTTCGTGGTTCGCCCCCCTGCAGGCCTGCACGAGGTCCTGGAGCGTCTGCAGCCCTGGCTGCAGGCACAGCTCGCCCGCGCGCCCGGGGGCGGAGTGCGCCTGGTCCGGGCCGCGCACACTTGAAATCCCGGGCCTCGTCCCCATCACTAACAGCAACTTTTTCTGCAAGTTGCGCAATTTCACGATGCCGGCGTCCGGGAGGAGGTACCCATGTCCGTAGCGGGACACAAGGAGACCCTGAGTTTTCAGACAGAGGTGAGTCAGCTGTTGCACCTGATGGTCCACGCGCTGTACTCCAACAAGGAGATCTTCCTGCGCGAGTTGATCTCCAACGGCGCCGACGCCTGTGACAAGCTGCGGTTCGAATCGCTTGCCGATGACGCGCTCATGGAAGGAGATGGGGATCTGTCCATTGAAGTGGACTTCGACCCCGAGGCACGCACGGTGACCGTGCGCGACAACGGCATCGGCATGAGCCGCGAGGAGGTGATCGACAACATCGGCACCATTGCCAAGTCGGGCACCAAGGAGTTTCTCTCCCGCCTGACCGGGGACCAGGCCAGGGATGCCCGCCTGATCGGCCAGTTCGGTGTGGGCTTCTACTCCGCGTTCATCGTGGCCGAACGGGTGGAACTCACCACCCGGCGTGCCGGCATGGGGCCGGAGCACGGGGTGCGCTGGATCTCCGATGGTACCGGCGAGTACAGCATCGAGACCGTGGAGGCACCGCGCAGGGGCACCGAGATCGTGCTGCAACTCAAGGCGGACGAGGACGAGTTCCTGGACGGTCACCGCCTGCGCCACATCATCGCCCGCTACTCCGACCACGTCCCCTTGCCCATCCGGATGCGCGCCATGAACGAGAAGGGCGAGCCCGGGGAGGAACGGGAGACCGTCAACCGGGCCTCGGCCCTCTGGGCGCGGCCCCGTTCGGAGATCTCGGACGACGAGTACCGGGCCTTCTACAAGCATGTGGCCCATGACTTCGAGGACCCTCTGGCCTGGACCCACAACAGGGTGGAGGGCCGGCAGGAATACAACACGTTGCTCTACATCCCCAAGCGGGCGCCCTTCGACCTGTGGGACCGGGACCGCCGCCATGGCATCAAGCTCTATGTGCGCCGGGTGTTCATCATGGACGATGCCGAGCAGCTCATGCCCGGCTACCTGCGGTTCGTGCGCGGCGTGGTGGATTCCAATGACCTGCCGCTCAACATCTCCCGGGAGATCCTGCAGAACAACCGGCTGATCGACGGCATGCGCGCCGGCTCCGTGAAGAAGGTGCTGGGCCTGCTGGAGGAGATGGCGAAGGATCGGCCCGAGGACTACCAGGCCTTCTGGTCCGCGTTCGGGCAGGTGATGAAGGAGGGTCCCGCAGAAGACTACGCCAATCGGGAGCAGATCGCCGGTCTCCTGCGGTTCGCTTCCACCCACACGGGGGAGGCCGCGCAGCACGTGTCGTTTGCCGACTACGTTTCGCGCATGAAGGAGGGTCAGAAGGCCATCTACTACATCACCGCCGACAGCCACGCCGCCGCCGCCCACAGCCCGCACCTGGAGGTGTTCCGCAAGCACGGCGTGGAGGTGCTTCTGCTTTCCGACCGGGTGGACGAATGGCTGGTGACTCACCTGACCGAGTTCGACGGCAAGCCGCTCAAGTCCGTGGCCAAGGGGGCGCTGGATCTTGGCGATCTGGAGACCGAGGAGGAGAAGCAGGCCGCGAAGGCAGCCGAGGACGAATCGAACGATGTCATCGAACGCCTGAAGAGCGCGCTGGGTGAAAAGGTGGAGGACGTGCGCGTCTCCCATCGCCTGACGAACTCCCCTGCCTGCATCGTGCTGAGCGAGCATGACATGGCGCTCTACATGCAGCAGCTGCTTCGCCAGGCCGGGCAGAATCTGCCGGGCACCAGGCCGGTGCTGGAGATCAACCCGGGCCATGCGCTGATTCAGAAGCTGCGTGATGTGCCCGAGGAGCACGTGAGCGAATGGGCGGAGATCCTGTTCAACCAGGCCCTGCTGGCCGAAGGGGCGCAGCTGGAGGATCCGGCCGGATTCGTGCGCCGGCTGAACAGCCTGATCCTCTCGCGGCTGTAGCGTTGGCCTGGCCGCTGCGTTTTCCGGCCACGAAGCACAGGCAGGGCGCGGGCGTTCTCCGCTCAAGGGAACAGGCGCCGCGCACCGCCCAAGGCATGCCAAGCGCCCCGAATGATTTTCTGCAGGGCGGGCCATGCCCGCCGCTCCGACCGGGCGCCCACTCGATGGAGCTCAAGGGGTGCCCTATGTCCCGGACCTTCCCTAGAGGGGCTTCGTACCCTTCGTGTGCTTTGTGGTTGAAAAAGGGCCGGGCATCCGCTTGCGTGCAACCCCGGATCGTGCTTCGCCTGGTCCGCGCCGTGCCTGCCCGGGTGGCGGGGTTGTGACCCCGCGGCGGGTGCGGTCGACACCCCTCGGTTTTCTTCCCGCGAGATTCTCCCCCCTGACTGACTCGATCATGCCCGGACCGGCCCATGTTTGACAATGCGAATCATTATCAGTAACAATCGCGTTCGTGTTGGGGCGGAACAACAGGCCGATGGGGAAGCAGGGATCGGTTTACGGATGGCGGAGCGGCGTGACCTGGGCCATTGCCGCGAGCCTGGTGCTCCACGGGGTCGCCATGGCCTGGATGCTTCGGGAGCGCCCGGCGGAAATTCTTGAAGGCCGGCCCGTGGTGCAGGTGGCACTTGTGGAAGCTGCGGCGCCCGTCCGCCCGGAGCCCCGGATGCTGCAGGAGCCGACACCCCTGCGTCCGTCGCCGCCCGTGGAAACGCCCCTGGCGGTGCTGTCGCCGGAAGGTGATCGCGCCGTGGAACAGGAACCGGAGCCCGAGCCTGAGCCCGAGCCTGAGCCTGAGCCTGAGCCTGAGCCTGAACCTGAGCCTGAACCTGAGCCTGAACCTGAGCCTGAACCTGAGCCTGAACCTGAGCCCGAGCCCGAGCCCGAGCCTGAGCCTGAGCCCGAGCCTGAGCCTGAGCCTGATCCGGAGCCGGAAACCATTGCAGATGCGGTGCATGAAGATGACTCCGCCATGCTGCGGGAGCAGACCACGGCGACTTCCGGTTCGGTCGATCAGGCAACGGCGGAAGCGTCAGGCCAGGCCGAGAGCGCGGTGGTGCCCCCCGACTTCCAGGCGGATTACCTGGATAACCCGCCGCCTGCCTATCCGCGGGTGTCCCACCGTCTTCGCGAGGAGGGCGAGGTGACCCTCCGGGTCCGTGTCGGGACGGACGGGCGGGCCCTGGACGTGGCCATCGACGGTTCCAGCGGATCGGAGCGGCTGGACCGGGCGGCGAGGGCCGCCGTGGAGCGCTGGCGGTTCGTGCCGGCAAGGCAGGGTGCCCGCCCCGTGGAAGCCTGGGTGGTGGTGCCCATCGTTTTCAGACTGGAGGGTTGAGATGGATATTTCGCTGGTATTTCAGGAAGGGGACTGGGTCCTCATCGGGGTCTTTCTGACCCTGCTGGTCATGTCCGTGGCCACCTGGGCGCTGATCATCGCCAAGACCGCGGCCGCGTGGCGTATCCGGCGGGACAACGCCGCCTTCCAGCGCAGATTCTGGGATGCCCGGGGCGACGGGCAGGCCCTTGCCATGGCGGAAGAATCGGCTTCGCCTCTTGCGGGTATCGCCCGCGCAGGTATCCGCGGGCTGAATCACTATCGAAGCCGCGACCCCCGGCGCCTGGGTGACGCCTGCAGCATCGACGAGTTCCTGGTGCGTACCATCCGCAACGCGCTCTCCCGCGAGCAGGCGGCCCGCCAGTCGGGCCTGACGATCCTCGCCTCGGTGGGCAGCACGGCACCGTTCGTGGGCCTGTTCGGCACGGTCTGGGGGATCTATCACGCCCTGATGGATATCGCCGCCGCGGGCCATGCCTCCATGGAGGTGGTCGCCGGCCCCCTGGGTGAGGCACTGGTGGCCACGGCCGCGGGCCTGGCCGCTGCGATCCCGGCGGTCCTGGCGTACAACGCCGTCAACCGGTTCAATCGCAGCCTGGCCGAGGAGATGGACGGCTTTGCCCACGACGTTCACGCCTACCTGACCACCGGCGCGATCGTCACGCAACGGGTTGGGGGCACGGACATGCCGGTGCCCGGCCATGTGGCCGCGGAGCCTGCCTGATGGCATTCGGAGGCTTCAGCCGCGACAGCGGGGGCGACATGGCGGAGATCAACGTGATTCCGCTGGTGGACATCATGCTGGTGCTGCTGGTGATTTTCATCATCACCGCCCCGGTGATGACCCACGCGGTGAATGTGGATCTGCCCCGGGCGAGTCATGAGGTCAACCATGTCACGCTGGAGACGGTGACGCTGTCCATCGACGCGCAGGGTGGACTCTACTGGGACAATGACCCTGTTCCCGTGGATCGTCTGGAAGCGCGGTTGGCACGTGCCGTGGCCGGGAACCCGGATCTGGAGCTGCACCTGCGTGCCGACCAGGCCACGGCCTACGAACGGGTGGCCTGGGTCCTGACGCGGGCCCGGTCGGCCGGCGTGGTCCGCATCGGGTTCATCACGCAACCGGAAGGAGACTGAACATGAACAAGCCATCGTCCGTCGGCCCGGGGACGGCACGCGAAGCCCGCGAATCGGCAGCTTCGCCTCAGTCGCCGGAAGTGTTGCCGAGCCACGTCCTGCTGGGCCGGCGGCGCCAGGTTCAGATTGAGCATCTGGGAGAACGATACACCCTGCGCGTCACCCGCCATGGGAAACTGATTCTGACCAAGTAAGAAGCAGGCCGATATCGTTGTGGGTATCGGAAGCATATAACCAGCCAGCCAGCAGGTCCCACGTCTGTCCATCGGGCGGACACTCCGGGGTCTTCAGCCAGCCAGACCACGTTGAAGCAACCCAGGGAGAATGTCATGACCCGAACCCCCGTTTCTTCCTCGCGCGTCGCGCGAACCCCCTTTCGTCCCACCCTGCTGGCGCTCGCCGTCGGCCTGGCGGTATCCGGGATGGGCGGCACAGGCATTGCCATGGCGCAGGAGCGTGTCTTCAAGCTGCCGCGTATTGATGTGGTGGGCCAAACCGATACGGATGTTGCCCGGACTCCAGGCTCGGTGACGGTGGTCACCGAGGAGGAGATCAATGAGATTCAGCCGCGCTCCACCGAGGATGTGCTGCGCCGCGTACCCGGAATCTACATCAAGGGTGAAGAGGAAAGCGCGGTGGTGACCAACATCAGTGTGCGGGGCCTCACTGCCGGGGACTACAAGACACTGGTGCTGGAGGATGGCGTGCCCGTACAACCCGGAATCTTTGTCGGAAACGCGCGCTACTACAACCCGCGTGTCCAGCGTCTGGAGGGTGTCGAGGTTCTCAAGGGCGCGGCATCACTGCGCTATGGTCCGAATACCATCGGTGGCGTGATCAACTATCTGACCAGGACCCCGGAAGACGGCGTCTCGGTCATTGGTCGGGTCGGCTCATGGAATACCCGTGAGACCGCGGTCGAACTGGGCGGCAGTGCGCCCTCCGGTGATTCGCGCTTTGGCATCATCGCCACCCGTGCCGAGAGTGACGGATTCATGGGCAAGGGCTATGACATGACCGATGTGATGGTCAAGGCCGGAACCGCGATCGGGGATAATCAGTTTATTGGTGCGAAATTCTCGTACTACGAAAGCGAAGCCAATATCTCCTACCGTGGCCTCTTTCCAGACGCGTATGAGGCGGGCGCCAAGTTCAATCCCGCCCCTGATGACTGGTTCTTGAGCGGGCGCACGGCCTTCGACATCAACCACGAGTGGGAGATCAATCCGTCCATGCACTTGAAGACCCTGGTGTATTGGAGTGAGACGTATCGGGATTACTGGCGGTATCGACTTGCAAGCGATACTGGAACCGGCCCGGCCACTACCACCAATGCTGATGGTTATACGGTATGGAACTACGGTGACGAAGTACAAGGCAATAACCGATCCTTCGAGCGTATAGGTGTGGATTCACGCCTGACCATGAATCACTCTGCGTTCGGCATTGGCAACGAGGCGGAGTTCGGCATGCGTCTGATGCAGGAAGAGATGACAGACACCCGGCCTCGGGCAGATCGAGCGACGCCCCGGAACCCGAACGGGGCGCTGCATCGAAATAGACTCGATTCCGCCGACAGCCTGGCGGTCTTTGCCCAGAACCGTTTCGACATCAATGAGCGGTTGTCGGTCACTGCGGGCTTGCGCATGGAGACTTACGAGCAAAAGCGGGACAATCTGCAAAACACGAATCCCGCTGATACGTTCTCCAATACCGAGTATATGCCCGGTATCGGCGCAACCTACTGGCTCAATCCATCGGCGCAATTGTACGGCAGTGTCTACCGCGCATTTGCACCGCCACTGGTGGGCAGCGTGATCGGTTCGGGTGACACACCGACCGAATCCGAAAAATCGGTGAATATCGAGTTGGGCGTGCGTGGCAGTACCGGTCCGCTGAGGTACGAGGTCACCGCATTCCAGATGGACTTCTCCAACCAGGTGGACCCGGGTGTGTCAGGCATCAGGGATCCCAACGAGGGGAAAGCGTTACACCAGGGGCTTGAGGCCGCTCTGGGGTATGACTTCGGAAATGGCTTCAGAGTGGATGGCAATGTGACCTGGATACCGACAGCGGAATACCGTGAGGATCGTCCCGGTGAGGCGGTTAAAGGCAATCGTCTGGCTTATTCGCCCGAGTGGATGGCCAATCTCTCACTGGGGTATCAGTCCGGCCCCCTGCAAACGGCCTTGCTGCTGAACTATGTGGGTGAGCGTTATGGTGATGGGATGAATACCAAAGAACTGACCACTGAATCGACGGGCGTATGGGGTGGCTTGATGCCGAGCCACGCCACGGTTGATCTGACGGGGCGATATGCTGTCAGTCCTCAGTTGAACGTGTTCGGTGCAGTCAAGAACCTCACGGATGAGCGCTATATCGCGGGCTTGCGTCAGGGGATTTACGTAGGCCCTGAACGCAGCTTTGAGTTGGGCGTGAAGTATACGTTCTAGTCCCGCACGCATCGTGACAGGTCGCCAACCGGGGCCGGAACCATCTGTGGGTCTTGCCCGGGGTGCAGTGCCGCCCCGGGCTTTCTTGTGTCCTCTCGCACTGAAGCGGGTGACGCCGGGTGATGCGCCCGGCCTCGTAGGGCGGATAAGCGAAGCGCATCCGCCCCCCCGTTGGTGTGCCGGATGCGGCTGCGCCTTATCCCGCCTACGAGCCAGCGAGACAGGCCGAGGCGCCGCAAGCGTCGCGACAGGCCGCCAGGCGGGACCCCCATCCCTCGAAGCCCGGTGCGGTCGCGGGCGTCATCGGCTATCCTGAAGCAAATCCCCGCCTGTTCCTTTCCGCCAGGAGCGTGACATGACCGCGTCCCGATCTGCCCTCGGGCAGCCCAAGGATATCCTGCTGGCCACCGGGGCATCCCGCGACAGCCGTTCGGCGGAGGCCGCGGCGCGTGGCGCCGTGCGGGTGGCCGCCGCCGGCTGATGTCGCCGCCACCCACCATGGTCGATGGACCGGCCGGGCCGTGACTCCGGATCAATGGGCCCTGGCTGGCGTCCTGGCCGCCACGCTGGTGCTGTTTCTCTGGGGCCGCTGGCGCCATGATCTGGTCGCGGTGGCGGCGCTGCTCGCCTGCGTGGCCCTGGGGCTGGTGCCCTCCGCCGACGCCTTCGGGGGATTCGCCCATCCCGCGGTGATCACCGTGGCTTGCGTACTGGTGTTGAGTTACGGTCTGCAGACCTCCGGTGCGGTCGACGTCCTGGTGCGCACGGTCATGCCCACGGGGGCCGGGCCCTCCCTCACCATTGCCGCGCTCACCGGCACCGGCGCGCTGCTGTCCGGTTTCATGAACAATGTCGGCGCGCTCGCGCTGCTCATGCCCGTGGCGGTGCAGGTGGCCAGGCGCATGGGGCTTCCGCCCGGGCGGGTGCTCATGCCGCTGGCCTTCGGCACCATCCTGGGTGGCATGATCACCCTGGTGGGTACACCGCCCAACCTGATCGTCTCGGGCTTTCGGGCCGAGGCGGGTCCGGGTCCCTTCCTCATGTTCGATTTCACGCCCGTGGGTCTGGCGGTGGCGGTGGTTGGCGTGGGGTTCGTGGCGCTGGTGGGCTGGCATCTGGTGCCGGCGCGCAAGCCGGGAGTGGAGGGTTTCGAGACCGAGGCCTATCTCACCGAGGTGCGTGTGCACGAGGAGAGCAAGCTGGCGGGTCAGTGCCTGCGGGAGGTGGAGGACAGGCTCAAGGATCATGACGCCCAGGTGGTGGGCATGGTGCGCAACGAGATCCGCATGGTGGCGCCTCACCCGGGCCGGCGGGTGCGCGCCGGCGATATCCTGGTGATCCAGGCGGATGCCGAGGCGCTGGCCGGCGTGCTGGGGAGCCTGGGGCTGAAACTGGAGGAGGCCGTGGAGCCGGAGGAGGACGCGGAGGCCGCGCTGGAGGAAGACGAGGCCGCCGTGCCCGATGAACCGTCGCAGGCCGGGGATGAAGCCGAGGCGGAGGAGGCCCCGCCGCCCGAGGACGAGATCTCCCTGGTGGAACTGGTGGTCCTGCCCCAGTCGGGGCTGGTGGGGCGCAGTGCCAGCGACATCGAGCTGCGCACCCGCTACGGCATCAACCTGCTGGCCATCTCCCGCCGGGGGCAGCGTTCCATGCGCCGGCTGCGGGTCACCGCCCTGCAGGCCGGCGATGTGCTGCTCATGCAGGGGCAGCCCGACGCCATCGCCGAGTTTGCCGCGAACTCCGGCTGTGTGCCGCTGGCCGAGCGCGCACTCTCGATCCCGGACCGGCGCAATGCCCTGCTGGCCACGGGGATCATGGGTCTGGCGGTGGGCGCGGCCACCCTGGGTGTGCCGGCGGCCGTGGCCTTCATGGGCGGCGTGCTGGCGGCGCTGGTGTTGCGCACCGTCGCCGTGCGCCAGCTCTACCAGTCAGTGGACTGGCCGGTGGTGGTGCTGCTGGCGGCGCTCATCCCCGTGGCCGGCGCCATGGAGGCCACGGGGCTTGCCGGGCTGATTGCGGAGTTCCTGATCGACGGCGTGGCCCAGGGGCACGTGATTGCTGCACTGGTGGTGGTGCTGGTGGTCACCATGGTGCTCTCGGACCTGATGAACAACGCCGCCACGGCGGCGGTCATGTGCCCCGTCGCCATTGGCATCGCGGTGCAGTCGGGGGTGAGCGTGGACGCCTTTCTCATGGCGGTGGCAGTGGGGGCCTCCTGCGCCTTCCTGACGCCCATCGGCCATCAGAACAATACGCTTATCCTGGGCCCGGGCGGGTTCCGCTTCGGTGACTACTGGCGCCTGGGCCTGCCGCTGCAGGTGCTGGTGCTTCTGGCGGCGGTGCCCATGCTGCTGTGGGTATGGCCGTTGTAGCCGCAGCGGTACGGAGGGGCCTCTATGGTCGATACAGGGTTTCGTGAATTTCGGTGAATTTCGCAGCAGAATCGCGCATTTTATTTCGTGTTGCGCGACTTTCAGTGCTTCCTCCATTCGTCTTTCCCGGGTCGCCGATGTCCGCTCAGTCACCGCGCTCCGTCATGCGTCTGTATTGGTTGATCAGGCCGTTGGTGGATGCGTCGTGCGCCGTGGCCGGGGTATTGCCGTCCAGTTCCGGGAGGATCACGCCGGCCAGTTGCTTGCCCAGCTCCACGCCCCATTGATCGTAGGAATTCACGTTCCAGATGACCCCCTGCACGAAGATCCTGTGCTCGTAGAGTGCGATCAGGCTGCCCAGGGTGCGGGGGGTGAGCTTGCGGAAGAGGATGGAGTTGCTGGGCCGGTTGCCGGGAAACACCCGATGAGGTGCAACGCGCTCGATGTGCTCCGGGTCGAGCCCGGCCCGGTCCATCTCGGCGCGCACCTCGTCGAGGGTCCTGCCTCGCATCAGGGCCTCGCTCTGGGCGAAGAAGTTGGACAGCAGGATGCGGTGATG
The DNA here is from genome assembly GCF_000378965.1 of Thioalkalivibrio thiocyanodenitrificans ARhD 1. Classification (NCBI taxonomy): domain Bacteria; kingdom Pseudomonadati; phylum Pseudomonadota; class Gammaproteobacteria; order Chromatiales; family Ectothiorhodospiraceae; genus Thioalkalivibrio; species Thioalkalivibrio thiocyanodenitrificans. The sequence continues at coordinate 3,217,412 of NZ_KB900536.1, forward strand.
CGCGCCCAGGGGGTAGTGGCTTTCGCAGGGCGCCAGGAAGTCGCAGGGCACCAGCCGGGTACCCTGGTGAATCAACTGGTAGAAGGCGTGCTGGCCATTGGTACCGGGCTCGCCCCAGATGACGGGACCGGTCTGATAACCTACCCGGCGTCCCTGACGGTCCGCGGATTTGCCATTGCTTTCCATATCCGCCTGCTGGAGATAGGCCGGGAAGCGGTGCAGGGATTGATCGTAGGGCAGGATGGCATGGCTTTCCGCCTCGAAGAAGTTCACGTACCACACGCCCAGCAGGGCGAGAATCACCGGCATATTCTCAGCCAGGGGCGCCTCCCGGAAGTGGGTGTCCATGGCATGGGCGCCGTCCAGCAGTTCCTCGAAGCGGTCCATGCCCGCATACAGCGCGATGGGCAGGCCGATAGCGGACCACAGGGAATAGCGCCCGCCCACCCAGTCCCAGAAACCGAACATGTGTTCCGGGTCGATGCCGAAATTCACCACCCCTTCCCGATTGGTGGAGACCGCCACGAAGTGGCGTGCGATGGCGGCGTCATCGCCCGCGTGCTCCAGCAGCCAGGCACGGGCCGTGTAGGCGTTGGTCAGCGTCTCCTGGGTGGTGAAGGTCTTGGAGGCGATGATGAACAGGGTGGTCTCCGGATCGACGCGCCTGAGTGTCTCCGCCATGTGGGCGCCGTCCACGTTGGAGACGAAATGCATGGTGATCCGTTCATGGCCATAGGGCCGAAGGGCCTCGCAGACCATCACCGGGCCCAGGTCCGAGCCGCCGATGCCGATGTTGACCACGTGGCGGATGGGTTTGCCCGTATGGCCGGTCCACTCGCCGCTTCTGACCTTGTCGGTAAAGGCCGCCATGCGCTCCAGCACCGCGTTCACCGCGGGCATCACGTCCTTGCCGTCGAGTACGACCGGATCGCCGCCCCGATTGCGCAGCGCCACGTGCAGCACGGCCCGGTCTTCCGTGATATTGATCCGTTCCCCTGAGAACATGCGTTCCCGCCACCCTTCCACGTCGCAGCTGCGCGCAAGATCCAGCAGCAGGTCACGGGTTTCCCCGGTGATGCGGTTCTTGGAGTAGTCCAGCAGGATGTCCTCGAAGCGCAGCGTGAACCTGTCGAAGCGCTGCGGATCCTGTTCGAACAGGTCACGCATGTGCACGTCCTGGATCGCATCGAAATGGGACGCCAGCGCCTGCCATGCACGGGTCTTGTTCACCTGCATCGTCATGTTCCGTTTCCGCTCCCGTGAGAAAGTTGCAAGGGCAAGGACATGTAGGCACAAGGGCCGGTCAGTGGATCCGGCGCACAATTGCACCTCACCCGGACTGCTTTATCATGGCCCCAGTGTACTGCTTCGCACCGGGAGACACATCGAGTGGCTCCCGCTCCATTCATGCATGTTCATGAAACACCGGGAGCAAGGCCCCCAATGCGCATACTCTTTGCCAGCAGTGAGATTCACCCCCTGATGAAGACCGGGGGGCTGGCCGATGTCAGCGCAAGCCTGCCCGTGGCCCTGAAGCGCCTGCGTCACGACATTCGCCTGCTCATGCCGGCCTATCCTCAGGCGCTTGCCCGGGCGGGTAAGCTCGAGTCGATGGCCACGGTCACGCTGCCCGGTTTTCCCGATGATCCGGTCACCCTGCTCTCGGGCATGCTGCCGGGCACCAGGGTGCCTCTTCTCCTGGCCGATGCGCCGCGCTGTTTTCAGCGTGCCGGTGATCCGTACCGGGCCATGGACGGGCAGGACTGGCAGGACAACCACCTGCGTTTCGGGCTCTTCGCCCGGTTGATTGAACACCTGTCCCTGGAGCGCACGCCGCTGGGCTGGCGGCCGGAGGTGGTGCATTGCCATGACTGGCAGACGGGCCTCGCTCCGGTCATGCTGGGCATGCACGAGACGCGCCCGGTCACCGCATTCACCATTCATAACCTGGCCTACCAGGGCCTGTTTCCGCGACACGCGTTCGATGCGCTGAACCTGCCGCCGGAGCTGTGGCATTACCAGGGGCTGGAATTCCACGGCCAGATGTCGTTCATCAAGGGCGGCATCGCCTATGCCGATCACGTGACCACCGTGAGCCCCACCTATGCCCGGGAGATCCGCACCCAGCAGTTGGGCAATGGGCTGGACGGCCTGCTCAATCATCGGGCCGAGTCTCTCACGGGCATCCTCAACGGGGTGGATTACAAGGAGTGGGATCCGGGCCGTGACCGGCACATTGCGGCCAACTATGGCCCGGAAGACTTCTCGGGCAAGGCGCTCTGCAAGACCGACCTGCAGGATCACTTCAAGCTGCGGGGCACGAGCGGGGTGCCCCTGCTGGGGCACGTGGGCCGCATGGTGCCGCAGAAGGGGGTGGATCTGCTGCTCAGGGCCGCCGAGCCGCTGCTGGCTGCCGGGGAGGCGCAACTGGTGGTGGTGGGTACCGGATCGTCCGCGCTCGAACAGGCAGCGAGGCGCCTGGCGGAGCGCCACCCCGGCCGCGTGGGTGTGCATATCGGTTACGACGAGGGTCTGGCCCACCGGGTGGAGGCGGGTGCGGACATCTTCGTCATGCCCTCGCGCTTCGAACCCTGCGGGCTGAACCAGATGTACAGCCTGCGCTACGGTACCGTGCCGGTGGTGCGCCGTACCGGAGGGCTTGCGGACACGGTGGTGGATGCGGACCCCGCCGGTCTGAAGGCCGGTGACGCCACGGGTATCTGCTTTGATGCTGCTCTTCCCGAAGCCCTGACCGATGCACTTACCCGTGCCCTGGCCCTCTACCATCAGCCCGACTTGTGGCGGCGCCTGGTCCGGACGGCCATGGCGCAGGACTTCAGCTGGGCGCGCAGCGCCGAGGCATACGCGACACTCTACCGCGATCTGGTCGCCGCCCGGGTCCCGCCAGGCAAGCCCTGAACAGGTTCGGCAACCCGTCAGGCGTGTGCTTGTCAGTGGGCGCCCCATGGATGCGCCATGGCGGTGTGCCTCGGGGTGTTTGCGGCTGCGGGGACCTTTGCGGGTATAATGCGCGGCTGATTTACGCCAGGTGCCCATGCGGCGCCCCCATTCCGCCATGACGGTGGTGTCGGGTTTCATCCCCGGGAAGCCGTGCGACCCCCTATGAATGAAGACCAGTTGATCCCCACCAAGCTGCCTCCCCGGGACAAGGAACTGCGCGCCCGGGTGAAACTGTTCGGCAACCTGCTCGGCCAGGTGCTCAAGCGCCTGGAGGGCCGCCGCCTGCTGGCCGCGGTGGAGAAATTGCGCAAGGGTTATATCGCGCTGCGCAGGCAGGATGATCCGGCCAGGCGCGCCAGGCTCATGGCCTTCATCGACAAGCTGGATGCCGAAAGCCTCGAGCTGATCATCCGCGCCTTCAGCACCTACTTCAGCCTGGCCAATATCGCGGAGGAGGACTTTCTCTACCGGGAGCGCAGGCGCCAGGTGAGCGAGGGCGGGCCCCTGTGGGTGGGGTCCTTCGACCATACCCTGCGTGAGTTTCACGAGCAGGGCGTGCCCGCGGACAAGCTGCAGACCCTGCTGGACCAGTTGGCCTACATCCCCGTGTTCACGGCGCATCCCACCGAAGCCCGGCGGCGCACGGTCATGGAGGCCCAGCGGCGCGTCTTCCTGGCCGCCGACCGGCTCAACGACCGCCGTATCGGACGTGAGGAGCGCGAGGAACTGACCCGGGAACTGGAAACCCGTATCCAGGTGCTGTGGCGCACAAACGAGGTCCGGGTAAAGAAACCCCAGGTGCAGGATGAGATCAAGTACGGCCTGTTCTACTTCGAGGAAAGCCTGTTCCAGGCAGTGCCCATCACCTACCGTTTGCTGGAGAAGGCCCTGCGGCGCACCTACGGCAACGACGAGGAGGGCCGGCCCCGGGTGTGTGTGCCCAGTTTCCTGCGCTTTGGCTCCTGGATCGGCGGTGACCGTGACGGCAATCCGAACGTGACCCCGGCCGTCACCGAACTGGCCTGCCGACTGGCCATGGAGCAGGTACTGTCGGAATATCTTCGCCGGGTGAGTGCGCTGCGCCATGAGCTGACCCACTCTCTGTACATGTGTCAGCCGTCCGAGGCCTTCATGGAGAGCCTGGATCGGGACAAGAGCATTGCCTCGGCCGTGTTTCAGGGCAGTGCCGACCGGTTCGAGACCGAGCCCTACCGGCGCAAGCTGTACATCATGCGCTACCGCATCGCGGAGACGCTGAACACCGTGCGGCGCCGGCTCAACGGCGAGCATGCGGTGCTTCCCGGCAGCTCCGCCTATGCAACCGCCGATGAACTGCATGCGGATCTTTGCCTGATTCGAGACTCTCTGATCAGCCATGGCGACGCCAGCGTCGCCGCGGGCAACCTCACCGATCTCATCCGTCTCGTGGAGACCTTCGGCTTTCATCTGTTTCGCCTGGACGTGCGCCAGGAGTCCACCGTGCACAGCCAGGCGGTGGGCGAGATCCTCCGCATCACGGAGCTGCACGAGGACTACGAGGGATTGTCCGAGGCGGAGCGGCTGACCCTGCTCGCCGGCCTGACTGAAGCGGCGCAGCTGCCCGACATGGATATGGAGGCCCTGTCGGACGGCACCCGCGAGACCCTGCAGGTGTTTCAGGTGATGCGGCGCATGCGCACCGAGGTGGGCCCGGAAGGCGTCGGCACCTATGTCATCTCCATGACCCATGCCGCATCCCACGTGATGGAGGTCATGTTCCTGGCGCGGCTGGCCGGACTCACGGGCCATGACGAGAACGGCGAGGCCTTCTGCCAGATCCGTGTCTCGCCCCTGTTCGAGACCATCGAGGACCTGCGCCACATCGAGCAGGTGCTGGAACACCTGCTGAGCCAGCCCGTCTACGCGCACCTGCTCCAGGCCTCCGGAAACCTGCAGGAGGTGATGCTGGGTTATTCCGATTCGTGCAAGGACGGGGGCATCCTGGCTTCAAGCTGGAACCTCTACGAGGCGCAGCAGAAGGTGCTGCGCATCACCGGCGCCCATGACGTGGCGTGCCGCCTGTTCCATGGACGGGGCGGCACCATCGGCCGGGGCGGCGGCCCCACCCATGAATCCATCCTGGCACAACCGCCCGGCACGGTGCACGGGCAGATCAAGTTCACCGAGCAGGGCGAGGTGCTCTCGTACAAGTACTCCAACGCGGAAACCGCGGTCTACGAGCTCAGCATGGGCGCCACGGGGCTGATCAAGACCAGCCGCTGCCTGATCGACGAGCCGCCCCGGGACCGCAGGGATTATCTTGGCATCATGGACGAACTGGCCGCGCTCGGCGAGGACGCCTACCGGGATCTCACCGACCGCACGGAGGGGGTACTGGACTATTTCTACGAGATCACGCCGGTGCAGGAGATCGGCCAGCTCAACATCGGTTCGCGTCCGTCCCACCGGCGCAAGGCGGACCGCTCGAAGAGTTCCATTCGGGCCATCCCCTGGGTGTTCGGCTGGGCCCAGTCCCGCCACACGCTGCCGGCCTGGTACGGCATAGGCACTGCGCTGGAGCGCTGGCGTCAGAGCGATCCGAGCCGCCTCGCCAAGCTGCAGACCATGTACAACGAGTGGCCCTTCTTCCACTCGCTGCTGTCAAACTGTCAGATGGCGCTCACCAAGGCGGACATGCGCACGGCCGAGGAATACGCCCGGCTCTGCCACGATCCGGAGCTTGCCAGGCAGGTATTCGCGCGTATTCGCGAGGAGTACGAGCGTACGGTGCAGCAGGTGCTCAACGTGGCGGGTACGCAGACGCTGCTGGACGAGAACCCCACGCTGGCCCTGTCGCTCATGCGCCGCAACCCCTACCTGGATCCCCTGAATCACATCCAGATCACGCTGCTGCGCCGCCACCGGGAACTGCACGCCGGCGAGGCCGGTGTGGAGGACGATCCCTGGATCCGACCGCTGCTGCGCTCGATCAATGCCATTGCGGCAGGGATGAGGAACACGGGGTGAAGTAGGAAGGGTGAATTGGGAAGTGGGAAGGTAGGATCCTAATTCCCACTTCCCAATTCACCCTTCTCACTTTAGTCATGCTGCCTGTACAGGAATGTCGTCTCCCGTGCGAATGATGCGGTTGTCCCCGTCCAGGTACACGAGCCGGGGATGGAACTCCGCGGCGGCCTCCTCGGACATCTGGCCGTAGGCACAGATGATGACCCGGTCGCCGGGGCTCGCCTTGTGGGCGGCGGCGCCATTGATGGAGATCACGCGGCTGCCACTCTCGGCGCGAATGGCGTAGGTGGTGAAGCGCTCGCCGTTGTTGAGGTTGTAGATCTGGATCTGTTCGAAGGGCAGGATGCCCGCTGCCTGCATCAATTGCGCGTCAATGGCGCATGAACCCTCGTACTCCAGCTCGGAATGGGTCACGGTCGCCTGGTGAAGCTTGCATTTGAGTAGGGTGAGCTGCATGGCATTCCTCCCGGTCACCGGGATATCTGATAGGGGTTTCAAGGCCGGGACCTCGTTTCGGGCCCCACATTATGCGGAATCAGTCCCGGGGCGGCAAATCCGTCCGGATGTTGTCGATCAGGCGGGCCGGACCGCACCAGGCGGCTCCCAGGACCACCAGGGAACGCTCCCCGGCGTCAGGCGGCCCCAGGTCCTGCTGGCGGCGGATACTCACGTAGTCCGGCCGCAGGCCGGCGGCGGTCACCCGGGCCCGGGCGGCCTGTTCCAGCGCCGCATAGGCGGTATCACCCCATTGTAACGCGTCCACGCAGGCGGACAGGGCCCCGTGGAGTGCGGGTGCCCGCGCCCGGTCCGCCGCGTCCAGGTGGCTGTTGCGCGAACTCAGGGCCAGGCCGTCCGGTTCGCGTACCGTGGGTATGGCCATGATCTCCACGCCCAGGTCCAGGTCCTCGGTCATGCGCTGCACGATGAGCAGTTGCTGGTAGTCCTTCTCCCCGAATACCGCCACGTGGGGGCGGACCAGGGAGAAGAGCTTGCAGACCACCGTGGCGACGCCGACGAAATGCCCGGGCCGGTGTGCGCCCTCCAGGTCATCGCCTAGCACCGGAACCTCAACCCGGGTCACCCCGTCGCGCCCCCGTGGATAGACCTCGGCCTCCAGCGGGGCGAACAGCAGGTCCACGCCCGCCTCGCTCAGCGCACGGCTGTCGGTCTCCAGGCTCCGGGGGTAGGCGGCCAGATCCTCGGCCCGGTCAAACTGCAGCGGATTGACGAAGATGGTCGCCACCACCCTGTCCCCATGACGGCGGGCCCGTTCCACCAGGGCCAGGTGCCCCTGGTGCAGGTGCCCCATGGTGGGCACCAGGGCGACCGTATCCCCCTGACGGCGCCACGGGGAGAGCGCCGCGGCCAGGTCTCCGCGGGTGTGTACCGTGCGCATGGGGTTCAGTCCTGGAAGCTGTGTTCGGGGCCGGGGAAGCGCCGCTCGCGCACCGCCGATACATAGGCGGCCAGGGCCGCCCGGATGTCGCCGGTCTCCGCCAGAAAGTCCGTGGCAAAGCGTGGCGGCCGCCCGGTCATGCCCAGCACGTCGTGCAGCACCAGGATCTGCCCGTCACAGTCGGCGCCGGCGCCGATGCCGATGACCGGAATATCCACGATCCCCCTGACCTCCGCGGCCAGCACTGCGGGCACGCATTCCAGCAGCAGCATGTCGGCGCCTGCATCCTGGAGCGCTACCGCGTCGCGCATCATGCGTTCGCCCGCGTGGACCCCGCGCCCCTGGACCCGGTAGCCGCCCAGCTTGTGGATGGACTGGGGGCGAAGGCCCAGATGGGCGCACACGGGAATGCCGTGGCGGGCCAGCGCCGCGACCACTTCGACCTGGCCGCCGTCGCCCTCGAGCTTCACCATCTGCGCGCCGCCTTCCTGCATCAGGCGCGCGGCGTTGGCCAGTGCCTGTGCGGGGCCCGTGTAACTCATGAAGGGCATGTCCGCCATGAGCAGCGCGCGCTCGCAACCACGGGCCGCCATGGAGGTGTGGTAGATCATGTGGTCGAGGGTCACCGGCACCGTGGTGTCGTGGCCCTGCACCACCATTCCCAGTGAATCGCCCACCAGTATGACGTCCACGGCCGCTTCGTCCAGCAGGCGGGCGAAGCCGGCGTCGTAGGCGGTCAGGCAGACAATGGGTGAGCGCGCCTTGCGCATCTCCTGGAGGCGCCGGATGGTGGTGCGTGGCTGTTCGGTCTGTACACTCATGGGTAACACCCTCGCCGGCTCGTGGCGCCGACCTGACGATCACATGGCAAAAGGCAGCGGATTGAAATAATGGCGACCGGCGCCCATGCCGCGCATGAAATCCAGCAGTTGCTGATAGTCGGCCTCGCGATTGACCCAGTCGATGCCGCTGGCATTGACGATCAGCAGCGGCGCATTCTCGTAATGATAGAAGAAGCCGGCATAGGCCTCACTCAGGCGGTGGAGATAGGCGCTGTCCATGAGCCGCTCGTAACTGCGTCCGCGCCGCGCCACCCGCTCCAGCAGCACCTCCACCGGGGCCTGGAGATAGATGACCAGGTCCGGCGTGGGGGCATCCAGGGTCAGTTGTTCGTAGACCTGCTCGTAGAGGCTGTGTTCCGCGTCGTCCAGGGTCACCTGGGCAAACAGGCGATCCTTCTCCACCAGAAAATCCGCCACCCGCACCGGTTTGAAGATGTCCCCCTGGCGCAGGGCGGCCAGCTGACGTACCCGCTGCATGAGAAAAAACAGTTGGGTGGGCAGGGCGGCGCCCCTGGGGTCGTGGTAGAAACGCTCCAGGAACGGGTTGTCCTCCGGCGTCTCCAGGATCAGTTCGGCGTTGAAGGTGTCCGCCAGGCGCCGGGCAAGGCTCGTCTTGCCCACGCCGATGGGTCCCTCCACCGCGATATAGGACGGCGTCTCCCGGCTCATGCATCCCCCCCGAGTCGCTTCAGTTCCCCTCGCGGACAGCGGCGCAGCGAATCCGCCAGCAGTCCCAGACCCCGGATCTCCAGATCCGCCGGCGCAATCTCTGCCAGAGGGTACAGGACAAAGGCCCGCTCCGGGATGCCCGGATGCGGAATCCGGAGTTCCGGTGAGTCGATGCACGCGTCCCCGTAGGTCAGGATATCCAGATCCAGGGTGCGGGGGCCCCAGCGGGTGCCGTTACGCACCCGGCCATGGGTCTGTTCCACCGCCAGCAGGGCGTGCAGCAACTCCGGGGCGGCCAGTCCGGTGGCCAGGCAGGCCACCGCATTGACGTACTCGGGTTGGTCAGGCGGCCCCAGCGGGGGACTGGAATACAGGGATGAGCGGGCCGTGCAACGGGTGCGGGGCAGATGATCAAGGGCCTGAAGGGCCCGGGACACCTGACTCCGGGGGTCCTGCAGGTTGCTGCCCAGACCGATGTAGGCAATGACCTCAGTCACCGGCATCGGGCCGCCGGCGGCGGGGGCGTCGCCGGCGACGGCGGCCGCCGCCGGGACTGGCACCGGTTGCGTCGGGCGCGGAGATCATGCGCCGCTGCTCGTCGGCGCTGACCTCCTGGATCGTTGTCCACCACTGGCAGCCTTCTTCCAGGGCCTCACCGGAGGCGGCCCGCAGGCAGTAGAAATCATAGGCCGCACGGAAGCGCGGATGCCCCAGCAGGCGCAATGCGCGTCCGCCCCGGCGTTGCTCGAAACGCGGCTGCATCTCCCAGATCTCGCGCATGGGCAGACCGATGCGCTTGGGGATCGAGATATGCGCTGCCTGTTCCGCCAGCACGACGCCGCCCGCCTGCTGCAGGGCCTGAAGCCAGGGGGTATCCGATTCAATGAGTCGGTCCGCGATGCGGCGCACCGGCTCCCAGAGCATGACGGCGTACAGGAAGGCCGGGTTCACACCCTTGCCCTCGTGGATGCGCTCGTCCGTGTTCTTCAGGGCGTTGGCCACGAAGGTGATAGGGAATCCGTTCTCCTCGTGCGTCAGGGATTCCTCGGTGGCCGGGAACAGATAGCGGAACAGATCGTAGCGGCGCAGCATCTCGAAGGTCTGCAGGCCGTAGCCGCCGTGGAACAGCTTGATGGCTTCGTCGAACAGACGCGCCGGCGCCACCTCGGCCAGCAGCCCGGCCATGCGGGGAATGGCCGTCTCGCACGCCGGGTCCACGCGAAAGCCCAGTTTGCCGGCAAAGCGCACCGCCCGCAGCATGCGCACCGGGTCTTCCCGGAAGCGCACCTCCGGATCGCCGATCAGGCGCAGTACCCCCTCGCGCAGGTCTGCCATGCCGCCCGCGTAGTCCACCACGGAGAAGTCACTGATGTCGTAGAACAGGGCATTGATGGTGAAATCGCGCCGCCAGGCATCCTGTTCGATGGTGCCATAGACGTTGTCGCGGATGAGGCGGCCGTCCTCGATGAGCGCATCGCCGTTCCCGCCGTCGCCGGTGTCGTCGTCGCCGCTGGCGTGCGGCGCGCGGAAGGTGGCCACCTCGATGATCTCGCGACCGAAATGCACATGGGCCAGGCGGAAGCGCCGGCCGATGAGCCGGCAGTTGCGAAACAGCCGGTTGACCTCCTCCGGATGCGCATTGGTGGCGATGTCGAAGTCCTTGGGCTCGCGCCCCAGCAGCAGGTCACGCACGCCGCCGCCCACCAGGCAGGCCCGGAACCCGGACTCCTTCAGGCGGTAGAGGACCTTGAGGGCATTCCTGCTGATGTTGGCCCGGGAGACGCCGTGTTCGGCCCGGGGTATGACCACCGGCAAGGCGGACGAGGCATCGGATGACGGATGGCCGTGAGGGGTGACTGTGTTGTGCTGCTCCATTGGCCGGTTATAATACCAGCTTTGCCATTTCCGTAGTCACCTGCTCCCTTCGTCTAGTGGTCCAGGACGTCGCCCTCTCACGGCGAAAACAGGGGTTCGAGTCCCCTAGGGAGCGCCAATTTTCAAGGTTGAAGGCGGAAGGATGAAGGTTGAATGTACCTTCGTCCCCTTCATCTGTGGTCGTCCACCGGTTTCGTATTTCCCACTTCTCACTTCCCAAGGAATCTTCGTATATGGCGCCGCTGGCGCTTGTCCGGGCGATGTTCCGTGCGGGGCATGGCGGCGCGCAGCAGGCGGCGCTGTTCGGCGTCGGATTCCCGGCGTGCGCGGCTCTCGGGCGTTTCCTCATAGAGGCCCTGCGCCTCGGCGGCAGGGCGGCGCTGTTCATTGAAACCGCGGACGATCACCTCCCGGGTCTCGTGGCCCCGGGTAATGCGCAGCCGGTCGCCGGGTTGCAGGGTCCGGGCCGGTTTGACCCGCTCGCCGTCCACGTGCACCTTGCCGCCGTTCACGGCCTGTGCCGCCAGTGCGCGGGTCTTGAAGAACCGGGCGGCCCAGAGCCATTTGTCGATGCGTTGTGACATGAGGGCAGCTGCAAGTGGCAAGGATGGTATGGCGTGTCTCTGCTACCGTGGGAGCAATCGGTGTTGCGTCACCCTGCAAGGCACTCGGACAGGGCATGGCCGCTCAGGTAGGCAGCCTCGACTCGGGGTCCCAGACACCAGTCGCCGCACAGCGACAGCCCGAGGGTTTCGTCACGCAGGAACGGGTCGCCCAGGGTGTGAATGGGCGCCGCGTGGGGCCAGAAGCGCACTTCGGTGAACACCGGGTCCAACTCTTCGAGGTCCAGGGCCTTTTCCATGGCCCGCAGCAAGTGAACCAGGACCTCCGACTCCCCGAGGTCTGCGTGCACCGCCGACCATTCCGGGGTCGCGTGCAGCACCCAGGCCTCCCGGCTGGCGCGGCCGGGCTTGCTGTTGTTGCGTGCCACCCACCCCAGCGGTGACTGACTGACATAGGCCGCATCGAAGGGCACGGGCAGGGCCGTTTCGAATCCCAGCATGACGGCCCAGCAGGCGGTGGTCTCGAAGTGCCCGATACGCCCGGCGATCTCGGGTGCTTCCGCCAGGATCAGGGACCGGGCCTGCGGTGCCGGCATGGCCAGTACCAGCTCCCCGCAACGGGCCTGCTCCTCGCCGCGTTCGTCCAGGAGCCGCCACAGGCCGTCGCTGCGTGCCACGGTGGCGATACGGGTGCCTTCACGCACATCGCAATGAGTGGCCAGATGCCGCACCAGGGCGCCCATGCTGGGTTGGGCTACGAACAGCTCGGTGAGGTCGCGGTTGAAGAAATCGCCCCGTTCCACCTCGACCACCCAGCCATGCCACGGGGCGACACGCTGCTCCGCCAGCCAGGTCTCCACCTGGGCACGGAACAGGGGATCGCGCACGGTGAAGTACTGGGCCCCGGCGTCGAACTCATAGCCCTGGGTGCGCAGGCCGCTCATGCGCCCGCCCGCCTTGATGTCCTGTTCGACGACCACCGCCTGGCGGTCCGCCAGGATCATGCCCACGGCACAGGCCATGCCGGCCATGCCGCCCCCGATGATGACTGTATCCAGTTCCCCTTGGCCGGACATCTGCCCTCCCGCGTTTGTCCTCAAGCGGGAATTTACACGTCCCGCCCCGGCCAGACCACGATTCGTGTCTCAAGGGGATCCCCCTCGTCCTCGCTGACCACCCGTCCGCGCACGGAGGCGCCGGCCGCATGGACGCTGTCGGGGTCACCGGTGATCAGCGGGTGCCATGCCGGCAGTCCGCGCCCCTCGGACAGTCTGCGGTAGGAGCAGCTGGGCGGAAGCCATTGGAAATCGCCGACGTCCCCGGGCGTCAGCCGGATGCAGTCGGGTACCCGCTGCGCGCGTCCCGGGTAATCACTGCAGCGGCAGCTATGCAGGTCCAGCAGCCTGCAGGCCACGGAGGTGTGGTAGATCTCCCCGGTGTCCTCGTCCTCCAGCTTGTGCAGACAGCAGCGTCCGCAACCGTCGCACAGGGATTCCCACTGGGCCTTGCTCATCCGCGCCAGGGGCGTGCTTTCCCAGAAGGGCGGCGATCCGCGGCTCACTGAATCAATGCCTCCAGGGCCTCGCTGCGCAGGATGCGTGCCCGGACTTCGTCGAAATGCGGCGGGGGTGCGTAATGGAGCATGTCCCGGCCGTTTTCACTGAGCATCAGCACCATGCCCTTGTCCGGATAGAGCCAGTACTGATCGCCGTCCGGGGTGGGCAGTCGCTGGTCAGGCTCTCCGAATCGGCGCAGGGCGATCTCCTGATCGTAGCTCGCCCTGGGCACGTAGGTGATCTCGCGAATGGGCAGTGCCATGGCCGCCGCCGCATTTGACGCGGAGAGGTTGAGCCGGCGGGCGCCGCTGGGCATGGGCTTGTCGCTCATGCCGTCGGCGGTCATGCGTGCCAGCGCCCAGTCGTCGGCATCCAGTATGACGACCAGGTTGGCCTGGAAGGGCCCGAGCTTGACCGCACCGAAGTAGGCCTCCAGGGAGCGGGTGCCGTCCGGGTGCACGAACAGCCCGAGGCTCGGGATCAGATGCAGCTTGTCACGCAGAGCGCCGAGGTGCGTCTCGCCCAGGGTGACGCCGAACACCTCGCTGGTCCGGCCATCGGGGGACACCGCCACCTGCCAGGGCAGGTCGTCGAAGTGGGTCTCGCGGGGTGTACCCCCAAGCCACCACATGACGAGAGCCAGTACGGGCAGGGCCAGAAGCGTATAGAACAGGAACTTTTTCATGGAGATCGTGGCCGGGTTCCGGCATGCGGGCCTGCAGTGCGGGGTGGTGATGTTAGCACTCCGGTCACGGGTGTCTCCAGTTGCCGGGATTGCGGCCTCCGATCATGCAAGGCCAAAGGCGATTTCCGGCCGACCATGAGAACGACGGACTGATCCGGTTACCCCAACACCCACTCCACCAGCACCAGCACCGCCCCCGTCACCACCACCAGCGCCAGCAGGCTCAGGCGCCAGCCGGCATGCACCATGTCCGGCACACTGATGCGCCCGCTGCCGAACACGATGGCATTGGGCGGCGTGGCGACCGGCAGCATGAAGGCACAGGAGGCGGCCAGGGCCACGGGCACGGTCAGCAGCAGGGCATGTTCCCCGATCGTCACCGCCAGTGCCGCGGCCAGGGGCAGCAGGGTGGCGGCGGTTGCGGTATTGCTGGTGACATGGCTGAGAAGCATGGCCGTCAGCGCCACCATGGATACCACGATCCACACCGGCCACCCGGACAGCCCGCCCAGGGCGGTGGCCACCACCTCGGACAGGCCGCTCGAGCCGATGGCGGCCCCCAGGCTCAGGCCGCCGCCCACCAGTACCAGAACGCCCCAGGGAAGCTGGCGGGTGGCATCCCAGTCCAGGAGGCTCTCGCCGCGGCCGCCGCCCGCGGGAATCAGGAACAGGGCCAGGGCGCCCAGGATGGCGATGCCGGGATCGCTCAAAGACAGACCGGGGATGAATGCGTCCAGCAGGGGCCGGGTGAGCCAGGCAAGGGCCACCGCAGTGAACACCATGGCCACGCGCCGTTCCGGCCCCGATAGGGACCCCAGCGCCTCGTGCTGTTGCCGGATCAGGGCGTCAATGCCCGCGATATGCCGGTGTGACAGGGGAAACGCGAGGCGGCACAGGACCCACCAGCAGGCGACCAGCAGCATCAGCGCCACCGGCAGGCCGACTGCCATCCATTGCACGAACCCGATACTGACCCCGTGATGGTCCGACAGGTATCCGGCCAGCAGCGCGTTGGGCGGCGTGCCGATCAGCGTGGCCATGCCGCCGATGTTGGCGGCGAATGCGATGCCCAGCAGCAGTGCCAGCGAGAAGTTGCGCCCCTCGGCTTCGGTGACGCCCTGGTCTTCCAGCAACACAAGCACCGAGATGCCGATGGGCAGCATGAGCGCCGCCGTGGCGGTGTTGCTCACCCACATGCTCAGGCCCGCGGTGGCGGCCATGAAGCCGCCCACCAGCTGGTCGAGCCGCTGCCCGGCTGCCCCCAGGATCAGGAGCGCGATGCGCCGGTGCAGGTTCCAGCGCTGCAGCCCCAGGGCGATGATGAATCCGCCCAGGAACAGGAAGATCAGGGGATTGGCGTAGGGTGCGGCGGCCTCGTTGATGTCCACCACCCCCAGCAGGGGCAGCAGGGCCACCGGCAGCAGGGCGGTAACGGGAATGGGCACGGCTTCCGTGACCCACCAGACGGCCATGAGGAGCGTCAGTGCGGCCACCTGCCAGGCGGGCAGGGCCATCTCTCCGGGAGGGTCTGCCCAAAGCATGAGCAGGAACAGGGTCGGACCCAGCAACAACCCGAGCCGTTGTCGCCACGGGTGCGGGGGCGGGGTTGTGCCTTGGATGTCGTTCATGGCGGACATGGGGCAGCGGGCTTCATGGACCTGCATTCTGCCGCCTGCGGGGCCGTCAGGTCCAAATGCGTCCGTCCCGTGAGCCGGCGTCACACCCGATTCGCCGAATCCGCGGGCCGCGTCGCTGCCCGGATGCGGCGAAGGAGCGGACCCTGTCGGGATGTGGGTGCACGAAATGTTCCCGCCCCGGAGCGTGGTGCGGGCGTGATTTCACAACCGGCGGCTCATGACGGGTGGGGGTCGACAGGTGCCTGCGGATCGGTTCTGGAGTAAAACTGATACATGGAACGACCCTGTTCCTTGGCCTGATACATGGCCATGTCCGCGCGCGTGATCAGTGCGTCCGGGTTGTCGCCGTCATCCGGGTACAGGCTGATGCCGATACTGCCGCCCACGTGGACAGGATGGCCGTTGCTCAGCGTGAAGGGTTGGGTCAGTCGATCGAGGAGGTCCCGGGCCAGGGAGGCAATGTGGCCGGTATCGGTGACTTCCTCCACCAGCAGGATGAACTCGTCGCCGCCCCAGCGTGCCAGGGTGTCCTCCTCCCGCACCCGTTCGTGAAGCCGTTCGGCCACGGCGCGAAGCACCTCGTCCCCACAGGCATGGCCCAGCCTGTCGTTCACCTGCTTGAACTCGTTCAGGTCCAGGAACAGGATCGCCACGCGCCGGTCGCGTCTGCGGGCCAGTTCCAGGGCATGCTCCAGGCGAGCCTGCAGCAGGGTCCGATTGGGGAGGCCGGTGAGCGGATCGTAATGGGCGATGTGCTCGAGTTGTGCCTCGGCGCGGCGGCGCTCGGTGATATCCAGCCCCATGGCGAAGAAGAATTCCGGCCGACCCGAGGCTCCTTTCACCGAGTTTGCATGCCATTCCACCAGACGCTGCTCGCCATTGCGGGTCAGCACGTGGCTCTCGCGATGCACGGGCTTGCCGCTGACCCCCATGTGCCGGAGCAGGATGTGCAGGGATTCATGCTCCTCTGGAGACACACACAGCGATGCGAAGTCGCCCCCGATGACCTCCTCCGCCGAATAGCCGAGCGCCTCCAGCATGGCCGGGTTCATCATGCGGATGCGCCGGTGCTCGTCGAGGGCCACGAAAAAGGCGGGCGAGGCGTCCAGCACGGAACGGGAGAAGTCACGTTCGGCCCGCAGTGCATCATTGATTTCGAGCAGGCGGCGGGTGTGCTGGTTCACCTGGCGTTTGAGCAGGCGGCTGTAGAGGATCAGGCTGCCCAGCAGCAGGGTGAGGATGCCTGCCGGCAGACCGGCCCAAAACCAATCGGGGACCTTCCCTACCGACTCGCTGCGCATCCACTTCTGCGTGATCCGCGACAGCTCGTCGGCGTCCAGGCGGGTGATGGCGGCGTTGATCTGGGAGAGCAGGGCCGTCTCGCCCCTGGCCACCGCGATGCTTAGCTGGCGGGCATAGAGCACCTCCAGCACGCGAAACCTTTCCGGACTGGCGTGGCGGTCCAGCAGATACATGCCGACCGGATAGTCCGCCGCGAAGGCGGCGATCTCGCCGCCGGCGGCCGCGCGCACCAGGAGGTCGTTGTTCTCGTAGGTTTTCAGTTCGAGGCCGGGGTGATTTTCCCGAAGGAATTCCTCCTCGAACCCGCCCCGTGTCACCCCGACCACGGTACCGCTCAGATCCGCCGCCTCCAGTGCCGGCAGGTCGGCGGCGGCGAACAGGGCCGCGCGAAGCGGAAAGATCTCCACGCCGAAATCCAGAAAGGTTTCCCGTTCCGGGGAGCGGAAGAGGCCGCCGTGCACGTGGGCGTGGCCGTCACGTACCTGGACCAGGCTGTCGTCCCAGTCGGTCAGGGCGAAGGTCACCGGCCGCTCCATGGCCGCGCCGATGAGCTGCCAGAAATCGATCAGCAGGCCGCGCGGCTCGCCGTTGTCGTCCCGGTAGGCAAAGGGGGGCCATGCGTGATCCTGGGAGACGATGAGGGGTTCGACGTCGTTGACGACGACGGATGCCGTTGCGGCAGGTGCCAGCCCGACAAGGAGTGCCATCACCAGACCGGCCGCGCATCGGGCGCGGCGGTCTGTTCTTCGGAAACGGGCTGTTGGGGTCATCATGTCGGGGAGAAGGCGATCCGGGGCGGTCCAGGTCCCGGGTCAGGCGGACGTTCCATGGCTGTGAGCATACCGATAAATGTGATGGCCGTCACAAAAACAGGGACAGGAGGGTGGTTGAAGCGGACGGGTGGTGAGAAATGGGGCGAAGCGAATATCTTGGCCCTGGCCGGGACGATTCAAGACCGGTGACACGAGGCTCACGGCGCCAGGCAGGGCTGGCGGGGCCCGTCACCCGGCGCGTATGCCGAAGCCGGATTGTCGATGCAGGACACCGGTGCGGCTGCGGCGCATCCCGGGTGCCGTGGCGGATGCGTCCGGGTCAGCGGGCGCCGAGCCGGGCCAGAGCCCAGCCCGCATGTTCACGGACCAGGGCCGAAGGGTGATCCATTCGCGACTCCAGAACGGCGATGGCGTCACGGCCGGGCTCGCCGTTGCCCAGTGCCACGGCCAGATTGCGCAGCCAGCGTTCATGACCGATGCGCCGGATGGCGCTTCCCTCGGTCCGGGCAAGAAAGACGGACTTGTCCCAGGAGAACAGTGCCGCCAGGGAAGGCGCGTCCAGACCATGGCGCGCCCGGAAATCCGGTTCGGCGCTTATCCGCGCGAAGCGGTTCCAGGGGCACACCAGCTGGCAGTCGTCGCAGCCGTACACGCGGTTGCCGATCAGAGGGCGCAGGGGTTCCGGGATCGATCCCGGTAGTTCGATGGTGAGGTAGGAGATGCACAGCCGGGCATCCAGCTCGTAAGGCGCCACGATGGCCCTCGTGGGGCAGACGTCGATGCAGGCCGTGCAGGTGCCGCAACGGGCCTCGCCCGGCGGGTCCGCCGGCAGGGGCAGGTCGGTGTACAACTCGCCCAGAAAGAACCAGGAGCCCGCCTCCCGGGAGAGCAGGTTCGTGTGCTTGCCGATCCAGCCCAGCCCGGCCTTCTCCGCCAGGGCCTTCTCCAGCACGGGCGCGCTGTCCACGAACGCCCGGTAGCCGAACGGTCCGATCTCCGCCTCGATGCGCGAGGCCAGTTTCTGAAGCCGCTGGCGCATGAGCTTGTGATAGTCCCGCCCGAGGGCATAGCGGGAGATGAATCCCAGGGATGCGTCCGCCATGACCGACCAGGAGTCGCGGGCGCCGGGGGGTTGATAGTCCATGCGCACCGAGATCACCCGCAGCGTGCCGGGGCGTAACTCGCCCGGCCGCGAGCGCATTGTCCCGTGGCGCGCCATATATTCCATGTCCCCGTGACGCCCGGCCTCCAGCCAGGCCAGGAGACGGGCCTCGTGTTCATCCAGCGCCGTATCGCTGATCCCCACCTGCTGGAAGCCCAGTTCCCGGCCCCAGGTCCTGATCCGTTCCGCCAGGGCCCGGGCTTCGGCATTGGAGAGTGTCTGAGACATGGACCTAGCTTACGTGGATGAGCCGTCTGTACAAACGGGGTTCGCTTGGAAAGTGTCTGTTGACGTTCATTTGTCGACCTCTTGCGCGGATAATGCATTCATGTACCGCTCATTGCCCGCAGAACTCTACACCGCCGCGCAGGTGCGTGAACTGGACCGGCGTGCCGTTCACGATCACGGCGTCCCCGGTTATACGCTCATGGTGCGTGCCGGGCAGGCGGCCCTGGATGCCCTGCGCGCCCGGTGGCCGGATGCGCGGCGCCTGGGCGTGTTGTGCGGGCCGGGCAACAACGGCGGCGACGGCTACGTGATCGCCCGGCTTGCCCGTGCGGCGGGGCTGGACGCCTGGCTGCTGGAAGCCGCGGATCCGGCGCGGATCAAGGGAGACGCCGCACGGGCCAGGTCCGACTGGATGAAGGCCGGTGGCACCTGTCTCACCGGCGGGGATGCCTGGCCGGCGGCCGACGTGCTGGTGGACGCCCTGCTTGGCACGGGGCTGGACCGGGACGTGGAGGGACCCATGGCGGGGCTGATCGATGGCATCAACGCCGCCGGTCTGCCCGTGCTGGCCGTGGACATCCCCTCGGGGCTGCACGCCGATACCGGTGCCATCATGGGCCGCGCGGTGCATGCCGAACTGACCGTCAGTTTCATCGGCCTGAAGACCGGGTTGTTCACGGGCGAGGGCCCCGCCCGGTGCGGGCGGGTGTCCTTCGATGCACTGGCGGTTCCGCCGGAGGTCTGCGGTGGTCTGACGCCGGCTGCCAGGCGCCTGGATGCCGCCTGTATCGGCCGGCTGGGACGCCGGGGGCGGAGTGCCCACAAGGGGGATTTCGGTCATGTGCTGGTGGTGGGCGGTGACCGGGGCATGCCCGGGGCCGTGCGCATGGCCGGCGAGGCCGCCGCCCGCTCGGGGGCCGGGCTGGTATCCGTGGCCACCCGTCCGGATCATGCGGCCCTGCTGCCCATGTCCCGGCCGGAACTGATGGCCCACGGTGTGGCCGGTCCCGGTGACCTGTCCCCGTTGCTCGCCCGTGCCACGGTGCTGGCGGCCGGCCCCGGGCTCGGCCGGGGCGACTGGGGCCGGGATCTGCTCGGACGGCTGCTGGAAAGCGGGTTGCCCATGGTGGTGGATGCCGATGCCCTGAACCTGCTGGCGGCGGAACCGGTTCATCGGGAGAACTGGGTGCTCACGCCCCACCCCGGGGAGGCCGCGTGTCTGCTGGGCTGTGATGCGGCAGCCGTTCAGGCGGACCGCCCGGGCGCCGCCCTGCGCATTCGCCAGTCCTACGGCGGCGTATGCGTGCTCAAGGGGGCCGGCACCGTGATCTGCGACGGGCAGGGTGTGGCCATCTGCACCGGCGGCAATCCGGGCATGGCCAGCGGGGGCATGGGCGATGTGCTCACCGGCGTGATTGCCGGTCTGATCGCCCAGGGATTCCCGCCGTGGGAGGCGGCACGCCTGGGGGTGTGTATCCATGCGCAGGCGGCGGACCGGGCCGCCGGGCCCGGGGAACGGGGATTGCTGGCCCTGGATGTAATCGCCGAGCTGCGCGCCGTGGTGAACCCGTGACCGCGGAGGGCATCGACCTGCATCTGGCCGACGAGCCGGCCACCCTGGCCCTGGGGGCCGACCTCGCCCGCAGTTGCCCGGACGGGGCGAGGGTGGTGCATCTCACCGGCGATCTGGGCGCCGGCAAGACCACGCTGGTGCGCGGCTGGCTCCGTGCCCTGGGGCATTCAGGCGCGGTTAAGAGTCCCACCTATACCCTGGTGGAAAGCTACGAGCCCGCCGGGCGGACCGTGCACCATTTTGACCTGTACCGGCTCACCGACCCCGAGGAACTGGAGTACCTGGGACTGGACGGTTACTTCGACGGCCGTGCCCTGTGCCTCGTGGAGTGGCCCGAACGGGGTGCCGGCATGCTCGAGGCACCGGACCTGATCATCCGGCTGCGGGTGGATGGGCCGGGTCGGAGGGCCCACTTGCAGCCCCAGACGGAAACCGGGCGGACGTGGTTGCGGGCATTATCTGATAAATGGCAGTAGAAAATTCCCCTATCCACATGGATTTATTGAAAAACCAGGCTTGCAATTCCCGTCAATTTGGCCAAACTTATGAATCATCAGGCCAGAAGCCTTGGGGAGCCCGTCTTGAGCCAGTCGCCCGGTGATCGTCTGCGGCGCCATTTTCTGCGCAGCGCCATGCGCGCCTTCGGCGCCACGGCCGCCTCGCTGCTGCTGCCCGGTGCCTTGTGGGCAGCCGGTCGCCAGCAGGTGGAGCGGGTGCGCCTGTCCGCCCACGAGGGGCAGACCCGGCTCGTGTTCGATCTCTCCGGGCCGGTGGAGCACAGCCTGTTCACCCTGACCGACCCGCATCGGGTGGTCATCGATATCCAGGGGGCGGGGACGCGCGAGCTGTCCGTACCCTCCGTTGCGAATTCCCATGTCTCCCGTCTGCGCTATGCCACGCGCAACGAACGCGACCTGCGGGTGGTGCTGGACCTGCGGGAACAGGCGGTGCCCAGAAGTTTCGTGCTTCGTCCGGCCGACGGGGCGGGACACCGCCTGGTAGTGGATCTGCAGCGCCGGGGCGGCGGTCCCGGCCAGGCGCCCAGGACCGTGCGTTCCGCCGAACAGCCCGGTGAGCGTCTTCGGGAAGTGGTGGTGGCCATCGATGCGGGACACGGCGGACGGGATCCGGGCGCCGTGGGTCCGGGGGGGACTTACGAGAAGGACGTGGTGCTGGCCATCGCCCGGCGGCTTGAGCGGCTGGTGAGACAGGAGCCCGGCATGACGCCGGTGATGGTGCGTACCGGAGACTACTTCCTGCCCCTTCGCGAACGTATCCGCCGGGCCCGGGACCAGCGGGCCGACCTGTTCCTGTCCATCCATGCAGATGCGGCGCCGGATCGGCGCGTACAGGGCTCGTCCGTATATATCCTCTCCCAGGGCGGCGCGAGCAGCGAAGCCGCCCGGTGGCTGGCGGAGCGGGAGAATGCCGCCGACCTGGTGGGCGGCGTGAAGCTGGACGACAAGGACGACGTCCTGGCCTCGGTGCTGCTGGATCTCTCCCAGACCGGCACCATCGAGGCGAGCGCCACCCTGGCCGATGCCCTGATCGGCGATCTGCACCGCGTGGGCAAGGTGCGCAGCCGCCGTGTCGAGCGGGCCGGGTTTGCCGTTCTCACATCTCCGGACATCCCGTCCGTCCTGGTGGAGGCGGCCTACATCTCCAACCCGGACGAGGAGCGCAAGCTGCGCACGAGCGCCTTCCAGCAGTCCCTGGCCGAGGCCCTGATGACCGGCCTACGCTCCTATTTCGACGACCATGCGCCGCCCGGCACCCGTCTGGCCGAGGCGCGCCGTGGTCGCCACGTGATCCGCAGCGGCGAGACGCTCTCCGGCATCGCCAGCCGCTATCGGGTGTCCGTCAATGAACTGCGCCAGCGCAACAACCTCTCCAGCGACCGTATCCGCGTCGGCCAGGAACTGGTGATTCCGAGAAGAGACAGCTAGAAGTGCGAAGTGTGAATTGGGAAGTGGGAAACAGGCACCCTGTCATTTCACACTTCCCAATTCACACTTCTTACTTCATATTCCCACTTCCAAATTCTTACTTCTCACTTCCGTTCCGTGCCCATCTCCCCCCTCCCTCCGCAGCTCGTCAACCAGATCGCCGCCGGCGAGGTGGTGGAGCGGCCTGCCTCGGTGGTCAAGGAGTTGCTTGAGAACAGTCTGGACGCGGGGGCGCAAAGCATTCAGCTGGACGTGGAGCAGGGCGGTGTCCGGCGTATCCGTATCCGTGACGACGGTTCCGGGATTCCCAGGGATGAGCTGGCGCTTGCCCTGTCGCGTCACGCCACCAGCAAGATTGCCAGCCTGGAGGATCTGGAGCGGGTGGCGAGCCTGGGGTTTCGCGGCGAGGCGCTGCCGAGCATCGCCTCGGTCTCCCGTCTCACCCTGACCTCGTCCGCTGCGGCGTCGGGCAGCGGGTGGACCATCAGGGGAGACGGTGGTGACCGTTTCCAGGCGCCCGAGCCCGCGGCCCATCCCCCGGGCACCACGGTGGAGGTGCGCGACCTGTTCTTCAACGTGCCGGCGCGGCGCAAGTTTCTGCGTACCGAGCGTACCGAGTTCGGGCACCTGGAAGAAGTGGTGCGGCGTATCGCGTTGTCGCGCTTTGCGGTGGCATTCGAGCTCAGTCACAACCGCAAACCGGGCCTGCGCCTGCCGGCCGCCCGGGACGGGGATGCGCAGCTCGCGCGCGTGGCCGCCATCTGCGGGGAGGCCTTCGCCAGCCAGGTGGTGCACCTGGAGCACGAGGGCGCCGGGCTGAGGCTTCACGGCTGGCTGGGTCTGCCCACCTATTCCCGCAGCCAGGCGGATCTGCAGTATTTCTATGTGAACGGGCGCATGGTGCGCGACCGGCTCATCAGTCACGCGGTTCGCCAGGCCTACCAGGACGTCCTGTTTCACGGCCGCCACCCGGCCTTCGTACTCTACCTGGAGCTGGATCCGGCCCTGGTGGACGTGAACGCGCATCCGGCCAAGCACGAGGTCCGTTTCCGGGAGTCGCGCCTGGTTCATGACTTCCTGTTTCGCAGTCTGCACCGTGTGCTGGCGGAACTGCGCCCGGGGCAGGCAACGGCACCCGCCCGCCTGGAGACGCCGGATGGGCAGGTCCCGTCCGCCGGCAGCGGGGGCGCGTGGGGCGGCTACCGGGGCGGTGCCGGGGCCCAGTCCGGGCTTGGCCTTCGGGTGGCGGAGGTCATGGATGCCTACGGCGCCCTGCATCCTGCGCCGGCGGATGACGCACGGCCCGGGACCGAGGCCCCGGGCGAGGCGGCCGTGCCGCCGCTCGGCTATGCAGTCGCGCAGCTGCACGGCGTCTACATCCTCGCCCAGAACGCCGACGGCCTGGTACTGGTGGACATGCACGCCGCCCATGAACGCATCACCTATGAGCGCCTGAAGCTCGGTTACCGGGGTGAGGGTCTGAAATCCCAGCCCCTGCTGGTGCCGGCCCGGATGAACGTGAGCCGCAGGGAGGCGGACCTGGCGGAGACCCACGCCGAGGCCTTCACCCGCTTCGGGTTCGAACTGGACCGGTCCGGCCCCGAGCAATTGCAGGTGCGGGCCGTGCCCACCCTGCTGGCGCGCGCCGATACCGAGTCCCTGGTGCGCGACGTGCTCGCCGACCTCGTCGCACACGGGGAGTCCCGCCGTGTGGAAGACGCAGTCAATGCGCTGTTGGCGACCCTCGCCTGTCACGGTTCCGTGCGGGCGAACCGCCAGCTGACGATTCCGGAAATGAACGCCCTGCTGCGCGATATGGAAGCCACCGACCGCAGCGGCCAGTGCAACCATGGACGGCCCACCTGGGTGCAGCTGTCCATGGGGCAGCTGGATAAGCTCTTTTTAAGGGGGAAGTGAGAATTGGGAAGTGAGAAGTTGAACCCCAATTCCCAATTCCCAATTCCCACATGTCTTTCCCTGCCATCTTCCTCATGGGCCCCACCGCTTCCGGCAAGACGGATCTGGCGGTGGAACTGGTGCGGCGGCTGCCGCTGGAGATCATCAGCGTGGATTCGGCCATGGTCTACCGGGGCATGGACATCGGAACCGCAAAGCCCGGGCCGGAAGTCCTTGCCGAGGCGCCGCATCGGCTGATCGACATCCTGGATCCGGCCGAGCCCTACTCGGCGGCGCGGTTTCGAAAGGATGCCCTGGCCGCCATGCGGGAGATCACCGCCGCCGGGCGCGTGCCCCTGCTGGTGGGCGGGACCATGCTCTATTTCCGCGCGCTGGAATTCGGGTTGGACCGGCTCCCGGCAGCCGATCCGGAAGTGCGCCGCGAGATCGAGGCGCAGGCGGCGGAGACCGGCTGGAGCTCCATTCACGATCGTCTGCGCCGGGTGGATCCGGATGCCGCGGCGCGCATCCATCCCAATGACCCGCAACGCCTGCAGCGCGCGCTGGAGGTCTACCTGCTCACCGGGCGCCCCCTGTCTTCCTTCCACGGGGGCCGGACGGAGGGGGTGCTGCCCTACCGGCTGCTGCGCCTTGCGCTGGTGCCCGGGGACCGGGCGGCATTGCGGGCACGAATCGCCCGGCGTTTTGACGAAATGTTGGAACTGGGCTTGATTCCCGAGGTCGAGACCTTATATCAGAGAAAGGACCTGAATCCGGGGCTTCCGGCCATTCGGGCGGTGGGTTACCGTCAGGTGTGGGCTTACCTGTCCGGGGAGTCGGATTTCGACACCATGCGGCGCCAGGCGATCACGGCCACCTGCCAGCTGGCCAAGCGGCAGTTGACCTGGATCGGAAGCTACCCCGGTTTGGTGACTCTGGAGCCAGGCGCGATGGATGTCGACTCGGTGGTGGAGCGCGTATCCAGGCATGTGATGGAGTGAGCGGGTGGAGCGCCGGCCGGTGTGCTAGACTGCCAAAAGAGGTTGATTTGTCAACGTAAAATCTGACACGGCATCCATGCGGTGAGTTGGCGGCAGCGGGTTCGAAGGTGACATTGTCCCGGTTTGCGTCGGTTAAGCTCCAGGACAGGGCCGGTCAACGTGTCGCGCAGTCGCCGCATGACAGGCCACCCAACAACAGAATTTTCCTTTTAAGCGATCGATGCCAGGAGCAAGCTCATGTCAAAGGGGCAAACCTTACAAGAACCCTTCCTCAACACGTTGCGCAAGGAACGGATACCGGTGTCCATCTATCTGGTCAATGGCATCAAGCTTCAGGGCCAGATCGATTCCTTCGATCAGTTCGTGGTGCTGCTGAAGAACACCGTCAGCCAGATGGTGTATAAGCACGCCATTTCCACCATCGTCCCCTCGCGTCCGGTGAAGCTGGCCGTGTCCGAGGACATGCAGCCCGAGGACTGAGGGCCGCAAGGCGTGAAATTCCGGTCCGCGCGGTTCTGGCGATGAAACAGGCAGGTCAAGCGATTGTTTGAAAGACCCCAGCAGGGCGAACAGGCGGTGCTCGTGCACATGGCCCTGTCCGATGCATCCCGGGATGACGACTGCGTCGAGTTCACCGACCTGGCCCGGTCCGCCGGAGCACGGCCCGTTGCGCTGGTAACCGGCGCCCGCAAGTCGCCGGACCCGCGCCTTTTCGTGGGCAGCGGCAAGGCCGAGGAGATCCGCCGTCACGTGGTCGAGCAGTGCGCGGAACTGGTCATCTTCGATCACGAGCTTTCCCCCAGTCAGGAACGCAACCTGGAGCGCCTGTTCCAGTGCCGTGTGCTGGACCGCACCGGCCTGATCCTGGACATCTTCGCGCAGCGTGCCCGCTCCCATGAGGGCAAGCTTCAGGTCGAGCTGGCCCAGTTGCGCCACATGTCCACCCGCCTGGTCCGGGGATGGACTCACCTGGAACGCCAGAAGGGCGGTATCGGCCTGCGCGGGCCGGGCGAGACGCAGCTGGAGACCGACCGCCGGCTGCTGGCCGGGCGCATCAAACAGATCCTGCGCCGGCTCGAAAAGGTGGAAGGGCAGCGCGAGCAGGGCCGCCAGTCGCGCCGACGCGCCGAGATCCCGACCGTGTCCCTGGTGGGCTATACCAACGCTGGAAAGTCCACCCTGTTCAATCGGCTTACCGGCGCCGGTGTCTACGCCGCCGACCAGCTCTTTGCCACCTTGGATCCCACCCTCCGCCGTGTGGACCTGCCGGATCAGCAGTCCATGATCCTGGCCGACACGGTGGGCTTCGTGCGCCAGCTGCCCCACGATCTCGTCGCCGCATTCAAGGCGACGCTCACCGAGACGCGTGAGGCCAGCCTGTTGCTGCACGTGGTGGATGCCGCCGACCCGCGACGCGAGGCCAATATAGAGCATGTGAACCGGGTCCTGAATGAGATCGGCGCGAACGATGTGCCGCAGATTCTCGTTTTCAACAAGATTGACGCCGTGCCGGATTCCGGACCGCGTCTGGTGCCCGCGGCCCATGGGGAACCGGCCCGGGTGTATCTCTCCGCGCACACCGGCGAGGGTGTGGATCTCCTGATGGAGTGGCTGGCGGATCGTTTTGCCGACTCTCTGGTACAGGGCTGGATGACGCTGCCTCCCTCGGCCGGTCGGGAGCGGGCCGGGCTTTATGAGATGGGCGCGGTACTCGCCGAAGAGCTGCAGCCCAACGGCGATATGCGCCTGGAGGTTCGTCTGCCCCGCCGGCGGCTGGAGGAACTTTTCCGTGACACCGGGCTCACTCCTCTGGTGGAGTCCGATCGCCAGCACGTCGCCTGAGTCCGGACGTCGGCGCGGCAGGCCAGCACGCATTTCGGCTCATCTTCATGAATGATAGACGTTTTGGCGGCGTGTCCGGACGCTGCGGATGACCGGCACCGACACCGAAGGCGGCCCCGGCACACGGGCATCCGGACGAATCGCGCCCTCGTCGGGAGTCAGGGAATTCATCCCCGTTTTGCGCAACGGCAGGCCGCCCTCTAGAATGGCTGCCTTGTTCGGGCCGATGGACATACGCCCGCAATCGATTGTGAACGTTGGAGAACTGATACATGCCCTGGAATGAACCAGGAAAGAACAGCAACGACCCATGGGGCGGCGGTGGCCGCGGTGGGGGTGCGGGCGGCGGTCCGCCCGATCTGGACGAGCTGATCAAGAAGCTTACCAGCCGATTCGGCGGATTGTTCGGCGGCGGTGGCGACGGTGGCGGCGGTGGCGGCATGGGTCGTCATGCCTCTGCCGGCATCAGCCTGATTGTCATCCTCGCGATCGTGGTGTGGCTGGCCTCGGGCTTCTACATCGTCAGCGAGGGTGAACGCGGCGTGGTGCTGCGATTCGGCGCCTTCCAGACGGTGACCGACCCGGGCCCCAACTGGCATCTGCCCTATCCCATCGAACGGGTGGAGCGGGTCGACATCGGCAGTGTGCGAAGCCTGCAGCACCGGGCGCTGATGCTCACCGCGGACGAGAACATCATCGACGTGGATGTGGAAGTGCAGTTCCGGGTCAGTGACCCCGAGGCCTTCCTGTTCAACGTGCGTGATCCGGAACGTACCGTCCGCCAGGTGATGGAGTCCGCCATCCGTGAGCGGGTGGCCATGGAGCCTACGCTCGTGCGCGACCAGATGATGCGCGATCCTGCGGGCGCCATGGATGTGGATGCCGAGGTGGTGGAACCCCGCGAAACCGATGCCCTGCTGGCCAGCGACTTCGTGCCCATCGGCGCCGCCCGCCATGAGTGGAACGACCTGGAGTTCATTCTCGGTGAAGGGCGCGGCCAGATCGCCGATTCCTCCATGGAGGTGATTCAGCAGGCGATGGACGACTACGGTGCCGGGGTTGTGATCATCCGGGTCAACATGCCGCAGGCGCAGCCGCCCGAGGCAGTGCAGGAGGCGTTCGCCGACGCCATCCGTGCCCGCGAGGACCAGATCCGTTTCCGCAACGAGGCCCAGGCCTACGCCAACGGCATCGTGCCCCAGGCACGAGGCGAGGCAGCCCGTATCACGCAGGAGGCCGAGGCCTATCGCGAGCAGGTGCTCGCTCGGGCGGAAGGTGATGCCTCGCGCTTCAGCCAGCTCCTGGTGGAGTACCAGCGCGCGCCGGCCGTCACCCGCGAACGCCTCTATCTGGAGACCAGCGAGGCCGTGCTGAGCAACACCAACAAGGTGATCGTGGACATGAAGAGCGGCAACAACCTTATGTACCTGCCACTGGACAAGTTCATGCAGCAGCAGGCCACCGGCGCCGCCCCACGCCTGTCCACTGAACAGCGTGGTATCGACAGCACGCCGACCCCGCTGCCCAGCCTGGGCCAGCGGCCCGATCCCAGAACCCGGGAGGTGCGCTGATGATCCGCATTCTTGGAATCGTTGCGGTGGTGGCCGCAATCGTCATCGGCCTGGCCACCTATACCGTGGACGAACGCGAACGGGTGATCCTGTTCAGCCTGGGCGAGATCAAGGCCATGGACCTGGAGCCGGGCCTGCACTTCAAGTTCCCCCTGGTGAACAACGTGCGCAAGTTCGACGCACGGGTCCTCACCCTGGACATCCCGCCGGACCGTTTTCTGACCAGTGAGGCCAAGAACGTCATTGTCGACTTCTACGCCAAGTGGCGTATCGACGACGTGGGCCAGTTCTTCGTGTCCACACGGGGTGTCGAACGCAACGCGGAGGATCGCATTTCGCAGATCCTGCGCACCAACATGCGTAACGAGTTCGGCCGCTACACCCTGGAACAGGTGGTCTCCACCGAGCGTCTGGCCATCATGCGTGCCGTGCGTGAACAGGCGGCGGATACCGCAAGGGAACTCGGCGTGGTGCTGGTGGACGTGCGCGTCCGGCGCATGGACCTCCCCGACGAGGTGAGCGAATCGGTCTACGAGCGCATGCGCGCGGAGCGTGAGCGTATCGCCCAGGATTTCCGTGCCCGGGGCCGCGAGGAGGCCGAGCGCATCCGTGCCCGCGCCGACCGTGACCGCACAGTGATCCTGGCCGACGCTTACCGCGAGGCCGAACGGGTGCGAGGCGAGGGTGATGCGCGTGCCGCGGATACCTACGCGCGCGCCTTTGGCGAGGACGAGGAGTTCTTCTCCTTTTATCGAAGCCTGATCGCCTACCGCAATACCATGACGGGCGGCAACAGCATGTTCGTCATCGAGCCGGATTCGGAGTTCTTCCGTTATTTCGGAAACCCGGCCGGCACGACAGCCTCCCCGGAATGATCCGGCGCTGAAGGGCGGTACATCCGCCCTTCAGCGTCCGGGCTGTCCGTGCCCAGATGCTCTGGAACGATCTCCTTGCCGCCGTGGCCCTGCTGCTGGTACTGGAAGGCCTCATGCCCTTCCTCAACCCGGCGGGATTCAAGCGCGCGCTGACCCAGGTGGCCGCCTTGCCGGACCGGGTGTTGCGTGCCATGGGGCTGGCCGGCATGGTACTGGGCGCGCTGCTGCTCTGGTGGCTTCGGGGGTGACGGGTTCTTCGCCGTGAAGCGCACAAACGGGGGCAAGCCGGGCTGAATCATCCATCATCTTCTCTCACCCCTTTGCTTCCTGAGCATTTCGCGCCGGTCCGGGTTCCGTCGGGCGTGGCCTGCTGACGGGTGTTTTCCGCCGGGGCACGACCGATTTGCACCGAGTATGTATAATCACGGGCCTTGATCCGGGCACCCACCGGCCGGGTGCGTGGCCCGGTGTCCACGACGACGACGTACGGATTCATGACCGATTCGAAGCGCTGGCTGCTGCCCGAAGGCATCGAGGAAGCCCTGCCCCCCCTGGCGGAGCGTCTGGAGGCGTGCCGTCGGCAACTGCTCGATCTCTACCACGGCTGGGGCTACGAACTGGTCATGCCGCCGCTGATCGAATACCTGGAATCGCTGCTCACCGGTACCGGCCGTGACCTGGATCTACAGACCTTCAAACTCACCGACCAGTTGAACGGCCGCCTGATGGGTGTGCGCGCGGACATGACACCGCAGGTGGCGCGCATCGACGCCCACAGCCTCAACCGGGATGTGCCCACGCGCCTGTGCTACATGGGCACGGTCCTGCACACCCGGCCGGACGGTTTCGCCGGCTCGCGCAGCCCCCTGCAGGTGGGTGCGGAGCTCTATGGTCACGAGGGCGCCGACGGGGACGTGGAGATGATCCGGCTTATGCTGGAGACCTTCCGGGTCTGCGACGTCCGGGATGTATTTCTGGACCTTGGCCACGTGGGAGTCTATCGCTGTCTCGCCGATGCGGCGGGACTCTCCGCCGACGCTCAGGCGCAGCTCTTCGAGATGCTGCAGCGAAAGGCCCTGCCCGAGATCCGCGAGTTTCTGGGGGCCATGTCCATGGCCGATGATGCCCGCGCCCGGCTCATGGCCCTGGCCGATCTCAACGGCGGGCCGGAAGTGCTTGACCAGGCGCGGGAAGCGCTCCGGGGCGCCGGGGAGGCGGTGTCGCGGGCGTTGGACGTGCTCTCGGCGATCGCATCGGACGTGCAGCGCCGCTATCCGGACGTGGCCCTGCACGTGGATCTGGCGGAACTGCGTGGATTTCACTATCACACCGGTGCCGTATTCGCCGCGTATGTGGCAGGACACGGACAGGAACTGGCCCGGGGCGGGCGCTACGACGACATCGGCCGCGTGTTCGGCCGTGCCCGTCCGGCCACCGGTTTCAGCACCGATCTCAAGACCCTGGTGCGGCTCTCGAGCCAGCCCCTGGCCACAGTGTCCGGGGCGATCTTCGCGCCCCCCGGCGGGGACGGCGCGCTCGATGACACGGTCCGGGACCTGCGGGCGCGCGGCGAGCGGATCATCCAGGGGCTCGAAGGGCAGGACAACGACGCACGGCGCATGGGCTGTGACCGGATGCTCACGCGCGATTCCAACAATCAATGGATCGTAACGGAAGTCTGATAATGGCTAGATTTGTGGTGGTGCTCGGCAGTCAGTGGGGCGATGAAGGCAAGGGGAAGGTGGTGGACCTGCTCACGGAAAACGCAGCCGCGGTGGTGCGTTTTCAGGGCGGTCACAACGCTGGCCATACCCTGGTGATCGGCGGCAAGAAGACCGTGCTGCACCTGATCCCCTCAGGCATCCTGCGCGACGGTGTGGAATGCATGATCGGCAACGGTGTGGTCCTGGCCCCCGATGCGCTCCTGAAGGAGATGAACGAACTGGAGGCCGAGGGCGTACCAGTGCGCGAGCGTCTGCATCTGTCCGAATCATGCCAGTTGATCCTGCCCTATCACGTGAGCCTGGATCACGCCCGGGAAGTGGCCCGGGGCAAGGCAGCCATCGGCACCACCGGGCGCGGCATCGGGCCGGCCTACGAGGACAAGATATCCCGGCGGGGCCTGCGCCTGGGCGATCTCTTCTACCGCGAGCGTTTCGCCGCGAAGCTGGGCGAGGTGCTGGACTATCACAACTTCGTGCTCAAGAACTATTTCAAGGCCGACACCCTCGACTTCCAGCAGCTGCTGGATCAGGCCCTGTCCTACGCCGAGGTGCTGGAGCCGCTGGTCACCGACGTGCCCGAACGCCTGCGTCAGCTGCGACTTGCGGATGCCAACGTCATGTTCGAGGGCGCCCAGGGCACCCTGCTGGACATCGACCACGGCACCTATCCCTTCGTGACGTCGTCCAACACCACCGCCGGCGGCGCGTGCACCGGCAGCGGCGTGGGGCCCCTGGACCTTAACTACGTGCTGGGCATCACCAAGGCCTACACCACCCGGGTGGGGGCCGGCCCGTTCCCCACCGAGCTGTTCGATGCCATGGGCGAGCATCTGGCCCGGCGCGGCCATGAATTCGGCTCCACCACGGGGAGGCCGCGGCGTTGCGGCTGGTTCGACGCGGTGGCGCTCAACCGCGCGGTATCCATCAACAGCATCACCGGCCTGTGCATCACCAAGCTGGACGTGCTGGACGGACTCGAGACCCTGCGCCTGTGCGTGGGTTACCAGTGCGGCGATGACAAGTTCAGCGTGCCGCCCGCCGGTGCCGAGGCCTTCGCCACCTGCGAGCCTGTCTACGAGGAGATGCCCGGCTGGCAGGAATCCACCGTGGGCGTGACCCGTTACGAGGATCTCCCCGGCAACGCGCGCCGCTACCTGGAACGCATCCAGGAGATCACCGGTGTGCCCGTGGACATGATCTCCACGGGTCCGGACCGGGATCAGACCATCGTCCTGCGTCATCCCTTCGACTGACGGTTCCGGCGGACACGATTCCGCGCGGGGAGGCCGTCCCGCAATTCCTTTCTCCCGCGGCGATGGGGGCATGGTTCCGTGCCTCGCCCGCAGGGCCTGTATCACACCACGGTGCGCCTGAAGGACAGCAGGCGGGTGTGATCATGGGGGCGGCAAATCGGGACGAGACGGAGTTTCCGGATCCAGACCGGTTCGACATACGGCGCGCCCCAAACCGTCATCTGGCCTTCGGGTACGGCCGCCACAAATGTCCGGGCAAGACGCTGGCCCGGTTTGAGGCCCGTATCGCCCTTCAATGCATCATCGCGCGTTTCCCCGACATGGCGCTTCTCGACGAAGCACCCGGCTGGCATACGAACTCCTGCTTCTGCGGATTGACTGCCCTGAACGTCCGCCCGGCGGACACCACCTGACGGTATTTGCGCGAGGACGCGGAAATCCGGATCGATGTCATCATGCGGTCATCACCGGCATGGTACGGTCAGGGATCGAACCTCCGGCGGCAGGAGTGATCGAACCATCAAGGCACATTGAGCGGGGGATCCGGGAAATGACTGACCGATTCAGGGATCGCAGCGTGATCGTCACCGGCGCCGGCAAGGGCATCGGGCGGACCATTGCCCGGGTGTTTGCCAGGGAAGGCGCGCGGGTACTGGTGGTGGACGTGGACGCACAGGGGGCCGCGGACACCGCGGCGACAATCCGCAAGGACGGCGGGCGGGCGGAGACCTGCGCCGCGGATGTCGGTGTACGTGCCGACGTCGAGGTGATGGCCGGCGAGGCCCTCAAGCACTTCGGCGGGATCGACGTGCTGGTGGCCAACGCCGGGATCTTCCCGTCGGTGACCATCGAGGAAATGACCGAGGCCGACTGGGATCACGTGCACAATGTGAACCTGAAGGGGGCCTTCTTCTGCGTGAAGGCCTGCGCCGCGCAGATGCGCCGCCAGGGTGGCGGACGCGTTCTGCTGACCTCGTCGATCACCGGGCCCATTACCGGGTTCCCGGGCTGGGCGCACTACGGTGCCACCAAGGCCGGCATGCTGGGGTTCATGCGCACCGCTGCCATCGAGTTCGCCCGGGACCGCGTCACCATCAATGCCGTGTTGCCGGGAAACATACGCACGGAGGGACTCGCGGACGTGGGGCCCGAGTATCTGCGCAAGATGGAGGCCTCCATTCCCATGGGGCACCTGGGCGAGCCAGAGGACATCGCCTATGCGATGCTGTTCCTGGCATCCGACGAGGCGCGCTACATCACCGGGCAGACCCTGGTGGTGGATGGGGGGCAGACCCTGCCGGAATCGGCGCTGGCACTGGAATCGGAGTGAGCCGGTCACCGGCACTTGCCGCAGGCACCGTCTGCGTGGGGCGGTAGGAATCTTGCTGCAACCGGCGTAGACTTGCGCCTTCGCCGAAAGCGCGATCGGCGCTCACCGGAATTTGTTTCGGGAAAAGCCGGACAGGAAAGATGGTGCCGAGGAGAGGACTTGAACCTCCACGGGGTTTCCCCCACTAGCACCTGAAGCTAGCGCGTCTACCAATTTCGCCACCTCGGCATCGAGACAGGAATGTCCTGCGCTTCAGGAAGCGCGCAATGTAACGTCACCCACAAACGATGTCAATGTTCCCGTAACGGCATCGAAACCTTCCCTAGACAACCACGTGTCAAATGACAAGAAAACAGAAGAAGCCCTCCAGAGACCCACAGTTTGAACGCGAGGCCGCGCGGTACGAACGGCCCATCCCCAGCCGGGAAATGATTCTCGAGGTCATCCACGAAGCGGATGGCCCGGTCCCCTTTGACCCGCTCGCCGAGCGGCTCGGCCTGTCCGACCCCGTGGACATCGAGGCGCTCACACGGCGCCTGCGCGCCATGGAGCGCGACGGCCAGCTGGTGTGCAATCGCCGCGGTGCCTACGTGCCGGTCAACCAGGAGGACCTGGTGCGCGGGCGCGTCATCGGCCATCCGGACGGTTTCGGCTTCCTGGTGCCGGACGAGGGCGGGGACGACCTGTTCCTTTCGCCCCGGCAGATGAAGAGTCTGTTGCACGGCGACCGGGCGGTGGCGCGGGTGGTGGGCGTGGACCGCCGGGGCCGGCGCGAGGGCGCCGTGATCGAGGTGCTCGAGCACAACACCGAGCAAGTGGTGGGCCGGCTGTTCTCCGAGGGCGGCATCGGTTTCGTGACCCCGGACAACAAGCGCATCACCCAGGACATCCTCATCCCGCCGGAGTCCATGGGCGGGGCCCGCGAGGGCCAGATCGTCATCGCCGCCATCCGCGAGCAGCCCACCAAGCGCACCCGGCCCATCGGCGAGATCGTCGAGGTGCTGGGCGAGCACATGGCGCCCGGGCTGGAGATCGACGTGGCCATCCGCGCCCACGGCCTGCCCTTTGTCTGGCCTGATGAGGTCACCGAGGCGGCCGACAAGCTGGGCGCCCGGGTATCGTCGGCCGCCAAGCGCAATCGCCTCGACCTGCGCGACATGCCGCTGGTGACCATCGACGGCGAGGATTCCAGGGATTTCGACGACGCGGTGTACTGCGAACCCCTGGAGAGCGGCGGATGGCGTCTGTGGGTGGCCATTGCCGATGTGTCGCATTACGTGTCGCCCGGCGATGCCCTGGATCAGGAGGCGCGCCATCGCGCGACCTCCGTGTACTTCCCGGAGCGGGTGATCCCGATGCTCCCGGAGGTGCTCTCCAACGGTCTGTGCTCCCTCAACCCGAAGGTGGACCGCCTGTGCATGGCCTGCGAGATGCACATCACCAGCCGCGGTCGCATCAAGTCCTACCGGTTCCATGAGGCGCTGATGCGTTCCCATGCCCGGCTCACCTACACGCAGGTGGCCGGCATCGTGCTGGACCGGGACGCCCGGCTGCACGCCGGGCACGAGGCGCTGGTACCCCACCTGGAGGAGCTGCATGTCCTGTTCAAGGTGCTGCGCAAGGCCCGGGACAAGCGCGGCGCCATCGACTTCGACACCACCGAGACGAAGATCATCTTCGGCGAAGGCAAGAAGATCGAGCGCATCGTGCCCTACGAGCGTAATGACGCCCACAAGATCATCGAGGAATGCATGATCGCCGCCAATGTGGCGACGGCAAAATTCCTCAAGCAGCATAAGATCCCCACCTTGTACCGGGTGCATCCCGGCCCCAAGGCAGAGAAGGTCGAGGACCTGCGCCAGTTCCTGGGCGAACTGGGCCTGAGCCTGGGCGGCGGCGAGGAGCCCCAGCCCAAGGACTACACCCTGTTGCTGGATCAGGTGCGCGAGCGCCCGGACGCCCACCTGATCCAGACGGTGCTGCTGCGTTCGCTCAAGCAGGCGGTGTACAGTCCCGAGGACGTGGGTCACTTCGGGCTTGCCCATGATGACTACGCCCACTTCACCTCGCCCATCCGCCGGTACCCGGATCTGCTGGTGCACCGGGCCATCCGCCACCTGCTGCGCGGCGGCACGGGCCCGAACTTCGCCTACAGTCACGAGGACATGGTCGCCCTGGGCGAACACTGCTCGATGGCCGAGCGCCGCGCCGACGAGGCCGCCTGGGATGTGGAGGGGTGGCTGAAGTGCGAGTTCATGCAGGACAAGGTGGGCGAGATCTATGACGGTGTGATCACGTCGGTCACCTCCTTCGGCCTGTTCGTGGAACTGAAGGACATCTACGTGGAGGGTCTGGTGCACGTGACCAGCCTGTCCAACGACTTCTACCGGTTCGACCCCGTCGGGCACCGCATGACCGGCGAGCGCGCCGGGCGCGTCTACCGTATGGGCGACCCCCTGCGGGTGCGGGTGGTGCGGGTGAACCTGGACGAGCGCAAGATCGACTTCGTGCCCGTCGACGAGGAGCCGGATGCCGGGGATGCCGGTCCCGGCACGGCCCGGCGCGGGCGCGGCCGCAAGCGGCGCGAGGAGACACCGGCCCCCGGGGCAGAGCCGGCGACCGGCGACAGGAAGAAGCGCAGGCGCGGCAAGCGCAAGACCGGCGACAAGGCCCCGGCCGATGGCGCGGCCGCACAGGCGGCCGGCGGCAAGACCGCCGATCAGGACGCGGCCGCAGAACCGCCGGCGAAGCCGCCGCGCAAGCGACGTTCGCGCAAGAAGGCGGGCGGCGGCGAGAAGGACGCGCCTGCCGCCGAGGCCCCGACCAAGACCGGCGGCAGCGAGACGGACGAGGGAGCTGCCACCAGGAAGCGCCGCCGTCCTCGGCGCAGCGGCCGGCGCACAGGCCGTACCTAGCAGCGGGCCATGGCGGGTTCGCAACAGGTGTTCGGCCTGCACGCGGTGCTGGCAGCACTGCGCCGCCGGCCCGTGCCGGTTCAAACGCTGTGGGTCGATGCAGGCCGCAGGGACGCCCGCATCCGAGAGATCCTGGAGGCCGCCCGCAACGCCCGTGTGCCCGTGGAACGCGTGGACGGCGAAGCCCTCGACCGCCTCTGCCCCGGTGAGCGTCATCAGGGTGTGGTGGCCGTCTGCGAGGCGCCTGAGCCGGCCACCGAGGCCGACCTTCCGGACTTGGTGGCGCGCGCCGGCAGCCCGCTGCTGCTGGTGCTGGACGGCGTCACCGACCCCCACAATCTCGGTGCCTGCCTGCGCACCGCGGATGCCGCGGGTGTGACCGCCGTGATCGTGCCCCGGGACCGGGCGGCCGGCCTGACCCCCGTGGCCCGCAAGGTGGCCAGCGGCGCCGCCGAAAGCGTGCCCTTCGTTCAGGTCACCAATCTTGCCCGCACCCTGGACCAGCTCAAGGAAGCCGGCGTCTGGGTGGTGGGCACCAGCGACGATGCCCCGCAGGATCTCTACCAGGCCGATCTCAAGGGCCCCCTCGCGCTGGTGCTGGGCGCCGAAGGCCAGGGCATGCGCCGCCTCACCCGGGAGCGCTGCGACCTGCTCGTTCACATCCCCATGCAGGGGACGGTGGAAAGCCTCAACGTGTCGGTGGCCACGGGGGTGTGCCTGTTCGAGGCGATGCGGCAGCGGCGGGGATAAGTCGCATGCCAGACCTGGCATCCTTGCCACCGGGCGGCACTGTCATATTCTAGGCCCAAGAGTCATGTGCGCATGTTGACCGTGCCACAGGCGAGATCCTCGAGCATGTGTTGTCCGCGGGTTCCGTGCTGTTGAGAAACTGCAACCTTGGGTTGAATGGTTTCGAAGCGTTCACCCGACAGTTCTGCGATCAGTCCTAACCCGCTTCCAATCGCCATATCCGTAGCGCGCTTGAACCACATCCCCAGCGGTATCGCAGCAGTTTCCGTATCGGCGATTTCCGCCCGGGATGGACTATATTTTCCGAGAGGAGGTGCCGGGCTCAGGGACGCTCCGGGCACCCCGGGGTAGTGGCATACGGGTGAGGTGAATCGGTCACCTTCCGGGCGGCGATTCCGCACACCCTGGCCGACCGGTGACCATGTGGAGAGACACGCCATGTCAGAACGGCTTCGGAGAAAGACGTGGTCGCCGCGGTTTCTTTTCGTGGGCCTGCCACTTGCGTGCCTTGCCCCGGCGCTCGCGACCACCGTTGATCACAGCAAGCTCGAGGAACTGCAAGGGCCCTTCCAGACGGGCGAGGACGTCACCAGGGCCTGCCTGGGTTGCCACACCGAGGCCGCCAGACAGGTCATGGCCACGCCCCACTGGACCTGGGACTACGAGGACCCGCTCACCGGCCAGCGGCTGGGCAAGAAGACCATGATCAACGCATTCTGCATTGGCCTTCAGTCCAACGAGGCGTTCTGCACCTCATGCCATGCGGGCTTCGGGTGGGAGGACGAGACCTTCGACTTCAGCGACGAGAGCAGGGTCGACTGCCTGGCGTGTCACAACACCGGCGGTTACAGCAAGATATCGGGCCTGGCGGGGCACCCGCCCTACGAGCGCATGGAGTGGCCGGCGGGTTCGGGTCAGTACCTGGAGCCGGTCGACCTGGTGTCCGTCGCGCAAGGCGTGGATATCCCCTCACGCGCGACCTGCGGCAGCTGTCACTTCTACGGTGGCGGCGGTGACGGGGTGAAACACGGCGATCTGGACTCGTCGCTTGTGGATCCGCCGGAGTCACTGGATGTGCACATGGCCTCCGATGGCCTGAACTTCGCCTGTGTCGAATGCCACCTCACCGAGAACCATGTGGTGCCGGGCAGCCGCCTCGACATGACGGCGGCCGATCCGCGCGGGCCGATCATGCGCGGCCGGGACGAGGATCGAAACCCGGCGACCTGCCAGGCCTGTCACGGGGATCGCCCTCATGTGCAGGGGCCGATGCATGCCGGGCGCCTGAACGACCACGCCCGGACGCTGGCCTGTCAGAGTTGCCATATCCCCAGCTACGCCCGCGGCGGAGTTGCGACCAAGATGCGCTGGGACTGGTCCACCGCCGGCCGGCTCGACGAGGATGGCAAGCCATTCCTGATCCGTGATGAGCAGGGGAGGGTCATCTACGACAGCCGAAAGGGCGATTACACACTTGGCGAGGATGTCGTCCCGGCATACGTGTGGTTTGACGGGCGGGTGCACTATCTTCAGCCGGATGCGGTCATCGACCCCGACAAGCCCGTCAGGATCAACGAGTACCTGGGCCGGCCCGGAGCGGAGAACGCGCGGATCTGGCCGGTCAAGCCCTACCGGGGCAGGCAGCCCTACGACACCGTGTACAACACCCTGCTGGTACCCAACGTCGCGGTGCACGCGGAGACTGCCTTGTGGCTGAACTTCGACTGGCCCGTGGCCCTTCGGGCGGGCATGGAAGCGTCCGGGCGGCCATACAGTGGCGAGTTCGATTTCGTCGATACCCTGATGCTCTGGCCGATCACCCACATGGTGGCGCCGGCGGAACAGGCGCTGCAATGCGGCGATTGCCACACCGTCGGCGGACGGCTGGAGGACGTGCCCGGCATCTGGATGCCGGGCCGTGACCGCAATCGCTGGCTCGACTTTTTCGGTTTCGGCCTTGCGGGTTTGATGCTGCTGGGTGTCGTCGTGCACGGCAGCCTGCGGGTGCTGACGCGCGGCAGACGCAAGGGGTAGGCCATGAGCAGAGACATCTACCTGTTCACGCGTTTCGAACGATTCTGGCACTGGACGCAGGCTGCGCTGATCTTCGTGCTGCTGTTCTCCGGTTTTGCGATTCACGGCAGCCATGGGTTCATCGATTTCCGTACCGCGGTGGCGGTGCACGAGATCGCCGCCTACCTGCTGATCACCCTGTGGGTGTTTGCCATTTTCTGGCACTTCACCACCGGGGCATGGAGGCAGTACATCCCCACTGTGCGCAACATCGATCGCATGATCCGCTACTACGTGTACGGCATCTTCGTGGGCGAGGAGCACCCCTACCGCATCACGGTGGAGCGCAAGCACAATCCCCTCCAGCGGCTCGCGTACCTGGGTGTCAAGCTGCTGATCAACCCGCTCATCTGGATCTCCGGGCTGATCTACCTGTTCTGGGGTCGGTTGCAGGGGTACCTGCCGGAGGCCATCGGTCTGCAGCAGGTGTCCCTCGCACACACGCTTGGCGCCTTCCTGATGCTGGCTTTCGTGATCATCCACGTCTACCTCACCACTACCGGGCACACGCCGTTCGAGAAAATCCGCGTGATGATCACGGGCTGGGAGACCCATCACGATGATGACGTGAAGATCGACAGAAGGGGCTGAGGCCGGAAGGACGCAAATGGGCGTCCCTTTCTTCGTGGACATCGGATTGGTTCTCCCGGCCCCGATCGAGATCGCCCGGGACTGCACAGTGATGGTGAAACGGATTCAGGAATGACTGCGTAGCGTCTCAGTAGAATGCGGGTTAGACTTTTCATGCGCCTGCCTGAAATGCAGATTTCCTATTGCAGGTTCTGCTTTAACGGGCAGCTTGTTCACAGTTCGGGGGAGCACGCATGAGATCCACATCATTTAAAAGAAAGTACATAGCCATGGCGGCAGGGGTTCTGCTCGCATCCTCTGCTCCGATAGCGCTGGCTGCTATCCAGCAGCATACATTCTCCATCTCAGGTGACAACGGTGAGACGGGGACCGGGATGTTTACCTGGGATGATCAGGTCGTGGCAGATGGGCAGCCGCTATCGCAGGATACGCAGAGCACCGGGGACCTCCTCAGCGTTTCCATCACCATATCGGGGGGCAATGTCGTGGGCGGGAGTACAACCTTCTCACTGGCCGACTGCGGTGGTGCCTACCTTGAGTTTACGCCTGATTTCATGTCGGATATAAATTTCTGGTGTAACAACGGAACCAACTCTCTGTCTGGTATCGAGGTGTACACCAATATCCTCAACGATACCGTTGATCAGGGCGCGGGTGATCAGATGCCGCAGATTGGCGACAATAGCAGTACGTTGACATTCACGCCGGTCAGCACCAGTCAATTGATCCAGGACGCCCGGCCGATCCCGATCATGGGTTTGTACGGCTTGCTGGGCATGAGCGGCTTGCTTGGACTCCTCGGCGCCTGGCGGCTATATGGGCGCAAGCGGTAACAGTCAAGGATTCACGGGGCGTCTTTGCGGGAAGGGGAGGCTTGGCCGCGAACCATGGAGCGGGGATTTGTGCGCTGGACGGCACATTGGTAACGGTTGCGGAATTATGGGGGTGAGCGTGGCTCTGGGTTGAGCGTCGCGGGAGGTCTGTTCTCCGTCCGTGGCGGACTCGCCTGTCCGCCTGCCATCCTTCGCAGGAGAAAGCCCCCGACGTTTCGGGGCCCTTGAGTCATTGATCCCTGGAGCAATGACTGTCTTGCGCGCCTGGTGACATGCGCGTGCTACGCCATCCCGCCCATGCCCATGAGGCCTGCGCCGACGCCGAAGATCATGGCCGCCACCATGATGAGCAGATAGATCAGCAGGAACACGCCGAAGATGGTGAAGTAGATACGCAGGCGACCGAGGGCGCGACCGAGGTCCTGCGGATTCGCCGATTCGTGGGCCCGCTGGACTGCGCCGGCGGCCTGCATCAGCACGATACCCGCCCAGATGGGGATCCAGGCCACGATGATGCCGACGATGGACAGTGCCGTGAGCACCCCGGAGATGATGAGCATCACGCCGATCAACTGCATCCAGAACTTGGCGCGGTGCAGAGGCTCGATCAGTGCACGGATATCGCCGGAGGCGGTCTGATTTTCCATGTTGTTCCCTCCCAGGGAGTCTGCTTGTTGTTTTGCGGTGAGAACCGGCGGGGCCGGGTCTTCCATTCACGGACCTGCCACGGAATGCGCAATCCAGTCTGAATGCAAGACCTTACATCTGTACGTCTGTTGCTGCGTGAATGCCAGCCCGGACGCCGGACCGGGGAAGGGGACGGCCCTTTGCCTGCACGACGAGACCAGACCGGCACCGGCGTTCGGATTTCAGAACCACTTGAATACCCCATAGAGCGTCGTGAGCCCCAGGAGGGGCAGGACGGTGCCGGCGATGGCGGTGAACTGGCGCTGCTGGAACTGGTAAATGGAGAAACGGATCGGTCCGAGGGTCCGGGAGCGGTCGAGCAGCGGTTTGATCTTCATTTCAAGCGTTTGCGCGTCATACAGGGAACGACGGTGAATGTCGCCCAGCACAACGGTGATCGGGCCATGGGCAATGGCCCTGCGGCTGCTGACCGCCACCTCGGGCGGGATCTCGAGTGCATTGCCCCGGTGGTCGCGGAGGTACAGAAGGCCGCCGCGCACGCCGAGCCGGGTCCTGAGGCCTCGCACGACCAGCCAGAGCATGAGCAGGGTCACCATGACGAACACTGCGAGTACGGCCAGAAATGCGCGGGTTTCGTGAGTGGAGAACCAGTCGGGCGGGGTGTTCTGCCGCAACGCGGCCATGACCAGGAACGGCAGCAGGAGAGTGAATGCAGTCACCAGGCCCAATGCCAGTCGGACCAGGCCCATGGTCCTCGGATCGGGTTCGAGCCATTCCACGTTGGGGAACCGCTCTGCCGGGCGCAAGGAGGCTATCTTTCGGGACGTGACGGCCCGGCCTTCGGTACCCCGGGACAGTTGGGCGTGGTCATCCTGCCGCGACCGGGGGCGCTCCATCAGGCCGCCTCCGGCCAGCACGAGGCCGAGGGCCAGCGCCCCCAGGAGTGTCCAGAGTCCGGTGCTGCTCAATGCCGCGAAGCGCTGGCGCCCGGCGCGGAACTCGGCCATGCGTTCGGCGAAAGCACCCCCCAGTTCACTGACCTCCAGCGTGGTGAGATTCACGCGGTAGACAGTCATGCGCGAGCGGTCGGTGACGAACAGGCGGTCGTCCAGGCGCGTCAGAAAGACCGGGTCCGCATCGCCCGGCAGGGCGATGCGGGTCAGCGGTTGCCCGTCTGCGGAAAAGCCGAGCAGGTCGCCGTGGCCGAGGCTGTTGTCGCCGTTGATCACCCAGGCCCGGTCCCCGGTGTCGAAGGTGAAGGCGATGGGCCATACCCGCGTGCGGCGTGCGTCAGGGTGGGCGCCGGATTCAATGGAGCGGACCATCCGTCCCCCGGTGCCATCGATGCGGTACGCGGCGAGCCTGTGGTGGTTGGTGTCGGCCAGCCACAGGAGGCCGCCATGCATGGCAAGCTGATTGGGGAAACGCGGACGGGGGTCCAGCGCCAGTGACCGGGGTAGCGGGCCATCGAGGTTATCGGCTTTCAGCACCTGGTGCGCACCGCTGTCGGCGATGAACAGTCCTTCGCCGGCCGGGTCGGTCCACAGCTTGTACGCGCGGCCTTGCGGCAGCCGGTCACCATCGGCAAGCGAAGTGCACTCGGCGTACTCGAGCCGGCAGCGCAGAAGCTGCGGCGGGCGGCTGACGGCAATCAGCGTGGATCCGTCCGATAGCGCGTGCAGATCGGTGAGGTGGTCCGCCGCGCCGAGGGCGGCCAGCGGATACGTTCCGTGCAGAGCCCCCTCGGGGGATACCCGGAGCAGGGCATCACCCATGCTGATCAGCAGATCATGGCCCTGCGCCGTGATCTGCTGGGGGCCGGTGAGGTTCGCCATCTGCGTGCTGGCCCACAGGCGCAGGCCCAGTGCGGCAAACACGATCAGTATCAGGAACAGTGCGATCAGGTTGTTGCGCGAACTGTCGATACCGAATCCCAGTCTTTCCATGACTGCCATAAGTGCCTCCTGCAGATCTGTATCGCGTCGCTCACGCCCCGTTCAGGCGGTCGAGCCATCATTTTCCATGCATTACCATTGGTCTTGCAAGGCGGGCCAGCCATGGCTGGCCCGGGACGCGCCGGGTAACGTGAAGCGGAAGGCGGGTT
Organism: Thioalkalivibrio thiocyanodenitrificans ARhD 1; assembly: GCF_000378965.1. Taxonomy (NCBI): domain Bacteria; kingdom Pseudomonadati; phylum Pseudomonadota; class Gammaproteobacteria; order Chromatiales; family Ectothiorhodospiraceae; genus Thioalkalivibrio; species Thioalkalivibrio thiocyanodenitrificans. The sequence continues at coordinate 3,260,992 of NZ_KB900536.1, forward strand.
TCTCCGAGCCCCGCGACCGGCGTCGATCCCGGGGCGGATTGCGCCACGGGCGGCCAGCGGCTATTATTGGCGGCTTTTCCGGGCCCGGCCCGGGAATTCTCCTTGCTTCACCGGATGGTCCGGGAGGCTTTAACCCGTAAGGAGCAGGTAAATGCGTCATTACGAAATCGTGTTCATGGTCCATCCGGACCAGAGCGAGCAGGTCTCGGCCATGATCGAGCGTTATCGCGGCCTCATCGAGGGCGACGGCGGCACGATCCACCGGCTGGAGGACTGGGGCCGCCGCCAGTTGGCTTATCCCATCAACAAGATCCACAAGGCCCATTACGTGCTCATGAATGTGGAGTGCGGCGACGGTGCGCTTGCGGAACTGGTCAGTGCCTTCCGCTTCAACGACGCGGTGATCCGTCATCTGGTCATGCGCATGGACCGGGCCTTCACCGAGACCTCGCTGCTGGCCAAGGGCCGTGACGAGGACGAGGGCAAGGGTGAGGACAAGGACGATGCGCCGCGCCGCGGACGCGGGGATGACAGCGACGACGCTGACGACAGCGACGACGGTCAGAACGAACGCCGCGCGTCCGCCGACTGACCCGCCCAGCCCCGATTACAGCCGAGGAATTGACCAATGAGCCGTTTCTTTCGCCGCCGCAAGTATTGCCGGTTTACCGCCGAGGGTGTCGAGTTCATCGACTACAAGGATCTCAACACCCTGAAGAATTACATCACCGAGACGGGCAAGATCGTGCCCAGCCGCATTACCGGCACGAGCGCCCGCTATCAGCGTCAGCTGGCCACCGCCGTGAAGCGCGCCCGTTACCTGGCCCTGCTGCCCTACACCGACAACCATTGATCGAGCGGATCCCGGCGGGCGGCTGACTCCCGCCGGCCCGTGAAATCATGAAAGCGCTGGCGTCGTTTATCATGCAGAGCCGCACGCGCGCCGTGACCGCGACCGTCGGTTTCGGAGTGGGCGGGCTGGTGTTGCCCCCGCTGGGGATTGTCAGCAGTGCGGCGATCGCCCTGGTGACCCTGCGTGCCGGACCTGGCCATGGCGCGGCGCTGGCCGCCATCGCCGTGGTGATGCTCGCCGCGCTGGCGTGGGCCGTGGGCGTGGAGCCCCTGGTGGGTCTGGCCACGGGCCTTGTGCAGTGGCTGCCGGCCCTGGTTCTGGCGGAGGTGCTCAGGCGCACGGTGTCGTGGCCGATGATGCTGCTCACCGCCACGGGTCTGGGTTGCGGGGGCATCCTGCTGGTGCATGCGGCGGTGCCGGATGTGGCGCAGATGTGGGTGACGGTGCTCCAGGGCACGCTGGGTCCGGTGTTTCAGCAGACCGGCATGAGTCCGGCGGAACTGGAGGAGACCTTCCGCCAGGTGGCACCGATGATGACCGGCATGCTGGCGGCGGCCATGATGCTGAGTCTCGTGCTGGCCATGATCATCGCCCGCTACTGGCAGGCGGCGTTGTACAATCCCGGCGGTTTTGCCGAGGAATTCCAGCAGTTGCGGTTGGGCAAGGTGCCGGCGCTGGTGCTGGTGGGCCTGCTGGCAGGGGCCTGGGTGGGACAGTCCAACCTGCTCACCGAGATGAGTCTGGTGTTCCTGGTGGCGTTCTTCATCCAGGGGGTCGCCCTGGTCCACGGCCTGACCCGGCAGCTGGGCATGAACAGGTTCTGGCTGGTGGGAATGTACGTACTGCTGGGGATTGCCATGCCGCACATGATGATCATGCTGGCGGCGTTCGGCGCCATGGACAGCATGCTGGATTTCAGAACTCGCCTGGGTAACCGCCCGGGTCCTGGTTGAGGAAGCGCCGAATCTGTACGGCGTGTTCCCGAAGCAACAATCGTCAACGACGAAGGTGAACGAAGATGGAAGTGATCCTGCTTGAGAAGGTGGATAACCTGGGCAACCTGGGCGACAAGGTGCGCGTGCGTTCCGGTTACGCGCGCAACTATCTGGTGCCCCAGGGCAAGGCCAGGTTTGCCACCGCTGAGAACATCGCCGAGTTCGAGGCCCGTCGCGCGGAGCTGGAGAAGGCCGCCGCCGAGGCGCTGGCTGCCGCCGAGGCGCGCCGGGAGAAGCTCGATGCCCTGGAACCCGTCACCATCGCCTCCAAGGCCGGGGGCGAGGGCAAGCTGTTCGGCTCCGTGGGGACCCACGATATCGCCGAGGCGGTCACCGCCGCCGGCGTCGAAGTGGAGAAGCGTGAAGTGCGCATGCCGCAGGGCCCCATCCGCCAGACCGGCGAGTTCGAGGTGGACGTGCACCTGCACACCGATGTGAACGCCACCGTGAAGGTGGTGGTGGTCGCCGAACAGTAGACAGGCGCGTACCCCGGGGCGCCGGGGGGCTGATCCACATCACCGCGGCAGCATCGGTCGGGTGCGCGCCCCCCCGGCGCCCCTGCCGCGTGCCGGACCCGGGTATCCGGCGCCGGAGCAGGGCACCCTGACCGCGACCCTTAGCGCCCGGGGGGGCCTCGTCCCCCGGGCGTTTTGCCTCCGGCTTTCGTCCGGACGGGTGCGGTACCGTGCCGCCTGATGCATACTGTTCCAACCGCACTCCAATGGCGGATCCCATGCCTGAACCGCAGCGCAATCCCGTATCCTCCGGCGGCACCGAGGCACTCAAGGTGCCCCCCCATTCCCAGGAGGCCGAGCAGGCCGTGCTGGGCGGTCTGCTACTGGACAACGATGCTTGGGATGCCGTGGCCGACCGCCTGTCCGAGGTGGACTTTTACCGCCACGATCACCGCCTGATCTTCCGCGCCATCGCCGAGCTCGCCGAGCGCAACACCCCCTTTGACGTGATCACCCTGTCGGAACGCCTGGAGGCCCGGGACGATCTGGAGGCCGCCGGCGGGCTCGCTTACCTGGGCATGCTGGCACGGGACACCCCGAGCGCGGCCAATATCCGCGCCTACGCGGACATCGTGCGCGAGCGCTCGGTACTGCGCCAGCTCATCAGCGTAGGCACCGAGATCGCCGATTCGGGCTTCAATGCCGAGGGCCGGGAAAGCCGCGAACTGCTGGATACCGCTGAGAAGAAGGTCTTCGAGATTGCCGAGCAGGGCACGCGCGCGCAACAGGGGTTTCGCGCCATGCGCGCGCTCATGCGCAGTACCGTGGAGCACATCGAGATGCTCTACGAGCGTGACGACCCGATCACCGGGTTGCCCACCGGTTACAGCGAATTCGACGAGATGACCTCCGGCCTGCAGGGCGGGGACCTGGTCATCATCGCCGGGCGCCCCTCCATGGGCAAGACGAGCTTCGCCATGAATATCGCCGAGTACGCGTCGCTCAAGCAGCAGTCACCGGTGGCCGTGTTCAGCATGGAGATGCCGGGCGAGCAACTGTCCCTGCGCCTGCTCTCCTCGCTGGGGCGCATCAACCAGCAGCGCCTGCGCACCGGCCGCCTTGAGGACGATGACTGGCCCCGCTTCACCAGCGCCGTGTCCATGCTCTCCGAGGCGCAGCTTTTTATCGACGACAGTCCGGCCCTCTCCCCCGGCGAGGTGCGCGCCCGGGCCCGCCGGCTGATGCGTGAGCACAAGCAGCTGGGGCTCATCGTGGTGGACTACCTGCAGCTCATGCAGGTGCCCGGCAGCAGCGAGAACCGCACCACCGAGATTTCCGAGATCTCCCGGTCGCTCAAGGCGCTCGCCAAGGAACTCAGCGTGCCGGTTATTGCGCTCTCGCAGCTCAATCGCAGCCTGGAGCAGCGCCCCAACAAGCGTCCCGTGATGTCGGACCTGCGCGAATCGGGGGCCATCGAGCAGGACGCGGATCTCATCTGCTTCATCTACCGCGACGAGGTCTACAACGAGGACAGCCCCGACAAGGGCACCGCCGAGATCATCATCGCCAAGCAGCGCAACGGCCCCATCGGCACGCTGCGCCTGACCTTCCTGGGCCAGTACACCCGCTTCGAGAACTATGTGCCCGAGGTCTATTCCAACGAGGCGTTTTCGTGAGAAGGGCCGCCCGCGCCCGCATCGACCTCAGCGCCCTGCGCCACAATCTTCGAGTCGCCCGTGACGCGGCATCCGGCAGCCGGATCATGGCCGTGATCAAGGCGCAGGCCTACGGCCACGGCATGCTGGAGGTGGCGCGGGCGATTGCCGGTGAATGCGACGGCCTGGCGGTTTCCTGCGTTCAGGAGGCCGCTGTGCTGCGCGATGCGGGCGTACAGAGCGGGATCATCCTTCTCCAGGGATTCAAGGACACCGAGGAGCTGGCGGCCGCGGCCCATCTGGGCGTTCGCTCGGTGGTGCACGAGCCGGGCCAGTTGGCCTGCCTGAAGGCGGCCCGGCTCAACTCGCCGGTTGCCGTGTGGCTCAAGCTCGATACCGGCATGTACCGGCTTGGCTTTGAGCCGGCACGGGTTCATGCCCTGCTGGAGCGGCTTGACGACACCGGCAAGGTGGCGGGTACCCCCGGACTCATGACCCATCTGGCATGCGCCGACGAGCCCGGGCGCGACGAGACCACCGACCAGATCCGGGTCTTCGATGAGGCCACCGTGGATCTGCCGGGTGAACGCAGCATGGCCAATTCGGCGGCCATCCTCACCGTGCCCGAGGCCCGCCGCGACTGGGTGCGCCCCGGCATCATGCTCTACGGGGCCTCGCCCATCGTGAGCGCCACGGCGGATGAGCTGGGGCTGCGGCCGGTGATGACCGTGACTGCGCCCGTGGTGGCGGTGAAATCCCTGAAACCCGGCGATGCGGTGGGCTATGGCGCCAGTTTCGTGTGCACCCGGCCAAGCCGCCTGGCGGTGGTGGCAATGGGCTACGGCGACGGTTATCCGCGTCACGCGCCCAGCGGTACGCCCGTGCTGTTGCATGGCAGGCGCTGCGGCCTGCTGGGCAGGGTATCCATGGACATGCTGGCGGTGGATGTGACGGACGTGCCGGATGTGCAGGTGGGCGACATGGCCACCCTCTGGGGCGAGGGACTCCCGGTGGACGAGATCGCTGTGGCGGCGGGCACCATCAGCTATGAGCTCCTGTGCAGCGTCGGGGGGCGGCTGCGGCTCGACTACGTTGAATGAGTTCAAAGTTCAAAGTTCAAAGTTCAAAGTTCAAAGTTCAAAGGGCCTGCGCGTGCCTTGTTCGCCGGGTAGCGAGCCGAAAGCGCCTCTCCCTTGAACTTTGAACCTTGAACTTTGAACCTCCGTTTACCCCTTCAGGTCCAGTTCCGGCTCCACGTCGGTTCTCGGATCCATCTCGGCGGCCATGGGCGAGGTGCGGGTGACGGGCACGAACTCGCCCTGCTCCTCGGCGGGCACCGGGCGGTCGACGCGGATGCGGTGCTGGATGAACAGGGCCAGTATCACCAGCAGGATGCCCATGACCAGGGGCAGGGTGCGGGTGTCCGTGTAGTGCATGGCAAGGCCCGTGAGAACGGGGCCGAGGGAGGCGCCGACGCCATTGAGCAGCAGCAGGCCCCGTGTGGCCTCCAGCACGTGGTGCACGTCCACCCGGTCATGGGTATGGGCCACGCTCAGGGCGTAGAGGGAGAAGGAAAACCCCCCGTAGAGCACGGCCGCCACCAGCAGGGCGATCAGCGAGGTCCCGGCCACGGCGAAGATGGCGGTGGCGGCAATGGCGCCCACCAGACAGACCATCACCAGCACCACGCGCCGGTCGCGGTTGTCGGACAGGTGCCCGATGGGCCACTGCAGCAGGGCGCCGCCGAAGATCACCGCGCTGATGAACAGCGCCACGCCCAGGTTGTCCAGTCCGATGGACAGCGCGAACACCGCCGACAGACCCCAGAACGTACCGGTGATCATGCCGGAGACCAGTGACCCCACGAAGCCCACCGGCGAATTCCGGTACAGGCCCTTGAGGGGAAAGCGCGGTGTCTCCACCGGGATCGGTTGGGAGACATGGGTGAGCGCCACCGGCAGCAGCCCCAGCGAGAACAGCATGCCCACCAGTACGAAGCTCGCCAGGTTGCCGGGACCGTAGGCGAGGATCAGGAACTGCCCCACTCCCAGGGCGATGAGGCTGACCATCATGTAGATGGCGAACACCTGGCCCCTTTTCTGCCGCACCTGTTCGTTGAGCCAGCTCTCGATGACCATGTAGAGGCCCAGCACCGCGAAGCCGGTGATGATCCGCAGTACCCACCAGACCACCGGGTCAATCAGCAGCCCGTGCAGGAGCGAGGCCGCCGAGGCCACCGCCGCCAGGGCTGCGAAGGTCCGGATGTGTCCCACACGGCGGATCAGGGCGGGCGACACGAAGGAGCCCACGATGTAACCCAGAAAGAAGGCCGACATGATCACGCCGATGATCAGTTCGGAGTAGCCCTCCATGGCGGCACGCAGCCCCAGAAGCGTGCCGAGCAGGCCGGAGCCCGCCAGCAGGATGCCCATGCCGAGCAGGAGCGAATAGATCGAGGCGACGGTGGCGAGCATGGCCAGGCGGGTCCCGGGTGTGAGGTGGTGGGGGGCGCAATATTAATATTCTGCGGCGCGGACTTCGACGGATTTCGTCCCGCCCATTGGACCAGCCGTCGGCCAGGAGTTCCACCGGTCGTGTATCATGGTGGCAGAGCCGATCCACGGCTTCCAGACACCATCGTATTGTGCGCTCCGAGGCCGTCTCAGCGTGGCCAGGGCACCAGGGCGGACCCGATCATGAAAGATCCCGAGAATTACGCATTCGAGACCCGTGCCGTACGCGCCGGGCAGCACCGGACCCATGAGGGCGAACACTCCGAGGCGATCTTCCCCACGTCCAGTTTCGTGTTCGAGAACGCGGCCCAGGCGGCGGCGCGGTTTGGCGGTACGGAACCCGGCAACATCTACTCCCGGTTCACCAACCCCACGGTGCGTACCTTCCAGGAACGCCTGGCGGCCATGGAGGGCGGGGAGGCCTGCATCGCCACTTCGTCAGGCATGTCGGCGATCCTGTCCACGTGCATGGCGCTGCTCAAGGCCGGTGACCACATTGTCTCGTCACGCTCGGTGTTCGGCACCACGACCTCGCTGTTCACCAATTACCTGACCCGTTTCGGCGTGCCGGTGGATTTCGTCCCCTTGCCCGATCTAGAAGCCTGGGAGGCGGCGATCCGTCCGGAGACGCGCATGCTCTACGTGGAGTCGCCGTCCAATCCGCTGACGGAACTGGTGGACATCCGCGCACTGGCGGATCTGGCCCGGTCCCGGGGCTGCCTGCTGGTGGTGGACAACTGTTTCTGTACTCCGGCGCTGCAGTTGCCGCTGGCGCTGGGGGCGGACATCGTCATCCATTCGGCCACCAAGTACCTGGACGGGCAGGGGCGCTGCGTGGGCGGCGCCGTGGTGGGCGATGCCGAACGGGTCGGCAAGGACGTGTTCGGTTTCCTGCGCACCGGCGGTCCCACCATGAGCCCATTCAATGCCTGGGTGTTCCTCAAGGGTCTGGAGACGTTGAGCCTGCGCATGCGTGCCCACAGCGAGAATGCGCTGCACCTGGCGCGCTGGCTCAAGGCCCATCCCCGGGTGGCACGGGTGCATTTTCCCGGGCTCGAGGATCATCCCCAGCACGAGCTGGCCAAGGCCCAGCAGTCGGGGTTCGGGGGCATCGTCTCCTTCGAGGTCACGGGAGGGCGCGAGTTGGCCTGGCGGGTGATCGATGCCACCAGGATGCTTTCCATCACGGCCAACCTGGGCGATACCAAGAGCACCATCACCCATCCGGCCACCACCACGCACGGGCGGCTCACCCCCGAGCAGCGCGAGGAACAGGGCGTGGGCGAGAGCCTGATCCGGGTGGCCGTGGGCCTGGAGGCCATAACCGATATCCAGGCGGACCTGGCCCGGGGCCTGGACGGCTGACGCCCGCGCAGCCCGCGTGACACGGCTCGCCTCCACGCTCGCCGATCCACAGCTGCCCCTAGCGTTGTTCCGGGCGGCCCTGGCGGCCGTGGACGGGGAAACCGTGGTGCGGGAGGCGCTGACGGATGCCCGGCGGGGATCACCGGTTCACGTGGTGGCCCTGGGCAAGGCGGCCGGTACCATGATCCGGGGTGCGCGATCGGCTCTCGGCGCGGATCTGAAACGCGCGCTGGCCGTCTCCCGGCCCGGTCATCTGGATGCGGATCTGTGTGCCGATTCACGCATCCGCTGCCTGGAATCGGATCATCCGCTGCCGGGCGCGCGCAGCCTGTCGGCGGGCCGGGCCCTGCTGGCGTTCATCGAGGACACACCCGGGGATGAGCCGATCCTGTTTCTGATCTCCGGCGGCACCTCGAGCCTGGTGGAGGTACCGGTTGACGGCGTCGATGCCGGCCGGCTGGCTGACCTGAACCGGTGGATGCTGGGCGCGGGTCTGGACATCGCCGCCATGAACCGCGCGCGCAGCGCGCTCTCCCGTATCAAGGGCGGACGCCTGGCGGAGCGGCTCGCGGGCCGCCCGGCGCGCGCCCTGCTGATCTCCGACGTGCCCGGCGACGATCCGGCCGTGATCGGCTCCGGTCTGCTGGTCGCCGGCGAGCCTCGGGGCGCCTGGCCCGAGTTTCCGGGCGAACTGGACTGGGTGGAGGAACTGGCCCGGGCGCCGCTGCGGCCCGGGGATATCCATGCCCCGCCACTGCGCATCGTGGCCAGCCTGGGGCGGGCCTGCGAGGCAGTGGTGGAGGCGGCGCGACGCCGGGGACTGCCCGTTTTCCGGCACTCGGAGTTTCTGGATGGCGAGGCGGCCGCCACCGGTGCGCGCCTGGCCCGGATGCTGCTCGATGCCGAACCCGGCGTGCACGTATGGGGCGGCGAGACCCACGTGCACCTCCCGGAGCACCCCGGGCGCGGCGGGCGCAACCAGCACCTGGCACTCGCGGCGGCGCGGGTGCTCGCGGGGCATGACGGGATGCGCCTTCTGGCGGCAGGGACCGACGGTTCCGACGGCAACAGCGACGATGCGGGCGCCCTGGTGGACGGCGGCACCGTGGCGCGCGGCGAGACGGCGGGACTGGATGCCGGGCAGGCCCTCGCGCGCGCGGATGCAGGCCGTTTTCTAGCGGCGTCCGGCGATCTCGTCCACACCGGCCCCACCGGCACCAATGTCATGGACCTGGTGATCGGCGTGGTGGCGGATGGTGACCCGCAATGACCGATGCCGCCGAACCCGTCACCTGCGTGCACGCCGAGGCCTTCGAGGCGCTTATGCAGGCCGATCCGTCCGCCAAATGCCGTATGACCGCGGCCCTGCGCGCCCGTTGGCGGGCGGGCAGGGTGAACACACGGCACGAAGCGGAGGCGCCGCGGGCCGTGCCGGTGCCCGGGCGTCCCGGACGGCCCCGGCTGGTGGACCCCATGCGGGTGCCCCGCCGGAAGCTCACCACGCCCCGGGGGCAGGCGGCGCTGGTTCACGCCATTGCGCACATCGAGTTCAATGCCATCAATCTGGCGCTGGATGCGGTCTACCGTTTTCGCGGCCTGCCCGGGGACTTCTGCGGCGACTGGTTGCAGGTGGCGGCGGAAGAGGCGCAGCACTTTCTCATGCTGCGCCGGCGCCTGTCGGAACTGGGTCACGCCTACGGTGATTTCGAGGCCCACGACGGCCTCTGGGACATGGCGGTGAAGACCGCCCATGATCCCCTGCTGCGCATGGCGCTGGTACCCCGGGTGCTGGAGGCCCGGGGGCTCGATGTCACGCCCGGGATGATGGAACGGCTCCGGGCAGCCGGCGATACGCGGACCCTGGAGATCCTCGGGGTCATCCTGCGTGAGGAAATCGGCCACGTGGCCATCGGTACCCGGTGGTTCAGGTACCTGTGCGATCAACGGGGACTCGATCCGGATGCCACCTTCGGTGAGCTCGTGGCCGAATACATGCCGGGGCGCATCAGGCCGCCGTTTCACGAAGCGGCTCGAAAGGCCGCGGGGTTCACGGAGGCGGAGATGGCGATTCTGAAGTCGGAAGTGTGAATTGGGAAGTGTGAAGTGGGGGTCAGGTTTTCCCTCCCACTTCCCGAATCACACTTCGCACTTCATTTCGTGCTTACCCGATTGTCTCCAGCCGCATCCCCTCGGGCGTCACCCGGAGCATCCCGCCCGTCTCATACCAGTCCGCCAGTACAACGCGCTGCGCCGGCTGTCCATCCATCGTGAATTCGTGAATCTTCGGGCGGTGGGTATGGCCGTGGATGAGCAGGGTCACGCCGTGACGGCGCATCGCGTCCTCTACGGCCGGAAGGGAAACGTCGGTGATCTCGGGCGCCTTGGTGCGCCCGTTTTCACGGCTGCGCTCGCGCGCGGCTTCGGCCTCGACTCGGCGCCTGTCCAGCGGCCGGGCCAGAAAATCGGACTGCCAGTCGGAATCGCGCACCATGTCCCGGAAGGCCATGTACTCGTGGTCGTCGGTGCACAGGCTGTCACCATGCATGAGCAAGGCGCGCCGACCGTACAGGTCCACGACGGTTTCCTCCGCGAGCAGGCGCATGCCGGTGCTCCGCGCGAAGGCCTCGCCCAGCAGGAAATCCCGGTTGCCGTGGGCAAAGTACAACGGAACACCCCGGCTGCTGAGGGCACGCAGGCCGGCGGCGATGCCTTCCAGATGGGGCGCATCGTCGTCGTCGCCGATCCAGTATTCGAACAGATCACCGAGGATATACAGGGCATCGGCACCCGCCGCGTCCTCGCGCAGGAAGCGCTCGAACAATGCGAGGATGTGCGGACGCTCCGGGTCCAGATGCAGGTCCGAAATGAACAGCGTTTGCTGCACGGGCCCGCCGGCTACCGGACGGGGGCGACCCTGGTCATGACCACCGGCTCGACGGGAACGTCCTGGTGCATGCCCTGGTTCCCGGTGGGCACGTTCTCGATGGCCGAGACCACGTCCATACCCTCCACCACCCTGCCGAATACCGCGTAGCCCCAGCCCTGCTGGGTTTCGGCCTGGAAGTCCAGGAACCGGTTGTGCTTCACGTTGATGAAGAACTGCGCGGTGGCGGAATGGGGGTTGGGGGTGCGAGCCATGGCCAGGGTGCCCACCTCGTTGCTCAGCCCGTTGTTGGCTTCATTGCGGATGGGGTCGCGGGTGGGCTTCTGGGACATGTCGGCCGTGAAGCCGCCGCCCTGAATCATGAAGCCGGGGATGACCCGGTGAAAGATGGTGCCGTCGAAGAAGCCGTCGTTCACGTACTCCATGAAGTTGGCCACCGTGTCCGGGGCCTTGTCGGCAAACAGTTCGACGACGATGGCGCCCTTGGAGGTTTCGATGGTCACTTTCGGATTCTCGTTCTCGGCCATTGCAAGGCTTCCCATGGTTGCGGACAGCAGGAGGCTCACTGTCAGGAGCTGTCGGATCAGGTGGGTCATGGATCTGGATTTCCGTTTCTGTGATCGGAAGACCCTGCATCATAGCGCCTCGGGGTGGACGGTGAAACCCGCCGCGAGCCCACGGGCTTTGTTGTGTGACACGGTTTTTCGCTACCATTCGCGCCATGTCGAACACCCCCGTCAAGACGCGCTTCGCGCCGAGTCCCACCGGTCACCTGCACCTGGGCAACCTGCGCACCGCGCTGTTCAGTGCCCTGCTGGCCCGCCGGGAGGGGGGCGTGTTCCTGTTGCGCATTGAGGACACGGACGCTGCCCGCAGCAGCGATGCACACGTCCACGCCCTGATGGAGGACCTGCGCTGGCTGGGGCTGGAGTGGCAGGAAGGCCCGGAGGTGGGCGGCCCGAACGGACCATATGCCCAGTCTCTGCGCGGGCATATCTACGCCGCTGATTACAGCCGGCTCGAATCGGCCGGGCTCGCCTATCCCTGCTTCTGCAGTGACGAGATCCTGCGCCTGTCCCGCAAGGCACAGCTTGCCGCCGGGCAGCCTCCACGCTACCCGGGCACCTGCGCACGCCTCTCCCCGCAGGACGTGCGCGCGCGCCTGGACAAGGGGCTCAAACCCACCTTGCGGTTCCGGGTGCCGCCGGGACGGCGCATCCGTTTCGATGATCTCGTGCGCGGATCCCAGGTCTTTGACACAGACACCATCGGTGATTTCGTCATCCGCCGTTCCGACGGCACCCCGTCGTTCTTTTTCAGCAACGCGGTGGACGACGCCATGATGGGCGTGACCCATGTGCTGCGCGGCGAGGACCACCTGGCCAACACGCCGCGCCAGATGATGGTCATGGAGGCCCTGGATCTGCCCGTGCCCGCCTATGGCCACATCTCGCTGATCCTGGGCGAAGACGGCGCGCCCCTCTCCAAGCGGCACGGAGCCCTGAGCCTTCGCGAGTTGCGCGACCGGGGCTACCTGCCGCAGGCCCTGCTCAATCACCTGGCGCGCCTGGGACACAGCTATGAAGCCGACGGTTTCATGGATCTGGATGCCCTGGCGCGAGGTTTCGACGCCGCGCGTCTCGGCCGGGCGCCGGCGCGTCATGATCCCGTGCAACTGGATCACTGGCAGCACCAGGCGGTGCTGGCCCTTGCCGATGACGGGCTGGCCCGGTGGTTGGGCCCGATGCTCGAAGACGAGGTGCCTGCCGGGGCCCGCGGGCCCTTCCTGCGCGTGGTGCGTGATAACATCAGCTTCCCCGGCGAGGCCCGGGACTGGGCGCGGCGCCTGTTCGGCGCGCCGCCCGTACCGGATGCCGAGGCCGGACAGGTCATGGCCCGTGCCGGCAGCGCGTTCTTTGACGCGGCGCTGGTCGCGCTGGCCGCATCGCCCGGGGATTTCCGGGTTCTGGCCGGGCAGGTGGGCACCGCCACCGGTCTCAAGGGGCGGCACCTGTTCATGCCCCTGCGCGCGGCCCTGACGGGCCGCACCCACGGCCCCGAGATGAAGGACCTGTGGCCGCTTCTGGGCCCGGAGCGGGTGGCCGAACGGCTTGCCCATGCCCGGGATTCGCTTTCCTCCTGAGACCGTTTCATGCTCCAGATCCACAACAGCCTTACCCGTCGCAAGGAACCCTTCGAGCCCATGGAGCCCGGCCGCGTGCGCATGTATGTGTGCGGGATGACCGTCTACGACTATTGCCACCTGGGTCATGCCCGGGTGCTGGTGGTGTTCGACGTGGTGTTTCGCTACCTGCGGGCGCTGGGCTTCGATGTCACCTATATCCGCAACATCACCGATGTGGATGACAAGATCATCCGGCGCGCCGCGGAGAACGGCGAGGACATCCGCGCACTCACCGACCGGTTCATCCGGGCCATGCACGAGGACGCCGCCGCCCTCGGTGTGCTGCCGCCCACCGTCGAGCCGCGGGCCACCGAGCACATCGGCGGCATGCTGGCCATGATCGGCACGCTCATCGAGCGCGGCTATGCCTATGCGGCGGACAACGGCGATGTCTATTACGCGGTGGCGAAGTTCGAGAACTACGGCCGTCTGTCCGGTAAGCGTATCGAGGATCTGCGCGCGGGCGAGCGGGTGGCGCCGGACGAGGCCAAGCACGATCCCCTGGACTTCGTGCTGTGGAAGGCGGCCAAACCCGGCGAGCCGGCCTGGGACTCTCCCTGGGGGCCGGGCCGGCCCGGCTGGCACATCGAGTGCTCGGCCATGTCCGTCCATTACCTCGGCAACCACTTCGATATCCACGGCGGCGGACAGGACCTGCAGTTCCCTCACCACGACAACGAGATCGCCCAGAGCGAGGCAGCCACCTGCGAGCACTTCGTCAACTACTGGATGCACAACGGCTTCGTGCGGGTGAACGAGGAGAAGATGTCCAAGTCGCTGGGCAACTTCTTCACCGTGCGCGAGGTGCTGACCCGTTACCCGGCGGAGGTGGTGCGCTGTTTCATCCTCTCCAGCCACTATCGCAGCCCGCTCAACTACTCCGACGAGCCCCTGGATGCCGCGCGGTCGGGACTGACGCGCCTGTATACCGCCCTGCGCGGCCTCGAGGCGGGCGAGGCGGGCGAGGCAGGCGAGGCGTATCGCCGCCGCTTCCGGGAGGCCATGGACGATGATTTCAACACCCCGGTGGCCATGGCCGTGCTGTTCGACATCGCCCGGGAGATCAACCGCGTTCGGGAGGCGGATCTCCCGGCGGCCAGGCGGCTCGCGGGCCTGCTGCGGGAATTGGGGGGGGCGCTCGGGCTGCTGGAGGACGACCCGGAGGCCTTCCTGAAAGGGGCCGGGGAGGGAGGCCCGGACGAGGCGGCCATCGAGGCCCTGATCCAGCAGCGCCTGGCGGCCAAAAAGGCCAGAAACTTCGCCGAGGCCGACCGCATCCGCGACGACCTCGCCGCCCGGGGCATCATTCTCGAAGACGGCCCGGGGGGTACCACCTGGCGGCGGGGGTGATTCGGGAAAGGCAAAGGCGACGCAAAGGCGCGAAGACGCAAAGGATCGCGAAAAGGCTTTCTTGAATTAATTCAAAATCATTTCTTCGCGCATCTTCGCGTCATTGCGTCATTGCGCCGCGGTTCCAGCCTTCAAATACGCGATTCGTAGGACTGCAGCGTGTTCTTCATGAGCATGGCGACGGTCATGGGCCCGACGCCACCGGGGACAGGGGTGATCCACGCGGCGCGTTCAGCGGCGGTGGCGAAGGTCACGTCCCCCACCAGGCGCCCGTCATCCAGGCGGTTCATGCCCACGTCGATCACCGTGGCACCGGGTTTGATCCATTCCCCGGGCACCAGGTCCGGGCGGCCCACGGCCACCACGACGATGTCGCAACGGGCCACGTGCTCTGCGGTGTCGCTGGTGAAGCGGTGGCACACGGTCACCGTGGCACCGGCGAGCATCAGTTCCAGGGCCATGGGCCGGCCCACGATATTGGATGCCCCCACCACCACCGCGTTGCGGCCCTTGTAGACCTCGCCCGTACTGTCCAGCAGGCGCATTACCCCGTAGGGTGTGCAGGGGCGCAGCGTGGGCAGGCGCACGGCGAGGCGGCCCAGGTTGTAGGGGTGAAATCCATCCACGTCCTTGGCCGGGTCGATGCGTTCGATCACGGTCTCGGTGTCGAAATGGGCCGGCAAGGGAAGCTGCACCAGAATGCCGTCCACGGCGAGGTCGGCATTGAGCTCGTCGATGAGCGCAAGGAGCGTCTCCTGGGAGATGTTCGCCGGCAGATCGTGGGAGCGCGAGTGGATGCCCAGTGCCTCGCAGGTGCGCCGCTTGTTGCGTACGTAGACCCGGGAGGCGGGATGCTCGCCCACCAGCACCACGGCAAGGCCGGGCGCGCGCCGGCCCCGGGCCCCATGGGCCTCGACCGCCCGCCGGACCTCCTCGTGCACCTGTTGGGCCACCTGGCGTCCGTCAATCAGGCGTGCGGGCATGTCGTGCGAGTCCTGGGGTCGTGTGTCGGGCCGCAAATTCTCTCATGCGGGCCCGGGAGGGACAAGGAAAGCGGGACCCGGGTGCGTTGACGCCGGGAGCGGGCGGCGGGTATGATTCGCAGCTTCTCCGCAACGCAGGGCCGTCAGCTCGTGTGCGGCCAGCACTCGGATTTCCGGGGTATAGCGCAGCCTGGTAGCGCGCCTGCTTTGGGAGCAGGATGTCGGGGGTTCAAATCCCTCTACCCCGACCAAACGTTCCCGGGCACTCGAGGCGGAAGCAATCTGCGCCCGTAGCTCAACCGGATAGAGCATCGGCCTTCTAAGCCGAGGGTTGCAGGTTCGAGTCCTGCCGGGCGCGCCATTCCATGCGGGTGGTCCGGCGGGGTCCGGTTTGTTGAGTTTATGGTGGCCGTAGCTCAGTTGGTAGAGCCCCGGATTGTGATTCCGGTTGTCGTGGGTTCGAGCCCCATCGGCCACCCCATATTCCAGGGCATGTCCTGCGCCGCGCGCGGAGATGCCTGATCCGATCAAGACGGTTTCGGGCCGTTAGCTCAATTGGTAGAGCAGTGGACTCTTAATCCATTGGTTGTAGGTTCGATTCCTACACGGCCCACCACCTCCCCAGGCCAGCCGGCGTGCTGGCCTTTTTCATGCCTGAACGAAACGCGTGCGAAGCGGCGGATGGCCGCGCGTGCCATGGGAATGGAGACCCCGCCAACGGACCGACCGCATGTGCCTCGGATCATGCTGAAACCAGCCACGGGCGAAGTGCTGCGCCGGAGACCATCACATGGAGGATTTCAGCACATTGATGCGAATGTGTTCGATGGCACGGGACGGGCTGAGCTGTTTCGGGCAGACCTCTGTACAGTTCATGATCGAACGGCAACGGTAAAGCCGGTACACGTCGTCAAGAAAGGCGAGTCGTTCCGCCGTGGTTGTGTCCCGGCTGTCCGCGATGAACCGGTAGCTGTGCAGGAGTGCGGCCGGGCCCAGGAATTTGTCCGGATTCCACCAGTACGATGGACAGAACCCGCTGCAGCAGCCGCAAAGAATACATTCCCACAGGCCGTCGAGCGCCGCGCGCTGTTCCGGTGTCTGCAGGCGCTCGCGCTCGGGAGGCGGATCATTGTTGACGAGATAGGGCCGGACTGACCGGAAATGGGCGAGAAACTGTTCCATGTCCACGATCAGGTCGCGAACGACCGGAAAACCCGGCATGGGACGCAGTTCAATCGGTTCGCGAAGCTCGTTGATGGGGGTGATGCATGCCAGGCCGTTTCGCCCGTTGATGTTCATGGCATCGGAACCGCAGATGCCCTCACGGCACGAACGGCGAAACGAGAGACTTTCATCCGTGGATTTGATGCGAAGCAGGAGGTCAAGCAGCATCTTGTCGGAGTCTTCGGGCTCGACGTCGTAGTCCTGCATGTACGGCGCGCAGTCCTGATCGGGGTCGTAGCGATAGATGGACAGGCGCATGCCGACTCCTAGATGGTGCTCGCTTGAAGGCTGAACAGGACGATGGCGACTCGAAGCGCCATTGCAAGTAGGGCGAACAGACCCAGGCCGAGCACCAGGGCGCGCAACGGCACCGAGTGGATGTAGTCGAGCACAATGTCACGCAGGCCGATCCAGGCGTGCAGGAAGACCGCTGAGAAGAACAGGGTGACGGCGATCGATACGGGCGGCGATGCGATCCAGTCGCGCCAGCGCGCGAAGTCCATGCCGTCGGCGCTTGCCAGGACAGTGGCGAATACGGCCAGGAAAAACAGCATGTAGATTGCCGAGAGGCGCTGCCAGACCCATGGGCGCAATCCGCCAAACAGCCTCATGGCCACAGGATCCAGAGCACAATGGCGGTGCCGAGTGCCCCGCCGATGAGCACCATCCGGGCGGAGCGCCGCCCGTCGCGCAGGGCCGACCCGATGCCCACGTCCATCAAGAGGTGACGGATCCCCGCCAGTACGTGCTGGACGACGGCCCACACCGGCACCAGCAGCACCATCAGGGTCAGCGGGTTGCGAACCAGGGACAGCAGTGCGTCGTAACCGGCTTCGGAACGCAGGCTGAGCGCGAAGGCCTCGACCAGAAAAGGCAGGCTCAGGACGAGAATCGTGCCGGAAATGCGATGGCTGATCGACGCGACGGCGCCGATGGGAAAACGGATCTTCAGGAGGTTCAGGCTCGATATGTGCCGTGATGTCGGCGATGACATGCATCCGGTCTCCGGTTTGCGGGACACGACACTAGCTGACCGGTGTGCATTCGCAGCCGACCTGTTCGGCGATGCGTTGTTGCAGCGCAACATAGCGCTGGTCCACGGAGCCCCCGAAGATCGGGTCGGCCGCGAGATCGATTCGGGCGTCCAGGGATGCCCAGTCGGCTCCCTCGAGTACCTGCTCAAGGGCGGGGAAGATCAGTTCGTGTTCCTGCTGCATGTGCTGTCGCAAGGTGTGCGTGTAGGCCGCCGAGTCGGTCTCCACGGCCGCCCGGGCAATGAGCGCCCCGTTCACGATGGCGTTCAGGTCCTGCACCAGTCTGGTGCCTGAGGCGGCAATGCGCGCGTGCTGACCGGCAAGGTCCTCGACCGCCTCGCGATAGGCGGGCTCGCGTTCCAGGAGCACCTGGCAGGCGAGATCCTCATGGGGATGGTGGTAGTGGTCGGGATAGTGGGTCATGTAGTGCATGACGTCGAGCATGAGTTCGTAGTCCGGCCGCTCCCCTTCGTGAAAGAGTGCAATCTGCGCATCCATCAGATCCAGCAGGCGGCTGAAGTTGGCGTGTTCAGCCTTCCATCGGGCGATAGGGTCTGTCATCGGACACCTCCTGGTGGGACCGTATTGGCCGAGGGTTAATAATGTATTATAAATACATTTTAAGAGTGCCCGAGTGCCTGCTTCAACCCTGAAGAAAGTGCTGTGACTCCCCCTTGTGCCCCCGCCGGCGGCCGGCCGCCGGCATTTCGGTGTGCCCGATCGGACGCGGTGTTTACGCGGGAGGCGCCGAACGGGCTATAATTCCCCGTTTTACGCCGCAAGCCGCGGCGACGGCGAAAGTGGCGGAACTGGTAGACGCGCTGGATTTAGGATCCAGTGGGGAAACCCGTGAGAGTTCGAGTCTCTCCTTTCGCACCACACTCGCGAGTCGGGCGTGCGTCACAACCGGCCCGGAATCGATTCCCGGGGCTGCCGATGTACGGAAGATCGGCCTGCCGGGCCGACGGCGGCCGAACCGACCGGAATCTTTACTTCATCAGATTGAACCCCTAGAGGACCCGTCAACATGCAAGTTTCAGTGGAAACCGTCAGTAACCTGCAACGCCGGATGACCGTGCAGGTCCCTGCCGAGCGCATCGAGCAGGAGGTGGACCGTCGCCTGAAGTCCCTGATGAAGCGCGTGCGCATCGACGGCTTCCGTCCGGGGAAGGTCCCCCTGAAGGTGGTGCGGCAGCGCTACGGAGCGGGTGTCTATCAGGAAGTGGTGGGCGAGGTGGTGCAGAGCACTTATCAGGAGGCCATCGCCCAGGAAGAGCTGCAGCCGGCGGGCGGGCCGAGCATCGAGCCCAAGGTCATGGAGCAGGGGAAGGGCCTGGAATACATTGCCACCTTTGAGGTCTTCCCGGCGGTGGAGGTGGCCGATCTGAGCCAGGTGGCCGTGGAGCGGCCCAAGGTGGTGATTACCGACGAGGATGTGGACAAGGTCATCGAGACCCTGCGCCGTCAGCACAAGACCTTTGTGGCAGTGGATCGTCCGGCCCGGGAGGGCGACCAGGTGGTCGTGGATTTCGAGGGCAGCCTGGACGGTGAGGCCTTTGAGGGCGGCAAGGCCGAGGCCGCGCCGGTGGAACTGGGCGCGGGTCAGATGCTGGCGGCCTTCGAAGAGCAGCTGACGGGCCTTCGCCCCGGCGAGGAAAAGACCCTGGATGTGCCTTTCCCGGAGGATTATCCCACCGAGCATCTGGCTGGCAAGACTGCCCAGTTTGCCATCAGGGTGCACGAGGTCAAGGAACCCTCGCTGCCGGCGGTGGATGAAGACTTCGCCAAGGCCTTCGGGATCGAGGAAGGCGGCGTGGAAAAGCTTCGCGAGGAAGTCCGCGCAAACATGGAGCGGGAGGTGGAACAATCCGTGAAGAACCGCGTCAAGGGTCAGGTCATGGACGCCATCTACAAGGCCCATGATCTGGAATTGCCCGAGGCCCTGATCAAGGACGAGATCGGGCGCTTGCGCGAGCAGGCTGCGGCCAGGTTCGGCGGACAGGTCCAGGGGCAGAATTTACCCGACGAACTGTTCAGCGAGGAAGCCCGGCGCCGGGTGGCCCTGGGGCTGATCATTCGGGAACTGGTACGCGCCAATGACCTGAGCGTGGACCCCGACAAGGTACAGGCCGCTCTGGAGACGATGGCCGCCGGATACGAGGACCCGAAGCAGGTGGTAGACTATTATCGCACCAACTCGCAGGCCATGAGCGGACTGGAGGCCATGGTGCTTGAGGAACAGGTGGTGGACTGGGTTGTGGCCCAGGGATCGGTCACCGAAAAACCCATGAGTTTTGACGAATTGATGAACCCCCAGAAGGAGGGTCAGTCTGAATGAGTATGCAAGGTACCGACAGCCGCGGCGCACTGGACACCCGGGCGCTCAATCTGGTGCCCATGGTGGTCGAGCAGACCGCCCGTGGCGAGCGTGCCTACGACATCTATTCCCGCCTGCTCAAGGAGCGCGTGGTGTTTGCCGTGGGGCCCGTGGAGGATTACATGGCCAACGTCATCGTGGCCCAGCTTTTGTTCCTGGAGTCCGAGAATCCGGACAAGGACATCAGCCTCTACATCAACTCCCCCGGCGGCGCGGTGACCGCGGGCATGGCCATCTATGACACCATGCAGTTCGTCAAGCCGGATGTCTCGACCCTGTGCATCGGCCAGGCGGCCAGCATGGGCGCGGTGCTGCTGGCCGGTGGTGCACACGGCAAGCGATTCTGTCTGCCCCATTCCCGGGTCATGATCCACCAGCCCCTGGGCGGCTTCCAGGGGCAGGCCACCGACATCGACATCCATGCGCGGGAGATCCTCAAGATCCGCGAGGAGCTCAACCGCATCCTGGCGCATCACACAGGCCAGACGGTGGAGCGCATCGAGCAGGATACGGACCGCGATCGTTTCCTTAATCCCGCCGAGGCGGTGGAGTACGGGCTGATCGATCAGATGCTCTCCAGCAGGGACGTGGCGCAGCCGCCGCAATCCTAGTGCGGAGCGGGTGCCACACGGCTGCACACGGCTCCGCTGATATGGATCACGGAATCAGGAAAACCCTGTCTTTTCACGGCTTGCATCCCGGCTGGAAAAGTAGCAAGGTGAAATCGGAGAAAAGAGAGGCCCGCCGATGAGTGACAACAAGTCCAAAGATACCGACAGCGGCAAGCTGCTGTACTGTTCTTTCTGCGGCAAGAGTCAGCACGAGGTCCGCAAGCTCATCGCCGGACCGTCCGTGTTTATCTGCGACGAGTGTGTCGAACTGTG
Source organism: Thioalkalivibrio thiocyanodenitrificans ARhD 1 (assembly GCF_000378965.1). NCBI lineage: Bacteria > Pseudomonadati > Pseudomonadota > Gammaproteobacteria > Chromatiales > Ectothiorhodospiraceae > Thioalkalivibrio > Thioalkalivibrio thiocyanodenitrificans. Next base: position 3,281,749 of record NZ_KB900536.1, read on the forward strand.
CAATGACATCATCCGCGAGGAGATGCAGGAGCAGGGCGCGTCCGTCGGCGAGAAGCTCCCCAAACCCCACGAGATCAAGCAGATCCTGGACGAGTATGTGATCGGCCAGGAACGCGCCAAGAAGATCCTGGCGGTGGCGGTGTACAACCACTACAAGCGCCTGGAGGCCCGCGGGTCCAAGGACGACGTGGAACTGGCCAAGAGCAATATCCTGCTCATCGGCCCCACCGGCTCCGGCAAGACCCTGCTGGCGGAGACCCTTGCACGCCTGCTCAACGTGCCGTTCACCATCGCCGATGCCACCACGCTGACCGAGGCGGGCTACGTGGGCGAGGATGTGGAGAACATCATCCAGAAGCTGCTCCAGAAGTGCGACTATGACGTGGAGAAGGCGCAGACCGGCATCGTCTATATCGACGAGATCGACAAGATCTCCCGCAAGGCCGACAACCCCTCCATCACCCGGGACGTCTCCGGCGAGGGAGTGCAGCAGGCCCTGCTCAAGCTGATCGAAGGCACGGTGGCCTCGGTGCCGCCCCAGGGCGGCCGCAAGCATCCCCAGCAGGAGTTCCTGCAGGTGGACACGCACAACATCCTGTTCATCGTAGGGGGCGCCTTTGCCGGCCTGGACAAGGTCATCCTCGATCGCACCGAGAAGGGCGGGATCGGATTTGCCGCCAAGGTCAAGAGCAAGCAGGAAAGCCTGCCGGCGTCCCGGATCCTGTTCGGCGTGGAACCCGAGGATCTGATCAAGTACGGGTTGATTCCCGAGTTCGTGGGGCGCCTGCCCGTGGTGGCCACCCTGGAGGAACTGGACGAGGATGCGCTCATCCAGATCCTCACCGAGCCCAAGAACGCGCTCACCAAGCAGTACGGCAAGCTGTTCGACATGGAAGGGGTGGAGATCGAGTTCCGGGAGGATGCCCTGCGCGCCGTGGCCACCAAGGCCATGGAGCGCAAGACCGGGGCCCGTGGTCTTCGCACCATCCTGGAGCAGGTGCTGCTGGATACCATGTATGATCTGCCCTCCGTGGAGAACGTCTCCAAGGTGGTGATCGACGACGCGGTCATTCGCGGCGAGGCGAAACCCTATCTCATCTACGAGAACACGGACTATCAGAAGGCGGCGGCGTCCGATTGACACCTCGCCGGCCGACGCCGGTGGGCGGGCCGTTGAAAGCGGTTGCCCCCGGGCGGAGCTCCTGAATCCGGCCATTGGGCGGCGGCACCCGCGCATTCCACATCCCGCCTCCGGTTATGCCCCGCAAGTCGCTGTCGGACCCGGATTTTTCGTCCGGGCACCGTGCGCCCCTTGATTTATGCACCGTTCTCCCCCATCAATAGGATTGACGTAATCGTGGCGGCGCCGTGGATGCCCCGCGATCCGGCAATTGCCACCCGACCTATCAGAGAGCCCAAATGACGGATTCCGACGACAAGACTCAGGCCGCCACCCAGGACCCCTTGCAGGCCGTCCCCGTGCTGCCGCTCAGGGATGTGGTGGTCTACCCGCACATGGTCATTCCCCTGTTCGTGGGTCGGGAGAAATCCATCCGCGCGCTGGACGCGGCCATGGCCAACAACAAGCAGATCCTGCTGGTCGCCCAGCAGAGCGCCGAGGTGGACGAACCCGGTGCCGACGAGATCCACCGTATCGGTACCCTGTCCACCATTCTCCAGTTGCTCAAGCTGCCGGACGGCACCATCAAGGTGCTCGTGGAGGGCTCGGAGCGCGCCCGGATTGTCGACATGGTCGACAACGAGGAGCACTTTGCGGCGCAGATCGCGCTGATCGGCCCCGACAGCGCGCTGGACGAGCGTGAGGTGGAGGTGCTGACCCGTTCGGTGCTCAATCTCTTCGATCAGTACGTGAAGCTCAACAAGAAGATCCCGCCCGAGATTCTCACCTCCCTGGCAGGCATCGACGACCCGGCGCGCCTTGCCGATACCATCGCCGCGCATATGTCGTTGAAACTCGATGAGAAACAGAAGATCCTGGAGATCCAGGATGTGCGCGCGCGCCTGGAACATCTCATGTCCCTCATCGAAGGCGAGATCGATATTCTGCAGATCGAGAAGCGGATCCGCGGCCGCGTAAAGCAGCAGATGGAGAAGAGCCAGCGGGAGTACTACCTCAATGAGCAGATGAAGGCCATCCAGAAAGAACTGGGTGATCTCGAGGATGCCCCCAACGAGGTGGAGGATCTGGCTCGCAAGATCGAGAAGGCCGGCATGTCCAAGGAGGCCAAGCAGAAGGCCACCGCGGAACTCAACAAGCTCAAGATGATGTCACCCATGTCGGCGGAAGCCACCGTGGTGCGCAATTACATCGACTGGTTGGTGAGCGTGCCCTGGAAGAAGAAGTCCAAGGTGCGCAACGATCTTGCCGAGGCCGAGCGCGTGCTCGACGAGGACCACTATGGCCTGGAGAAGGTCAAGGAGCGCATCCTCGAGTACCTGGCCGTGCAGCAGCGGGTGAGAAAGCTCAAGGGCCCGATCCTGTGTCTGGTGGGTCCGCCGGGCGTGGGCAAGACCTCCCTCGGCCGTTCCATCGCCAGGGCCACCAACCGCAAGTTCACCCGCATGTCGCTGGGCGGCGTGCGCGACGAGGCCGAGATCCGCGGCCACCGCCGTACCTATATCGGTTCCCTGCCCGGTAAGATCGTGCAGAACATGGCCAAGGTGGGTACGCGCAATCCGCTGTTCCTGCTGGACGAGATCGACAAGATGGCCATGGATTTCCGCGGCGATCCGGCCTCGGCCCTGCTGGAGGTGCTGGATCCGGAGCAGAACATCAACTTCAATGACCACTATCTTGAAGTGGATTTCGATCTCTCGGACACCATGTTTGTGGCCACCGCCAACAACATGAACATCCCCGGGGCATTGCTGGACCGCATGGAGGTCATCCGTCTGCCCGGATATACCGAGGACGAGAAGACCAGCATCGCCCAGAACTATCTGGTGCCGAAGCAGATGAAGAACAACGGCCTCAAGGAGGACGAGCTCTCCATCAGCGAGGCGGCCATTCGGGATATCGTGCGCTATTACACCCGTGAGGCCGGTGTCCGGAACCTGGAGCGCGAGATCTCCAAGATCTGCCGCAAGGTGGTGAAGAATCTCCTGCTCAAGGATACCGACCGCAAGACCCAGGTCACGCCCAAGACTTTGGACAAGTATCTGGGCGTGCGCCGCTTCCGCTACGGCATCGCGGAAGAGCGCGACCAGGTGGGTCAGGTGACGGGCCTTGCCTGGACGGAGGTGGGCGGCGAACTGCTTACCATCGAATCCGCCGTGGTACCCGGCAAGGGCAAGATCCAGCACACCGGCAAACTCGGTGATGTCATGCAGGAATCCATCCAGGCGGCGCTTACCGTGGTGCGCAGCCGGGCCGACGTGCTGGGCATTGCCGAGGATTTCCACGAGAAGAAGGATATCCATATCCACGTCCCCGAGGGCGCGACGCCCAAGGACGGCCCCAGCGCGGGTATCGGCATGTGCACCGCCCTGGTTTCGGCGCTCACGGGGATCCCGGTCCGGTCCAACGTGGCCATGACCGGCGAGATCACGCTGCGCGGCGAGGTGTTGCCCATCGGCGGCCTCAAGGAAAAGCTGCTGGCGGCCCACCGGGGAGGCATCACCACCGTGGTCATTCCGCAGGAGAACGAGAAGGACCTGGTCGAGATCCCCAAGAATATCAAGAGCCGCCTGGATATCCGGCCGGTGCGCTGGATCGACGAAGTGCTGGAGATCGCTCTAGCCGAGATGCCGGAGTCGGCGCATACGGGTACGGAACCCGGGGCGGCCGACAAGGCGAAGGGCAAGGGCGCCTCCCGCCGCCGCGAGGTCCATCACCACTGATCGGGCCGGTTTTCCGGCCATGGTGGAAGAGCGGGTCCTGACGGGCCCGCTTTTTTGCGGGCGATCTCATGGTGTAAAGCGTCGTGCCGAGTGTAGCCCGTCACAGATTTCCGCTCGTATCCGGATGGTCCGGCAGCGGCGCTTGGCGCTTGTTGACAGCTTTCTGAAGCGCTTGGTATAAAGTTCTGGGCACCATTGAGCCATTCATAACAACGCCACCCATTGGGGAAATCGCCAGTATTCTCACCAACGCCGGCCTCGTGACAGTGGTCAGCGGGTTCTGTCATCATCCTGCGCCAGCAGCCCGGCTGGCGGGTTATCCATTCCGCTTAACTGAAGGAACACATGAATGAACAAATCCGAACTCATCGACGCCGTTGCCAACTCCTCCGATTTGCCGAAGGCCCAAGCCGCCCGTGCGGTGGATGCCATGATCGATGTGATCTCCAGCGCCCTGAAGGGCGGTGACCAGGTGACCATCGTCGGCTTCGGGACCTTCCTGGTTCGTGAGCGAGATGCCCGTACCGGTCGCAATCCCCGCACCGGTGAATCCATCCAGATTCCCGCCTCCAAGATGCCCAGCTTCAAGGCTGGCAAAGGCCTGAAGGATGCAGTAAACTAGCGCGCCTTTAACGGGTGCTTAGCTCAGCTGGTAGAGCGTCGCCCTTACAAGGCGAATGTCGGGGGTTCGATCCCCTCAGCACCCACCAAGGTGTAGAATTAACGAACAAGGAGTGGTAGTTCAGCTGGTTAGAATACCGGCCTGTCACGCCGGGGGTCGCGGGTTCGAGTCCCGTCCACTCCGCCAGTACATGGAAAGGGTGCCTCGTGCACCCTTTTTTTTGGCCGGTCCGCCGAGGCAGTGCATGCGGATACCCCGATGGTCCGCCAGAGGGAATAAGGCCTTGGCTGCCCTGCATGACGTCCGGCAGTTGCGGTCTCCGGGCTCGTCGGGTTTGGGGCCGGTCGCGACGCCGCCAGGATCTGCCGGAACCGCCGCATGGAACTCAGGGCCTCGCGTGTCGTCTATCCGGCATACGATGTCCCCGCGCGGGTACCGGTGACGCACCCGGCCGTGCTGCAATACCCCCGCCAGCCGCAAATTCGTTATCATGGGCCGGCTTGCCTGATTCATCCGACAAAGTGACCTCCTGACCATGCTGCAGAAGATCCGAGACAAGGCCACGGGCTGGATTGCCTACGCCGTTATTATTCTCATCAGTATTCCGTTCGCCCTCTGGGGCCTGAACGAGTACCTTGGCGGGGCACCCGACCGCGTGGTGGCCGAGGTCAATGGCGTGGAGATCTCACAGCGCGCCTTTCAGCAGGAATACCAGAGCCAGCGCCAGCAGCTTGCCAGCATGTTCGGGGGCCGCATTCCATCTGGTGCCGTGGATGATCAGGTGTTGCGGGACAATACGCTGCAGCAGCTGATTCGCCGTGAACTGGTCAGCCAGGTGGCCGAAAAGAAGGGTTTTCGCGTGAGTGCCGAGGCGGTGGCTGCCGAAATCCGGCGGATCCCCGGATTCCAGCGCGACGGTGCGTTCGATCCGCAGCGTTATCGTCAGGTTCTGGATGCCCAGCGCCGTTCGCCCGCCGAGTTCGAGTCACTGATGAGAAACGCCATGCTCCTGGAGCAGTTCGAGAGCGGCTACCGGCAGGGGACCTTCCTGCCCGGACCCATGCTGGATGACTACCTGAAGCTGCGCAATGAGCGCCGTCAGGTCAGTGTGCACACCGTGCCCGCCGAGGCCTTTGTGGACGATATCCAGGTGGATGACACGCGGGTGGCGCAGTACTACGAGGCGAACTCCGACGAGTTCCGCACCCCGGAACGGATCCGGCTCGCCTACCTGATGCTCGATGATTCGACCCTGCGTGACGAGGTCAGTGTCACGGAATCCGACCTTCGCCGCGAGTACGAGCAGCGCATGGATCAGTTCACCCGGCCCGAGGAGCGGCGGGCCCGGCATATCCTCGTGAGCGTGCCGGACGATGCCGGTCCGGATGCCGTGGCCGTGGCTGAGGAACGCGCGCGGGAACTGTACCGGCGCATCGACGAAGGTGGGGATTTCGCGGCACTGGCCGCCGAAGCCTCCGACGACCCGCTGGCGGCCACCGGGGGTGGTGACCTGGGTTTCATTGCCCGGGGGGATATGGACCCCGACATGGAGGCGGTGCTGTTTACACTTCGGGAAGGGGACGTGAGTCAGCCGATCCGGACGCGCCTGGGTTTCCAGGTGATCGAGCTCACCGAGATCCGCCCGGCGGAGCGTACGCCCTTTGCGGAGGTGCGCGAGGAGGTCGAGGCCGAGTATCGCAGCCGCCGTATCGAGCGTCTGCAGATCGAGCTGACGGAACGGCTGCTGACGGAAAGCTATGAGCAGCCCGGCAGCCTGGAACCGGCCGCGGAAGCCACGGGCCTGGAGATTCGTCACACGGACTGGTTTACCCGCGAGGGTGCTTCCGAGGGGCTGGCGGCCGAGCCCGAGGTATTGCAGGTGGCCTTCAGCGACGATGTGCGTGATGGCAGGAACAGTGATCTGATCGACCTGCCCGACGGGCGCGTGGCGGTGATCCGGATTGAGGATCGTCAACCCGCGGCACCGCGGCCGTTGGAAGAGGTGGCCGACGAGATCCGCCTGAGGCTCGTGTGGGAGGAGGCCCGTGCCCGGGCCGAGACCGCCGGTGAACAGGCTCTGGAGCGCCTGCGCGAAGGCGTATCATTTGACGAGGCCGTGGCGGACCTGCCCGGTGTCGGCAGCGACGGCCTGTGGATCACCCGCGAGTCCGGTGATATCTCCTCCCGGCTCCTGCATCGGATCTTCACCATGCCCCGTCCGTCCGCGGATGCCCCCTTGTACGGCGGCGTGGCCGTGGACGGCGGTGATTATGCGATCTTCGTGCAGCATGACTGGGAAGCCGGCGAAGTGGATCCGTCGCTTCGCAGCGATGCCGCGGCGCAACTGGCCGGGCTCTATGGCGGCCTCGAGTTCGAGGCGCTGTATCGGGCCCTGGAGGCGGAAGCCAGGATTGAGATCTTCCGCGACAACCTGTGACAAAGTCGGAAGTGTGAATTGAGAAGCACGAATAAACGCAAATAACGCAAGAGGCGAGCCAGTGGCTCGCCTCTTGCGTTTAGTCCCACTTCTCAATTCACACTTCAGCGGGCCCCAGTCCGAGGATGTTGTATCCGGAATCAACGTACAGGATCTCTCCGGTGATCCCGGAGGCCAGATCCGAGGCCAGGAAGGCACCTGCATTGCCCACGTCGTCGATGGTTACGTTCCGGCGCAACGGGGCGTTCTTCTCGACGTGGTCGAGGATCTTGCGAAAGTCGCCGATGCCGGCGGCCGCCAACGTGCGGATGGGACCTGCGGAAATGGCGTTGACGCGGATGGCCTCGGGGCCCAGGGTGTAGGCCAGGTAGCGGACATTGGCCTCCAGGCTCGCCTTGGCCAGACCCATGACGTTGTAGCTCGGCATGGCACGTACCGCCCCCAGGTAGCTCAGGGTCAGGATGGCGGCATTGCGGTCCTTCATCATGTGCCGGCCGGCCTTGGCCAGCGCAGCCAGGCTGTATGAACTGATGTCATGGGCGGTACGGAAACCTTCCCGGGTGACGTTGTCCAGGAAATCACCCTCCAGTTCTTCCTTGGGGGCGAAGGCCACCGAGTGCACCAGCACGTCGAGGCTCTCCCAGTAGTTGTCCAGGTGCTCGAAGACGGCATCCACCTCCTGGTCGCTCTCCACGTTGCATGGCACCAGGATGTCGGAGTCGAACTCCGCGGCGAGTTTCTCCACACGTTCCTTGAGGCGTTCGTTCTGGTAGGTAAAGGCCAGCTCCGCCCCTTCGCGCCGCATGGCCCTGGCGATGCCGTAGGCGATGGACCGATTGCTGGCGACGCCGACGATCAGCGCGCGCTTGCCGGTGAGTAAACCCATTTGCGTCTCCTGTACGATGATGTGCCTGCGCGTCCCTGGGGACTCGCACACCCGGATGAACCTGGGCGGCGATCACGGGTCTGACATCGCGACGGATGATGGCCGGATGGCCGCTCCAGTCGTCTGCCGGAAGTGATGATCGCATCATACTATCCGACCCGGGTGCGATCCACTACGGGGTCGGATGAAACGATCGGGGAATACATCTATAGTGCGGATGCATTCTGAACAGCCCGACCCATACGTTCTACGGATTCCTGCCGATGGAAAAACGCTTCTCCGCCAGAGATCTTCCGCTCATCATCGGGCTGTCGCTCATAGTCATTCTGATGGTCCTTCTCATGTATCAGGTGGACCGGCAGTGGTCGCGCATGGCGGAGATGCATCGGGCCATGCAGGAGCAGAGTGACGATCTGCGCAGGTTACGTGTGGCCCTCCAATCCCTGGAGGGGCTTGCGCGCACCGGTGCGTTGGCGCCATCTGATGCACCGGGAGCCGCGGACGATGTGGCCGGGGCATTCCAGCGCGCCCTGCGCGCAAGCCGGGACCCGGAGTTCGCGCCGGGTGACTGGCTGGTGCGGGCGTTTCCCACCGGGCTGAGTACCGTCACGCCGCTGGTATCCAGTGACGCCTACGCGAGCGAGGTGCAGGGCTACGTACTGGAATCTCTGCTGACACGTGACCCGGATACCCTGGAGTGGCAGGGTCTGATTGCCCGGGATTGGGACATCAGTGAGGACGGACTGATCATCACCTTCCGCATGCGTCCCGATGTCACCTTCTCCGACGGCACACCGCTGACGGCGGATGACGTGATGTTCACCTTTGATTTCATCATGACCGAGGCCATTGCCGCGCCGCGTTCCAGGGCATTCATGGAGAAGCTGGAGAGGGTCGAGGCGCTGGACGAGCACGAAGTCGCCTTCACCTTCGCCGAGCCCTACTTCAACAGCCTGCAACTGGCGGGCGGCATGGCGATCCTGCCGCGCCATTTCTACGAGTCCTATCTGGACGAACCCGAGACCTTCAATCAGTCCCGGGGTCTGCTCATGGGGTCCGGGCCCTATCGCCTGTCCGACCCGAAGGGCTGGACGCCGGACCAGGGGCTGGTGGAGCTGGAGCGCAATCCCCGCTACTGGGGACCGGTGGAGCCGCCGTTCGACCGCGTGGTCTGGCGTGTGATCGAGAACGACAGCGCGCGGCTCACCACGTTCCGCAATGGTGACATCGATGCCTACGGGGCCCGGCCGAGGGAGTATCAGCGTCTGCTGGATGACGAGCAGCTGCGGGAACGTACCCGGCACTACGAGTACATGAGCCCCACGGCCGGTTATGTTTACATCGGCTGGAATCAGGAGCGCGACGGCAAGGCCACCCGGTTTGCGGACCGCCGGGTTCGCCAGGCCATGAGCCATCTCACCCATATCGACCGCATCATCGACGAGATCATGCTGGGCTATGCGGAACCGGCGGTGAGCCCGTTCAATCCGCGCAGCCCCCAGCACGACACGTCGCTCGAACCCTATCCCTTCGATCTGGCGCGTGCCGGCGAGTTGCTGCATGAGGCGGGCTACCGTACGCGCAACCGGGACGGCATTCTGCAGGACGGGGACGGGAGGCCGTTCGAGTTCGACCTGGTGTTCTTCCAGGACAACGAGGATACGCGCCGTATCGTGCTGTTCCTGCGCGATCTCTATGCGCGCGCGGGTATTCTCATGCGCCCGCGCCCCACGGAGTGGTCGGTGATGCTGGATCTGCTCAACCGCAAGGACTTCGATGCCATCACGCTGGGCTGGACCAGCGGCGTCGAGACCGACATCTACCAGATGTTTCATTCAAGCCAGACTGTGGGCGGCGGTGACAACTTCATCAATTACCGAAACCCGGCACTGGATGAACTCATCGACCGGGCCCGCAGCGAGGTGAACGAGGATGCGCGCATGCCGCTGTGGCAGGAGGCGGAGCGCATCCTTCACGAGGACCAGCCCTACACCTTCCTGATGCGCCGCCAGACGCTCGCCTTCATAGACCGGCGCGTGAAGAATCTGGGCATCACGCGGCTCGGTCTCAACATGGGTATCGTGCCGGTGGAGATCTATGTGCCGGTGGAGCAGCAGAGATATGCGAGATGATTCACGGGTTAAAGTTCAAGGTTCAAAGTTCAAGGTTCAAAGGGATGGCTCTACGGCACCCAATGCCATGCAACCGCCCTCCCTTGAACTTTGAACCTTGAACTTTGAATAGGCCTTTCCCGTGACCACGTATCTCCTTCGCCGTCTGCTGCTCATGTTCCCCACCTTGCTGGGGATCACGCTGGTGGTGTTCGTGGTGATGGCGGCGGCGCCCGGGGGCATCAGCGCGCAGGCGCTGGTGGACGGGCTCAATCTGGAGCCGCAGGCCAAGCAGGCGCTGGAGGACTATTACAACCGCCGTTACGGGCTGGATCAGCCGGCACCGGTTCAGTACCTGCGCTGGCTCAACAATGTGTCACCGGTGGGGTTTCGCATCGACGAGACCACCGGCGATCTGGGTCGTTTCTCCCTGATCAAGGGGTCGGATCTGGGTACCAGCTTTCGTTACGGGCGTCCGGTCATGGATCTGATCGCCGAGCGCCTGCCCATCACCCTGCTGCTCAATGTGATCTCCATTCCGCTGATCTATGTGATCGCCATCGCCATCGGCGTGCACGCGGCCACACGCCGCGGCAGCAGCTTCGACGTGAGTTCCAGCGTGGTGATGCTGGGACTGTGGTCGGTGCCTACCATGCTGGCAGGCGTGCTGATGATCGGCTTCTTTGCCTCGGATCAGTTCTGGCGGTGGTTTCCGACGGGCGGGCTGAGCCGGCGGGAGGCGCTGGACATGCCCTTTCTTCCCCACTGGGGGAGTCTTGGCGACGTACTGATGGTCTTTCTGCTGGCGGGTATCGGTGCTGTCCTGCTGGTGTGGCTGAGTATCAGGGGGGCGGTTCGCCTGCGCATGGCGGTACTCGGTGTGCTCGGTGCGGTGGCCGGTGCCCTTGTGGCATCGCAGCCGGCGGGCATGGCCGGTTTCGGCGTATTCAACGTGGTGATGGCAGTGCTGGTCGGGGGTATGCTTGCCGCCATCGGGTGGAGCGGATTTGATGCCCTGCGTACGGCCACTCTGGGGCTTCTGGGCGCCATCCTGGGTGTGGTGGTCGCCGCCCAGCTCGGGCAGGAGGGTTTCGTGCGCGGCTTCCTGCTGGATCGCAGCTGGCATCTCGTGCTGCCGGTCATCTGTCTTTCCTACGGCGGCTTCGCCTTTCTTGCCAAACTTACGCGCTCCTCCCTGCTTGAGAACCTGATGGCAGACTACGCGCGCACGGCGCGTGCCAAGGGCGTCTCCGAGCGGGACGTGCTCTGGAAGCACGTGTTCCGCAATTCCCTGTTGCCGCTGATCACCGTCTCCGCCACATTGCTGCCGAGCCTACTGGCCGGGTCGGTGATCGTGGAGACCATCTTCAGCATCGACGGCATGGGCAAGCTTGCCGTGGATGCGGTCCGCGGGCGCGATCGGGAACTGGTGCTGTCGGTGACGCTGATCAGCGGCCTGCTGACCCTGGCCGGTTACCTGCTGGCGGACCTGTGCTACGCCATCGTCGATCCGCGGGTGAGTTATGACTGAGGCCGCCGCCGTGACAGGCCAGCCGCCGCGCCGGCGCAGCTACAGCGCCGAGGTGCTCAGGGAAGTGTTCACGCGCTGGGGTGCCCGCATCGGCATGGCGTGGATACTGCTCCTGGCGGGCGTGGCCGTGTTCTCGCCGTTCCTGGCCACCAGCCATCCCCTGCTGCTGTCGGAGGGTGGGCGCATCTCCAGCCCTGTGCTGGGTCATCTGACGCCGGCGGACTTGACCATACTCACGGCGTTTCTTGCCGCGGTGTCCGTGCTCTTCTTACGCAGGCCGTTCCGCCAGCGCCTGCTGGTGGTGCTGATCGCGCTGTCCGTGGGGGCGGGCCTTAGTTACAGTCTTGTCTCACCGCCGTCGCTGGTCATCTACGAGCAGTACCGGGAAGCCCAGGCCGAAGGCCGTTATGACTGGGTCGTGCGCGCACCGATCCCCTATTCACCCAAGGATTACCTGCGCGACCACGGCGACACCGGCCTTCAGGCCCCGCTCGGCATCCAGGAACGGCGCCATTGGCTGGGCACGGAGGAGAACGGCGCCGATGTGCTTTCGCGGATGATCCATGCATCGCGCATCGCCCTTGCGATCGGTTTCATTGCCACGGGAATCGCGCTTTTCATCGGTGTGATTATCGGCGGGCTTATGGGCTATTTCTCCGGCATCGTGGATATCATCGGCATGAGGCTTGTGGAGATCTTCGAGGCCATTCCGACGCTCTTCCTGCTACTCACCTTCGTCGCCTTCTTCGGACGAAGTCTGTACATGATGATGATCATCATCGGCATCACGTCCTGGTCCGGTTACGCGCGCTACGTGCGTGCCGAGTTCCTGAAGCTGCGCCAGCAGGAATATGTGCAGGCGGCGGTGGCCTGCGGACTGCCGCTGCGCTCGATCCTTTTTCGTCACATGCTGCCCAACGGCGCGGCCCCCATCCTGGTGGCGGCCAGTTTTGGTGTCGCCTCTGCCATTCTCGCCGAGGCGACCCTGAGTTTCCTGGGCCTGGGTCTGGTGGACGATCCGTCCTGGGGCCAGATGCTCAACCAGGCCGTGCAGTCCTCCACCTTCAACTGGTGGATGGCGGCCTTCCCGGGCGGCGCGATCTTTCTCACGGTGTTTGCCTACAACCTGGTGGGCGAATCCCTGCGCGACGCGCTGGATCCGCATTTGAAGAAAAACGCCTGAACGGCATGACCGCGACGCAAAGACGCAAAGACGCTAAGGGACGCAAAGAATTTGCTTGAACAATCCTTACAACGCCGTTTTGCGAAGCTTTGCGCCTTCGCGCCTTTGCGTCGCATTTAAGTCCGCCTTGGAATGTCGCCATGCTGCTTGAAGTGAAGAACCTCCAGACCCATCTGCGTGCCGGCGGGGAGACCGTCAAGGCGGTGGATGACGTGAGCTTCCACATCGAGCGCGGGGAGACGTTCTGCGTGGTGGGGGAGTCGGGCAGCGGGAAGTCGGTCACGGCCCTGTCGGTGATCCAGTTGCTGCCCGGGGCCATCTCCAGCCATCCGTCGGGTGAGATCCTGTTCGATTACCGGCATCCGGACGGGCGGACGGAGCGGGTGGACATGCTGGCGCTTTCGGATGCACGCCGGCGCGAGATTCGCGGCAGCCGTATCAGCATGATCTTTCAGGAGCCCATGACCTCGCTCAACCCGGTGTTCACGGTGGGCGACCAGATCGTTGAAACCCTCAGGTTGCATCGACCCGCCATGAGCGAAGCCGAAGCCCGGGAGCGGGCGGTGGATGCCCTGGCTCAGGTGCGGATCCCCAACCCCGCGGAGCGATTTCACGAGTTCCCCCATCGCCTTTCGGGAGGGCAGCGTCAGCGCGTGATGATCGCCATGGCCATGGCCTGCGAGCCCGATCTGCTGATCGCCGACGAACCTACCACCGCGTTGGACGTGACCGTGCAGGCCGAGATTCTGAAGCTGATGCGCGCGCTTCAGGAGAAGAACGGCATGGGCATCCTGTTCATCACCCACGACTTCGGCGTGGTGGCCCAGATGGCGAAACGACTCGCGGTGATGCGTCTGGGGCGGATCGTGGAGACGGGCGATGTACGGCAGGTGCTCAACGATCCCGGGCATGCGTACACCCGGCAGCTGATCGACGCCCTCCCTGAGAATCTCAATGCCCGCCGGATTGCCCGCGTGGAAGGCGGGGAGGCGGCGCCCGCACCCTCTGCCGGCCCGGGCGGCGGGCAACCGCTGGTGAGCCTCGAGGGGGTGAAGATCCATTTCCCCGTGCGCAAGGGCCTGCTGCGCCGCGTGGTGGATCAGGTGCGTGCCGTGGACGGGGTGTCGCTGGAGATTCCGCGGGGCAGTGTGCTTGCCCTGGTGGGCGAATCCGGCTGCGGCAAGACCACCCTGGGGCGCGGCATCCTTCGGCTGGTCGACGCCACCGCCGGGCGCATCCGGTTCGGGAATGACGATATCACGGCGCTTTCCCCGAAAGAGATGCGGCCCTACCGGCGCCGCATGCAGATCATCTTTCAGGATCCGGCCTCATCCCTGAACCCGCGTCTGACCGTGGCAGCGGCCCTGACGGAGCCCATGGCCGTGCACGGTATCGGCGAATCACCCGAGGACCGTCTGGAACGGGCGGCGGGGGTGCTGGAGCAGGTGCAACTCTCCCGCGACAGCCTGTGGCGCTACCCCCACGAGTTCTCCGGCGGCCAGCGCCAGCGCATCGGCATCGCCCGGGCCCTGGTGCTGGATCCCGGCTTCATTGTCTGTGACGAGGTGACCAGTGCGCTGGACGTGTCTGTCCAGGCGGAGATCCTGCAGATCCTTCAGAATCTCAAGGAGGAGCGCTCTCTGACGCTGTTGTTCATCACCCATAACATGGGGGTGGTCGAGTACCTTTCCGACACCATGGCGGTGATGTATCAGGGAAGGGTCGTGGAATACGGGCCGACAGACCGGGTCTGCAACCGCCCCGAGAACGACTACACGCGCAAGCTGCTCGCCGCCGTGCCTCGCCTGGATCTGGTCAGGGCCGCCTGACCCGGGTGAACGGCGTCCGGTGTGCAAGGCGTGGCACTCGATCGGTGGGGCGTCAAGGTGTCCCGCTACAATCTTGGACGCCTCACGCCTCACGCCTCACGCCTCACGCCTCACGCCTCACGCCTCACGCCTCACGCCTCACGCCTCACGCCTCACGCCTCACGCCTCACGCCTCACGCCTCACGCCTCACGCCTTCCGCTTCCCGCCTCCTCGAACTCCATGCGAATCCCGGCGATGTCGATGGTGTCCCCGTCTTGCAGAAGCCGGGCCCGACTGCCGATGTGTTCATTGTTGACCCTGGGCGATGCACCGCTGGCGCCACCGTCCACATGGATGAGCATATAGCCCTGTCCACGTCGCTGGATGGCGGCCACCTGGATGCCCGGACGGCCGAGGGTGGTGAGCGCCTTGACCAGGTCCAGGGCGCGACCCTTGTTGGGGCCGGTGAGTATGTGCAGTCTCGCGGGTGAGGGTGAGCCGCCACTGCCGGTTCCCACGGGCGCTGGTGCATGGTCGACGCTCCGGGTTGCAGGCCGTACGCGGCCGTCCTTGTGCGTATAGACGAGACGGAAATGATGGATGCCGATCTCGTCACCCTCCCTGAGGGCGCGTTTCCGGATGGGCCGGTCATTTACCAACGTGCCATTGGTACTGCCCAGATCTTCCACGAGGCTGTCGTTGAGCAGCGTGATGATACGGGCGTGATGGCCGCTGACGGCGTGGTCGTTCAGGTATACATCGTTGTCCGGGTTGCGGCCGATGGTAATCGCCTCGCGCGTCAGTGGGATGTCGTACAGGAACTGGCCGTTGAGGTAGACAATGATATGGGCCATCAGTGGGTTCCGTTCGCCTGCCGCGCAACGATCTTCAGGATCCGGTCATACCACGGAGCATCCTGGGTCTGGGGATCCATCACCCGTACCACGATGACCGAGACATTGTCCTTGCCGCCGGCGTTCAGGGCCGCGCCAATGAGTGACGTGGCGGTCAACTCCAGATCATGTCCGTGTTCACAGAGGGCAAGACGAATGGCTTCGTCATCGATCATGTCGTTGAGGCCGTCTGAACACAGCAGGTAGAGATCGCCGGGCAGGGCAAGGCCTTCGCGCACGTCCACGGCCACGCTGGGCTCGATGCCCAGCGCGCGGGTGACCAGGTTCTTGTTGAGCGCGCCGCGAGCCTCTTCCCGATTGTAAAAGCCGTGGTCCACCAGGTCCTGAATCAGGGTGTGATCCACGGTGAGCTGTTCCAGCCGTGCTTCCCGGAGGCGATACATGCGCGAGTCGCCCACGTTGGCGATGGTGAGCTGGCTGTCGCGAAAGGCGGCCATGACCAGGGTGGTTCCCATGCCCCGGTGACGAGGGTCCTTCCGGGCCGCTTCGTAGATGGCGGTGTTGGCGTGCACGATGGCATTGCGCACCGCGCGTGTCTGTGCCGAGTAGCCCAGGCGCTGGTCCAGTTCCCCGGGCTTGATGTCCGGCAGGGTCTGGCGCAACTCATTCAGCACGCTGTCCACGGCGATCTGGCTGGCGATCTCGCCGCTGCTGTAGCCGCCCATGCCGTCGGCCACGATCACCACGCCCAGATCGGGGTCGTCACCGATGGTGTCCTCGTTATGGGTTCGCACCCGTCCCGGGTTCGTGAGCCCTGAAACCTGGATCGATGCGTGCAGGCCCATCAGTCCCGCGTCCACAGCGGCGCGGTGCCGCGTGAACGCCTGCCGAGGCCGGCCTCCCGTCGCGTCCCGGTCATGTTTCGCCCCCCTGGTTGGTCACGTCCACGTGCAGGGTCAGGGTCTGCCCCGGGCGGATGAGGTTGCCGTTGCCCAGGTTGTTCCAGCGCCGGATATCTGCCACGGAGACGCTGAAGCGCCGGCCGATACTGGACAGGGAATCCCCCCGGCGAACCGAGTAGTTCACCCGCTGGCGGCGGGCGGATACGTGCTGCAGGCCACGCGGCGCCTGCCCCGCGGCGGCCATGTGCATGCCCTGGCCCTGGGGCAGCCAGACGGTGAGCCGCTGACCCGGGCGGATCGGGTCCCCGGGCGCCATACCGTTCCAGCGCGCCAGTTCCGGCACCCCGACACCGTAGCGGCGTGACAGGGCCCAGAACGTGTCGCCCCGGTTGACGACGTGTGCGTGGCGCTCGCGGCCGGCGGGCCCGCTGGCCTGGGTGCTGCTGCGGCGCTGTTCGGCGCTCAGGCTGTAGCCGGAGGCGGGACGCGTGGCACTCGGCACCAGCAGGTGCTGGCCCGCACGGATGCGGGTGCCGCGGATATTGTTGGTCTGCTGCAGCATCGCGACGGTGGTGCGGTACCGGGTGGCGATGTGGCTCAGGGTCTCGCCGGACTGAATCCTGTGACGGTGCCAGGCCACCCGGTCCTCCGGATCCAGGCCCGCAAGGCCTGCCACGAAGGCGTCGGCCCGGTCTGCGGGGAGCAGCAGATGATGGGGGCCTTCCGGATCCGTGGCCCAGCGGTTGAAGCCCGGGTTCAGCTGGTAGATGTCCTCGATGTCCAGTTCCGCCAGGCGGGCCGCCACGGCCAGATCCAGCTGCCCGTCCAGTTCAACCCGCTGCAACCAGGGTTCGTCGGGCACCGGCCAGAGCTCCACGTGATAGGCCCAGGGGTTCTCCACCAGCGCCTGGAGGGCCAGCAGCTTGGGCACGTAGTGGCGGGTTTCCCTGGGCAGGTCCAGGTTCCAGAAGTCCGTGGGGCGCCCCAGGCGCTCGTTTCGCTGGATGGCCCGTGCCACGGTGCCCTGGCCGGCATTGTAGGCCGCCAGTGCCAGCAGCCAGTCGCCGTCGAAGCGTTCGTTGAGTTGTTGCAGGTAGTCCAGGGCGGCCTGGGTAGACGCGTGGATGTCGCGACGCCCGTCATACCACCAGTTCTGCTTGAGACCGAAGTGACGCCCCGTCGAGGGGATGAACTGCCAGATGCCTGCGGCCCGGCCGGGAGAGTAGGCGAACGGCAGGTAGGCGCTCTCCACGATGGGCAGCAGCAACAGCTCCGTGGGCAGTTCCCGGGCCTCGATCTCCTCGAGGATGTAGTACAGCAGCGGTTCCGCCCGAGCCGTCACCCGATGCAGGAAGTCTTCCCGGCAGAGGTGCCACTGGATATGGGGCTGGATCCGGGGATCATGCCGGTAGTCCGGCATGGCGAATCCACTGCGCACCCGTGCCCAGATATCGTTGTTTGCCGGGTTTTCACCCACGGGGATGTGGCGGTCGACCCCGGGATCCGGGAAGGGCGCGGTCTCCTCCATGTCCAGCAGCCGCTTCGCGACCGGCCCACCATCCGGGGCTGTCGGCGCGTCCGCCGCCCGGGCGGGTTCCTGGGGGACGATGCCTGATTGTGCATCGTCTTTCTGGGGGAGGCTGCCGCAACCGCCCGCCAGGAAAGCGGTTGCGAGCAGCAAGACGGGCCAGGCCATGACAGCGGAGGGTTTCATGGGCGTAAAGCATAGCCACCGCACTGTATTGTTAACAAGCCCGAATCCGTTGGCTGGTGCCGGGATTCAGACAGTTGGCCGATTGCTGCGTCCATCCGATATGCTGTGCCCCCATGGACCCCGCATTTGCCCCACAGGATCGCCTGGCACTCCGAGACTGGTACGCCTCGCCTCCGGGCGAGGCCCTGGCCGATGACCTGTGCGGCTATCTCGGGTCGGTGGTGCCCCAGTTGTTCGGTTACCACGCCCTGCGTATCGGGGATCTGGGGCCCTGCCGGGACCCCCTGGCGGGCAGCCGGATCATCCACCGGGTGCAGCTGGATCTGGTGCCCCCGGCGCAACTGCTGGCCCAGCCGCGCGCGCTGCCCATCCAGGCGGATACGCTGGACCTGGTGGTGCTCACCCATGTGCTCGAGTTCTGTTCCGATCCCCACGGCGTGTTGCGGGAGGTGGATCGCACCCTGGTACCGGAAGGACATGTCATCATCATCGGTTTCAACCCGATCAGTTTCATGGGCCTGCGCCGCCTGGCGGCCTGGAAGCGCGGTTCGGCGCCCTGGCGCGGGCGTTACTACACGGCCCGGCGCGTCAGGGACTGGCTGCAGTTGCTGGGCTACGAGGTGCTGGATACCGTATCGGCGGGTTTTCGGCCCCCCCTGCGCCGGGCCGGCATGTTGCGCCGGTTGCGACCCATGGAGACATTGGGCGCCCGTTTCTGGCCAATCCTGGGAGGCGCCTTCGTGATCCTCGCCCGCAAGCGTGTCGCCACACTGACGCCCATGCGACCGCGCTGGTCGCCCCGGCGCCGTATCGCAGCGGGCCTTGCCGGCTCAGGCTTTCGGAGGCAGGGTCGTGGCTGATGCAAGCCGTGTGGAGATCTTCACCGACGGTGCCTGCCGGGGAAACCCCGGTCCCGGGGGCTGGGGGGCGGTGCTGCGCTACAGGGGTAAGGAACGTACCCTCAAGGGCGCGGAGCCCGAGACCACCAATAACCGCATGGAACTCACCGCCGCCATCGTGGCCCTGGAAACGCTGTCGCGTCCCTGCGCGGTGGCGCTCACCACCGACTCCCAGTACGTCAAGCAGGGTGTCACCCAGTGGATCCACCAGTGGAAGCTCCGGGGCTGGCGCACCGCCGATCGCAAGCCCGTGAAGAACCAGGATCTCTGGCAGCGCCTGGATGCCGCCGCCGCACGTCACGACGTGCAATGGTTCTGGGTGCGCGGCCACACCGGCCATCCGGAAAACGAACGGGCCGACCAGCTCGCCAACGAGGCCATCGACGAGATGCTGGCCGGGGCGCGAGACGACGGGCAGGCGCCCTGAGCGCAGAGGACACGAAGTGGAATCCCGGCCATCACCTGTGCGTCCCTCGGGTATACCCATGCGCCCCATGCGGTTGGCTTCCCATGACCCCCCGCCCCGTCTACGCTTGCCACTGACAACTGACAACTGACAACTGACAACTGACAACTGACCAGTATTCCATGAACAATCCGAACGACATGCCAGAGACCGCCCGCCGCCAAGTGGTGCTCGATACGGAAACCACCGGGCTCGAGCCGTCCCAGGGGCATCGCATCATCGAGATCGGCTGCGTGGAGATGGTGGGCCGTCGACTCACGCGCAGGCATTTCCACCAGTACCTTCAGCCCGACCGGGAGATCGACGAGGGTGCCCTGGCGGTGCATGGCATCAGCAATGAATTCCTGGCGGACAAGCCACGGTTCGGCGACGTGGTGGATCAGTTCCTGGACTTCATCCGTGGCGCCGAGCTCATCATTCACAACGCCCCCTTCGATGTGGGCTTCCTGGACCATGAGCTTGCGCTGCTCGGTGACGGCCGGGGGCAGACCACCGATTACGCCGGCGTGCTGGATTCCCTGGAACTGGCCAGGCGCATGCATCCGGGCCAGCGCAACAGTCTGGACGCATTGTGCAAGCGCTACCAGGTCGATAATTCCGGACGCGAGCTCCATGGGGCGCTGCTCGATGCGCGCATCCTGGCGGACGTCTATCTCGCCATGACCGGCGGTCAGGAGAGCCTCTCGCTGGGCAGCGACGCCGCAGGCGCCAATGGCGAGCCCGCTGCCGAGTCCCTGCGCCGCCTTCCCGAGGGCCGCCCCAGGCTGCGCGTGATCCGCCCGTCGGAGGCCGAGATGCAGGCCCACGAGGCCCTGCTGGAGAAACTGAACCCGCCATCCCCCTGGTAATCGCTTCAGGGTCCATCCCCACTGACCACTTGCAAAGGAGCCGTGAATGTCTGATTGCGATCCGATCATCGCCGAAAAACAACCCATCGCCGTCAACCTGGAGGCCGGCAAGAAGTATTTCTGGTGTGCCTGCGGGCGGTCCGGCAAACAGCCCTTCTGTGACGGTTCCCACCAGGGCACCGGCTGCGAGCCGGTGCCTTTCGTGGCCGAGAAGTCCGGCGAGGTCTGGTTGTGCCGCTGCAAGCAGACAGGCAATGCCCCATTCTGCGACGGGACGCATAACCGGCTGGCGGATTGAGAGGCGCCGTCGCGTGCGGGCCCCCGGTGGCCGGGTGAACCTCCGGCCGGGGACGCCCGCCATGCGGGAGGCCGCCCGCCGCCGGGTGCATCCATGTCCATGACTGAACCGGCCCGGGAACTCGGGAAACATGAAAGAGCAGATCTACATCGTCGATGTCTTCGCGGAGACGCCCTATGCCGGTAACCCGTTGGCCGTGGTGCTGGGGGCCGATGACCTGTCCGCGGAGATCATGCAGAAGCTGGCCGCAGAGACGAACTATTCCGAATCCACCTTCGTGATGTCGGCGCCGGAGGACGACGGCGGATACCGGGTGCGGGTGTTCACCCCGTCCCGGGAGATTGAATTTACCGGGCATCCGATTCTCGGAACGGCCTGGGTCATTCGCCGGGTCATGGACAAGGGCCTGGATACCGTGCGGCTCAACCTCGCCGTGGGGCAGGTGCCGGTGACCTTCGAGACCGGGCCCGACGGCAGCGAGGCGGCCTGGTTCCGGGCGCCCCAGGTGTCCCTGGGACCTGTATGTTCAGCGGAGCCGATGGCCGCGGCCCTCGGCATCTCGCCGGGCGACATCGACCACCGGTCACCGATCCGGCGGTGTGCCGCCGGCACATCGGCCGTGATCGTGCCGGTGCGCAGTCTCGATGTGCTGCGGCGATGCCGGCTCGACCTGGAGGCCTATGCCCCGCTGGCGGAGCAGGGGTTCCCGCCGCTTGTCTATCTCTTCTGTAATGAAACCCATCACGCGGTGAACGACCTGTGCGCACGGTTCTTCTTCGATGCCCATGGTGTGCGGGAAGATCCCGCCACGGGCAATGGTGCGGCATTTCTGGGCGCCTACCTGTGGGCGCACCGGATCTTTTCGGAAACTGATCTTTCATTGCGCATCGAGCAGGGATACGAGATCCGCCGCCCGTCACTGGTGCGGCTGCGCGTCCGGGCCGGCGGCGATGCGCCGGAGGTGAACGTCGGCGGCTCCGTGATTCCCGTGGTCAGGGGCGAACTGCTCTGATCCGAAGGCAGGGGCCTGATGACGCAGGTAACACCCATAAACATTGAGTCTGTTGAGGAGATGACCCGTGGCTGCACGTGATCCGCACCGCTTTGTGAACGAACTCGATGATGCCGCGCTCGAGCGCATCGTCGCGCGCCTCGAGAACCGGGCAAAGGACCAGGTCTTCGCCCGCCTGTTCGACAAGTATGCGGAGCGCCTGGATCTGCCGCCTGTCGCTCAGGTCCTGGAGGTGGGTTGCGGCACGGGCGCCATGATGCGCTTTCTCGCCCGCCGGATGGATTTTTCGGGCACGGGACTTGGTGTCGATCAGAGTCCCGTGCTGATCGAGGCCGCGAAGAAGTATGCACGGGACGAAGCAGTCGCCGATCGGGTGGACTTCCGGGTCGGTGATGCCCACAGCCTGGATCTTCCCGGCGATACATTCGATGCGGTGATCGCACACACGCTGATCAGTCACGTGACGGACCCCGCCGAAGTGATCGGCGAGATGGCCCGGGTGGTGAAGCCGGGCGGCACCGTGGTCATCTTTGACGGCGATTATTCCTCGTTGACCTACGGCTGTCCCGATCATGATCTCGGTCAGCGGATGGATGCGGCACTGGCGACGGCGACCTTCAACAATCCGCTGATCATGCGGGATCTTCCACGCCTGCTGCCGGAGTTGGGGCTGGTGATCCACGAGGCCTGGGGCGATGCCGTGGTGGAGATCGGCGGCGGCAGTTTCTTCAAATCGTTCGCGGAGACGTATGCGCCGGCCGTCATCAAGGCCGGTCTTGTGCCGGCAGAGGCGGTGGAGTCCTGGCTGAAGGCCCAGCTGCAGGCCATGGATGAGGGGAAGTTCTTCGGGGCGTGCAACTACTATACGTATATGGCTCGCCGTTCCTAGCCGGTTTGCGGATCTCATGGAATGCCTGCCACGGGGGAGGATCGAATCATGGAACAGCGAATGAGCGTGGTGACCCTCGGGGTCAACGACCTCGCCCGATCGAAGGCCTTCTACCAGCAGGCATTGGGCTGGACGATCAGTGCAGATGAAGGTCAGATCGCCTTTTTTCAGCTCAACGGCGTGGTCCTCGCGCTCTACCCGCGTGATGCGCTCGCCGACGATGCGCAGGTGTCCGGCGAGGGCGCCGGGTTCGCGGGCGTCACACTGGCGTACTGCACCCGGTCCAGAGAGGAAACGGACGAGATCCTGAGGCAGGTGGAACGGGCGGGTGCCCGGATCGTGAAGCCTGCCCAGGAGGCGTTCTGGGGTGGCTACTCCGGCTACTTTGCCGATCCGGACGGCCACCTCTGGGAGGTGGCTCACAATCCGTTCTGGACGCTCGACGAAAAGGGCAATGTCCATCTGGAAGCGCCTTGATCCGACCGCGGGCAGGCATGCGCCGGCCCGAAGGAGCCGGTAGTCATTGCTTGCGGTGAGCGGGCCGGCGGGCCGGTTGAAGCGCGGCGCGCGGGGTGTCCGGCAGCTGTGGGCGGGGGATGGGCCGTGCACCCCCGTGCAACGGGGTATGATGCGGTTCGCGACCACGGCAGGTACTGCGGCGTTCAGGGAGTGAGCGTCGACCGTCCGGCCCATGCCGGGAAGGCGGTGCCCACGGAGGGCGGGAGGGGAGTCGGGGAAAGTCCTCAATAACCAGAACGGAGAATCGATATGAGAGACATCCTGTTCTTTGATTCAATGCTGACGCCGAAGATCATCACCGTGGTGTACTGGCTCCTGTTGTTCTTTGCGGTGGTCGGCGGGATCGGATCCATGTTCGCCGGTTACGGTGGCATGAGCTTCGGCTCGTTCCTGACGGGCCTGGGGATGATTGTCCTCGGCGTGATCGGGGCGCGGATCTGGTGCGAACTGCTGATCGTGCTGTTCAAGATTCACGAAAACATCAGGAAGCTTGCGGACCGGGAGGCGTAGCACGCGGGAACGGCGGACCCGGCGACCCGGTTCTCGGGTCCGCCGCCCCTGACGCGGCTCGCCATCGCCGGGGCAAGCCTGGAGTATGCCGCAGATGTCCGGTCCGACCGTCTATCATATCCCCGTCTGTCCCTTCTGCCAGCGCCTGGAGATCCTGTTGTCTCTGAAGGGCAAACGGCAGCAGGTCGACTTCCACGTGGTCGACATTACCCGGCCCCGCCCCGAGTGGCTGTTGCGCAAGACGCGCGGCACGACAGTGCTGCCGGTCATGGAGACAGCCGACGGGTACATCATCAGGGAAAGCCTGGTCATCCTGGCCTATCTCGAGGATATCTTCCCGGAGCTCCCGGTCGCACAGCGTGACCCGTACCGCCGTGCGGTGGAGAACATGCTGACGATGATGGAGGGGGCGTTCGGCACCCAGGGCTATCTCTGGGTGATGAACCAGGATCCCGGCCGCCGGGATGCCCTCAGGGCGGCCATGCTGAAACAGTATGAACGGCTCAATGAGTTTCTCGTCGAGCATGCGCCCCGTGGTCCGTTCCTGTTCGATGCGTTCGGGTGGGCGGAGGCTGTCTTCACCCCGTTGTTCATGCGGTTCTGGTTTCTGGAATATTACGAGAATTTCCGGCTTCCCGATGGGCCACGGTACACGCGTGTGCACCAGTGGGTCGACGCGTGCCTCGCTCATCCGGCGGCACAGCAGGTGACCCGGGAAGAGGTGATCAAGCTCTACTATGATTATGCACAAGGGGCGGGCAACGGCGAGCTTCTCCCGGGCCGAAGCCGATCGTCCTTTGCCTTCGAACCTGACTGGCGTCTGCGCCCGTGGCCGCCGAAGGACAAGTACACATACAGCGCGACCGATGCGGAACTGGGTCTGTGACGCATGCGGGTTGCGTGGGCTGTCCGGTCCCGCCACACCGTAATGGCGCGAACCGGCACGGATGGGACATGCATGGGAGGTGCAAAGCCAATGGACCTCTTGCCCCTCGCGGGCGTCTGGCGCAGGGCGATGGTGCTTGCGGCCGCCTGCAGTATGCCCGCGACAGTCGCGGCGCAGGATTTTGATCCCGGCCGTGCGTTGTATGAAAACCACTGCCAGGGGTGCCACGCTCAATGGATTCATACCCGGGAGGGTCGCAAGGTCAAGAGCCTCGGCGATCTGCGCGAGCGTGTGGGCGCGTGGAGCGTGCATGCGGGGTTGCGGTGGACCTAGGAAGAGGTCGATCTTGTGACCCGCTATGTCAACCGGCGTTACTACCAACTTACCGAATAGCGCCTCCGGATCCGGACAACCAGCGATCGTTTACGGGCATCGGAACCGGCCACGGTTCCGTGTCCGCCGCATGCCGTTTGATCGCGACAGCGGATCCCGCCGCGGATGGGTCCGTGTATCCGGGACTCCATGTATTTGCCGATTCATTGACCGGGCGCAACAGGTTGCGGCCGGCGCGATGCTATGTATTGAGAATCGGGACAGCGGGGGTCGCGGCCCCTGCATGACCCCGGATCTGATCACGTCCGTCGCCGAGTCGGAGCGGAGGCGCCATGCAATCGAAGGAACACTGGGAACAAGTCTACGCCACCAGGGCGATGGATGGTGTCAGCTGGTTCCAGGAACACGCCGAGCAGTCGTTGCGTTTCATACGGTCCGCGGATCTGCCGCTGTCCGCATCCATCATTGACGTGGGCGGCGGCGCCTCCACGCTGGTGGACGATCTTCTGGAAGACGGCTACACCGCGCTCACCGTACTTGACCTGTCCGGCGCGGCCCTTGCCGCATGCCGGAGTCGACTGGGCGAGGATGCAAAGAAGGTTCGATGGATCGAGGGAAACATCACCGAGGTGGTGCTTCCCATCCACGCCTTTGACGTGTGGCACGACCGGGCCGTATTTCATTTCCTCACCTCGGCGGAGGATCGCCGCAAGTATGTCGACGCCGTGCTCCGGGCAGTGAAGCCCGGCGGTCATGTGATTGTCGCCACCTTTGCCGAGGACGGTCCCACCCGCTGCAGCGGCCTTCCCGTCATGCGCTACAGTGCGGATCAGTTGCACGCTGAATTCGGCGCCCCGTTCACGCTGCTTGCGCATGAGAAGGAAGCACACCACACGCCGTCCGGCAGGATCCAGAAGTTCGTCTACTGTTACTACCGCAGGGATGCGTCGTAAGCCAAGGCCCTGATTACCCCGGGGAACTCTTGTCCCGGGGCCGTGCATCGCGCGCTCAGGTATCATGGGACGTTCGAGGGGCGTTGGTCATTCCCGACCTGCCCCTGATCGACCATGAGGGCCTCCCGTATGGCACAAGTGCGGCAGCGCCGCAGCGGAACCGTGGAGGTGGGGGGCGCCCGGTTGCGCTATGTGGTGGAGGGGCGCGGCACCGCCGTGCTGGTGGTGGGCTCCTGCGTCTACTATCCGCGCACCTTCTCCCGGCGGCTTGGCGCATCGTGCCGGCTGGCCTGCTCGGATCTGCGGCACTTCGCGGCCGGGGGCGGGCCCGGCGATGCACAGCGGATCACGCTGCGGACCTACGCGCAGGACATTGACGCCGTCCGGGCAGCGCTGGGGTTCGAGCGGGCGGTGCTCGTGGGCCATTCCCATCACGGCAATGTGGCGCTCGAGTATGCAGCGCGATTTCCGCAGCGGGTGTCGCACGTGGTGCTGGTGGGCACGCCGCCCTGCGACGTGCAACAGACGATCACCGCGGGAGACGCCTATTGGGAAGCGCACGCATCCGACGCCCGCAAGGCGGTTCTGCGGCGCAATCTGACGGCACTGCGGGCAGGGGCATCCGAGGGCGCGTCTCCCGGAGAGGACTTTGTCTCCCGGTACGTGGCGGAGGGCCCCAGGTACTGGTGTGATCCCGCATACGATGCAGCGTGGCTTTGGCGGGACGTCCCGATCAACATGCCCATGCTGCGCGTGTTTCGTGATTTCTTCAGCAATTACTCCCTTTCGGCGAGTTGGCCGGAGTCCGGCACGCCGGTGCTGGTGATCATGGGCCGGCACGATTACGTGGTTCCCCACGTGCTGTGGGACGGGATACGATCCACGTTGCCCGATCTGAGCTTTCGATTGTTCGAGCACAGCGGGCATACCCCCCAGCTGGAGGAGCCGGTATTGTTTGACGGGGTGTTTATGAAATGGCTTGATGCCCACGGCGACAACCGGACGTGATGAGAGGGTATCCCGGATGACCATGGAGATTCGCATTGCCTCGACCGATGAGGAGATTGCCGCCTGCTTCCCCGTGATGCAGACACTTCGCCCGCACCTGGTCGAGTCCGGGTTCGTCCCCCTGGTGCGGCGTCTGGAGGCAGGGGGGTACCGGCTTGCCTACCTGGAGGAGTCGGGACGTCCTGTCGCGGTCGCCGGCCTGCGCACCGGCGAGAACATCCCGTGGGGCCGCTTCATGTACGTGGACGACCTGGTCACCGACCCGGCGCATCGTTCCAGGGGGCATGGCGCCAGGATGCTCGCATGGCTGCGCGAGTACGCCCGGGCGGCCGGCTGTGAGCAGCTGCGCCTGGACTCCGGGCTCCAGCGCAAGGACGCGCATCGGTTCTACGAGCGCGAGGGCATGACCCTGGCGAGCTATCACTTCTGCGAGATCCTTGCTTCCGGCCCGGACCGGCGGTGACGGGACCGGCCGTGCGCCGTTAACCCTATGAAATCACTTGGGTATCGGACCCGGGTCACGGGGGATGCGGGTGATTTGAGGGCGATTCCCCTTTGAAATGAAGGCCCTGCAAGCGCCTCTCCGCATGGCGGCTCATTGGCCAAGCCCGCGGCAACGGCTATGCTTAGGACCTATGACCAGACCCTCAGGGCCGTCCACAAGGCCTTCAAGGGGGCAGACGAGAGGGGTAATCACATGTCCGGCATACCTTCCATTCTCATGGTGGTGACCAGCCACTCCCGCATCGACAAGGGGCATCCCACCGGGCTCTGGTTCGAGGAGTTCGCAGTGCCCTATACCCTGTTTCGCGAACAGGGATATGACGTCACGGTGGCCAGCCCCGGGGGTGGAGATGCCCCCATCGATCCGGCCAGCCTCGAGGGGTACGAGCCCACGCCCGAGAACGAGGCGGCCCGGGCCGCGCTGAAAGAGACGCGCCGGGTGGATGCCTCGCTGCAGGCCGACGATTTCGCGGCGCTCTTTTTCCCGGGTGGCCACGGGACCATGTTCGACCTGCCGGACAATCCGGAGATCCGGCGCCTTGTTTCGGCATTTGCCCAGGCGGACAAGGTGCTCGCCTCGGTGTGCCATGGCCCGGCCTGCCTGGTGGGGGCGATGCTGAGCGACGGGACGCCGCTGGTGAAGGGGCGGCGGGTCACGGCCTTCACCGACAGCGAGGAACGGGCGGTGGAGCTGGACGGGTTGATGCCCTTTCTGCTGGAGACGCGACTTCGCGAGCTGGGTGCGCAGTTCGTGCCCGGGGTGAACTGGCAGGACAACGTGGTGGTCGACGGTCGTCTGGTCACCGGCCAGAACCCCCAGTCCAGCGCCAGCGCTGCGCGTGCGGTGATCGGCCTGCTCTCGGAACACGGCTGAGGGAGACGCCGGCGATGCCATGGCAGGGAGAGGGCACAGGCAACCATTGGGGGCACATGATCCGCGAGTACCGGGACGATGATCTGGACGCCGTGCTGGAGGTGTTCCAGAGCGCGGTTCGCCAGGTTGCCGCGCGAGACTACATCCCCGAGCAGGTGGAGGCCTGGGCACCCGACCCGCCGGACAGGGAGCAATGGCGCAGGCGGCTGGCCCGCTGCGCGGTTTTCGTCTGCGAGGTCGCCGGCCGGGTGGTGGGCTTCATCGCCCTGGACGCCACCCGGCACGTGGACCTCTTGTTCGTCCACCCCTCGCACCTGCGCCGGGGGATCGCCACCGCGCTGATGAGTCACGCCAAGGCCTGGGCGCTAGAGCGGGGTGTGCGCCGGTTGACCGCCGACGCCAGCATCACGGCGCGGCCCTTTTTCGAGCAGGCGGGGTTCCGAGTCATGGAACGCCGCATCGTGCCGCTCAGGGGCATGATGTTCCGCAACTTCCACATGGCGCTGGATTGCCAGGGGGAGTCGTAGATTTTTGGTCCGCGTCCCGCACGTTCATCTGCCACCGCAGGTTCCTGGCGGTCGCCGGGCCGGCACACACGGCACACCGGTTGTCCGCATGTGCCGGCTGACGGGCATTGCCGACGCGGTGAAGGAGGGCGA
Source organism: Thioalkalivibrio thiocyanodenitrificans ARhD 1 (assembly GCF_000378965.1). Lineage (NCBI taxonomy): Bacteria > Pseudomonadati > Pseudomonadota > Gammaproteobacteria > Chromatiales > Ectothiorhodospiraceae > Thioalkalivibrio > Thioalkalivibrio thiocyanodenitrificans. The sequence goes on from NZ_KB900536.1 coordinate 3,310,317, forward strand.
TCCGCCTTGAACCCTTATCCGTGTTTCAGCGCCCTTTCCTTCTCTCGCTGCCAGTCCCGTTCCCGGGCCACCGCACGCTTGTCGTGTTCCTTCTTGCCCTTCGCGAGGCCGATCTCCAGCTTGGCCCGGCCGCGTTTCCAGTAGAGGGCCAGTGGCGTGAGCGTGTAGCCGCGCCGTTCCACCTGGCCGATGAGCTTGTTGAGTTCTTCCCGGCGCAGCAGCAGCTTGCGGGAGCGCACCGGGTCGGGGTGGATGTGGGTGGAAGCGGTGGGCAGGGGGCTGATGTGGGCCCCGAACAGCCAGGCCTCACCGCCCTTGATGAGCACGTAGCTTTCGCTCAGCTGCACACGGCCGGCGCGCAGGCTCTTGACCTCCCAGCCTTCCAGGGCCAGGCCCGCCTCGAAGCGATCCTCGATAAAGTACTCGTGGCGCGCCTTCTTGTTGAGCGCGATCGTGCTGCCACCGGATTTCTTCGCTTGTCTTGACATGGGACGGGATTATACGCGATGGGGTGGCAGTTGAGCGGGGGAGACGGATTGCTCACAATAGCCGCCACGCCCGGGGAGGAATAACGGTGAGAAAAGAATCTTCCATTCACGGCCAGTGGTCATCCAAGCTGGTGTTCGTTCTGGCGGCCACCGGCTCCGCAGTGGGGTTGGGCAATATCTGGCGTTTCCCCTACATCGCGGGCGAGCATGGAGGCGGCGCCTTCGTGCTGGTGTACCTGGGCTGTATCCTGCTGATCGGACTGCCCATCATGATGGCGGAAATCCTCATCGGGCGCCGCGGGCGCCAGAGCCCGATCAACACCATGGCCACCCTGGCCAGCGACGAGGGGCTCAACCGCTCCTGGAGCCTGTTGGGCTGGCTCGGCGTGGTGGCGGGCTTTCTCATACTGTCCTACTACAGCGTGATCGCCGGCTGGGCGCTCTCCTACGTGTTCCGTGCCGGTGCCGGCAGCTTTTCCGGGCAGGATGCCGACGGGGTGCAGGCCATGTTCGAGGGGCTGGTGTCCGATCCGGAGCGCCTGCTGGCCTGGCATACGATCTTCATGGTCATGACCATGCTGGTGGTGGCCCGGGGCGTGCGCTCGGGGCTGGAGCAGGCGGTCCGGGTCCTGATGCCCGCGCTGTTGATCATGCTGATACTGCTGGTGGGCTACGCCATGGCCGAGGGCCATTTCATGGACGGTTTCCGGTTCATGTTCCGGCCGGATTTCACCCGCCTGAGCGGAAACTCCGTGCTCGTGGCCATGGGGCAGGCCTTCTTCACCCTGAGCCTGGGCATGGGCGCCATCATGATCTACGGTTCCTACCTGAGTTCACGGGCCTCGATCGCAAAAACCTCGGCCACCGTGGTGGGCGCGGATACGGCCGTGGCCATCCTGGCGGGGCTGGCCATTTTCCCCATCGTCTTCGCCAGCGGGCTGGAGCCGGCCCAGGGGCCGGGCTTGATCTTCATCACGCTGCCCATGGCCTTTGGCCAGATGCCCGGCGGAGTGCTGTTCGGCACGGTGTTCTTCGTGCTGCTGGTGGTGGCGGCCTGGACCTCCTCCATCTCCATCATGGAGCCGGCAGTGGCCTATCTGGTGGAGAACCGGGGCATGCATCGTGTGGGGGCGGCCGCGGCAGTCGCCGGCGTGGCCTGGTTGCTGGGCATCGGCACGGTGCTTTCCTTCAACCACTGGTCCGGCTACACCCTCTTTGACAGGACCTTCTTCGATCTGGTGGATTACCTGACATCGAACATCCTGCTGCCCCTGGGCGGACTGCTGATCGCGTTGTTCGCCGGTTGGCGCATGACGGAGCGTTCGGTGATGGAGGAACTGGGGATCCGGCGGCCCCTGCTGTTTCGCACATGGTATTATCTGGTGCGGTTCGTGGCGCCCATCGGCATCCTGCTGGTGTTCCTGCGCGCCATCAACCTGATCTGACCCCGCCATGCCCTCTATCCAACGCAGCGCCCTGGTGCCTTACAGTCCGGCCCAGATGTTCGATCTGGTCAACGACATCGAGTCCTATCCGCAGTTTCTGCCCGGCTGCCGCAGCGCGACCGTGCATGCCCGCGACAACGACACCATCAAGGCGAGCCTGGAACTGGCCAAGGGTGCGGTGCACAAGTCGTTCACCACCTGTAACCGCCTGCAGAAGAACAAGATGATCGAGGTGCGTCTGGTGGAGGGCCCGTTCCAGCATCTGGAGGGGTTCTGGCGTTTCGACGCCCTGAATAGTGGCGCAACCCGGGTCTCGCTGGATCTGGAGTTCGAGTTCTCGAATCGTCTGGTGGGCCTGGCCATCGGGCCCGTGTTCATCCAGGTCGCCAACACCCTGGTGGATTCCTTCGTGCGCCGGGCGCGGGAGGTCTACGGTGGCCGATGAGCAGATATCCGTCGAGGTGGCCTACGCCCGGCCGGATGTGCAGGTGATCGTGCCGGTCTCGGTACCGCCGGGGGCCACCGTGGAAGATGCACTGCGGGCATCGGAGATTCGCGAACGCTTCCCCGAGATCGATCTGGAGAAGGTCAAGGTGGGTATCTTCGGGAAGCTCACCAAGCGGGACACAGTGCTCAAGCCCAGGGACCGGGTGGAAATCTACCGGCCGCTCATCGCCGACCCCAAGGAAGTGCGGAAGCAACGGGCCGCTGCCGGAAAGCGCATGAAGAAGGGCGGTGGGGACATCGAACCAGAGGGTGGGGAGTCACAGGGGTAGGGGAGAGGGGGGTCAGGATTCAAAATTCAAAGTTCAAGATTCAAAGGAGGGACGCGGTGCACCTCAGAAATTGGTTGCCAACGGACGCCGCCCCTTTGAATCTTGAATTTTCCCTTACCGCTTCAATCCGCTGTCCTCGAAGCGATCCACGCGGTTGGTTTGGTCGAAATACACCGTCACGCGCCGGCGCTCGGGCGCCCCGTCGCCGGGCTTGAGGTAGTAGACGTATTCCCAGCGGCGATCGCCATGAAAGGGATCGCGAAGCAGCGGGTCGCCCAGCAGAAAGCGCACCTGTTCCGGCGTCATGCCCACCTCGAGCTGGGCGATGCGGTCATCCTCCAGGGCATTGCCCTGCTGCACGTCGGGACGGTGTACGGAGAACAATCCGGAACCGCACCCCTGCAGGAGCAGGCTTGCAATCAACACGACACCGGTGAGATTCTTTCTCATATGAGAATGGATATCCTGTGCCCGGAAACGGGGTGTGAATGGAAAGGCCGGATTGTACACGGAATCCTTCCTGGCCTGAACGGAGGAGTGTCTTGGAAAGCCAGAATCTGAAAAAGGCCGGACTGAAGGTGACGCTGCCCAGGATGAAGATCCTGGAGCTGCTGGAGCGTTCGGAGGACCGCCACCTGAGCGCGGAGGCCATCTACCGCCAACTGCTTGAGGACGGCGAGGAAATCGGCCTGGCGACGGTGTACCGGGTGCTTACCCAGTTCGAGGCGGCGGGGCTCGTCAATCGCCATCACTTCGAGGGCAATCAGGCGGTGTTCGAACTGGAACGCGGCCGCCATCATGACCACATCGTGTGCGTCAATTGCGGCCGCGTGGATGAGTTCATGGACGACATCATCGAGGAACGCCAGAAGGCCATCGCCGACAAGCTCGGATACACGATCAAGGACCACGCCCTGATCCTGTACGGCGAGTGCAACAAGCCGGATTGCCCGCATCGGCCGAAGGGGTAGAGGCAATTCAAGATTCAAGATTCAAGATTCAAGATCCAATGAAGCTGTCGCGGCCGCACGTTCAGCCGGCGGTGTAGGGTGTCACCCCTTTGAATCCTGAACTTTGAATCTTGAATTGTCTTTCGCCTTTTCAACCATCTCGCGGGCGTGCGCCACGGTCTGGTCGGTGAGTTCCACGCCGCCCAGCATGCGCGCCACTTCCTGCACGCGGCTGTCGGCATCCAGCACCTGGATGCGGGTGCGCGTGTCCGCCGTGCCCTTGTGCTTGCTGACCTGGAGGTGGTGGTGAGCCTGGGCCGCCACCTGAGCAAGATGGGTGACGCACAGCACCTGCCGGTGTTCCCCAAGGGCCCGAAGCTGGCGGCCCACCACCTCGGCCACAGCGCCGCCGATGCCCGCGTCCACCTCGTCGAAGATGAGGGTGGGGATGGGCAGGGATCGGGCTGCGATCATCTGGATCGCCAGGCTGATACGCGAGAGTTCGCCCCCGGAGGCCACCTTTGAGAGCGGCTGCAGGGGCTGGCCGGGATTGGCCGTGACCTGGAACTCGATGCGGTCGAGGCCATGGGCGGCGGGGCGCATCTCCGGGTCGGCTTCCACGCTCACCTGGAACCGGCCGCCCTCCATGCCAAGCCCCTGCATGGCGTCGGTCACCAGTTTTCCGAGCTTCTTCGCTGCTGTGCGCCGGGATCGGGTCAGCGCGGCGGCCGCCTCCCGGTAACGGGCTTCGGCGGCCCGCGCCTTCTGCGTCAGGGCATCGAGATCCTCATCGTCACTGTCGAGCCGCGCAAGCTCTTCCAGCAGGGTCCGGGTCAGTTCCGGCAGGGCCTCCGGAGAAACCCGATGCTTGCGGGCGAGATCGTGGATGTCCGACAGGCGCTGCTCCACGAATGCGAGCCTGCCCGGATCCAGTTCCACCCGGTCCGCGTAATGACGCAGGCTGTCCGCCGCCTCCCTGAGCTGGATCCGGGCGCTGGTGATCAGCTCCAGGGGCTCCTTCAGCGCCGGATCGAGCCGCGTGACCTCCTCCAGCCGGTGGTGATACGACCCAAGAAGGGTATCCACGGACTGTTCGTCCGCGTACAGGCCCTGGTGCACCGATGCGGTCACTTCCAGCAGGCGCCCCGCGTGGGCGAGCCGCCGCTGTTCCTCGTCCAGGCCCGCCACTTCATCATCACCCAGTTCGAGCGCCTTCAGCTCGCCGGTCTGAAAGCGGAGAAGATCGCGCCGGGCGGTGCGGGCCTCGTCGTTGTCCGAGGCCTGCGCCAGGCGGTTCTGCAGTTCCCGCCATTCCCGGAAGCATTCCCGTACGTCGTCCGGAAGTTTCGGGTGATCCGCAAACTCGTCCAGGATATGCCGCTGCACCTCCCGGCGGGTGAGCGACTGATGGGCGTGCTGGCCGTGGATGTCCACCAGCAGTTCGCCCAGGGCCTTCATGTTCTGCAGGGTGGTGGGGGTGCCGTTGATCCAGGCACGGCTCCTGCCGTCACTGCCCACCACGCGTCTGAGCAGGCAGTCATCTCCGGCCTCCAGGGACTGTTCCGCCAGCCATGCCCGGGCGTCCGGGTCGTCCGCCACCTCGAAGCCGACGCTGACCTCCGCGCGTTCCGCCCCCGTGCGTACCGTGGCACTGTCCGCCCGGTCCCCCAGTACGAGCCCCAGGGCATCCACCAGAATCGACTTGCCGGCCCCCGTCTCGCCCGTGAGCGCCGTCATGCCGGGACCCAGTTCCAGCCCCAACTCGTCGATGATGGCGAAATCGCGGATGTGGAGGGAGGTAATCATCCAGATTGGGGAGTTGGAACCGGGAAGGGGGGAGTGAAGTGGGAAGTGTGAATTGGGAAGTGAGAAGTGAAACCAGCCTCACCCCGAGGTGTCGCCTGAGGGAGAGGGAGGGCAACACCTTTCTCCCGCTTCCAGGTTCCGACTTCCCAATTCACACTTCCCACTTCAGTCACGGTTGTTCCCCCCACCCCAGCTTCGCCCGCAGGATCTGCAGGTAGTCGTAGCCCGTGGGGTGAATGAGCCGCAGGCGGGTCTTCTTGCGCCGCACGATCAGGCGGTCACCGGGGCCCAGGGTGGTACTGTTCTGCCCGTCGAAGGCGGCATGGGCGTGACGGCGGTTGAATTCGCAGACGCGGATCTCCACCTCGCTGTCGCCGTGCACCACCAGGGGTCGGTTGGACAGGCCGTGGGGACAGATGGGTACCAGTACGAGGGCATCCAGGCTGGGGGCCAGGATGGGACCGCCCCCCGAGAGCGCATAGGCGGTTGAACCCGTGGGGCTGGCCACCACCAGTCCGTCCGCGCGCTGGGTGTTCACATGGCGGCCGTCGATGCGGGTTTCGAACTCGATCATGCGGACCACGTCATGGATATGCAGCACCACGTCGTTCAGGGACAGGCGTTCCACGGGTTCGGCGCCGTTGGTGACGACCCGGGTGGCCAGCAGGCTGCGGTGGTCCTCGTCGTACTCGCCGGCCAGGATCTCGTCCAGCCGGCTGATCATCTCGTGGGGGGAGACGTCCACCAGGAACCCCAGCCGGCCGATGTTGATGCCCATCAGGGGCACCTGGTGATCCACCATCGCCCGTCCGGCGGCCAGGAAGGTGCCGTCACCGCCGATGACGATGGCCAGATCCGCCTGTTGGCCGAGTGCGTCGAGGTCGACCTGCTCGCAGCCATGGTCGTTCTCCAGCCACCCGCGGGCGCTGTCATCCAGGAGCACCCGGCAGCCGTGGCCGAGCAGGTGATCGATCAGGGAAACGAGAATATGCACCAGACGCTCGTCACTGCGCTTGGTGATGATGCCAACGGTCCCGAAGTGTGGTTTGCCCATGATCCGGCATTATCCGCAAAAGCCGGGGCCGATGTATATGTTGCGAGCGTGAGGCGTGAGGCGTGAGGCGTGAGGCGTGAGGGGTGAGGGGTGAGGGGGTACGCCCCCGCTCACGCCTCACCCCTCACCCCTAACGGCATACCCTTGACTCCTGCCCCCGCGGCTATACTATTGATTGGCACTCTCGCGAAGAGAGTGCCAAAGCCGTAACCCCCTGAAACCAGAGCCTCCATGACCGAGACGCCGTCCATCACCGACCTCAGCGATCGCGCCCGGCAGTTGCTTCGCACCCTGGTGGAGAGCTATATCCGCGATGGTCAGCCGGTGGGTTCGCGCACGCTCTCGCGCACTGCGGGGCTGGACCTGAGCGCGGCCTCCATCCGCAACGTGATGGCGGACCTGGAGGACATGGGGTTGGTCAGTTCACCGCACACCTCGGCGGGTCGGGTGCCCACGCCTGCCGGGTACCGCCTGTTCGTGGACAGTCTGCTGGAGATCAAGCCCCTGGACAGCCGGGAGGTGGCGCAATTGCGCGAGCGCCTGAGTCCGGAACTGGAGACCAAGGTGCTGGTGGAATCCGCTTCGGGGCTGCTTTCGGCCGTAACCCAGATGGCGGGCATGGTGCGGGTGCCGCGCCCCGAGCGTGCCGCGTTGCGCCAGATCGAGTTCATGAAGCTCTCCGAGCGGCGGGTACTGGTAATCCTTGTGATGAACAAGAACGAGGTGCAGAACCGCATCCTCGAGCTGGACCGGGACTATTCCGCCGGCGAACTGCAGCAGATGGCCAACTACCTCAACGACCGGGTGGTGGGCCGTGATCTGGCCTCTGTGCGCCAGCAGCTCCTGCGTGAAATGAAGGCCGTGCGCGAACACATGAACTCCCTGATGCTGGCGGCCATCGAGCTGGGTGAACAGGCGGTTGCAGCCGGGCAGGACGCGGACGACGTGGTGCTGGCCGGGCAGTTTCACCTGCTGGATTATGCGGAACTCACCAGCGTGGAGAAGCTCCGCCAGCTGTTCGAGGCCTTCAATGAGAAGCGCGAGATCCTGGGGCTGCTGGACCAGTGCATCCATGCCCAGGGCGTGCAGATCTTTATCGGCCAGGAGTCGGGTCATCGCATCCTGGACGACTGCAGCGTGGTTACCGCCCCCTACGAGGTGGGCGGCCACGTGGTGGGGGTCTTGGGGGTGATCGGCCCGACCCGCATGCCCTACAATCGCGTCATTCCGGTCGTGGACATCACCGCCCGCCTGCTGGGCGCGGCCTTGAATTCCAGGGACTGAATCCCACATTGAAACCAGTGACTCCCGGAGCGGCCGGCTCCGGGAAGGCTGTGACTTGCCCGGGGCGGCACGTCAATGCACGGCCGGTCCGTTCGCAGACGGCGGCCTTGAACGAACGCATGCCGACGGGCATCGCCGGTTTTTTTGAATCACGAGTGGAGACGACCCATGTCCAACGAGGAACAGCAGCCAAAACCCGACGGTGAAGCGCCGGAGGCGACCCCGGTCGAGGGTGCGGGGCCGGAGTCCGATCCGGCTGCCGTGCTCGGTCAGCTCGAGGAAGCGCGGGCCAAGGCCGAGGAGAACTGGGACAAGCTGCTGCGCGTACAGGCCGAGATGGAGAACCTGCGCAAGCGCACGGCCCGGGATCTGGAGAATGCCCGCAAGTACGCCCTGGAGAAATTCGCCGGAGAACTGCTGGCGGTGCGCGACAGCCTTGAGATGGGTCTGGACGCCGCGCGGGGTGAGACCGATGTGGAGAAGATCCGCGAGGGCACGGAACTGACGCTGAAGATGCTGGCCCAGGTCATGGAGAAGTTCGGCGTCGAGCCAGTCGACCCCCAGGGCGAGCGCTTCGACCCGGATCGCCACCAGGCCATGTCCATGCAGGAGAATGCAGAGCTGGAGCCCAACACGGTCATGACCGTGATGCAGAAGGGGTATCTGCTCAACGACCGGCTCCTGCGCCCGGCCATGGTGATCGTCAGCAAGGCGCCTTCGGGCGAATAGGCGCGCGCCGGAGCGGCGGCGCGAATCCCGGGGAAGCCCTTGAAATCCCCGGAGATGCCCCAAATCTAGCCGTTAACCGGAACATTTCGCACAGAATTCAGACATTTTTGGAGACACACCATGGGCAAGATCATCGGTATCGACCTGGGCACCACCAACTCCTGCGTGGCGGTGATGGAAGGCGACAAGGCCAAGGTCATCGAAAACGCCGAAGGCACCCGCACCACCCCGTCCATCGTGGCGTTCTCGGAAGACGGCGAGGTGCTGGTCGGTCAGTCCGCCAAGCGTCAGGCCGTCACCAATCCCAAGAATACCCTGTTCGCCGTCAAGCGCCTGATCGGCCGCCGGTTCGAGGAGCCGGAGGTACAGAAGGACATCAAGCTGGTGCCTTACGAGATATTCAAGGCCGACAATGGCGACGCCTGGGTGCGCGTGCATGACAAGAAGATGGCGCCGCCGGAGATCTCGGCCCGTGTGCTGCAGAAGATGAAGAAGACCGCCGAGGACTACCTGGGGGAGCCGGTCACCGAGGCCGTCATCACGGTGCCTGCCTACTTCAACGATTCCCAGCGCCAGGCCACCAAGGATGCCGGCAAGATCGCGGGCCTGGAGGTCAAGCGCATCATCAACGAGCCCACCGCGGCGGCCCTGGCCTACGGCCTGGACAAGAAGCGCGGCGACCGCAAGGTGGCCGTCTACGATCTGGGCGGCGGCACGTTTGATGTCTCCATCATCGAGATTGCCGATGTGGACGGCGAGCACCAGTTTGAGGTGTTGGCCACCAACGGTGACACCTTCCTGGGCGGCGAGGATTTCGACAGCCGTCTGATCGACTACCTGGCCGATGAGTTCAAGAACGAGCAGGGCATCGACCTCAGAGGCGACCCGCTGGCCATGCAGCGTCTGAAGGAGGCGGCCGAGAAGGCCAAGATCGAGCTGTCCTCCAGCCAGCAGACCGACGTGAACCTGCCCTACATCACCGCCGACCAGTCCGGTCCGAAACACCTGAATATCAAGGTGACCCGGGCCAAGCTGGAATCCCTGGTGGAGCAGCTGATCAAGCGCACTATCGAGCCCTGCAAGGTGGCCCTGAAGGACGCCGGCCTGTCCGTGTCCGATGTGGACGACGTGATCCTGGTAGGCGGCCAGACCCGCATGCCCAAGGTGCAGGAGGCGGTGAAGGATTTCTTCGGCAAGGAGCCCCGCAAGGATGTCAACCCCGACGAGGTCGTGGCCATCGGCGCGGCGATCCAGGCGGGCGTGCTGGGCGGCGAGGTCAAGGACGTGCTGCTGCTGGACGTCACTCCCCTGTCGCTGGGCATCGAGACACTGGGCGGCGTGATGACCAAGCTCATCGAGAAGAACACCACCATCCCCACCAAGGCGACCCAGGTGTTCTCCACCGCCGACGACAATCAGACTGCCGTCACGGTGCATGTGCTCCAGGGTGAGCGCGAGATGGCCAGCGCCAACAAGTCCCTGGGCCGTTTCGATCTGACGGATATCCCGCCGGCGCCGCGCGGCGTGCCGCAGATCGAGGTCATGTTCGACATCGACGCCAACGGCATTCTGAACGTGTCGGCCAAGGACAAGGCCACGGGCAAGCAGCAGTCCATCGTCATCAAGGCATCGTCCGGCCTGTCCGAGGAGGAAGTGGAGCGCATGGTGCGTGACGCCGAGGCCCACGCCGATGAGGACAAGCGTTTCCACGAACTGGTGGCGGCCCGCAACCAGGCAGACAATCTGGTGCACGCCACCGAGAAATCCCTCAACGAGCTGGGTGACCAGGTGGAGGCCGAGGAAAAGCAGGCCATCGAATCCGCGCTGTCCGAGGTGCGCGAGGCCCTGAAGGGGGATGACAAGGACGAGATCGAGGCCAGGACCCAGAAGCTGGCGGAGGCCTCCGGCAAGCTGGCGGAGCGCGTCTATGCCAAGCAGTCCGCCGAGGGCGGTGCCGAGGCCGGTGCCGGCGAAACCGCCGGCGGTGAGCAGGCCGGTGCCCAGCAGGACGACGTGGTGGATGCAGAGTTCGAGGAAGTGGACGACAAGAAGAAGTAAGCGCGTCGGGGCTGTCCCGCGGCGCCGGCGGATAACGCAGAGGTCGCAGAGGCGCGGAGGCCGCAGAGGTTTTTCTTGATCATGAAAACCTTTCTCTGCGCCCTCTGCGTTTCCTTTGCGCCCTCTGCGTTCGGCTTTTGACTCTCAGATCACGAAACACGGGCACTGAAGCTTCATGGCAAAGCGCGACTACTACGAAATCCTCGGCGTGGCGAAAAACGCCAGCGAGGCGGACCTGAAAAAAGCGTTCCGGCGCCTGGCCATGAAGTATCACCCGGATCGCAACCCCGGCGACAAGGAGGCGGAGGAGCGCTTCAAGGAGGCCAAGGACGCCTACGAGATTCTTGCCGACCCGCAACGGCGTGCCGCCTACGATCAGTTCGGTCATGCCGGTGTGGACCCGTCCGCCGGCGGAGGAGCCCGGGGCGGGGCGAACTTCAGCGACATCTTCGAGGACATCTTCGGCGACATCTTCGGCGGTGGCCGCGCTGGCCGCGGCGGCAGCCGGGTCTACCGTGGTGCCGATCTGCAGTACAACCTGGAGTTGACCCTGGAGGAGGCGGTATTCGGCACCGAGGTGAAGATCCGTGTGCCGACGCTGGTGGAATGCGCAGCCTGCAACGGCAGCGGCGCCGAGGAGGGCACGACGCCGGAGACCTGCGGCACGTGCGGCGGCGTCGGCCAGGTCCGCATGCAGCAGGGCTTCTTCTCCGTGCAGCAGACCTGCCCCCGTTGCCACGGGACAGGCAAGGTGATCACCGACCCCTGTCATGCCTGTCATGGCCAGGGGCGCGTGGAGGAACACAAAACGCTCTCCGTGAAGGTGCCGGCCGGTGTGGACAGCGGCGACCGGATCCGGCTCTCGGGCGAGGGTGAAGCGGGCATCAACGGCGGCCCGCCCGGCGACCTATACGTGCAGATCCATGTCAAGCCGCATAATCTGTTTGCGCGCAAGGGCAACGACCTGTTGTGCGAGGTGCCCATCAGTTTCGCCGCCGCGGCGCTAGGGGGGGATCTCGAGATTCCCACCCTGGACGGGCGCGTCAATCTCAAGATCCCCGAAGAGACCCAGAGTGGGCGTCTGTTCCGCCTGCGCGGCAAGGGGGTGAAGTCAGTGCATGGCGGTGCCCAGGGCGACCTGATCTGCCGCGTGAACGTGGAGACCCCGGTCAAGCTCACCAGGCGCCAGAAGGAATTGCTCCGGGAGCTGGACGAGACCATGAAGGCCGGCGGCACCCGGCACAGCCCCCAGGAGGAAAGCTGGCTGGATGGGGTCAAGGGGTTCTTCGAGGACCTCAGGTTCTGGAATAAGTAAGCGCGGCCTTTGGCCGCGCAGAGGCAAGATACAAGAGGCAAGATACAAGTCACTTCGGTTTTTCTTGTATCTTGTATCTGGTCCACGGGCCTTGTCGAAGCCTCCGCCCATAAACCCACTGCACAAGACCTGAAGAATTCACCATGACCAACATCGCTATCGTCGGCGCCGGCGGGCGCATGGGGCGCACCCTGATCGAGGCCGTGCAGCAGGCGGAGGGGCTCGTGCTCACGGTCGCCACCGAGCAGCCGGGCAGTACCCTGTTGGGCTCGGACGCGGGCGAGCTGGCCGGCGTGGGGCGCTTGGGCGTGACCATCACCGACGACCCCGCGGCCCGCGCCGATGCCTTCGACGTGCTGATCGACTTCACACGCCCCGAAGGGACCCTGAAGCACCTTGAGATCTGCCGGGAGGCCGGGCGGGCCATGGTGATCGGCACCACCGGGTTTAGCGAGGACCAGAAGCAGGCGATCCGTGAAGCCGCGAAGGAGATCCCGGTGGTGTTCGCCCCGAATATGAGCGTGGGCGTGAATCTCTGCCTTAAGCTCCTGGACCTGGCCGCCCGGGTGCTGGGCGACGAGGTGGACATCGAGGTGATCGAGGCGCACCACCGCCACAAGGTGGATGCGCCTTCCGGCACGGCGCTTCACATGGGTGAGGTGGTGGCCGGAGCCCTGGGCCGTGACCTGGCCGAATGCGCGGTGTACGGCCGGGAGGGCCACACCGGCGAACGGGATCGCCGGACCATCGGTTTCGAGACCATCCGTGCCGGCGATATCGTGGGTGAACACACGGTCATGTTCGCGGGGCCGGGCGAGCGCGTGGAGATCACCCACAAGGCCTCCAGCCGCATGACCTTCGCCAGGGGCGCCGTGCGGGCTGCCGCCTGGCTCAAGGACCGGGCCGCCGGACTTTACGATATGCAGGATGTGCTCAATCTGGGTTGATGCCGGATGAGGCGGGGCGGATGGTTTCCGGTCCGTCCGATTGTGTGAGCCAGGTGGCGGCGCATGCGCCCGGCATTGGACAAGAGCCCCGCAAATCGCGTAAAATTCAACGCATTAAATCCCCTGCTCACACCAATCCCCGGCGGGATGGCTCTGTCAATCATCGTCCCGCTCGTCCCATACGCGCCGGAGGTTTTCCCCTTGAGTTCCACACCCGCTTTGCTGGCACTGGAAGACGGCAGTCTGTTCCGTGGCGTTTCCTTTGGCGCCCCGGGCCGGACCGTCGGCGAGGTGGTGTTCAATACCGCCATGACCGGCTACCAGGAGATACTGACGGACCCGTCCTACGCCCGTCAGATTGTCACCCTGACCTACCCCCACATCGGCAACACCGGAGTGAATCCGGAGGACGAGGAGTCCGGCGCAGTGCATGCGGCGGGGCTTGTGATCCGGGATCTGCCGCCACTGGTGAGCAACTGGCGCAGCCGGGAGGCCCTGCCCGATTACCTGGGTCGCCATGGCGTGGTGGCCATCGCCGGGATCGACACCCGGCGCCTGACGCGGATCCTGCGGGAGAAGGGCGCTCAGAACGGGTGCATCATGGCCGGTGATCCCGACGAGAACGCGGCGCTTGAGGCGGCGCGAGGCTTCCCGGGTCTCAAGGGCATGGATCTGGCGAAGGAGGTCTCGGCGGCGGAAGCGTATGACTGGAACGAGGGCACCTGGCGGCTGGAAGGCGGCCATGCGCCGGCACCCGGAAAGGCGCCCTATCGGGTGGTGGCCTACGACTTCGGCATGAAGCGCAATATCCTGCGCATGCTGGTGGACCGTGGCTGCCGGATCACCGTCGTGCCCGCGCAGACGCCGGCGAAGACGGTCCTTGAGATGAAGCCCGACGGGGTATTCCTGTCAAACGGCCCCGGTGACCCGGAGCCCTGTGACTACGCCATCTCCGCCATTGGCGAGATCGTCGACGCGGGCGTGCCCACCTATGGTATCTGCCTGGGTCATCAGCTGCTGGGTCTGGCCAGTGGCGCACGCACGGTCAAGATGAAGTTCGGTCATCACGGTGCCAACCATCCCGTTCAGGATCTGGAGACGAAGCGGGTGATGATCTCCAGTCAGAACCACGGGTTCGCCGTGGACGAGGACACCCTGCCGGACAATCTGAAGGCGACGCACCGCTCCCTTTTCGACGGGACCCTGCAGGGCATCGCCCGCACCGACCGCCCGGCCTTCAGCTTCCAGGGCCACCCCGAGGCGAGCCCCGGGCCCCACGACGTTGCGCCGCTGTTCGACCGTTTCGTTGAATTGATGGAAAACCGTTAAGCCACAGAGGACACAGAGTTCACAGAGCAAGAGCAGAGATCTTTCACCTCTGTGACCTCTGTGAACTCTGTGGCTAAGCGACTACAACACATGCCAAAACGCACAGACATCGAAAGCATCCTCATCATCGGTGCCGGGCCCATCGTCATCGGTCAGGCCTGCGAGTTCGATTACTCCGGGGCCCAGGCCTGCAAGGCGCTGGGCGAGGAGGGTTACCGGGTCATTCTGGTGAATTCGAACCCGGCCACCATCATGACCGATCCGGAGATGGCGGATGCCATCTACATCGAGCCGGTGGAATGGAAGACCGTCGCGCGCATCATCGAGCGTGAGAAGCCCGACGCGGTACTGCCGACCATGGGCGGGCAGACGGCGCTCAACTGTGCGCTGGATCTCGCCAGGCACGGTGTGCTGGAGAAGCACGGCGTGGAGCTGATCGGCGCCAGCGAGGATGCCATCGACATGGCCGAGGACCGGGAGCGCTTCCGCGAGGCGATGTCGGAGATCGGCCTCGAGTCGCCGGTCGCCTACATGGTCAATTCGTGGGAGGAGGCCCAGGAAGCCCAGCCGAAGATCGGTTTTCCGGTGATCATCCGGCCGTCGTTCACCATGGGTGGCAGCGGAGGCGGCATCGCCTATAACCGCGAGGAATACGAGGAGATCGTCAAGCGCGGTCTGGATCTTTCCCCCACCAATGAGGTGCAGGTGGAGGAGTCCGTGCTGGGCTGGAAGGAGTTCGAGATGGAGGTCGTCCGTGACAAGGCGGACAACTGCATCATCATCTGCTCCATCGAGAACCTGGATCCCATGGGCATCCACACGGGTGACTCCATCACCGTGGCGCCGGCCCAGACGCTCACCGACAAGGAATACCAGATCATGCGCAACGCCTCCGTCGCGGTGCTGCGCAAGATCGGCGTCGACACCGGCGGCTCCAACGTGCAGTTTGCCGTGAATCCGGAAGACGGCCGCCTGGTGGTGATCGAGATGAACCCCCGCGTGTCGCGCTCCTCTGCGCTCGCCTCCAAGGCCACCGGTTTTCCCATCGCCAAGGTGGCAGCGAAGCTCGCCGTGGGTTACACGCTGGACGAACTGCGCAACGAGATCACCGGCGGCGTGACACCGGCGTCGTTCGAGCCATCGATCGATTACGTGGTCACCAAGATCCCGCGCTTCACCTTCGAGAAGTTTCCCCAGGCGGAGGCCAGGCTCACCACCCAGATGAAATCCGTGGGCGAGGTGATGGCCATCGGCCGCTCCTTCCAGGAGTCCTTCCAGAAGGCCCTGCGCGGGCTGGAGACCGGCAACGACGGTCTCAACGAGCAGTTGATTCATGGTGACGCGGATGCCGAAGCCATCGTCCGTCGCGAGCTGGTGGCCAACGGGCCGGATCGCATCTTCTACGTGGCCGAAGCCTTCCGGCTCGGATTCAGCATCGAACAGGTATACGAGTTGACCTGCATCGATCGCTGGTTCCTGGCCCAGATCAATGAACTGATCTTCCTGGAGCAGGATCTCAGGGACAAGGACATCAGGGACCTCGACCGCGACACACTGTTCGATCTGAAACGCCGCGGTTTTTCCGATCGCCGGCTTGCGCGGCTGCTCAACGATACCGAGAAGGAGGTGCGCCAGTATCGACACGAACTGGGTGTGCGTCCGGTCTACAAGCGGGTGGACACCTGTGCCGCGGAGTTCGCATCCGGCACCGCCTACCAGTATTCCAGCTACGACGAGGAGTGCGAGGCCGCGCCCTCGGACCGCGAGAAGATCATGGTGCTCGGAGGCGGGCCCAACCGCATCGGCCAGGGTATCGAGTTCGATTACTGCTGCGTGCATGCCGCGCTCGCCATGCGCGAGGATGGCTACGAGACCATCATGGTCAACTGCAATCCCGAGACGGTGTCCACCGATTACGATACCTCCGACCGCCTCTATTTCGAGCCACTCACCCTGGAGGATGTACTCGAGATCGTCGAGGTCGAGAAGCCGAAGGGAGTGATCGTGCAGTACGGCGGGCAGACGCCGCTCAAGCTCGCCCGGGACCTGGAGGCCGCCGGCGTGCCCATCATCGGCACGACACCCGATTCCATCGACCTCGCCGAGGACCGGGAGCGCTTCCAGCAGCTGATCGACAAGCTGGAACTGGTCCAGCCTCCGAACCGCACGGCCCGCAGTGTCGAAGATGCCATCAGCAAGGCCGAGGAGATCGGCTATCCGGTGGTGGTGCGTCCGTCTTACGTGCTGGGCGGCCGCGCCATGGAGATCGTCTATAACGAGGAGGATCTGCGCCGCTACATGCGCGATGCCGTGCAGGTCTCCAATGACGCCCCTGTGCTGCTGGACCGCTTTCTGGATGATGCCGTGGAGGTGGACGTGGACGCCATCTGCGACGGCGAGGACGTGTTCATCGGCGGCGTCATGCAGCACATCGAGCAGGCCGGCGTGCACTCGGGTGATTCTGCCTGCTCCCTGCCGCCTTACTCATTGGGTGCGGAGGTTCAGAAGGAACTGCGCGAGCAGGTGCGCAAGATGGCCTTCGGCCTGAAGGTCGTGGGTCTGATGAACACCCAGTTCGCGGTGCAGGCCGACAGGATCTACGTGCTGGAGGTCAATCCGCGCGCCTCGCGTACCGTGCCCTTCGTCTCCAAGGCCATCGGTCTGCCGCTCGCCAAGATCGCCGCACGCTGCATGGCCGGTCGCAGTCTCAAGGATCAGGGTGTCGGAGACGAGGTGATCCCGGATTACTACTCGGTGAAGGAGGCGGTGTTCCCCTTCATCAAGTTCCGGGGCGTGGATACGATCCTGGGCCCCGAAATGAAATCCACCGGCGAGGTGATGGGCATGGGCCGGAGTTTCGCCGAGGCCTTCGCCAAGAGCCAGTTGGGGGCGGGGGTGAATCTGCCCATGCGCGGCAAGGCTTTCGTCAGCGTACGCGATGCCGACAAGGAGGGCGTGGCCGAGGTGGGCCGCGAACTGGTCAAGCAGGGCTTCCAGGTGATCGCCACCCGCGGTACCCAGGCGGTGCTCGAGGCCGCCGGTATCCAGTGCGAGCAGGTGAATAAGGTCACCGAGGGCCGTCCGCATATCGTCGACATGATCAAGAATGATGAGATAAGCCTGATCATCAACACGACCGAGGGCCGGCAGGCGATCGCGGATTCCTTCACCATCCGCCGCGAGGCGCTGCAGCACAAGGTCAGCTATACGACTACTCTGGCCGGATCGCTGGCCACCGTCGCAGCCCTGGGGTATCTGGATCACGAACAGGTCTATCGCCTGCAGGATATGCACAAGGAGAACCAGCGATGAGCAAGACCCCGCTGACCGTCAATGGTGCGAGCAAGCTCAAGGCTGAGTTGCAGCGGCTCAAGACCGAAGAACGGCCGCGCGTCATCGCTGCCATCGCCGAGGCCCGGGAACACGGCGATCTGAAGGAGAATGCCGAGTACCATGCGGCCCGCGAAGAGCAGGGTTTCATTGAAGGTCGGATCAAGGAGATCGAGAGCAAGCTCTCCAACGCCCAGATTATCGATGTCACGAATCTCAATGCCGGTGGAAAGGTGGTGTTCGGTGCCACGGTGGACCTGACGGACGAGGATACGGGTGCCGAGGTGACCTATCAGATCGTCGGCGACGATGAGGCGGACATCAAGCAGGGCATGATCTCCATCAATTCCCCCATTGCCCGTGCCCTCATCGGCAAGGAAGAGGGGGAAGTGGTGACCGTCAAGGCCCCGGGCGGGGACAAGGATTACGAGATCGTGGCAGTCAAGTACATATAGAAGGGCAGATGCAGGAGGGAGCACGAGGGGTCGATCCATCGCCCGGTTTGACGATGCCGCCCCACCCATGCCCGGTCTTTTCAGACCTGGATCCTGTCTTCATCACTCTTGTTCGGATTCGGGCGGAACAGGGTCGCGATGAAACCGATGCGCTGCACGAGGTCGGCGCCGGTACGGTCGCAGATCCGCTGTACGGCGATATCGCGGCTGTCGCGGTCCGAGACGTTGACCTTGACCTTCACGAGTTCATGGTGACTCAGTGCCAGCCGGATCTCCTCAATCACACTGTCGGTCAGCCCCTTCTGCCCCACGGTGACGATGGGTTTGCGGGGATGGGCCAGGGTGCGGAGTCTTTTGCGCTGCTGGTCGGATAGGGCCATGGGTTCGTCGGGTTGTCGCTGGAAGCGCGAGCTTAGCACGGGTTGAAGGCGTGTTCATGGGTTGGCGCGCCGGACACGGGCATTGGCGACGGGGCGCTGCTCCACCGGCATCCATCGAACCGCCCCCGGCCTTGACCTGGACACGATCACCAAAAGGCACAAGTCCGTCGGCACTGAAACGACCCGAGACCAACCCCATGGCCAGAAGCAAAACCAGCCACCGCTGGCTCAAGGAGCATTTTGACGATGAGTTCGTCAAACGGGCCCAGCAGGAGGGCTACCGTTCCCGCGCCGTGTACAAGCTCCAGGAGATTCAGGCGAAGGACCGTCTCCTGCGCCCGGGCATGACCGTGGTGGACCTGGGCGCAGCCCCGGGGGGCTGGGCCCAGTATGCCGCCGAGCTTGTGGGCCGGAACGGCCGTGTGGTGGCCAGCGATATCCTGCCCATGGACCCCATCCCGGGCGTCACCATCCTCGAAGGGGATTTCCGGGAGCCCGAGGTGCTGGAGAAGCTCCTCTCGGTTCTGGGGGAGGGCGGGGCGGACCTTGTGATGTCGGATATGGCCCCCAATATGAGTGGTGTGGACGCCGTGGATCAGCCTCGTGCCATGCACCTGGCGGAACTGGCCGCAGACCTGGCCCGTACGGTGCTGAAACCGGGCGGAGATTTTCTGGTCAAACTTTTCCAGGGCACCGAATTCGATGATTACGTCCGGAATCTGCGAGGCGACTTCGATAAGGTCAGCATGCGAAAGCCCAAGGCCTCAAGACCCCGCTCCCGTGAGGTGTATGCGGTGGCCCGGGGCCGCAAACTGGTGTAAGGTCCTAGCGAACTGTGTCGTTTTTCCGGGGTTCGGATCGAACCTCACGGCATGATGCAGCACACGGACAGGGTGCACGACGAATTACTTGAGGTGTCGCGTTGAACGACTTGGTCAAAAACCTGATTATCTGGGCGGTCATCGCCATCGTGCTGATGTCCGTTTTCAACAACTTCAGCCCGCGCACCGCCCAGCCGCAATCGCTGTCCTATTCGGAATTCATCAGCGAGGTGAAAGGGGGGCGGATCCAGAGCGTGTACATCGAGGACAACACCATCGAGGGCACCACGCTCAATGGTGAGAAGTTCACCACGTACAGCCCCAATGATCCGGGTCTGATCGGCGATCTTCTTGCCAATAATGTGGAGATCCGCGCCCAGGAGCCTCAACGCCGCTCCCTGCTGATGGATATCCTCATCAGCTGGTTCCCCATGCTGCTGCTGATCGGGGTGTGGATCTACTTCATGCGCCAGATGCAGGGCGGAGCCGGCGGCCGCGGTGCCATGTCCTTCGGCAAGAGCAAAGCCAAGATGATGAGCGAGGACCAGGTCAAGGTCACCTTCGCCGACGTGGCCGGCTGCGACGAGGCCAAGGATGAGGTGGCGGAACTGGTGGAGTTTCTGCGTGATCCCACCAAGTTCCAGAAACTGGGCGGCAAGATTCCCCGCGGCGTGCTCATGGTGGGCTCGCCCGGTACCGGCAAGACCCTGCTGGCCAAGGCCATCGCCGGCGAGGCCAAGGTGCCGTTCTTCAGCATCTCCGGCTCCGATTTCGTGGAAATGTTCGTGGGCGTCGGCGCGAGCCGCGTGCGCGACATGTTCGAGCAGGGCAAGAAGCATGCCCCCTGCATCATCTTCATCGACGAGATCGACGCGGTGGGTCGCCACCGCGGCGCGGGTCTGGGCGGCGGTCACGATGAGCGCGAGCAGACGCTTAACCAGCTGCTGGTGGAGATGGACGGCTTCGAGGGTACGGAAGGCGTGATCATTATCGCCGCCACCAACCGCCCCGACGTGCTCGATCCGGCACTGCTGCGCCCGGGCCGCTTCGACCGCCAGGTCGTGGTGCCGCTGCCCGACGTGCGCGGGCGCGAACAGATTCTCAAGGTGCACATGCGCAAGGTCCCCGTGGCCGAGAACGTGCGTGCGGACTTCATCGCGCGCGGCACCCCCGGCTTCTCAGGGGCCGATCTGGCCAACCTGGTCAACGAGGCGGCGCTGTTCGCCGCCCGGGGCAACAAGCGCCTGGTGGACATGAGCGATTTCGAGCGTGCCAAGGACAAGATCATGATGGGCGCCGAGCGCAAGTCCATGGTCATGAGCGACGCGGAGAAGAAACTGACCGCCTACCACGAGGCGGGTCACGCCATCGTCGGACGCCTGGTGCCCGAGCACGATCCCGTCTACAAGGTCAGCATCATCCCGCGCGGCCGCGCCCTGGGTGTGACCATGTTCCTCCCCGAGGAGGATCGTTACAGCCACAGCAAGACGCGGCTCGAGAGCCAGATCTGCTCCCTGTTCGGCGGACGTATCGCCGAGGAGATCATCTTCGGGCACGACAAGGTGACCACCGGCGCCTCGAACGACATCGAGCGGGCCACCGCCATCGCCCGCAACATGGTCACCAAGTGGGGCCTGTCAGACCGCCTGGGCCCGCTGTCGTATGGTGAGGACGAGGGCGAGGTGTTTCTGGGTCGTCAGGTGACACAGCACAAGCAGATGTCCGACGAAACCGCCCACGCCATCGACGAGGAGATCCGCCGCGTGATCGACTCGAGTTACGACAGGGCCAGGACGATTCTCGGGGAGAACATGGACAAGCTTCACACCATGGCCGAAGCCCTGATGAAGTACGAAACCATCGACGTGGATCAGATTAACGACATCATGGAGGGCAGGACACCGCGCCCGCCCATGGACTGGAGCGACGATGAACCGCCCGCCGGGGGTGCCCCCGCCGAGGACAAACCGCCCGAGGGAGGTATTATCGGCGGGCCGGCGGGCCAGCACTGACACGGGCCCCGCCCGGCCGATATCAAAGGCCGCCTCCGGGCGGCCTTTTTTGTCGGCGCGCAACCGAACGGGCGTGACCAACCACGCAGGGGCATGACTCGCGGATCGCGGGAAACGTTCGAGCGTCTGAGTTCACTTCCGGCCCCTGCTCCTGGATGCTCCGTGCCCCTCCCCCGGCCGGTGGCAGGCGGGATCCGGTACCCGCCACCGCGGGGCCGGCCGTGCCCCGCAGGCGGGGGAGAGGCTTGTACGTGTGCCTCATGCGGTAGAATCCGGGGTGTCCCTGCCACCGGTCAGGGGCGTGATCCGAAAGGGAGGTACACGGGGTGGAAAGACGCTATTTCGGCACTGACGGTATGCGCGGACGGGTGGGCCGCGTCCCCATGACCCCGGATTTTGCGCTCCGGCTCGGGTGGGCCGCGGGCAGGGTGCTGGCGCCCGGCGGGCAGGGGCCGGTGATCATCGGCAAGGACACCCGGGTGTCCGGTTACATGTTCGAATCCGCCCTTGAGGCAGGCCTGTCGGCCGCCGGGGCGGATATCCGTCTCCTGGGGCCCATGCCCACACCGGCCGTGGCGTACCTGACACGGACGTTTCGCGCCGCCGCCGGTATCGTCATCAGCGCCTCCCACAATCCGTACTTCGACAACGGCTTCAAGTTCTTCTCCTCGGAAGGGACGAAACTGCCGGACCACGTGGAACTGGCCATCGAGGCGGAACTTGAGCGCCCCATCGAGACGGTGGATTCCGCGCAAATCGGCAAGGCCGAACGGATACACGACGCCCCGGGCCGC
Organism: Thioalkalivibrio thiocyanodenitrificans ARhD 1; assembly: GCF_000378965.1. Lineage (NCBI taxonomy): Bacteria > Pseudomonadati > Pseudomonadota > Gammaproteobacteria > Chromatiales > Ectothiorhodospiraceae > Thioalkalivibrio > Thioalkalivibrio thiocyanodenitrificans. Next base: position 3,332,290 of record NZ_KB900536.1, read on the forward strand.
TATATCGAGTTCTGCAAGAGCACCATTCCCTCCGGGACCGCCTTCCACGGCATGAAGGTGGTGGTGGATTGCGCCCACGGAGCGAGTTATGCGGTAGCCCCCAGCGTGTTCGAGGAACTGGGCGCGGAGGTGGTGGCCATCGGTGATCAGCCTGACGGGTTCAACATCAACGAGGACGCCGGTTCCCTGCACCCGGACAACCTGCGTACCGCGGTACTCGATCACCGGGCGGACGTGGGCATTGCCCTGGACGGGGACGGTGATCGGGTGATCCTGGTGGACGAGCAGGGTGAGGTGGTGGACGGGGACGAGGTCCTATGCATCATCGCCCTTGGGCGTGCACGGGACGGGTTGTTGAACGGCGGCGTCGTGGGAACCCTCATGAGCAATCTCGGGCTTGAACTGGCCCTGGGCGAGCAGGGTATCCCATTCAGGCGTGCGGCGGTGGGTGACCGCTACGTGATGGAGATGCTGCATGCGGAGGGATGGACCCTGGGTGGAGAGTCCTCCGGGCACATTCTGTGCCTGGATCGAACCACGACCGGGGATGGTGTCGTGTCGGCGCTGCAGGTCCTGCATATCATGCGCAGGACCGGTCAGGCGCTTTCCGGATTGCGCCGCGTCATGACCAGGTTTCCCCAGACCCTGATCAACGTGCCGCTGGGCGGCGCGGCGGATCGCAACGCGGTGATCAGGGCGGATGCGGTGGCGGCTTCGGTGCGCGCGGCGGAGCGCGTGCTGGGTGATCAGGGCCGTGTGCTCCTGCGTCCTTCCGGGACCGAGCCTCTGGTGCGGGTCATGGTTGAGGGCCGCGATCCGCGCCAGGTCCAGGAGATCGCCCGCGGCATCGCGGAAGCGGTGCGAAGTGCGGCCGGGTGAGAGACCTCGGGCATCCCTTCGAAAAATGCACGGGCAAACCCCGTTCACACGCCCGCGAAATTGATTTATCGGGTCCCGAGAGTTAAGCTTGCGCGCTTTGCTCAGACTGCGAAACGTAACGGGGGACAAGGCATGCGTCAGCCGATGGTGGCCGGAAACTGGAAGATGAATGGCTCCAGGAAGGCCAATGAGGGCCTCCTGGCCGAGGTGCGTGAAGCCCTGTCTTCGCCGGTTGAGGCCGAAGTGGTGGTCTGTCCCCCGTACGTTTATCTGCCTCAGGTCGCCGGCCTGGTGGACGGCTCGGCCGTCCGCCTGGGTGCGCAGGACGTCTCCGACCAGGATTCCGGTGCGTATACCGGCGAGGTCTCGGGCGAGATGCTCAAGGACGTGGGTTGCCGTTACGTCATCGTCGGGCACTCCGAGCGCCGCGGCCTTTACGCCGAGGACGATGCCTTCACTGCCCGCAAATTCGCCGCCGCCCGGCGCCATGGGCTCAAGCCCATCCTGTGCGTGGGTGAACTGCTGGAGGAGCGCGAGTCCGGTGTCACCGAGCAGGTGGTGGCCCGTCAACTGGATGCGGTCATGGATCTGGAGGGCGTCGAATCCCTCAAGGACGCCGTGGTTGCCTACGAGCCCGTCTGGGCGATCGGCACCGGCAAGACCGCCACCCCCGGACAGGCCCAGGCAGTGCACGCCTTCATCCGTGCCCGCGTGGCCGAGCGCGACGCCGGCGTGGCGGAGGGGTTGCGCATCCTCTACGGCGGAAGCGTCAAGGCGGACAACGCGCAGGAACTGTTCTCGCAGCCCGATATCGACGGAGGCCTGATCGGCGGCGCCTCCCTGAAGGCCGCGGATTTCATGGCGATTTGCCGAGCGGCCGTTCCGGCGGACTAACTCTATGTTGTATGGCATTTTATTGGTGGTGCAGGTAGTCTTGGCCCTTGGCCTGATCGCGCTGGTGCTGATCCAGCACGGCAAGGGAGCCGATGCCGGCGCCGCCTTCGGGAGCGGTGCCTCCTCGACGGTCTTCGGTGCCCGGGGTTCCGCCAATTTCCTCAGTCGCGCCACAGCCGTGCTGGCGGCACTGTTCTTCGCGAACAGCCTGGGCCTGGCCTACATGGTGTCCAATCAGCCCACTCCGACCAGCGTGATCGACATGATGTCTCCGGCGCCTCAGGTGATCGAGGAGCAGCGCCCGGTACCCGTGGAACGCCCGGTGGACGAGCAAGCGGACGGACCGGTGGATGTACCGCGCTGAGTCGAAAAACCAGCCGCAGATGTGGTGGAATTGGTAGACACGCCGTCTTGAGGGGGCGGTGGCGAAAGCCGTGTCGGTTCGAGTCCGACCATCTGCACCATTTTTCCCGCGCGCCGGTTTCGGGCCCCGGTCCACGAGCCCTGCCGACGGGTGGACAATCCGGCGCCCGAGTTGACGGCGGAGGGATGCATGGATCCGGGGACAGTCGTCCGGATCGCGAGAGATTAGGGACGATCCGCCGGGCAGGCCGGTCGGATGCAACAGCCGAATCCCGCTGTACCGTGAAAAAACGCGCGGCGGAGGGAGCGACAGCATGCTGGAAAACTATCTGCCAGTCCTCATCTTCATCGGTGTGGGTCTGCTCGTCGGTGTGATTCCTCTCCTGCTGGGGATGGCGGTGGGTCCTCATCGCCCGGATAGCGCCAAGAACTCTCCTTACGAATGCGGTTTCGAGGCCTTTGAGGACTCCCGCATGAAGTTCGACGTCAGGTATTACCTGGTCGCCATCCTGTTCATCATCTTCGATCTCGAGATCGCCTTCCTGTTCCCCTGGGCCGTGGTGCTCGAGGATATCGGCCTGTTCGGCCTGCTTGCCATGGCCCTGTTCCTGGGGATTCTGGTGATCGGCTTCATCTATGAATGGAAGAAGGGGGCACTGGAATGGGAATAGAAGGCGTCCTTGAGAAGGGATTTGTCACCACCTCCGCCGACAAGGTCATCAACTGGGCCCGTACCGGCTCGCTCTGGCCCGTGACCTTCGGCCTGGCCTGCTGCGCGGTGGAGATGATGCATGCCGGTGCGTCCCGCTACGATCTGGACCGCTTCGGCGTCGTCTTTCGGCCCAGCCCGCGCCAGTCCGATCTGATGATCGTTGCCGGTACCCTGGTCAACAAGATGGCGCCGGCGCTGCGCAAGGTCTACGACCAGATGGCTGAACCCCGGTGGGTGATCTCCATGGGTTCCTGCGCCAACGGTGGTGGCTACTATCACTATTCCTACGCGGTGGTGCGCGGCTGCGACCGCATCGTGCCGGTGGATATCTATGTCCCCGGTTGTCCGCCCACGGCGGAGGCGCTGCTCTACGGTATCCTGCAGTTGCAGAACAAGATTCGCCGCACCAATACCATCGCCCGTTAACCCCTGTCCCACGGCGGATTCGAACCATGACGGATCGACTCGACAGACTGGCCGCGCGCCTGCAGGAACACGTCAAGCCTGCCGACGGCAAGCTGTGTCGGGCCCATGGTGAACTGACCCTCGAGGTGGAGGGCGGTGACCTCCTGGCGGTGGCCGGGCGTCTGCGCGACGACGAGGGGCTCAGATTCGAGACGTTGGTGGATGTCTGCGGGGTGGATTATCTGGAGTACGGCGTCGCCGAGTGGTCCACGGAGACGTCTTCCAGCGAGGGCTACAGCCGCGGTGTGGAGAAGGCCACCTTCGGACGATTCACGTTCGACGATGCGCCCGACAGGGGCGGGCGCGAGGGGCCTCGCTTCGCCGTGGTCTATCACCTGCTGTCGGTGAGTCTCAACCAGCGCCTGCGGGTGCGGGTGTTCTGCGAGGACGACGAGTTCCCGGTGGTGCCCTCGGTGACCGGGATCTGGACCTCGGCCAACTGGTACGAGCGCGAAGCCTTCGACCTGTTCGGCATCATGTTCGAAGGCCACCCGGATCTGCGCCGCATCCTCACCGACTACGGTTTTGTGGGCCATCCCTTTCGCAAGGATTTCCCGCTCGTCGGTCACGTGGAGATGCGCTACGACCCCGAGCAGGCCCGCGTCATCTATCAGCCAGTGAGCATTGAACCCCGGGTGCTGGTGCCCAAGGTGATCCGGGATGACCACCGTTATGTCGACGAATCGGCCGAGGAGAAACCCGCCGATGCCTGAGATCCGCAACTACACCCTGAACTTCGGCCCCCAGCATCCCGCAGCCCACGGTGTGCTGCGCCTGGTACTGGAGCTGGACGGCGAGGTGCTGCAGCGGGCCGACCCGCACATCGGGCTGCTGCATCGCGGCACCGAGAAGCTCGCCGAGAGCAAGCCCTACAACCAGAGCATCGGCTACATGGACCGGCTCGACTACGTGTCCATGATGTGCAATGAGCACGGCTATGTGCTGGCCATGGAGAAGCTTCTGGGGATCGAGCCGCCGGTGCGCGCGCAATACATCCGGGTGATGTTTGACGAGATCACCCGGATCCTCAATCACCTGCTGTGGCTCGGCGCCCACGGCCTCGACATCGGCGCCATGACGATCTTCATCTACGCGTTCCGCGAACGCGAGGACCTGATGGATTGTTACGAGGCGGTCAGCGGGGCCCGCATGCATGCCACCTACTACCGGCCCGGCGGCGTCGCCCGTGACCTGCCGGACTCCATGCCCAGGTACCAGGCCTCCCGCTTCAAGAGCCAGAAGGAGGTGGATGCCCTGAACGAGATTCGCCAGGGCTCCCTGCTGGATTTCATCGAGGCCTTTACGGAGCGCTTCCCGCGCTGCGTGGACGAGTATGAGACCCTGCTCACCGACAACCGCATCTGGAAGCAGCGTACCGTGGGGGTCGGCGTGGTCTCCCCGGAGCGAGCCCTGCAGATGGGGTTCACCGGGCCGATGCTGCGCGGCTCCGGCGTGGAATGGGACCTGCGCCGTAAGCAGCCCTACGAGGTCTACGACCGGCTGGATTTCCAGATTCCGGTCGGCGTGAACGGCGACTGCTACGACCGCTATCTGGTGCGCATCGAGGAGATGCGGCAGTCCAACCTCATCATCAGGCAGTGCGTGGACTGGCTTCGCAGCAACCCGGGCCCGGTGATGCTGGAAGACCACAAGATCGCCCCGCCGCGCCGCGAGGAGATGAAGGCGGACATGGAATCGCTGATCCACCACTTCAAGCTGTTTACCGAAGGGTTCTGTGTGCCCGAGGGTGAGGCCTATGCCGCGGTGGAGCACCCCAAGGGCGAGTTCGGCGTGTATCTCGTCTCCGACGGCGCCAACAAGCCCTATCGCGTGAAGGTGCGCGCGCCGGGGTTTGCCCATCTGGCCGGCCTCAACGAGATGGCGGTGGGCCACATGCTTGCCGATGTGGTCGCCATCATCGGGACCCAGGATATCGTCTTCGGGGAGATTGACCGCTGATGCCTAAGACCCGGAACGAGGACAAGGCGGAACTGCTCAACGAGCATCTGCGCGCGGAGATCGATGACTGGCTGCGCCGCTTTCCGGAAGACCGGCGCGAGTCCGCTGTATTGGGCGCGCTGCGCGCCGTGCAGCATGAGCACGGGTACCTCAGTACCGAATTGATGGACGCGGTTGCCGCGTACATCGACATGCCGGAGATCGCCGTCTATGAGGTGGCAAGCTTCTACTCCATGTACGAGTTGAAACCCGTGGGGCGCCACACCATTGCCGTATGCACCAATATCTCGTGCATGCTGCGCGGCTCCGACAGGATCGTCGAGCACATCGAAAACAGGCTGGGCATCAGGACCGGTGAAAGCACGCCGGACGGAAGGTTCTATCTGAAGCGCGAGGAAGAATGCCTCGCGGCCTGCTGCGGAGCGCCCATGATGCAGGTCAATCACGTTTACCACGAGCATCTCACCCCCGAGCGGGTGGACGAGATACTCGACAGTCTCGAGTGAGCACGCGATGAACCGGATCTGCTTCACCACGCTTCAGTTCGATGAGCCATGGACGCTGGAGAACTACGTCAAGGTGGGAGGCTACCAGGCGTGGAAGAGAATCCTCACCGAAAGGATTTCCCAGGAGGACGTGATCGAGGAGGTGAAGAAATCGAACCTGCGAGGCCGCGGCGGCGCGGGATTTCCCACGGGACTGAAGTGGAGCTTCATGCCGCGCAATGCTCCGGGGCAGAAGTATGTGGTGTGCAACTCGGATGAATCCGAACCCGGCACCTGCAAGGACCGGGATATTCTGAGATTCAACCCCCACGCCCTTGTGGAGGGCATGGCCATCGCCGGCTACGCCATCGGCGCCACCGTGGGTTACAACTACATGCGCGGCGAGTTCATGGATGAACCCTATGAGCGTTTCTGCCGGGCGGTGCGCGAGGCGTACGAACAGGGTTACCTGGGCAGGGACATACTGGGCTCCGGCGTGGATTTCGATCTGCATCCGACCCTGGGCGCCGGCGCCTACATCTGCGGCGAGGAGACCGCCCTGCTGGAATCCCTGGAGGGCAAGAAGGGCCAGCCCCGCTTCAAGCCTCCGTTTCCGGCAAACTTTGGTCTCTACGGCCGGCCCACCACCATCAACAACACGGAATCCCTGGCATCCATCCCTGCCATCATCCGCGAGGGTGGCGAGTGGTTTGCGGAATTGGGGATCCCCAAGTCGGGCGGCGAGAAGCTCTTCTCCGTGTCCGGCCATGTGAACAAGCCGGGCAACTTCGAGATTCCCCTGGGTACGCCGTTCAGGGACCTGCTGGATATGGCCGGCGGCATGCTGGAAGGTCGTCAGATCAAGGCAGTGATCCCGGGAGGCTCGTCCGTGCCGGTCTTGCCCGGCGACGTGATGCTCGAGGTCAACATGGACTACGACTCCATCGCCAAGGCAGGCTCCATGCTGGGTTCCGGCGCCGTGATCGTGATGGACGAGACCACCGATATGGTGAAGGCCCTGCAGCGCATTTCGCGCTTCTATTTCTCCGAGTCCTGCGGACAGTGCACCCCCTGCCGGGAGGGCACCGGCTGGCTGTACCGCATGCTCACCCGCATCGTGGAAGGCAAGGGCCGCCCGGAGGATCTGGAGCGGCTGGACGACGTGGCCAGCAAGATCGAGGGACGCACGATCTGCGCCCTGGGTGATGCCGCGGCCATGCCGGTGCGCAGTTTCGTCAGGCATTTCCGCCACGAATTCGAACACTACATCGAGCACGGGCACGGCCTTGTCGCGAACGCGACCTGAAGCCCCCGGACGAATCCAGCGAGTCGAGACATGCGGCATGAGTGAGGATCTGGTCAACATCGAGATCGACGGCGTTCCCCTGCAGGCGCGCAAGGGGGCCATGCTGATCGAGGTGGCGGACGAGGCGGGTGTGCGGATTCCCCGCTTCTGCTATCACAGGAAGCTGTCGGTGGCGGCCAACTGCCGCATGTGCCTGGTGGAGGTGGAGAAGGCACCCAAGCCCCTGCCCGCCTGCGCCACGCCGGTGATGGACGGCATGAAGGCCTATACGCATTCGCCCAGGGCACTGGCCGCCCAGAAGGGCACCATGGAATTCCTGCTCATCAACCACCCGCTGGACTGCCCCATCTGCGACCAGGGCGGCGAGTGCGAACTGCAGGATGTGGCCATGGGTTATGGCGAGAGCGTGTCCCGCTACAGCGAGGCCAAGCGGGTGGTGAAGGACAAGGACATCGGTCCGTTGATCGCCACCGAGATGACCCGCTGCATCCACTGCACCCGCTGTGTGCGTTTCGGCGAGGAGATCGCCGGGATCCGCGAGTTGGGCGCGACCGGGCGCGGGGAATTCATGCAGATCGGGACCTTCATCGAAAAATCGCTCAGTTCCGAGATGTCAGGCAACGTGATCGACCTCTGTCCGGTGGGTGCGCTCACCGCCAAGCCCTCGCGTTACACGGCGCGGCCGTGGGAGCTGATTCAGCATCCTGCGGTGGCACCCCATGACAGTATCGGCTCCAATATCTTCCTGCATACCCGTGAGGGCCGCGTCATGCGCGCCGTGCCCCGAGACAACGAGGCAGTCAACGAGACCTGGATCTCCGACCGGGACCGCTTCAGCTACACGGGCCTGTATGCGCCCGACCGGCTTGCCGGTCCCATGGTCAAGGAAAACGGGAAGTGGATCGATACCGACTGGGAAACCGCCCTGACGCGGGTGGTCGAAGGCCTGCGGGGCACGGCGCCCGCGGAGATCGGAGCGCTGCTCTCGCCCCACGCGACCCTCGAGGAACTCTACCTGGCCCAGAAATTCCTGCGTGCCATGGGCGTCCTGAACCTCGATCATCGGCTGCGTCAGAGCGACTTCAGTCGTGCCGATGCCGATCCCCTGTTTCCTTATCTGGGGCTGTCCATCGAGGCGCTGGAGAAGCTGGATGCCGCCCTGCTGGTGGGTTCCAACGTGCGCAAGGAACAGCCCATTGCCCACCACCGGCTGCGCAAGGCGGCGTTGGCCGGGGCCGCCGTGATGGTCATCAACACCCGGGATTACGGTTTCGCCTTCCCCGTGGCCGGACAGGTGATCGTGGATCCCCAGGCCATCTTGCGTCACCTGGCCGGTGTGGCCGCTGCGGCACTCAGGGCCGCCGGTGCACCGGCGCCCGCGGCCCTGGCCGGTGTCCTCTCCGAGGCCGAGATCGGCGATGAGGAACAGGCCATCGCCGCAGCGCTCAGGGGCGCGGGATCAGCGGCGATACTGATGGGCAGCCAGGCCCTGGCCCATCCCCAGGCCAGTCTGATCCGGGCGTTGTGCGCCGTCATCGCAAAGCACACGGGCGCGACCCCGGGCTATCTGCCGGAGGCGGCGAACAGTGCCGGTGCGTGGCTGGCCGGTGCGGTGCCCCATCGGGGGCCCGCGGGCGCGCCGCTGGAATCACCGGGGCTGGATGCGGCAGCCATGCTGGAGAAGCCGCGTCAGGCGTACATGCTGCTGGGTGTGGAACCCCACCTGGATTGCGCCGACGGACCGCGGGCCCGTGCCGCGCTGGAAGCGGCGGGTTTCGTCGTGGCACTCAGTGTATTTGCATCCAATGCTCTGAAGGATGTGGCGGATGTGCTGCTGCCGGTGGCCGCGTTCGCCGAGACCTCCGGCACCTTCGTCAACGCCGAAGGCCGATGGCAGTCCTTCAAGGGTGTGGCACCGCCCCCGGGCGATGCGCGTCCCGGCTGGAAGGTCGTGCGGGTGCTGGGCACCATGGCCGGTCTGCCGGGGTTTGACTACGTATCCTCGGAACAGGTCCGTGACGAACTCAAGGCGCGATTCGGCGAGGACACGGCCTTTTACAACCGGGTCTCCCTGGAAGGGGAGGCCTTTGACCTGCCGCCCAGGATCACCGGTCTGCAACGCGCGGGGGGCGTGGCCATCCACGGTCTCGATCCGCTGGTGCGCCGGGCGGAACCGCTTCAGGCCACCGCCGACGGTCTGCAGGCCGGGGCCTATATCTGCGAGGCCCAGGCCAGGGCCCTGGACCTGACGGGCACCGGCCGGGTGCTGGTGCGTCAGGGCGGGCATACGGCGCATCTGGATCTGGTGATCGACAACAGCGTGGCCATGGGCAGTGTGTGGATTCCGGCGGGGATGGCGCAGACCTCATCTCTTGGCCCCCCTCACGGGGCCGTGGAACTGCAGAAGCTCTAATGCATCAGGGATACGACAAATGATGGAAGCCATCATCAATTTCTGGGAAGGTCTGCCCGTGGTCATGCAGATCATGACCAAGATCACCTTCATCGTCGCGCCTCTGATGCTGGCGGTCGCCTATGTGACCTATGCCGAGCGCAAGATCATCGGCTACATGCAGGTTCGCCTGGGGCCGAACCGGGTGGGGCCCAAGGGGTGGCTGCAGCCGATCGCCGATGCGCTGAAGTTGCTGACCAAGGAAGTCATCGTCCCGACCAACGCCAACCGCTTCCTGTTCCTGAGTGCTCCGGTGCTGGCCATCGCGCCGGCGCTGGCCGCCTGGGCGGTCATCCCCTTCGACGACGGCATGGTGCTGGCTGATATCAATGCGGGCCTGCTCTATATCCTGGCGCTGAGCTCACTGGGCGTGTACGGAGTGATCATCGCGGGCTGGGCATCCAATTCCAAGTACGCGCTGCTGGGCGCCATGCGATCCGCCGCCCAGATCGTGTCCTACGAGATTGCCATGGGCTTCGCCCTGGTGGGCGTATTGATGGCCGCCGGCAGCCTGAATCTGGGCGACATCGTGCGGGCCCAGCAGGGCATGTCCGTGGCGGGCTGGTTCGCGTGGCCGCTGATCGGGCTTTTCCTGGTGTTCTTCATCTCCGGTGTGGCCGAGACCAACCGCGCGCCGTTCGACGTGGCGGAGGGCGAGTCGGAGATCGTGGCCGGTTTCCACGTGGAGTACTCCGGCATGGCCTTCGCCGTGTTCTTCCTGGCCGAGTACGCCAACATGATCCTGATCGCGGCGTTGACCGCCGTGCTGTTTTGGGGCGGATGGCTCTCGCCGTTGGCGGGCCTGGTGTCCGAGTCGTGGCTGGCCGTCCCCCTGCTGGGCTGGTTCCTGGGAGACGGCATCCACTGGTTCCTGGCGAAGACCGCCTTTTTCCTGTTCTGCTTCCTGTGGTTCCGGGCCACCTTTCCGCGTTATCGCTATGACCAGATCATGCGTCTCGGCTGGAAGGTGCTGATTCCAGTGACTCTGGTGTGGCTGTTCGGCATCGGTGTGGCAGTGGCCCTGGGCTGGCAGCCCTGGACGGTGTGAGGAGCGTGTCATGAACGCCGTACGCAATTTCGTCAAAAGCTTCCTGCTCTGGGAACTGCTGCTCGGCATGCGCCTGACGGGCCGTTACCTCTTCTCCGGAAAGATCACCGTGCAGTATCCCGAGGAGAAGACCCCCATATCGCCCCGCTTTCGCGGCCTGCATGCCCTTCGCCGCTATCCCAACGGCGAGGAGCGCTGCATCGCCTGCAAGCTCTGCGAGGCGGTCTGCCCGGCGCTTGCCATCACCATCGAGTCCGAGCAGCGCGCCGACGGTACCCGGCGCACCACCCGCTACGACATCGATCTGTTCAAGTGCATCTTCTGCGGTTTCTGCGAAGAGGCATGCCCCGTGGACTCCATCGTGGAGACGCACCTGTTCGAGTACCACTTCGAAAATCGCGGCGAGCAGATTATGACCAAGGAAAAGCTGCTCGCCATCGGTGATCGTTACGAGCAGCAGATCTCCGCGGCACGTGCGACCGATGCACCGTATCGATAGCGCGAAACAGACCAGGGATACCCAATGAGCTTCGAGGTCTTTTTGTTCTACTTCTTCGCCGTGCTCCTGGTGGGCGCGGCGGTGGCCATGATCACTGTTCGAAATCCGGTGCATGCCGCCTTGTTCCTGGTGCTCACGTTTGTCACCAGTGCAGCCTTGTGGATCATGCTGGAGGCGGAATTCCTTGGCATCGTGCTGGTGCTCGTCTACGTAGGCGCGGTGATGGTGCTGTTCCTGTTCGTCATCATGATGCTTGACATCAACATGGCCAGGCTGCGCGAGGGCTTCATCCGCTTTCTGCCGGTAGGCATCCTGGTGGCGGTGGCCATGGCCACGGTGATGGTGCTGGTGGTGGTGCGTCACTTCCATGTAAAGCCTCCGGCACGGGCGGCCGCGGATTACAGCAATACCGAGGCCCTGGGCCGCATCCTGTATACGGAATACGTCTATCCGTTCGAGATCGCGGCGGTGATCCTGCTGGTCGCCATCATCGCTGCCATCGCGCTCACGCTGCGCCGCCGGCCAGGGACCAAGGCCATCGACCCGGCCAGGCAGGTGCATGTTTCCCGAAAAGGCCGGGTCCGCATGGTGGACATGAAATCCGAAGGCAAGTCCTGACATGACACGGATATAGAGGGAAGGGCGGAGACAACGAGGCGGCCCCGTCAGGGCCGTCCGGGAACAACAAACGGGACCCAACATGATTTCCTTGTCGCACTATCTGGTGCTCGGAGCGATTCTGTTTTCGCTCAGCATTGCCGGCATCTTCCTCAACCGGAAGAACGTGATCATCCTGCTCATGTCCATCGAGCTGATGCTGCTGGCGGTGAATATGAATTTTGTCGCCTTCTCCTATTTCTCCGGGGATATGGCCGGGCAGGTCTTCGTATTCTTTATCCTTACGGTGGCCGCCGCCGAGGCGGCCATCGGTCTCGCCATCCTCACCCTGCTGTTCCGCAACCGCCAGACCATCAACGTCCAGGATCTGGACGAGATGAAGGGATAAGGTCATGGAGAACGTCTATCTCGCCGTCGTCCTTGCCCCGCTGCTCGGCGCCATCGTGGCCGGCCTGTTCGGCCGTCAGATCGGCAGAACAGGCGCCCATACGATCACCATTCTGAGTGTCGCGGTCTCTTTTGTGCTGTCCGTATGGGTGTTCAAGCACCATGTATTCGACAACGCGGCGATTCACAACGCCACCGTCTACACATGGATGGTGAGCGACGGGATCCGCTTCGAGATCGGCTTCCTGGTGGACAACCTCACCGCCATGATGATGCTGGTGGTGACCTTCGTGTCCCTGATGGTGCACATCTACACCATCGGCTACATGCACGACGACCCGGGCTACCAGCGCTTCTTCGCCTACATCTCACTGTTCACCTTCTCCATGCTCATGCTGGTGATGGCGAACAACTTCCTGCAGCTGTTCTTCGGCTGGGAAGCCGTCGGTCTCGTCTCCTACCTGCTGATCGGCTTCTGGTTCAAACGGCCCACGGCCATCTACGCCAACATGAAGGCGTTTGTCGTCAACCGGGTCGGGGACTTCGGCTTCATCCTTGGGATCGGCGCGCTGCTGTTCTACGCGGGCAGCCTCGATTACTGGGAGGTGTTCGCCGAAGCCGAGGGCATGTCCCGAGCGACCATCGGTATTCTGCCGGGCAGTGAATGGTCCCTGCTCACGGTGGCCTGCATCCTGCTGTTTATCGGAGCGATGGGCAAGTCCGCGCAGGTGCCCTTGCATGTCTGGCTGCCGGATTCCATGGAAGGCCCGACCCCCATCTCCGCTCTGATTCACGCCGCCACCATGGTGACCGCCGGCATCTTCATGGTGGCGCGCATGTCGCCCCTGTTCGAGTTCTCCACCGTGGCGTTGTCCTTCGTGCTCATCATAGGCGCGATCACCGCCTTCTTCATGGGGCTGATCGGCATCGTGCAGAACGACATCAAGCGGGTGGTGGCCTACTCGACGCTCTCCCAGCTGGGTTACATGACCGTCGCCCTGGGCGCCTCGGCCTATGCGGCGGGTATGTTTCACCTGATGACCCACGCCTTCTTCAAGGCCCTGCTGTTCCTGGCCGCGGGCTCGGTGATCATCGCGCTGCACCACGAGCAGGACATGCGCCGCATGGGCGGGCTTCGCAAGTACATGCCGATCACCTACATCACGGCCCTGGTCGGTTCGTTGGCGCTGATCGGCTTCCCGTTCTTTTCGGGCTTTTTCTCAAAGGATGGCATCATCGAGGCCGTCGCCCACTCCACCACGCCGGGCGCCGGCTTTGCCTACGTCCTGGTGCTGGCCGGCGTGTTCGTCACGGCGCTCTACACCTTCCGCATGTTCTTCATGGTGTTCCACGGGGAGGAGCGTTTCCGCCATGAGGGACACCACGGCCATGAGAGGGAGCGCGATGCGCATGGCCATGTGCACGAGCCCCGGGAGTCCCCCTGGGTGGTGACCGTGCCTCTCATCCTCCTGGCCATTCCCTCGGTGGTGGCCGGTTACGTGGTGGGGCCGGTGCTTTTCGGTGATTTCTTTGCCGATTCCATCTTCGTGCTGGAGGACAACGACGTGCTGGCCCGCCTCGGCGAGGGCTACACCGGGGTCCTGGGCTACGTGGTCCATGGCATCATGATGCCGCCTTTCTGGCTGGCCATGGCGGGCCTTGCCACGGCCTGGTACGTCTACATGCGCAGGCCGTCCATTGCCGCCGGGGTCAAGGCACGCCTGGAGTGGTTTTACAGGGTGCTTGACCGCAAGTACGGCTTTGACGAATTCAACGCCCTTGTGTTTGCGGGCGGCGGCGTTGGTCTGGGCCGCTTCCTGTGGCGCTTCGGCGACGTCCTGTTCATCGATGGCCTGCTGGTCAACGGCAGCGCCAGGACCGTGGGTTTTATCTCCCGCTACGCCCGCCTCGGCCAGACCGGTTATCTGTATCACTACGCCTTCGCCATGATCATCGGCCTGCTGGTGCTCCTGACGGTGTTCATCCTTTGAGCGCCGCGACAACAACAAGACGATCAACATGGATCGAAATGCGGAATCAATCGGGACTGATCAATGTTTGCTGACTGGCCACTACTGAGTCTGGTGATCTGGACGCCGATCATCGGCGGCTGCATCGTGCTGATGTCGGGTGACAGGATGCCCGGCGGCGCGCGCCGTCTGGCATTGTTCTTTTCGGTTGCCACCTTCCTGGTCAGCATCCCGCTGTTCATGGGTTTCGACCGGGGCACCCACGAGATGCAGTTCGTGGAGCTGCTGCCCTGGATCAGTACCTTCAATGTGAACTATCACCTCGGTGTCGACGGCATCGCGATGCCGCTGATCCTGCTGACCACGTTCACCACCGTGCTGGTGGTGATCGCGGCCTGGGAGGTGATCCAGCACCGCGTGTCCCAGTACATGGCCGCCTTCCTGATCATGGAAGGCTTCATGAACGGCGTGTTCGCGGCACTGGACTCCGTGCTCTTCTACGTGTTCTTCGAGGGCATGCTGATCCCCATGTTCCTGATCATCGGCCTGTGGGGCGGGCCGAACCGGGTGTACGCCACCATCAAGTTCTTCCTGTATACCTTCCTCGGATCGGTGTTCATGCTGGTCGCGCTGATCTACATGTACACTCGCTCCGGCAGCTTCGCGATCCTGGACTTCCACCAGCTGCAGCTGGGCATGACCGCGCAGGTCCTGATATTCCTGGCCTTTCTCGCCGCCTTCGCGGTGAAGATCCCCATGTTCCCGGTGCACACATGGCTTCCGGACGCCCACGTGGAGGCGCCCACCGGCGGATCCGTGGTGCTGGCGGCGATCATGCTCAAGATCGGTGGCTACGGTTTCCTGCGCTTCAGCCTGCCCATCACCCCGGACGCTTCCCAGGCGCTGGACTGGCTTCTGATCACCCTGTCGCTCATTGCCGTGGTCTACATCGGGTTCGTGGCGCTGGCGCAGCAGGACATGAAGAAGCTCATCGCCTACTCGTCCATCGCCCACATGGGTTTCGTGACCCTGGGCATCTTCATCGTATTCATGATCCACGGCAGCACCGGCAACTGGCAGGGCGCGGCGCTGGGTGTACAGGGCGCCATGGTGCAGATGATCTCCCACGGCTTCATCTCGGCGGCCCTGTTCCTTTGTGTGGGCGTGCTCTATGACCGCATGCACAGCCGCCAGATCGCGGACTACGGCGGCGTGGTCAACACCATGCCCTGGTTTGCCGCCTTCTTCGTACTGTTCGCCATGGCCAACACGGGCCTGCCGGGCACTTCGGGCTTCGTCGGCGAGTTCATGGTGATCCTGGCGAGCTTCCGGGCCAGTTTCTGGATCGCCTTCCTGGCTGCCACCACCCTGATCCTCGCCGCCGGCTACACGCTGTGGCTTATCAAGCGCGTGGTGTTCGGGGAGATCGCCAATGACAACGTGGCAAAGCTCGAGGACATCAACCGCCGGGAGTTCCTGGTACTGGGCATCCTGGCCTTCGTCGTGTTGCTGCTGGGCGTGTGGCCCGCGCCACTGCTGGAGGTGATGCACGCCACGGTGGACAACCTGATTCAGCACATCGCTGTATCCAAGCTTTGAGTACCCGGACAACAATATGAGCTTCGAAATCCCAGATTTCATGCCGGTGATCCCCGAGATGTTCGTGCTCGGCATGGCCTGCGCGATCCTCGTGATCGACCTGTTCGTGCCCCAGGCCCGGCGCGACATCACCTATGGCCTGTCCCAGTTCACGCTGTTGGGCGCCGCGGTGTTGACCCTGATCCTGGCCGCCCCGGAGGCACGGCTCACCTTCAACGGCACCTTCATCGCCGATGCCCTGTCCGACCTGCTCAAGGTGGTGGTGTATGTCATCACCGCGGCGGTGTTCCTGTACTCGCGCCCCTACCTCAGGGACCGGGATATCTACAAGGGGGAGTACTACGTGCTCGGCCTGTTCGGCGTGCTGGGCATGATGATCATGATTTCGGCCTACAGTTTCCTGACCCTGTACCTGGGTCTTGAATTGCTGTCGCTGTGCCTGTACGCCCTGGTGGCGTTCGACCGGAATTCGGGCCGCGCCTCGGAAGCGGCCATGAAGTATTTCATCCTGGGGGCCATTGCCTCCGGCATGCTGCTCTACGGCATGTCCATCCTGTACGGCATCACCGGCAGCCTGGATATCATCGAGGTGAGCAACCACCTGATCACCGCCGGCAGCGGGCTCAACGTACCACTGGTGTTCGCGCTCTCCTTCGTGGTGGTGGCGCTGGCCTTCAAGCTGGGCGCCGTGCCGTTTCACATGTGGGTGCCCGATGTCTATCACGGCGCGCCCACATCGGTGACGCTGTTCATCGGCACCGCGCCCAAGCTGGCCGGGCTGGCCATCGTCATGCGTCTGCTGGCGGATGGCCTCGGTCCCCTGCACGGGGACTGGCAGGGGATGCTGATGATCCTGGCGGTGCTCTCGCTGGCCGTGGGCAACGTGGTGGCCATCGCCCAGACCAATATCAAGCGCATGTTCGCCTACTCCACCATCTCCCACGTGGGCTTCATCCTCATGGGCATCCTGGCGGGCACTGCCGAGGGCTACGGCGCGGCGCTTTTCTATGTGATCACCTATGCCATCGTGGCCGCCGGTGGCTTCGGCATGATCATCCTGCTCTCGCGCAGGGGTTTCGAGGCGGAGAACCTGGACGATTTCCGGGGCCTGAACGAGCGCAGCCCCTGGTTCGCCTTCATCATGCTCCTGATCATGTTCTCCCTGGCCGGGGTGCCGCCCACCGTGGGCTTCTACGCCAAGCTCTCGGTGCTGCAGGCCGTGATTCAGGTGGATATGATCTGGCTCGCCGTGTTCGCGGTGATTTTTGCCATCATCGGTGCCTTCTACTACCTGCGGGTGGTCAAGCTCATGTACTTCGACAAACCGGAGGATGAGACACCGCTGCCCAGGGCCCTGGGCATGAACGTGGCGCTGAGCATCAACGGCCTGCTGGTGATCGTGCTGGGGATCTTTCCGGGGCTGCTGATGTCTCTTACTACCGGTGTCATAGGGTGGTAGGACTGTTACATGTCTTCCGATTGGCTGGTTTGGGTGTACTTCTCCATGGCGTTCGTGGCGGCGAACCTGCCCTGGTTCAGTGAGCGGGTGTTTTTCCTGCTGGAGCCGAAGGGCGGGGAGAAGGGGGCTGCCATGCGCCTGGTTGAGCTGCTGGTGCTGTACTTCATCATCGGCGGCATCGGGCTCGGTTTCGAACGTCAGGTCACCGGCGGCATCCACGGTCAGGGGTGGCAGTTCTTCGCCATCACCGGCGCTCTTTTCCTGGTGTTCGCCCTGCCGGGCTTTATCTACCGCTACGACCTGCGCAAGCACCTGCGCCACCGCTAGGCCACCATGATCGCGTCGGATCCGTTCCGGGTTGGACGTGTTTGAGCCACAGAGGTCACAGAGAGCAATGCCGGGGGCTCCGAAGATCCAGCGATCCCTTTTCTCTGTGGCCTCTGTGCCCCCTGTGGCAAGAAATGGTTTGTCCCGCGGTCGCGGCCCCGCAGCCCCCATCGGCCTTGAAATCCCCCGCCCGAACGGCTATATTATGCAACCTCTGATGCGGGGTGGAGCAGTCTGGCAGCTCGTCGGGCTCATAACCCGAAGGTCGCAGGTTCAAATCCTGCCCCCGCTACCAAGGATGATAAAAAAGGCCCCGGATGGGGCCTTTTTGTTACCGGCCTTCCGTGGTAACGGCTGACGGGAGGCGGACAAGCTTTGGTGTTTTCATATGGGCCGTGAGCCCATTTTTTGTTTGCGGTGGTGCCGTGACACAACAGGACTCCTTGCAACTCAAGGCCTTGCTGGCCCCGCTGGTGGCCCGCATGGGCTATGAGCTCTGGGGCCTGGAATACCGTGCCGGCAAGCGAAGCGCCCTGTTGCGGCTGTTCATCGACAGCGAATCGGGCATTACGCTGGATGACTGCACCGAGGTGAGCCGGCAGGTGAGCGCCGTGCTGGACGTGGAAGATCCCATCCGGGTGCCCTATACCCTTGAGGTGTCCTCCCCCGGGGTGGACCGCCCCCTGTTCGAGGCCGCTCAGTATGCCCGTTACGTGGGCCGGCAGGTCCGGGTGCGAACCCAGTGGCCGGTGGGCGGACAGCGCAACTTCTCCGGCGAGATCGTGGCCGCGGACGAGCAGTCCGTCACCCTGCAGGTGGAAGGCGAGCCGGTGCGCGTACCCCTGGAGTCCATTGCCAGGGGCCGGCTGGTGGGCCGGTTGCGCGATGCAGGTGGAGAATGATCACAGGTTGCGAGGATTTTCGCCCCGAACGGCGCAGTGACGGTCGGGGCATGCTTGAGTTGCCGGGCCCGGGTGCCTTTGCGCCCGGGGAATCGGTACCGGAAGGTGTACAGGAGAGGCTGTCATGAACAAAGAGATCCTGATGGTGGTGGACGCCGTTTCCAACGAGAAGGGCGTCGAGAAGGATGTGATCTTCGAGGCCATCGAGGCTGCGCTTGCGTCCGCCACCAAGAAGAAGCATGGCGGCGAGATCGACGTGCGCGTCAGTATCCACCGGGAGTCTGGCGACTACGAAACCTACCGGCGGTGGCTGGTGGTGGACGATGAAGATCCGGAATTCGAGTCTCCGGAGCGCCAGATCCTTCTCTCCTACGCCCGTCAGAGGCACCCGGACATCGAAGTGGGCGAGTATATTGAGGAGCCCATGGAGTCTGTGGATTTCGGCCGAATCGCGGCGCAGACAGCCAAGCAGGTGATCGTGCAGAAGGTGCGCGAGGCCGAGCGCGCCAAGGTGGTGGACGAGTTTCAGGACCGGGTGGGGGAGCTGGTCATGGGCACGGTCAAGCGCACCGAGCGCAGCGGCGTGTTCCTGGACCTGGGCGGCAATGCAGAGGCCTTTATTCCCCGGGAGGATATGATTGCCCGGGAGACGGTGCGGGCCAATGACCGTCTGCGGGGCTATCTCAAGGAAGTGCGCACCGAGGCGCGCGGCCCCCAGCTGTTCGTAAGCCGCACGGCACCCGAGTTCCTCGTGGAGATGTTCAAGCTCGAGGTGCCCGAGGTGGGCCAGGGGCTCATCGACATCATGGGCGCCGCCCGCGACCCGGGCCTGCGTGCCAAGATCGCCGTGCGGTCCAACGATCCGCGCCTTGATCCCGTGGGTGCCTGCGTCGGCATGCGCGGTTCGCGGGTGCAGTCCGTGTCCAACGAGCTGGCCGGCGAGCGGATCGACATCATCCTCTGGGACGAGAACCCGGCCCAGTTCGTGATCAACGCCATGTCGCCGGCTGAGGTCCTGTCCATCGTCATGGACGAGGATCGCCACAGCATGGACATCGCCGTGGCCGAGGACAAGCTTTCCCAGGCCATCGGCCGGGGCGGGCAGAACATTCGCCTGGCGTCCCAGCTCACGGGCTGGGAGCTTAACGTGATGAATGAGGCGGAGGCCGCCGAGAAGAGCGAGGCAGAGGCCACCGAGCTTCAGCGCATGTTTCAGGAACAGCTGGACGTGGACGAGGAGGTGGCCGCCATCCTGGTGCAGGAAGGTTTCTCCAGCATCGAGGAAGTGGCCTATGTGCCTACCTCGGAGATCCTGCAGATCGAGGAGTTCGACGAGGATATCGTCGAGGAGTTGCGCGCCAGGGCGCGTGATGCGTTGCTCACCAGGGCCATTGCCACAGAGGAAGAAGTCTCCACTGAGCCTGCCGAGGATCTGTTGGGCATGGAGGGCATGGACCGGGAGCTGGCATTCAGGCTGGCGGCCCAGGGCATCTGTACCATGGAGGATCTTGCCGAGCAGGCGGTGGATGACCTGGTGGACATCAGCGGACTCGATCCGGAGAAGGCCGGTGAACTGATCATGACCGCGCGGGCGCCCTGGTTCGAGGATGAGGCGAAGGACGCGTGAAGCGAAGGGACAGGAAATATCAAGGGTCGGAGCGCGGTGTCACTGTTGTGTGGGGAGAAGGTGACGCATGTTTGCTCAGGCACGATCTGCCGCTCCGGCGTGGAAAGTTTGTGGAGGTGATGGAAGATGACCGATGTAACGGTTAAGCAATTGTCAGAGGTAGTGGGCACCCCCGTGGAGCGGCTCCTGGAGCAGCTCAGCGAGGCGGGTGTCAGCGTCTCGAGCGCCGAACAGATGGTCACCGAGGAGCAGAAGCTTCAGTTGCTGGAGCACCTTCGCAAGAGCCACGGCAAGGCCACCGGTGGCGAGGGCAAGAAGATCACCCTGCGCCGCAAGAGCACCACGGAACTCCGGGTCACCGGATCCCAGGGTCGCTCCAAGACTGTGAGCGTGGAGGTGCGCAAGCGCCGGACCTACGTGAAGCGTGATGAGGCCGAGACTGTCACGGAGCCGGAACCGGCGCCGGAGGTGTCCAGCAGGGCCGCGCAGGTTGCCAAGCAGGTGGAAGAGGAACGCCAGGCTGCCATGGATGCCTCGCGCCGCGCCGAGGAAGAGCGCAAGACCGCAGAGGCGGAACGCAAGGCGGAGCAGGAGCGAAAGGCCGAGGAGGCCGCACGTCTCGAGGCCGAGGAAGCGGCGCGCCGCAAGGCTGAAGAGGAGGCCCGGGCAGAACGCGAAACGGCCGCGCCCGAGGTGTCGCCTCCGCCTCCGCCTCCGCCCTCCGACGCGGAGGGCGCCAAGCCCGGCCGCCGCCGTCGTGCGGCCGGCAAGGAACGCGAGGAGAGTCCGGCCGCCCGCCGGGAGGAACTGCACGTGGCCAGCGACAAGCGCGGCCGCCGCAAGGGCAAGGGCAAGGGCACCCGCGTGGCGGCTGCCGCGGTGGCCAGCAAGCATGGCTTTGAGCGGCCCACCGCGCCGGTGGTGCGCGAGGTCGCTCTGCCCGAGTCCATCACCGTGGGCGAGTTGGCCCAGAAGCTGGCCGTCAAAGCGCCTGAATTGATCAAGGCGCTCATGGGCATGGGTGTCATGGCCACCATCAACCAGAGTGTCGACCGGGATACCGCCACCCTCGTGGTGGAGGAACTGGGTCATGTGGCCGTGCCCATGCAGCAGGCGGACCTGGACGAAGAACTGGTGGTTGCGCACGCCGAGCCCACCGGTGAGTTCAAGCCGCGTCCGCCGGTGGTGACCATCATGGGCCACGTGGACCACGGCAAGACTTCCCTGCTCGATTACATCCGCTCCACCCGCGTGGCCTCCGGGGAGGCCGGCGGCATCACTCAGCATATCGGCGCCTATCACGTGGAGACCGACCGCGGCGGCATCACCTTCCTGGACACCCCGGGCCATGCCGCGTTCACGGCCATGCGCGCCCGCGGCGCCAAGGTGACCGATATCGTCATCCTGGTGGTGTCCGCGGACGATGGCGTCATGCCCCAGACCGTCGAGGCCGTCCAGCATGCCAAGGCCGCCGGGGTCCCTATCGTGGTCGCCGTGAACAAGATCGACAAGCCGGAAGCCGATCCCGAGCGGGTCAAGAACGAACTCACACAATATGAGGTCATCCCGGAAGAATGGGGTGGTGACACCCAGTTCGTGCATGTGTCCGCCCTCAAGGGTACCGGTGTCGATGCACTGCTGGAGGCGGTCAACCTTCAGGCCGAGGTGATGGAACTGAAGGCCCCTGACGAGGGCGCTGCCCAGGGCGTGGTGATCGAATCGCGCCTGGACAAGGGACGTGGTCCCGTGGCGACGGTGCTGGTCCAGCGCGGCACGCTGAACAAGGGTGACGTGATTCTCACCGGTCAGGAGTTCGGCCGCGTGCGCGCCATGTTCGATGAACGCGGCACGCCGGTGAAATCCGCGGGGCCGTCCATGCCCGTGGAGGTGCTGGGCCTGTCCGGCACGCCCAACGCCGGTGACGACGTCCTGGTGCTGGAGGATGAGCGCAAGGCACGGGAGGTGGCGCTTTTCCGGCAGGGCAAGTTCCGCGAAAGCAAGCTGGCCACCCAGCAGGCGGCGAAGTTGGAGAACCTTTTCAGCCAGTTGCAGGAGGGCGAGGTCGGCACGGTCAACATCCTGCTCAAGGCGGACGTGCAGGGCAGTGCCGAGGCGCTTCGCGATGCCATGGAGAAGCTGTCCACCGACGAGGTGAAGGTCAAGATCGTGGCTGCCGGTGTAGGTGGCATCACCGAATCGGACATCAACCTGGCCAAGGCGTCCGAGGCGATCGTCATCGGCTTCAACGTGCGTGCCGATGCGGGTGCCCGCAAGGCCGTGGCCGATCAGGACGTGGACCTGCGTTACTACAGCGTTATCTACGAGGCCATCGACGACGTGAAGCAGGCGCTTTCGGGTCTGCTGTCGCCGGAGATGCGCGAGGAGATCATCGGTCTGGCCGAGGTGAAGGACGTGTTCAAGTCCTCGCAGTTCGGCGCGGTGGCCGGTTGCCTCGTGGTCGACGGCACCATCAAGCGCGGCAACCCCATTCGTGTGCTGCGCGACAATGTGGTGGTCTACGAAGGCGAACTGGAATCCCTGCGCCGCTTCAAAGACGACGTGAACGAGGTGCGCTCCGGTACCGATTGCGGCATTGCCGTGAAGAACTACAATGACGTCAAGCCGGGTGACCAGATCGAGGTCTACCAGCGTGTCGAGGTGGCCCGCAGCCTTTGACCGATACGGGACACGACACCAGATGCCCAGAGATTTTTCAAGGACCGAGAGGGTAGGCGACCAGATCCAGCGGGAACTGGCCGATCTCATTCGTCTCGAAGTGAAGGACCCGCGCGTGGGCATGGTGACCCTCGCCGGCGTCGAGGTCAGCCGTGATCTGGCCCACGCCAAGGTCTGGTTCACGGTACTGGGCGATGCGAAGCAGGTGGCGGATACCACCGAAGGTCTGCAGCGCGCGGCGGGATTCCTGCGCCGGGAACTGGGCCGGCGCATGCGGCTTCGCATGGTGCCTCACCTGCACTTTCACTACGACGACACCCAGGAGCGCGGCGCGCGCCTGTCCGCCCTCATCGACCAGGCCGTGGCCGAGGATCGTGCCAGGCACCCGGACGATGAGGAAGACCTGTAAATCCGCATTTGTCCTGTTCATCCTGTCCATTGGTTTTTCTTCGCCTGAACGCCTCTGCGGCCACTCCTTTCGAGCCAGCACCCGATGAACAAACCGAAGATCCAGCGCCGGGACGTGCACGGTATCGTGCTGCTGGACAAGCCCCAGGGCTACACTTCCAACCAGGCGCTTCAGCGGGTGAAGTACCTGTTCCGGGCCCGAAAGGCCGGGCACACGGGCAGCCTGGATCCCCTGGCCACCGGCCTGCTGCCCATCTGCCTCGGCGAGGCCACCAAGGTATCCGGATTCCTGCTGGATGCGGACAAGCATTACCGCACCCGCTGCCGCCTGGGCGTCACCACGAACACGGCGGATTCGGAAGGCGAGGTCCTGCGGGAACGCCCGGTGCCGCCGCTCGACGCCACGCTGATCGAGGCGGCACTGGCGCCGTTTCGCGGCCCCATCCGGCAGGTGCCGCCCATGTACTCGGCGCTCAAGCATCAGGGCCGGCGGCTCTACGAACTGGCCCGCAAGGGCGAGCAGGTGGAGCGTCCCCCGCGCGATGTCACCATTCATGAACTGACCTGTCCGGGCTTCTCGGCCGACACCCTGGAACTGGACGTGCGCTGCTCCAAGGGCACCTATGTCCGGACTCTGGTGGAGGATATCGGCGAGCGCCTGGGCTGCGGTGCCCACGTGATCGAACTGCGGCGACTGGGACTCGGACCCTACGACGGGCGCGCTATGGTGACACTGGATGAGATCGAAGCCCGGGCCGCGGAGGGAGAGGCGGCCCTGGACGCGCTGCTGACACCCGTCGACAGCGCCCTGGAGCATTGGCCGGCGGTGAGCCTCGATCGGGACAGTGCCTTTTATGTGCGCCAGGGGCAGGCGGTGTTCGTGCCGGGTGCGCCGACCCGGGGCATGGTGCGTATCTATGGCCCCGGCCGGGTCTTCCTGGGCATGGGGGAGATCCTGGATGACGGCCGGGTGGGCCCTCGCCGGCTGATGGTACCGGGGGCCCGGGAGGCATGAAATGGACAGGATTCAGGGGATCCTTCCGGGAAGGACAGGATGTTTCCGGGACCATTTCTGCGGTGGGTATGTGCCGCCGGTCCTGACGAGGCGGTCCGGCACTCCGCGGCCCCGCCCCGGGGGAATAAGACCCTGTTAATCGGGAGAAATCCCGCAGATCCGGTCCATCGGGTTTTCCCCTGTCAGCCCTGTTCCATAAGCCCCCCGCGTGATAGAATTCCCGACCTTTACCAAGAGCACAGCCTTCTCGCGAGATCTTCAGGAGTGATTGCAGCATGTCTCTGAACACAGAAACCAAGGCGGGCATCGTCGAAAAGTACCGCCGTGATCCGTCCGACACGGGCTCTCCCGAGGTCCAGGTCGCGCTGCTGTCCGCGCGCATCGAACACCTCATGGGCCATTTTGCCTCCCACAAGAAGGACCATCATTCCCGCCGCGGACTGCTGAAGATGGTCAACCAGCGCCGCAAGCTGCTGGATTACCTCAAGAGCCAGGACAAGCAGCGTTACCAGGATCTGGTCAGCAGCCTGGGTCTGCGTCGCTAAATTCTTCATCGGAAACAGCCGGGAGTCACCGTGACAGCCATCAAGAAGTCCTTCCAGTACGGTCAGCACACCGTCACCCTCGAAACCGGAGAGATCGCACGCCAGGCAACCGCTGCGGTCATGGTCAACATGGCGGATACCGTGGTGCTGGTGACTGCGGTTGGCCAGAAGGAGACGACTCCCGGCCGGGATTTCTTCCCGCTCACCGTCAACTACCAGGAACGCACCTACGCCGCCGGCCGCATCCCCGGCGGCTTTTTCAAGCGTGAAGGGCGCCCCACGGAGAAGGAGACGCTGACCTGCCGGCTCATCGACCGCCCGGTTCGTCCTCTCTTCCCCAAGGGCTTCCAGAACGAGGTGCAGGTGGTGGCCACGGTCATGTCCGTGAATCCGGATGTGGACCCCGATATTCCCGCCATGCTCGGCGCCTCCGCTGCCCTGAGCCTCTCGGGCATGCCCTTCAAGGGGCCCATCGGTGCGGCCCGCGTGGGCTATATCAACGGTGAGTATGTACTCAACCCGGGCATTTCCGCCCTCAAGGATTCCGACCTGGACCTGGTGGTCGCCGGTACCGAGAAGGCCGTGCTGATGGTGGAATCCGAGGCCAAAATGCTTTCCGAGGAGGTCATGCTCGGTGCCGTGATGTTCGGCCACGAACAGTTGCAGGCCGCCATCCGTGTGATCAACGAGATGAAGGCTGAGGCGGGCAAACCCGACTGGGACTGGACGCCGCCCGAGGACAACGTTGCCCTGAAGGAGGCGGTTGCGGCCGCCTGCGAGACAGAGCTTTCCGCCGCCTACCAGATCGCGGAGAAGCAGGCCCGCACCGAGCGGGTCAATGCCCTGCGCGACGAGGCCGTGGAGAAACTGGCCACCGGCGAGGAAGGGGCCCCGACCCCGGAGCAGGTCAAGGCCGCTTTCGGCTCCCTGGAAAAGCGCCTGGTCCGCGGCCGCATCATCGACGGGCATCCCCGCATCGATGGTCGCGACACCCGCACCGTGCGTCCGATTACCGTGCGAACCGGTGTGCTGCCCCGTACCCATGGCTCCGCCCTGTTCACCCGTGGGGAGACCCAGGCCCTGGTGGTCACCACCCTGGGTACCGATCGGGATGCCCAGTTCATCGAGGCCCTGGAGGGTGAGCGCCGCGAGCGGTTCATGCTGCACTACAATTTCCCGCCCTATTGCACCGGCGAAACCGGCATGGTCGGATCACCAAAGCGCCGAGAGATCGGTCACGGGCGTCTGGCCAAGCGCGGCGTACAGGCCGCCCTGCCGGCCGAGGAGGATTGCCCCTACGTGCTGCGGGTGGTCTCCGAGATCACCGAGTCCAACGGCTCCAGTTCCATGGCCTCCGTGTGCGGCACCAGCCTGGCGCTGATGGATGCCGGCGTCCCGCTCAAGGCCCCGGTCGCGGGGATCGCCATGGGTCTGATCAAGGAAGAGAACGGCTTTGCCGTGCTCACCGACATCCTGGGTGACGAGGACCACCTGGGCGACATGGACTTCAAGGTGGCCGGCAGCACGGACGGCGTGACCGCGCTGCAGATGGACATCAAGATCGACGGCATCACCCGCGAGATCATGGAGAAGGCCCTGGAGCAGGCCAGGGAAGGGCGCCTGCACATCCTCGGCAAGATGAACGAGGTGATCAGCGAGCCGCGCACCGAGGTGTCCGCATTCGCGCCGCGCTTCACCACCATCAAGATCCACCCGGACAAGATCCGCGACGTGATCGGCAAGGGTGGCGCCACCATCCGCGCGCTGACCGAGGAGACCGGCGCCAGCATCGATATCTCCGATGACGGCACGGTGAAGATCGCCTCCGTCGACAAGGCCGCCGGCGAGGAGGCCCGTCGCCGCATCGAGGAGCTGACCGCCGACGTGGAGGTGGGCCGTATCTACGAGGGTCGAGTGGCCAAGATCATGGATTTCGGCGCCTTCGTGAACATCCTTCCCGGCCGCGACGGCCTCGTGCACATCTCCCAGATCTCCGAGGAACGGGTGGCCAGCGTGAGCGACCGCCTTTCCGAGGGCGAGACCGTTCGGGTCAAGGTACTGGAAGTGGACAAGCAGGGGCGCATTCGCCTGAGCATGAAGGAAGTGAGCTGACGGGTGCTGTTCCGATCTGTCGAGTGAAAGAAGGGGCCTTGGGGCCCCTTCTTTTTTGGAGTCTCTGGCCTGGTTTTCCTTTCTGTCCGTGTCAGTGGGAAGGCAAAGGCGTTTCGATCCGGCTTGCAGCCGGCTCGAGTTACTTTTGTTCGGCGCGTCCATGCGCCTCACCCCTTCGGGGCTGGCGCGCAAAATCGCTCCCGGTGATTTTGTCTTGCTTGTCCAAGAAAAGTAACCAAAAGAAGGACACCCCGATGCCGCACCCGCTGTGGCGGGTGCCCTGCGTTGCTCGGCTTCGAGGGGGTCGGCAGACAGGCCGTCCCTGGCCTGACTGCCGACGCGCCGCGTCCGTGCGGCGCCCCTTCGGGCTTTTACCCTCGAAGCCTGCGCTACTCGGTGCGTCATAGGGGAGAAGGTCAAAACCGCTTCGACGGAGTTCGGTACGAGCGACGCCCTCGTCGCGAATACTTAAGCTCTGCATTCCACCCCCCCGTTCGGCCCGAAGTCGAGCCTTCTGTGGCAAGGTCGATCGAAGTCCAGGCGCGTGAGGCTCGGCGGATCTCGACCGCAAGCGGTCTTGATCTTCCCCCGTATGGCTCGCCGAGCACGGGGCTGTCCCGGGGTCAAAGCCCGTCAGGGGCGCCGCACGGACGCGGCGCGTCGATCGTCAGGCCAGGGAAGGCCTGTCGATCGACCTCCCCGGGGCAGCTCCGCGCGCAGGGCACCCCGAAGGGGCGAGACATCCGTGGTGTCTTTTCTTTGGTTACTTTACTTTGGACAAGCAAAGAAAGTAACTCGAGCCCCGTGCAACGGGGATCGAAAGCCTTTGACTTTCCAAAGACTCAGGCAAGAGAACCCGCTCCAGACACATCCCCCCCCACCAAACCGCCTCTGATGCCAACCCGCTCGTCGCAGTTCTCCGGACGACCCTACCGACCGGCAGGAAACCGCTCCCCCAGCCACGCAAGACACCGCTTCTCCAGCCACCGCCCCCCGAAGCTGTCCATGAACCCCGCATGCCCGCCACCCGCCGCCACCTCAAGCCGGACTGCCTCGGAGATTTCCGGTGTTTTCGGAATCACATCCGGCGTCATGAAGGGATCGTTCTCCGCATGCAGGATCAGGGTGGGTACCCGAATGCCGGAGAGCAGCGGCCGGCAGCTGGCGCGGCCGTAGTAGTCGTCCACATCCCGGTAACCGTGAAGCGGGGCCGTGACGGCGTTGTCGAAGGCCCTGAAGTCCTTCAGGCGCCGAAGCTCGGCGCGCTTCACGGGCATGGTCACGCACCGGGACTTGCGGGCTACGGAACGCCTGAGCCGCCTGAGGAGGTACCACTGGTACAGGCGTGAAAAACCCCGGTTCATGCGCTCGGCGGCGCGTGCCAGATCGAAGGGCACGGAGATGGCGATGGCGGTGTCCACGGGCGTGCCCGTGGCCGGGTC
Source organism: Thioalkalivibrio thiocyanodenitrificans ARhD 1 (assembly GCF_000378965.1). NCBI lineage: Bacteria > Pseudomonadati > Pseudomonadota > Gammaproteobacteria > Chromatiales > Ectothiorhodospiraceae > Thioalkalivibrio > Thioalkalivibrio thiocyanodenitrificans. The sequence continues at coordinate 3,360,439 of NZ_KB900536.1, forward strand.
CCCGAGCCAGCGGAGCAGGGCGTTGCCGCCCAGCGATACGCCGACCACACCCAGCAACCGGTCGGGCAGACACGCGCGGACGTGACCGACCACATACCGGATGTCCCCGGTCTCGCCGGCCGAGTATGATCGAGGCAGGCGATTGGGCTCTCCGCTGCAGCCCCGGAAGTGCATCACCACCCCCTGATAATCGGCCTGAGCGAGCCGATGCATGAGGCCCGCCGCGTAGGGGCTGCGGCTGGAACCCTCCAATCCGTGGAGCAGCAGCACCAATGGCCCCGGGCGGGCGGGGCCCCAGTCCAGGTCCAGGAAATCCGTGTCGGGCAGTTCCAGGCGCTCGCGCCTGAGCGGGGTGCCGCGGCGTGGCAGAAGGTTGGGAACGAGGGTCTGCAGGTGGGCCCCCGGCAGCCACCACGCAGGCGTGAATGCGGCCGTCCCGCGCATGGGTCAGCCTGCTCTCCAAAACGGGGACGCCCCTTGAAACGCGGGCCCGGAGCCGGTACAACAGAGACACCACTTTCGCCAAGGGTTGCCATGGATCTCCCTTCCATCCGAAGCGCCTACAAGCGCTATGCCCTGACGTATGACGCCTTTTTCGGCCCCATCTTTGCGGGCGGCCGCCGTATGGCGGTGCAGCTCGCCAACACCGCCGCCAACCAGCGGATCCTGGAGGTGGGTGTGGGCACGGGGCTCTCCCTGCCGGACTATCGGGAGGATGCCCGGGTAGTGGGTATCGATGTCAGCCCGGACATGCTCAAAATCGCCCGGGAACGGGCGCGGGGTCTGCCCCAGGTGGAAGCCCTGCTGGAAATGGATGCGGAGCAGTTGGCTTTCCCGGACAACAGCTTCGACAGTGTCGTGGCCATGTACGTGGCCTCGGTGGTGCCTCATCCCGAGCGGCTGCTGGCGGAGATGCAGCGGGTCTGCATACCCGGCGGTGATGTGCTGGTGATCAATCACTTTGCCTCGAATCATCCGGTTGTACGTCGCATGGAGCGCGGACTGCGGCCCCTGTCCAAGATACTTGGATTCCGCACCGACATGGAACTGGACTCGCTGCCCCGTCTGCCCGGCCTGGAACGGATCGATGTGCGTAACGCCAATCTCTTCGGCTACTGGAAGCTGGTGCATTATCGCCATGACGAGGAATTGCCCGACGGGCCGCTGACCGGAGAGGCACTGGCGGGGTGATTCGACGATCGGGATTCAAAGTTCAAAGTTCAAAATTCAACGGTAAATCTTCCTTTCCCACCACGGCCGGTCCAGGCCATCGGGGCCCACCTTGAATATCGAAGCCTGAATCCTGGATTATCCTGTAACGATTATCCATTCACTCTTCCCTCGGGACCCCCATTCGTATGAGCATCGACTGGAAGAGCTACGACCCCAACGGCTTTTACGACGAGCTCATCAGCTCGCCCGGCTACTCGCGTGCGGCGGCACGTACGCTGACCTCCTACCTGCGCTCCCTGAGTGACGAGGAGATCCACGAGCGCAAGGCGGCGGCCGAGCACGCCATCGTCGAGATGGGCATCACCTTCACGGTGTACACGGAAGGCGGCAATATCGATCGCGCCTGGCCCTTCGATATCATCCCCCGGATCATCCCGCGCAAGGAATGGCTGCGGGTGGAGGAAGGCCTGAAGCAACGGCTGGCGGCACTAAATCTGTTCATCAATGACCTCTATAACGACCAGAAGATTCTCAAGGACAAGGTCTTTCCCGGTGAGGTGCTGGCCCAGTCCCGCAACTTCCGCGACCAGTGCGTGGGCGCCGAGCCGGCGCACGGCGTGTGGGCCCACATCTGCGGATCGGACCTGGTGCGCGATGCGGACGGCACGATCTACGTGCTGGAGGACAACCTGCGTGTGCCCTCCGGCGTGTCCTACATGCTGGAGAACCGCCAGGTCACCAAACGGGTGTTCCCGGAACTGTTCGAGAACTACAGCATCCTGCCCGTGGATGAGTACCCGTCCCAGCTCTTCGACATGCTGGCCTCCCTCTCGCCCCGGCCGCTGGATTATCCCGAGGTCGTCGTTCTGACCCCGGGCATCTACAACTCCGCGTACTTCGAGCATTCCTTCCTGGCCCAGCGCATGGGGGCGGAACTGGTGGAAGGCAGCGACCTGATGGTGGCCGATGACGATTGCGTCTACATGCGCACCATCGGCGGCCTGGAGCGTGTGGACGTGATCTACCGTCGCGTCGATGATCTGTTCCTGGATCCGGAGGTGTTCAATCCGGACTCCATGCTTGGGGTGCCGGGCCTGATGCGCGCATGGCGCAAGGGCAACGTGGCCCTGGCCAACGCGCCCGGTGCGGGGGTGGCCGATGACAAGGTGGTCTACGCCTTCGTGCCCGAGATCATCCGGTACTATCTGGACCAGGATCCCGTCATCCCCAATGTGCCCACCTATCGCTGCATGTACCGTGAAGAACGCGAGTACGTGCTTGCGCACCTGGATGAACTGGTGGTCAAGCCCGCCAATGAATCAGGTGGCTACGGCATGCTCATCGGGCCCCATGCGACGAAGCGCCAGCGTGCGGAGTTCGCGGCGCTGATCCGGAAGGATCCCAGGAACTACATTGCTCAGCCGACCCTGTCCCTGTCGACCACGCCCACCCTGTGCGACGGTCACCTGGAGCCTCGGCATGTGGATCTGCGCCCCTTCATCCTGCAGGGCGTGCGCACCGATGTGACCGCGGGCGGATTGACCCGTGTTGCCCTGAGGAAGGGCTCCCTGGTGGTCAACTCCTCCCAGGGAGGGGGCAGCAAGGATACCTGGATCGTGGATACGGAGTCCTGACGACATGCTTTCACGAGTGGCCGAACGTCTCTACTGGGTGGCCCGCTACATAGAGCGGGCCGAGAACACCGCGCGCATGGTGATGGCCTTTTCCCACCTGGCCCTGGACATGCCCCGCTCGGTGCAGTTGTCCTGGCGAAGCATGGTGACGACCACGGGCGCGGACGAGGGTTTCGAGCATCATTACCAGCGCGATGACGAACGCAACTGCATCAAGTTCCTCCTGGCGGATCTGGACAACTCGAGCTCCATCATGAGCTCACTGACCGCGGCGCGGGAGAACGTACGCACCACGCGGGACCTGGTGCCTGCCGAGGCATGGGAATCCGTCAACGAGCTGTATCTGTTCGGCAAGACGAACGCGGAGTCCGGTGTGGGTAAACGCGGACGGTATGCGTTCCTGTCCGAGGTCATCGCCCGGTGCCAGCAGATCACCGGTCTGCTGGCAGGCACCATGAGCCACGATCATGCCTATGATTTCATCCGCGCCGGGCGCAATCTGGAGCGTGCCGACATGAGCTCGCGCCTGCTGGATGTGGCGGGCATCGGACTGCTGGCCAAGGGGGAGGATCAGGAGGCCTTCGAGAGCCTGCTGTGGATCAATATCCTCAAGTCCCTGAGCGGGTTTCAGATGTACCGCCAGCACGTGCGGCGCCGGGTAAGCGGCGCCCTGGTGATGCAGTTTCTGCTCCAGGACCGGCAGTTTCCCCGGGCCGTGGCCCACGCGTTGGGAGAGGTGGAATCGAGCCTCTCCAATCTGCCACGCAATGAACTCCCCCTGCGCTTCATCGCCCAGGTGAAACGCCACGTACAGGATGCCGATATCGACTCGCTCCTCAAGCCCGATGACCTGCACCAGTTTCTCGATCAGATCCAGAAAGAGATGGCCGAGACCCATGACAGCATCGTCGAAAACTGGTTCCGCCTCGACCGGGCGGCCTGAGGCCGGAGTTCGAGGGGTGCTCACCGGGTGAGGGAGCCAAAACCATGAAGGGCTTGAACCGCAAAGGACGCCAAGGCATGCGATAGGTACGCGAAGGAAGATTATTCATTTCAAGCCTTGCGAACTTCGCGCATACCTTGACGTTCTTTGCGGTCATACTCTCATAGTCGTAATCCCGGGGTTCTCCATGGCCATTCGCGTCGCACTCAATCATCGGACGGTGTACCGCTTCGATCGCAGGGTGCGGGTCTCGCCCCATGTGATCCGCCTGCGTCCGGCGGTGCACACTCGCACGCCGGTTCTGGCCTACTCGCTGCAGGTCGAGCCGAGGGAACATTTCATCAACTGGCAGCAGGATCCCTTTGGGAATCTCCTGGCGCGAGTGGTGTTTCCGAAGCCCATGACACAGCTCGCCGTCACCGTGGACCTGGTGGCGGAGTTGACGGTCATCAACCCCTTCGATTTCTTCGTCGAGCGCTACGCGGAGCATTTCCCGTTCACGTACGACGTGATCCTGGCCAAGGATCTGATCCCGTACCTGGAGATCGCGGAACGCGGGCCGCGACTCATGGGCTGGTTGTCGGAAGTGGACTGCGGCGAACGGGGCATCGTGGATTTCCTGGTGGATCTCAACCGCCGGCTTCAACAGGACATCGCCTACGACGTGCGCATGGAGCCGGGAGTGCAGACCTGCGAGGAAACACTGGAGCGGCGCATCGGTTCCTGCCGGGACTCCGCCTGGCTGCTGGTGCAGATTCTGCGCCACCTGGGGCTGGCGGCGCGCTTCGTCTCCGGGTACCTGGTGCAGCTCACCGCCGACCAAAAATCCCTGGACGGACCCTCCGGTCCGGAGCGGGATTTCACCGACCTGCACGCATGGGCCGAGGTGTTCGTGCCCGGCGCGGGCTGGATCGGCCTGGATCCCACCTCGGGCCTGTTCGCGGGTGAGGGACACATTCCGCTCGCCTGCACGCCGAGCCCCCTGAGCGCGGCCCCCGTTTCCGGCTACACGGAGGTCTGCGAGGTGGCCTTCGAGCACCGCAACGAGGTGAGCCGTATCCATGAGGACCCGCGGGTCACGAAGCCCTACAGCGATGACCAGTGGGCGGCCATCGACGCCTTGGGCCGCAGGGTGGACCAGGATCTCGCGGACGGCGATGTGCGTCTGACCATGGGGGGTGAGCCCACCTTCGTCGCCATCGACGATATGGAAGGGGCCGAATGGAACACCCGCGCCGACGGGCCCTACAAGCGTCGGCTGGCCCGGGGTCTGGCGGGACGGCTGCTCAGGCGCTTCGCACCCGGCGGCATGTTCCACCACGGACAGGGCAAGTGGTATCCGGGAGAGCCCCTGCCGCGCTGGTCGCTGGGTTGTTTCTGGCGCAGGGATGGTGAACCGGTGTGGCGGGATCCCGGCCTGCTGGCGGACACAAGCCGGGACTATGGCCACCGCCGTGATCAGGCCCTGGCCTTCGCACGTGAGCTTTCCCGCCATCTGGGTGTACCGGAAAGCTACCTGGTGCCCGGTTACGAGGACCCCCTCTATTACCTGTGGCGGGAGGGCAGCGCGCCCGTCAACCGGGACCCCCTCAAGGCGGACCTCAAGAGTTCCTCGGAGCGCCGGCGCCTGGCACGCGTTCTTTCCCAGGGGCTGGACGAGCCGGTGGGCTATGCCCTGCCGCTCACCTGGGACCACGAGTTGGGTCACTGGCGCAGTGGTGTGTGGGCGTTTCGCCGCGGCAACCTGTTCCTGGTTCCCGGCGACTCGCCCATGGGTCTGCGCCTGCCCTTGGACAGCCTGCCATGGGTGGCGCCCGCCGAGCGCGATGAACCCCGGGCGCCCGATCTGTTCGAGGAACGTCCGGAACTGGGCGACTACTTCGGCGAGGTGGCCCGGCGGTTCAGTGAACGCGTCGCACCGGAGGATCCCCGGATGGACACGGGGCTGCAGCCACAGGTCCCGGGTGATGATCCGGACGATACCCGATGGGCGGAGATCCCCCACACCAGCCTTTGCGTGGAGGCCCGGGAAGGCCGGCTGCATGTGTTCCTGCCGCCACTGAGTTTCCTGGAGCATTACCTTGATCTGGTTGCGGCAGTGGAGGCGGCTGCCGCCCGGCTGCAGTTGCCCGTGGTGCTGGAGGGTTACGAGCCGCCCCGGGACAATCGCCTGGAACGCCTCCTGGTGACGCCGGACCCCGGTGTCATCGAGGTGAACATCCATCCCGCCGCTTCCTGGGAGCAGCTGCGGGACAACACGCTCGCCCTCTACGACGAGGCACGCCAGTCCCGTCTGGGCACCGAAAAGTTCATGCTGGACGGCCGCCACACGGGCACCGGCGGCGGCAACCACGTGACCCTCGGGGCGGCAACGCCGGCGGATAGCCCGCTGTTGCGCCGTCCGGATCTGCTGGGTTCACTGGTGACCTTCTGGCAGCACCATCCGGGGCTTTCGTACCTCTTCTCCGGGATGTTCATCGGACCGACCAGCCAGGCACCGCGCATCGACGAGGCACGCAACGAATCCCTCTACGAACTGGAGATCGCCCTGCAGCAACTGCCGCGGGACGAGGAGCCGCGTCCGTGGCTGGTGGACCGGTTGTTCCGCAACCTGCTGGTGGACATTACCGGCAATACCCACCGGGCCGAGTTCTGCATCGACAAGCTCTACTCGCCGGACACCCCGACGGGGCGCCTCGGGTTGCTGGAACTGCGGGCCTTCGAGATGCCGCCCCACGCGCGCATGAGCCTGGTGCAGATGCTGCTGCTGCGCACGCTCGTGGCCTGCTTCTGGCGCGAGCCGTACCGGCATCGGCTGGTGCGCTGGGGCACGGCCCTGCATGACCGTTTCATGCTGCCTCATTTCGTGGAGCGGGACATTGCCCAGGTGGTGGAACTCCTGAACCGCGCCGGCTACCCCTTCCAGGCGGAGTGGCTGGCGCCGTTCTCCGAGTTCCGCTTTCCCCATTACGGGCGGGTGAACGTCGGTGACATCCGGATCGAGCTGCGCATGGCCCTGGAACCCTGGCACGTGCTGGGCGAAGAGGTCACCCGGGCGGGCACGGCCCGCTACGTGGATTCTTCCGTAGAGCGTCTGCAGGTCCGGGTCACGGGGCTCACCGAGGGCCGCTACATGCTGGCCTGCAACGGCCGGCGTGTGCCCCTGCAATCCACCGGCACCCACGGGGAATACGTGGCCGGGGTGCGTTACCGGGCCTGGCAGCCGCCCTCGGCCCTGCATCCCAACATCGGCGTGCACGCGCCCCTTGTGTTCGACCTGATCGACACGTGGAACGGGCGCGCTGTCGGCGGCTGCACCTACCACGTCTCCCACCCGGGCGGGCGCAACTACGACGTCTTCCCGGTCAACGCCTTCGAGGCCGAGGCCCGGCGCATCACCCGCTTCTGGGACCACGGCCATACCCCGGGCACTCTGCAGCCGCCGCCGGATATCCGTTCCATGGCGCAGTTCTTCCCCGAAGGCAGCCCTCCGGGCCCCATGGCTCCGCCGGTCGAACCTCCCGATCCGGAGTACCCGCATACCCTTGACCTGCGACGGGGACCGGCCGGATAGGTGGTTCAAGATTCAAAGTTCAATGTTCAAAGTATGCGGGCCACGCTCCGGTATGTGGTTTATCCTTTGAACTTTGAACTTTGAACTTTGAACTTTGAACTTTGAACCTTGACCGCCCCGTGTCCGCCACCCCGCAAGATTCCCGTTTGCTGCATGACCGCTACGCACCCCCGGAGGGGGTGTATGACGAGTTGTGCCAGTCGCCGGGGTCGCCCAGGCCGCACTGGGCCGGCGTGATGGAGTCCATGGACGCGGTGGGGCGGGACGGGCTGCTGGCGCGGGCGGCAGAGGCGCGGCGGTTGCTGCGCGAGAACGGGGTCACCTACAACGTCTATTCGGATCCGCAGGGCACGGAGCGGCCCTGGCCCCTGGACCCGGTACCGCTGCTCATGGACAGCAGCGAGTGGGCGGGCATCGAGACCGGGCTCGTCCAGAGGGCGGAACTTCTGAACCTGGTGCTCAAGGACCTTTACGGGCCCCGGAACCTCCTCCGGCAGGGCATCCTGCCTCCGGAACTGGTGTTCGGCCAGCGCAGTTTCCTCCATGCCTGTGACGGCCTCCCGTTGCCGGACCATGCGCTGACCCTGTATGCCTCGGATCTGGCCCGGGGACCGGACGGGCAGATGTGGGTGCTGGGTGACCGCACCCAGGCGCCCTCCGGGGCGGGCTATGCCCTGGAGAACCGGGTGGTGCTTTCGCGGGTCTTCCCGAGCCTGTACCGTCAGGCCGGCGTGCACCGCCTGACGGGTTTCTTCCAGGCCCTGCGCACGCGCCTGGCGGCGCTGTCGCCCCGGCAGGACACGGAACCCCGGGTGGTGCTGCTCTCCCCGGGCCCCCTCAACGAAACCTGGTTCGAGCATGTCTACCTGGCCGGTTACCTGGGCTACACCCTGGTCCAGGGGGAGGACCTGATCTTCTCCGGCGGCCGGGTCTGGCTGCGTTCCCTGAGCGGGCCGGAGCCGGTGGACGTGATCCTGCGCCGGGTGGATGACCTGTTCTGCGATCCGCTGGAACTTCAGCAGGATTCCCGCCTGGGCGTGGCCGGTCTGGTGGAGGCGGTGCGCCGGGGCCGGGCGGCGGTGGCCAATCCCCTGGGCAGCGGCCTGCTGGAATCGCCGGTGCTGTCCGTGTTTTTGCCCGCGATCGGCCGCTATTTCCTGGGCCAGGAGCCGCAGCTCCCCTCGGTGACCACCTGGTGGTGCGGCGAAAGGCAGGGACGGGAGCACGTGCTGGCCCATCTTGACCGGCTGGTGGTGCGCACCGTGGATGGCAGGGGGGAGGGTGGCCGTCCCGTGTTCGGTGCACTGCTGTCCGCGGCCGAACTGGAGGCGCTCAGGGCACGCGTCCGTGCCCGTCCCGAGCGCTACGTCGGCCAGGAGCAGATCGCGCTGTCCACCGCGCCTGTGCTGGCCGGAAACGGCGTGTTCGAGGCGCGTCATGCCGCCGTGCGCGCTTTCCTTTGCGCACGGGAGGACGACTACGTGGTCATGCCCGGCGGGCTGACGCGCGTGGCGGGCCGGGCAGGGGATATGGTGGTCTCCAACCAGGAGGGGGGCCTGAGCAAGGACACCTGGGTGCTGTCCTCGGAGCCCGAACCGGTGAGCGGTCCGTTGACCGCGATTCCCGAGGGTCCGGTGGCGGGCATGCAGGCGTCCCTGCCGAGCCGTGTGGCCGAGAACCTCTTCTGGATGGGCCGCTATGCCGAGCGCGCCGAAGGCACCGTGCGGCTCCTGCGCAGTGTCTTCAAGCGCCGCCGGCTGGCCCGTGAATTGTCGGCACCTTACGAGCAGGCGGCGCTGGAGGCGCTGCTGCGCAGCCTGACCCACCTGACGACCTGTTACCCGGGCTTCGTCGGCCAGGGCGCGCAGGCGCGGCTTGAGGCGCCGGAGGCGGAGCTCCGTGCGCTGATCACGGACCCGGAGCGTCCCGGTACCCTGCGTTATACGCTCAACGCCCTGTTCCAGTCCGCCTATGCGCTGCGGGACCGGGTCTCGGGGGATTCCTGGCGCGTGCTGGCGGCCCTGCGCGACCAGAGCCGAAGCCTGGTGTGCGCACCGGGCAGCGATCCGGAGGAACTGCGCGATCCCCTGGACGAGGTGATCACGAGGCTGCTGGCCCTGGCCGGTCTGGCCCAGGAGAGCACCCTGCGCCAGACCGGCTGGCTGTTCCTGGACACGGGACGGCGCCTGGAACGCGCCCAGCTGTCCGTGAACCTGTTGCGGGCCACCCTCGTGGCGGGGCACGAATTCACCACGGAGGGGCTGCTCATGGAGGCGGTGCTGGCCTGGGGCGAGAGCCTGGCCGCCTACCGGACCGGGCACCGGTCGGCGCCGGAGATGCGCCGCGTGCTGGACCTGATGCTGCTGGAGGTCACCAATCCGCGGGCGCTCGTGTTCCAGCTTGAGCGGCTGGAGGAACATGCCCGGGCCCTGCCGGATACGGCCGGCGACGGGCGGCTTTCGCCCGTGACCCGGCCCCTGACGGAGGCCCTGATGTCTCTGCGTCTGGCCGACACCGGGGCCTTGTGCCGGGTGACGGCCGACAGCGGCATGCGCGGCGAACTGGACCAGCTGCTGGCACGCCAGAGTCACCTGTTGCACCAGGCGGCCGAGGCCCTTGTGGCCCGGTACTTTGCCTTTGCCCACAGTCAGCATCCGCTGGATCCCGGGGGTGATGCGTGAGATATCACATCCGCCATGTCACCGAGTACCGCTATCCGGAGCGGGTGGGCCTGTGCCATAACGTGACCCGCCTGACCCCCCGGGCGACGCCCCGGCAGCGGTGTGTGCTGGCATCGGTCACCTGTGATCCGGTGCCCGCCTACTGGAGCGACCGTGAGGATTTCTTCGGCAACCGGGTCAATTTTCTCACCATCGAGCAGCCGCACACGGTGTTCCGGGTGGTGGCCGACAGCCAGGTGGAGATCCTGACGGCCCCGGATGAACTGGATCTGCAGCGCGACACCCCGTGGGACGAGGTCCGTGATTGCCTGGATTCCGGGGTCTCCGGGGCGGTGCTGGACGCCCGGCTCTACCGGCTCTGGTCCCCCCGCATCCCGGCGCTGCCGGAACTGATCGACTATGCCCGGCCTTCCTTCGAGCCGGGGCGTCCCCTGCGGGAGGCGGTGTCCGATCTCATGGCCCGTATCCACGGGGACTTCGACTACGATCCGGGTTTCACCACGGTCAGCACCCCGCTCGCCACGGTGCTCGAGCATCGCAAGGGGGTCTGTCAGGACTTCGCCCACCTCGCCATCGGCTGCCTGCGTGCCATGGGGCTGGCCACCCGCTATGTGAGCGGCTACCTGGAGACGCGCCCCCCGCCGGGACAGGAAAGGCTGCAGGGCGCGGATGCCTCGCACGCATGGTTCGCGGTGTTCGACCCGGGTCAGGGCTGGCTGGAATTCGATCCCACCAACAACGTGATCCCCATGGAGCGCCACATTACCCTGGCCTGGGGACGCGACTACACGGACGTGTCACCGCTCAAGGGCGTGCTGTTCGGCGGCGGCGAGAGCCACGGGCTGACGGTGGCGGTGGACGTGGTCGCCGAGGTGGGAAGTGAGAATCGGGAAGTGGGAAGATAACTTCGCACTTCCCCGATTCTCACTTCTCCCTTTTCTTTCTGGCCGCCTTCTTGCGCCCGCTTACCTGGGTGCCGCGGCGTTTTCGGTCGCGGGCGGATTCCCAGTCGAAACGGGGCAGGTCCTGGAAGGCCTTCCTGATGTTCTCGTCCCAGGCGCGCTTGAGGGTCTGTAGGTACGCGTCATCGTTCTCCAGGCACAGATAGTGCTCGAAGGCGAGGCTATCCTTTTCGTAGACCAGCACCTCGATGGGCGGGCCCACGGTGACGTTGGACTGCATGGTGGAGTCGATGGACACCAGGGCGCAGCGGGCGGCATCCCCCAGGGGGGTGGACGGCGTGATGATGCGGTCCAGCACGGGCTTGCCGTACTTGCTCTCGCCGATCTGAAGGAACGGCGTGTGGGGTGAGGTGGTGATGTAGTTGCCCTGGGGATAGACCAGAAAGATCTCCAGCGGACCCTTCTCGATCTGTCCGCCCAGGATGAATGTCGCGTCCGGATTGAACTCGGCACGGGACAGGGCGCCCGTGTGCTTTTCCTGCTCTTCCCGGTTCAGCCGGCCCAGGTAGGCGGCCGCCTCGGACAGGTGCTGCACGGTGTTGAGGCTTTCCCCGGCACCGTCGTCCATGTCGCGCTTGAGCTGGTTGAGTACCGCCTGGGTGGTGGCCAGATTGCCGGCCGCCAGCAGCACGAATACCCGCTCCCCCTCCGTGTCGAAGGTGTGCATCTTGCTGTAGGTGCTGATCTGATCGGCACCGGCATTGGTGCGCGAGTCGGACGCAAAGACCAGCCCCTCGTCCAGAGCGATGGCGACGCAGTAGGTCATGGGCGCGGTGCGGGAATCCCGGAAGCGTGGAGCGAAAGATGGTAGGCGGGGTAGTGCCTGCGGTCAATGAATGAAGGGGTCGGATACAAGGGGCAGGAGACAAGACGCATCCCCCCCTCATGGGGGAGGCCAGGGAGGGGCTAGTTCTAACGGGCCCCGGCGGCCCCTTCCCAACCCTCCCCCGCAAGCGGGGGAGGGGGTTCAAGACAATGGGTTTCCTGTCTCTTCCGACTTGCCTCCTGCCTCTGCGATTTCCTACCTGTTCAGACGGTTCTCGATGAGGTTGTCCACCACGCCGGGGTCGGCCAGCGTGGAGGTGTCGCCCAGGTTGTCCAGTTCGTCGGCCGCGATCTTGCGCAGGATGCGGCGCATGATCTTGCCGGAGCGGGTCTTGGGCAGACCGGGGGCAAACTGCAGCAGGTTGACCTTGGCGATGGGCCCGATCTCCTCGCGCACCAGGTTGACCAGCTCCTTCTTGAGGTCGTCGCTGCCTTCCTCGCCGGCCATGAGCGTCACGTAGGCGTAGATGCCCTGACCGGTGATCTCGTGGGGATAGCCCACCACCGCCGCCTCGGCCACCTTGGGATGCAGCACCAGGGCGGATTCGATCTCGGCGGTGCCCAGGCGATGCCCGGAGACGTTGAGCACGTCGTCCACGCGGCCCGTGATCCAGTAGTAGCCCTCCTCGTCACGGCGCGCGCCGTCGCCGCTGAAGTAGTAGCCCGGATAGAGCTTGAAATAGGTCTCGATGAAGCGGTCGTGGTCACCATAGACCGTGCGCATCATGCTGGGCCACGGCGCCTTGATGCAGAGATTTCCGGCGGCCGGGTTGCCGGTGATCTCTTTGCCCTGGTCATCCAGCAGCACGGGCTGCACGCCGAAGAAGGGGAAGGTGGCCGAACCGGCCTTCAGCCGCGTGGCGCCCGGCAGCGGCGTGATCATGTGGGCGCCGGTCTCGGTCTGCCACCACGTGTCGACGATGGGGCAGCGCGCATCGCCCACCACGTTGTAATACCACTCCCAGGCCTCCGGGTTGATGGGTTCGCCCACGGTGCCCAGCAGCCGCAGGGACGAGCGCGAATGCTTCCTGACGAAGTCGTCGCCGGCACCCATGAGCATGCGGATGGCGGTCGGGGCGGTATAGAAGGTGGCCACCTTGTGCTTGTCGCACACCTGCCAGAAGCGGCCGGTGTCCGGATAGGTGGGGATGCCCTCGAACATGAGGGACCTGGCCCCGTTGGCCAGCGGGCCGTAGACGATGTAGGTATGGCCGGTCACCCAGCCCACGTCGGCGGTGCACCAGTACATCTCGCCGTCCTGGTAGTCGAACACCAGCTTGTGGGTCATGGCCGCCTGCAGCAGGTAGCCGCCGGTGGTGTGGAGTACGCCCTTGGGCTTGCCGGTGGAGCCGGAGGTGTAGAGGATGAACAGCGGGTCCTCGGCGTCCATCTCCTCGGGGGGGCAGTCGGCGGAGGCCTCCTTCATGGCCTCGTGGTACCAGATATCCCGGTCGTCCTGCCATTCCACCGCTTCGCCGCCGCGCTTGACCACGATGCACGTGTGCACGTTGGGGCACTGGGCGATGGCCTTGTCGGCGTTCTTCTTGAGCGGGACCTTCTTGCCGCCGCGCAGGCTCTGGTCGGCGGTGATCACCACCTGGCAGTCCGAATCCTGGATGCGGTCGCGCAGCGCGTCGGGCGAGAAGCCGCCGAACACCACCGAGTGGATGGCGCCCACACGGGCGCAGGCGAGCATGGCCACGGCGGCCTCGGGGATCATAGGCATGTAGATGGAGACCCGGTCGCCCTTCTTCACGCCCCGGGACTTGAGCACGTTGCTGAAGCGGCAGACCTCGTCGTGCAGTTCCCGGTAGGTGATCGTGCGGTCTTCGCCGGGGTCGTCCCCTTCCCAGATGATGGCAGGCTGATCGCCGCGCGTGTCCAGATGCCGGTCCAGGCAGTTGTAGGAGACGTTGAGCTTGCCCCCTTCGAACCAGCGGATGTGGACATCGCCGCTGAAGGACCAGTCCGCCACCTTGTCCCATTTCCTGAACCAGGTGACGTACTTCTCCGCCTGTTCGGCCCAGAACCCCTCCGGGTCCTGCACCGAGCGCTGGTACATCTCCTGGTATTGCGGGGCGTTCACGTGTGCGGTTTTGGCGAGATCCCCGGGGACCTCGTGGACTTTGACTTCAGACATGGACCTCTCTCCTCGTGCATTTTGGGGTCGTCGGGACTTCTGCTGACCCGATCGCAACAATGGGACCGGCACGCGGGATGCCGGGCCGAGCAAGAATCTTCGCCAGTCTGAAGAATAACATTGTGTGCCCTGATCTGCAGGCAGGAGAACGGTTGCGTGGCGGCGGCGAACCGCGGGGCCGGCCCTCGCGCAGGGGCTCAGGGCCCGGGGGCCGTTGATGCGCTTTGCTTGACGGGGAGAGGCGTTGCCGCTACGGTCCAGCATTGCGGCCGCCGGTGGGCGGACCCGATTCAATCCATCGCGGAAACCCTGAACCCATGGCCTCCGGCACGCACTCGCAGACGCCCCTGTTTTCGCGAATCTCCGACCTCTGGCGGACCCTCCATGACTACCTGGTCGCCGGGCTCCGGCGTCGTCCGGAGCCGGTGAACGACCCGGACAGCCTGAGGCGCTTCCTGGAGACCCGGGCGAGCTACATCGCGCAAACGTCCCTGTATGGCTACCTGCGCACACGTGCCGGTATGCGTTATCCGGAACTGTTCGACGACGACGTGTTCGTGGCGTCGATCAACGGGGCCAAGTGGCATATGTGGCTGGCATGCCTGTCGGATCTCACCGTGTACGCGGGCGGCATGCTTCGCCGGCACGCCCCCGGCTCACCGGTCGACGTGGGTCCGTTCATGCAGGACATGCTCCAGGCCATTCTCGAGGATAACGGCGTTCCCGAGGATGCGGACGGGGAGTTCCCGGCCCATGCGGAACGGGTCCGGGCACGGGTGAGGCAGTGCGACTGGCATGAGGTGACGGACGGCGAGGGGCCGTTCTCCGAGAGTCCTGCCGCCCTGGTGCGCTATGCGCCCATCGTGGAGGAGCTCAAGCAGCTCGATGACGAGATCGTGAGAAACTCGGTGCGCTTTCACTGGCAGGAGGTGCGCCGGGATCTGCGCAAGCATCTCGATGCCGACGCGGTTCTGTCCGCCGTGCGCGAGGCTGGCGCCGGCTGAACACCGGCCGGCGTTCCCGCGGGCCGATCTCCCCCGCCTCGTTCAGTTCAGGATCAATCCGATCAGATGCGCGACGCCCTGTCCGATCTCGCTCTCCAGGGGGAACGAGAGCATGCCCATGACCGAATAACCCAGCAGCCAGGGCATCAGGTAGAAGCGGATCATGAAGAAGAACCAGGCCACGTAGAGCGGCACGAAGATCGGAATCAGGAATTCCGGGGTGATGGGCCTGAACAGCCTGAGCAGCGGATTCGTGACCCGCACGAAGAACCGCATGAAGAAGAAGTTGCTGGTTTCCGGTAGAAACAGGTTCATGCCGGAGCGCCCGATCAGGGTCCACATGACCACGCCCAGAACGTAGTCCAGCAGGAGGACCCAGACAGGAATGGCGTCCATGGGAAAGCCGGTCATGGAAGGTGTCCTCTTGTAGTTCCCGTTCGGTGATCAGACAAAAAAAAACCGGGGTGGGCGAAGCCCACCCCGGTCAATGGCTTACCAGCGGTTACTGCTTGCTGGGAATGATGGTTTCGCCACTGGGAATGCGGACCTCGTCGACCATGGCCTGCTGCTCTGCATCAGGCTCGGCGGTCATCAAAGATACCACAATCATGGCGATCAGGCTTGCCGGCGCACCCACGATACCGAAGCGCAGGTGGTCAAGGCCGATCCAGGGCTGCATGGCACCGGTGTAGACCATGTACAGGTACCAGGATCCCACACCCAGTCCCACCAGCATGCCCGCGACGGCACCTTGCCGGTTGGCACGTTTCCACCACACGCCGAGCACCAGTGGGAAGAACAGCCCGGACATGGCGAAACAGAAGGCCCATGCCACGGCTCCCAGGATACCCGTGAGCTGCAGAGACGCCACCAGCGCACCGCCCGCACCGATAATCAGCAGCAGGAAGCGGGCGACCAGCAGGCGTTTCCTGGTCTCGGCCTTCGGGTCGATGATCTTGTAGTACAGATCGTGGGAGATGGCGTTGGCCATGGCCAGCAGCAGACCGTCGGCCGTGGACATGGCGGCAGCCAGACCACCCGCAGCAACGAGACCGGAGATCACATACGGGAGGCCGGCCATTTCAGGCGTAGCCAGCACGATGATATCGGCCCGGATGAAGAACTCGTTGATCTGCAGGATACCGTCGCCGTTGGAGTCAACGATCGCCAGCATGCCGATCGCCGACCATCTCTGGATCCACTCCAGCGCCATGACAGACTCGATAGGCTGACCGATGATGGCCGTGGGCAGGTTCGGATCCAGCATCTGCAGCTTGCTGAACGTGGCCAGGGCCGGTGCGGTGAAGTAGAGCAGGAAGATGAAGAACAGCGACCAGGCCACGGAACTGCGGGCGGCCCGGATCGACGGCGTGGTGAAGTAGCGCATGAGGATGTGCGGCAGCGAGGCCGTACCCACCATCATGGCCATGGCCAGGGTGATGAACTTCCAGGCCGCCATGGCCCCTTCCCCCGGTGTGGCATGCAGTGTCGTCAGGGTAGCCAGCCCCGGCACGGAATCCGTCGCCGTGAGAGTACCCACGCCGACCAGCGGCTCCAGCTCCATGATGCGGGAGACGGCCGGTCCGTACTGGAACTGCGGCAGCGGACCGAAGCCCTGCACGATGGACATCCAGAACACCGGGATCAGGTAGGCGATGATCAGCACGATGTACTGTGCCACCTGGGTCCAGGTCACCGCGCGCATGCCGCCGAGCATGGAGCAGACCAGGATGCCGGCCAGACCGAACCACACACCCAACTCGAACGGGATGTTCAGGGCGCGGGCGGCGATGGTGCCCGTGGCGTTGATCTGCGCGGTCACGTAGGTGAACGATGCCACCACCAGTACCAGCACGGCACAGAGCCGCGCGGTCTTGCCGCCGTAGCGGGTGCCGATGAAGTCCGGCACGGTGTAGCAGCCGAACTTGCGCAGGTAGGGCGCCATGAGGGTTGCCACCAGCACGTAGCCGCCGGTCCACCCCACCACGAAGGCGAGATAACCGTGACCGCCCATGAACACGCCGCCGGCCAACGCCACGAACGAGGCGCCGGACATCCAGTCCGCGGCGGTCGCCATGCCGTTGAACACCGGCGGCACCTGGCGGCCCGCCACGTAGTAGGCGTCCACCTGCATGGTTCTCGATAGCACCCCGATGAGTGCGTAGATGGCGATGGTGAAGGCCACGAACAGGATACCGATCATGTCGGGGCCCATGCCCAGGCTCTCAAAGAACGCCATCAGGGCGAAGAACGCGAGGAATCCCCCCGTGTACACCCCGTACAGTTTTGGGAGGTTCTGGATGAAATCCTTCCCCTCGAAGCTGAAGAATGCCATTGGTTTTCCCCCCTTATTCCACGTCTTCGGCTACGCCGAAGTCGCGGTTGATCTTTTCCTGCTGGAAGTTGAACAGGAAGAGCTGGATCACGAAGATGGCCAGTGATCCCTGCGCGGCGAAGTAATAGCCCAACGGCCAGCCGAAAAAGCTGACGTTGTTCAGCGGTACCGCGAACGCGTGAATGATGTACGAGAAGAAGAACCAGATGACCAGGTGCACGATCATCAGGTTTCTCGTCCTCGACCAGTACGCATCTCTTTGTGCGATGTCTAGCGCCATGAGTTGTCTCCTTCCTCTGCGGTGATTGTTGAACTGGACGTTCGTATCGAACGTCCCTGGCGATCCAACAAATCCGTGTTATTCAGTGGATTGCTCCTGTATGTGTTTTCACTGTTGAACTCGACTCCCCCCTTGATGACTTTGTTGATTGAAACGTGCTTTCGTATCCGGCCCGACCGCGCGGCGGTCAATGCCGCATGAAACCGTGTAACTTGGACTGCGCAACGGCGAGCTTTACGAGATCCCTGACATCCCGGATGCCCTGACGGCGCGCCTCGGCAAGCGCCATGAGCAGAAGTTCCGCGGTCACCAGCGCATCCCCGGAGGCCCGGTGCCGGGCGGGCGCCGGGATGCCGAAGTGCCCCAGCCAGTCGTCCAGGCCCTGCAGATCCTTCGTCGATTCCGTGAAAAGGCCGGGCAGCAGCCACGCCATGTCCAGGAACGTGTTGCTGAGCTTTACGCCCAGGTGCCGGCGCACGGCACGCCCGAGCATGGCGCGGTCGAAGTCGGCGTGAAAGGCCACCAGCCAGGACTTCTCCACATGCTCAAGCACCCGGGTCAGGGCCTCCTCGGTGTCCACGCCGGAGGCCGATTCCGTGGGGGTGATGCCGTGCACCACCAGGTTCTCCTTGCTGAAGCCGTTGTTCTCCCGGCGTATCAGGATCTCCGTGAGCCCGCCCAGGACGGCACCGTCCATATACACGGGCACCAGCCCGACGGACAGCAGCTCGCTCTTGTGCACGTCCAGACCGGTGGTCTCCACGTCGATCACCACGAAGCGCGCATCGTCGATGCGGATGTGCGGGGCGGGTTCAGGCAGGGCACGCCACCGGCCGACCCGGGCCTCGAGGTCCGGGTCGATGTCCGGCGCGGACTGAAACAGTGCGTGCAGGAAGCTCATAGCTGGTAGTCCAGGGAGATGCGCGATTGCAGCTTGCGTGCCTGGCGGAACGCCTCCTTGAGGATGCGGCGGTCCAGTTCATTGAGGCTGTCCGGATTGACGCGGTTGCTGGGCTCCTCGCCGTGGGATTCCTGCTCCCGATGGTGGCGCATGCGCAGCAGCTGGATGTAGGCGTAGGCATGGGTCCAGGCCTCCGCCTCGGCGTGCGGCACGTGATGCTCCTTCGCCAGGGCATTGATCCGCGCCAGCGTGGAGGTCTCCTTGATCCGGTGGGCCAGGGCGAGGATCCGGGCGCCGTCCACGAAGGGCGTCAGGCCGTGCAGCTTCAGGTCGATGGTATTGGGGTGCTCGCCGTTGTCCGACACTACGAAGTCGCGCACCAGCCCCAGGGGCGGGCGGTTGCGCAGCGCGTTGGCGGCCATCTGGTGCAGGAACCGGGGGTTGTCCGCCACGCGCTCGGCGAGCCAGTCCCTGAGTGCCTCCACCGGCCGGGCATCGCCGTCAATGGTGCGGAAGTCGAAGAAGATACTGGCCTTGAGCAGGTGCTCGGGGGTGCCGTGGTCGGCCCAGCGGGTGAACCGCTCGCGCCATTCATCCGCGCTCAGGCAGCACTCGGGGTTGCTGGCCATGATGTTGCCCTTGCACAGCGGGTAGCCGCACTGGTCCAGGGCCTCGTTGATGCGCCGGGCGAGCGGCAGCAGTTCCTCGCGGATCGCGTCCGCGGACAGCCCCTCGGACGGCTCGAACAGGATGCCGTTGTCCTGGTCGGTCTTGAGGGTCTGTTCCTGGCGCCCCTCGCTGCCGAAGGCGATCCAGGTGAACGGCACCGAGGGCTTGGGAAAGTCCCGGGCGCAGATCTCGATGACGCGCCGGGTGATGTGGTCGTTGAGCAGGGTGATGATCTGAGTGATCTGGTCCACCTGCACGCCCTGGGCGATCATCTGGGAGATGAGCTGATGGATGTCGCCTTCCAGGGCGGCGAGACTCTCGACGTCTTCCGCACGGCTGATGGTCTTGCTGAGATTGACCAGGCCCACCCGCTGCAGGGTGAACAGGTCCCGCTCCGAGATCACCCCGGTGAGCCGCCCGCGCTCCACCACGCAGATGTGATGGAAACCGTGCTTGGCCATGAGCATCGCTGCCTCAAAGGCGAAGGCCGATGGCGGGAGGGTGATGGGACCGGGCGTCATCACCTTCTCCATGGGCTCGTCGAGGCTCAGGCCGGGCAGGGACACCCGGGCGAGCAGGTCGCGCAGGGTGAATACGCCAAGGGGACGACTGTCCTCGTCGGTGACGATGATGCTGCCGACACGCTCGTCCTGCATGGCACGCAATGCGCCGGCAATCGACGTGCTGACCAGGCAGGTGACAGGTTCCCGGCGCAGGCGCTCGCCCAGGGTGATGTTGAGCGAGGTGTCGCCCCCCAGCCCGGTGGCGGCGCTGGCCTGCACCTGGCGGTGCACCTGGTCCAGCAGGCTGGCCAGGCGCCGGGTGCAGAAGTCGTTGAACGACGCCGAGAGCTTGAGCAACTGGTTGAAGTCGTCGCGCTCCAGTTCGAAGCAGAAGGTATCCTCGGCGGCCCGGTGAACCGTGCGCACCGGGCGCCGGGAGAGCAGGGCGCCGATGGGAAAGCATTCGCCGGGCACCAGTTCCCAGGCATTGCCCGAGATCTGCTCGTCCTCGCTGGGGGTCTCGCCGCGCACCCGCCCCTGCTTGATCACGTAGAAGCGCGAGGCGGGTCCGCCGTCCGGGTCGGTAATCTTCTCGTCCTGGGCGTAGAAGGTGAGCTTGAGCCGCTTCGCCAGGAACTCCAGGTGTTCCGGGGCCATGCTGTCGAACGGTGCATGCCGGCGCAGGAACTCCAGCACCGGCAGCAGCACGCTCGCCTGTCGATTGGACTCCGGTGTCTTGGGGCGCGGCTCGCTCATGGCTCGGGTGCTTTCGCGTGTGATCTCACATTAAAAGCATGATCCGTGCCCGGAAGGTGTTCCCTGAAAAATCAGGCACCTGATTACAAAAGCCCGCCCGGAGTCGTTACCTTGGGTAACGAACTGTTACGGAAGGTAACGAGAGGGCGAGGTTCAAGGTTCAAGATTCAAAGGGGTGAGGGGTGAAGGGTGAAGGGTGAGGGGTGAAGGGTGAAGGGTGAAGGGTGAGGGGTGAAGGGTGAGGGGTGAGGGGTGAGGGGGCGTCGGTCCATCCGGTTGGTCCAAGGGTGATGTGTATCACCCTTGGGACTGTAATTAAATCTGTGTAACTGCTTGTTTCTGTTTATGGTAGCTGAAACGGGAGACAAGCAGATGCAAGAACAAGAGAAGAAGGACTTGGCGGCGCGCCTGGCCAAGGGGATCAAGACGGAGAAGGATCTGAGCGATTTCAGCGCTGAGCTGATGAAGCTGGTGGTGGAAACCGCGCTGGGTGCGGAGATGGAGGCGCACCTGGGCTATGCCAGGCATGACCCGGGCGGGCACCACAGCGGCAACAGTCGCAACGGCTTCAGCCGCAAGACGCTCAAGGGCAGTCACGGGGAGGTCGAGATTGCCACGCCCCGGGATCGCAACGGCAGCTTCGAGCCGCGGCTGGTGGGCAAGGGCCAGACGCGGCTGACACAGTTTGATGATCAGATCCTGGCGCTCTATGCCCGGGGCATGAGCACGCGCGACATTGTCTCGGCCTTTGAGCAGATGTACGGGGCGCAAGTGTCTGCGAACCTGGTCTCGCGGGTCACCGAGGCGGTGATCGAGCAGGTTGAGGCCTGGCAGAACCGGGTGCTCGACGAGGTCTATCCCATTGTTTTTCTGGATTGTGTGGTGCTCAAGGTGCGCCAGGACCGGCGCATGGTGAATAAATCGATGTACCTGGCGCTGGGGATCAACACCGAGGGCGAGAAGGAGTTGCTGGGGCTGTGGCTGGCCGAAACCGAGGGGGCGAAGTTCTGGCTCTCGGTGCTCACCGAGCTTCAAAACCGGGGGGTCAAGGAGATCTTCATCGCCTGCGTGGACGGGCTGAGCGGCTTCCCCGATGCCATCGAGGCGGCCTTCCCCCATGCGCGGGTGCAGCTGTGCATGGTGCACATGGTGAGAAACAGCGTGCGCTACGTCTCCTGGAAGGAGCGCAAGGCGGTGTGCCGAGACCTGCGCCAGATCTACCACAGCGCGAGCGCCGAGCAGGCCGAGGCGCAGCTTGCTGCCTTTGAGGCCGTCTGGGGCGAGCGCTATCCCAGCATTGGGCCGATCTGGCGCCGGCACTGGGCACAGGTGATCCCGCTGTTTGATTATCCGCCCGAGATCCGCAAGGTGACCTACACCACCAACGCCATCGAATCGCTCAACAGCGTCATTCGCAAGGCCACCAAGAACCGGCGTGTCTTCCCCAGCGATGCCTCGGCGATGAAGGTGGTTTTCTTGGCCGTGCAGAGCGCCTCGAAGCGCTGGACCCGGCCCATCCAGAACTGGAAGGCCGCCATGCATCGATTCGAAATCGAACATGGCGAGCGAATCCGGGACACTCAGGGATAGGCAGTTACACAAAAAGAATTACAGACTCTCACCCTTCACGCCTAACGCCTAACGCCTAACGCCTAACGCCTAACGCCTAACGCGCCTCACCCCTCGCTCTTTGCCGCCGACCGCGGGATGCCCATGCGGGTGCGGCGTTCCCACAGTGCCTTGCGGCTGATGCCGAGCCGCCGCGCCAGTTCCGTTTCGGTCATGTGCCCCTGGTTGTCCAGCACGAAGCGCCGGAAGTACTCGTCGAGACTGAGTTCCGGAGAATCGTTGGCGGGGATCTCATGACCCGGCAGGGCGAGGAATTCCGGGGTGATGGGCGCACCGTCGGCCAGGATCACGGCCCGCTCGATGGCGTTCTCCAGTTCACGCACGTTGCCGGGCCAGTCGTGCCGCCCCAGGGCAGCCAGGGTGGCGTCGGTGAGCTCCGGCTCCGTGCGGCGCAGGCGCTGGCAGGCCTTGGCGAGCAGGAAGCGCGCGAGTTCGGGGATGTCTTCGCGGCGCTCGCGCAGGGGCGGCAGTTGGATCTCCATCACCTTGAGCCGGTAGTACAGGTCTTCCCGGAACAGCCCGTCGCGGACCATCTGCTCCAGGTCCCGGTGGGTGGCGGCCACCAGGCGCACATCCACCTTGCGGCTGCCGGTGGCGCCCACGCGGCGGATCTCGCCGTCCTGCAGCACCCGCAGGAGCCGTGACTGGGCTGCGGGCGTAAGTTCTCCGATCTCGTCCAGGAACAGCGTGCCCTCGTCGGCGGCCTCCACCAGGCCCCGGTGGGCCTGGGCGGCCCCGGTGAAGGCGCCCTTCTCATGGCCGAACAGCTCCGATTCCACCAGCCCCTCGGGCATGGTGGCGCAGTTGACGGCGATGATGGGCGCTCCGGCGCGGGGGCTCTTCTCGTGCAGGGCGCGGGCCACGAGTTCCTTGCCGGTGCCCGATTCGCCGCGGATGAGCACCGTGGTGTCGGTGGGGGCCACCTTCTCGATGGTGGCGCACACCGCCCGCATGGCCGGCGAGGTGCCCACCATGCCCTGCACGGGATAGACCGCCTCCAGGTCGAGACGCAGGCGGGCGTTCTCCTGCGCCAGGTTGTGCTGCTTGAGGATGCGATCCACGCACAGCAGCATCTCGTCATGGTCGAAGGGTTTGGCGATGTAGTCCACGGCGCCGCGCTTCATGGCCTCCACGGCGGAGCGCACGCTGGCGTAGCTGGTCATGATCAGCACCGGGGTATCGCCGCAGGCCTCCAGCAACTGGGTGCCCTCTCCGTCCGGCAGACGCAGATCGCTGATGACCAGGTCCTGGGACTCGTCCTGACAGCAGGCGCGCGCCTCGCCCAGCGAGCCGCTCTCGCTCACCCGGTAGCCTTCGCGTTCCAGCAGGCGCCTGAGGGCATGCCGGATGACCGCCTCGTCCTCGACGATGTGGATGCGTCTCATGTACCCGTTTCCTCCCGTGGTTCTTCCTGGGGTTCCGTGTCGTCCATGGGCAGGCGCAGTGTGAAGCGGGCCCCGCCCTGGGGCAGGTTCTCCACGTACACGGCACCGCCATGGTCCTGGATGATGCTGTAGACCACCGACAGGCCGAGGCCGGTGCCTTCGCCCGGAGGCTTGGTGGTGAAAAAGGGCTCGAACAGCCGGTCCAGCAGGGATTCGGGGATCCCGCCCCCCTCGTCCTCCACCTGGACCTCGACGAAGTCGCCACGCAGTTCCCCGCGCACCAGGACGCGGTCTCCGGGCAGGGAGGCCTGGATGGCGTTGTTCAGCAGATTGACGAAGACCTGCAGCAGGCGCTGATAGTTGCCCCAGACGCGCATTCCTTCCGCCAGCCGGTTCTCGCAGGTTCTGTCCCGGGCGCTGTCGCTCAACTGTACCAGCTGGATGGCCTCCTCCACGCAGGCGTGCAGGTCCACCGTGGTGCGGGCGGTATCGGGCAGTTCACCCGTATGGCTGAAGGTGACCAGGCTCTGCACGATATCGTTGATGCGCCGGGTCTGCTCCAGGATCTGCCGTGCGGTGAACTCCCGCTCCGCCTCGTCCTGCTCGTAGTTCAGGTTCTGGGCCAGGGAGGCGATGCCGGTCAGCGGGTTGCCGATCTCGTGGGCGACGCCCGCCGCCAGGCGCCCGATGGAGGCGAGGCGATTGTTGTGGGCCACCTCGCTTTCCAGGCTGTGCAGCTCCGTCAGGTCCTCCACCAGGATCACCGTTCCTCCGGCCAGCGCGCCCGGATTCAGGGTGCCCGGGGCCTCGATGGCGGACTTGTGCAGATTGATCCAGCGGCTGGCGCCGTGGATGTTGATGTGCAGCTTGTAGAGGTGGCGGTCCTCGCCGTGCAGGAAGGCGCGCAGGATGCCGTGCCAGGGTTCGCCCAGCTGCTTGAGCCGACGGCCTGCAGCCTGCTGGCTGGGGATGCCGGAGATCAGCGCCATGGCGGTGTTCCAGATGATGATCTCCCGGTCGGGGGTCAGTGAGCACACCCCCAGGGGCAGCTCATGGAGCACCTGCCGGTGGTAGCGGCGCAGGGTGTCCAACTCCGCGGCCAGACCCTGCAGCCGGATATTGGAATGCTCCAGCTGCTCCTCCACGAACCGCAGACTGTCGGCGATGGCCATCTGGGTGTGGGGGTCCACCCGCAGCCGGTCGTCCACGATCATGCGTGAGAGCAGGGGGCCCATCAGGCCGGAGAGATTGCGTTCCAGGCGTTCGCGCAGGCGGCGCAGTTCGCCCGGGCGGGTCTCGGTGGGCTTGAGGCCCAGATCCGACAGCGCGCGGCTCACCTCCAGTGCCGCCGTCTGGGGCCCCACGGTCTGGGCGAGCTGCTCCTCGAAGTGATGCACGCTGCGCACTTCCAGCTGCCCCCGCGGCGCTTCCACCTGTTCCCTGCGGCAGGCCAGTGCCGCTTCCGTCTCCTCCGGCGATGGCCTGGTCAGCAGCGATCCGACCACGAACAGCACGCTGTTCACCGCCAGCGACCAGAAGGTTGCGAATGCCCAGCGGTCCTGGTCGGCCGCGTTGAACCAGTCCTGCAGGCTGAAGCCTTCGCCCATGAATCCGGACTGCTGAAGCAGGGGCACGATCAGTGCCAGCACCCAGACGGTGATGCCGCCGGCCAGCCCAGCGATGAAGCCCGTGTTGGTGGCCCTGGGCCAGAACAGCAGCCCCGCAAGACCCGGCAGGAACTGGGCCACGGCCACGAAGGAGATCAGCCCGATCTGCACCAGGCCCTGGTGGAATTCCATGAGCCGGTAGAACACGTAGCCCATGGCGATGATCAGCACGATCAGTATGCGCCGGCCCCACAGCAGCCAGGTGTAGAGATTGCGCCTCGGGAGGGCCTGGTTCTGGTAGCGTGCAGGCAGGATCAGGTGATTGAGGCACATGGCGGCCAGTGCCAGCGTGGTCACGATCATCATGGCGCTGGCGGCGGACACGCCGCCGATGAAGGTGAACAGCGCCCAGCCGTAGCCGTGCTCCACCGACAGGCCGAGCACGTAGTAATCGGGTGCCGTGCCCACCTGCGCCGCCTGTCCGGCCCACAGAATCAGGGGAATGGGCAGGTTCAGCAGCAGCAGGAACAGGGGAAATGCCCAAGCCGCCAGCCGGAGCGCCCGGGGGTCCATGTTCTCCACGAAGATCATGTGGAACTGGCGGGGCAGGAGGAATCCGGCCGCGAAGGCCAGCAGCATCAGCGTCATCCACGGTCCTTCGCGCACCGGGGCATACAGGGTCTCGATGGCCTCCGGGTGCTGCACGACCCATTCGCCCAGCGCCTGGGGCCCGCCCATGATCCCGAACAGCGCGAAGATACCCACCATCAGCAGGGCCACGAGCTTGACCGCCGATTCGAAGGCGATGGCCACCACCAGCCCCTCGTGCTTCTCCCGGGGCGTGATGTGGCGTGCGCCGAAGAGGATGGCGAACAGGCTCAGGGTCGCGCAAAAGCCCAGGGCCAGCAGATGCGGCGGCGCCTCGCGGGTGAGCACTGCGACGGACTCCGTGACCGCCTTGATCTGCAGCGCGATGTAGGGAAGGATCCCCACCAGCATGAACACCGTCACCAGCAGCCCGGTGAACTGATGGCGATAGCGGAAGGCGAACAGGTCCGCCAGCGAGGTGAGCTGGTAGTCGCGTACCAGGCGCAATACCGGGGCCAGGATGAGCGGTCCCAGGGCGAAGGCGAGTGTCACCCCCAGGTAGATGGAGAGGAAGTTGAAACCCTGTTCCTGGGCGAAGCCCACGCTGCCGTAGTAGCTCCAGGACGTGGCGTAGACGCCCAGGGACAGGGCGTAGACCAGCGGGTGGCGGACAATGACCTCCGGCACCCAGCCCTTTTCCGTGGCATGGGCGATGAAGAACAACAGCGCCAGATAGGCGACCCCCACCACATAGAGGATCGCCAGTTCAGCGTTCATCGCGATACACCACCAGCGCGATGAGCCCGATCAGGACGGCCCACAGGACATAGGAGGTCAGCCAGTGGGTACCCGGCGTGGTCCACCAGCCCACCAGCGGTGAGGCGAACAGCAGCACGCCAAACAGGAACAGCAGCAGGGTCTTGTCCACCGGTACCCCCACGGACGGGTGTGTTACCGATTGTAACAACACAATCGGAAGTGGGAAGGGGAAATTGGTAGGAGCCCACTCCCGTGGGCGATGGCCGAGGTCCGGCAAATCGCCCGGAGGACCGGGCTCCTACACGGATAGGGCACACCTCAGCACCGCTTGCACCGACGTGGCTTCGCCGCGCTCCGGCGTCGGCTCGCCCAGGAATGCCAGGGCAGCCGTGAGCGCCGGGACGGGATCGCCGTCGTCCACCGGCGGGGCATGGGTCTGCTTTGAGAGCTTCTCGCCCTCCGGGGTCAGGACGAGCGGATGGTGCAGGTATTCCGGGGTGGGCAGGCCCAGCAGGCGCTGGAGCAGGATCTGGCGTGGTGTGGAGTCCAGCAGGTCGGCGCCGCGCACCACGTGGGTGATCTCCTGGTGGGCGTCGTCCACCACCACGGCCAGTTGGTAGGCATACAGACCGTCGGCACGGCGGATGATGAAATCCCCCACATCCCGGGCCACTTCCTGGCGAACCATGCCCCGCATCCGGTCCGTGAACCCGATCTCGCCCGGTGAGGTGCGCAGCCGCACGGCACGCGGGCGTTTGCCGGACGGCAGGCCGTTGCGGCAGGTGCCCGGGTAGACGGGGCCGTCCAGCCCCGGCCTGCCGAGTTTCCCCACCTCGCGCCGGGTGCAGCCGCAGTCGTAGGCCATCCCCGAGGCCCGCAATCGCGCCACGGTGTCCCGGTAGGCCTCATGGCGTGTGCTCTGGTAGAGCACGGGCCCGTCCCAGTGCAGGCCGAACGCCTCCAGGCTGCGCAGGATCGCATCCGCCGCCCCCGGCACCTCCCGGGGCGGATCCAGGTCCTCCATACGCAGCAGCCACCGCCCACCGTGGCGCCGGGCATCCAGCCACGAGGCCAGCGCGGCCACCAGGGAGCCGAAGTGGAGAGGGCCGGTGGGGGAGGGCGCGAATCGCCCCGCATACCGGAGTGGTTGTCGGGTGCTCAGGGGCAATGGGGCGAGTGGCAAGTGGCAAGTCTCAAGTGGCAAGGAACCCCAAAAACCAGAGGCGCCTTCCAACGGAAGGCGCCTCTGGTTTTAACCCTTGAGACCAGCCACTTGCAACTTGCCACTGCTTTTAAGCCATTTGCTTTTCCTTGATCTCCTGCAGCGTCTTGCAGTCGATGCACAGGGTGGCGGTGGGGCGGGCCTCCAGGCGGCGGATGCCGATCTCGATGCCGCAGGCCTCGCAATAGCCATAGTCGCCGGCGTCGATGTCGTTGATGGCCTCGTCGATCTTCTTGATGAGCTTGCGCTCCCGGTCGCGGGTGCGCAGTTCCAGGCTGAATTCCTCTTCCTGGGTGGCGCGGTCGGCGGGATCGGCGAAGTTGGCCGCGTCCTCCTTCATGTGGCCCACGGTACGGTCCACTTCTTCCATGAGCTCCTGTTTCCAGGCCAGCAGCAGCGTGCGGAAATGCTCCCGTTGATCTTTGTTCATGTACGACTCGCCCTTTTTCTCCTTGTAGGGCGCAATGCCGCCCACGGGCAGCAACGTGGTGTTCGACTTGGCGGCCGTGGTCTTCTTGGAGGCCATGGTCACAATCTCCTGAGTCCCGAAAAGCGTGCTTTATTAACAGAGTTGACCCCCCGGCGCAAGCTGCATGAACACCGATGAACGGCTGTGGTACAGTCCTGCCGCCTGAAATCCAGGTGTTCCGGAGTCCGGATATGAGCGAGCTTCGTGCATTGATCTTTGATGTGGACGGCACCCTGGCCGATACCGAGCGGGATGGCCATCGGGTGGCCTTCAACGCGGCCTTCGACGAGGCCGGGCTGGGGTGGATGTGGGATGAGAGCCTGTATGGTCGGCTGCTGGCGGTGACCGGCGGCAAGGAGCGTATCCGTTACTATCTGGATCATTTCAACCCGTCCTTCCGTCGTCCCGAGGACCTGGACGGTTTTATCGCCGGCCTGCACGCGGCCAAGACCCGCCACTATCTGGACATGCTCAAGGCGGGCGCCATTCCGCTTCGCCCCGGCGTGGCGCGCCTGCTGGGCGAGGCACGGGCGGCCGGCCTGCGGCTTGCCATCGCCACCACCACCACGCCGGCCAATGTCGTCTACCTGCTGGAAGCCGCCCTGGGGCGGGAGTCGGTGGAATGGTTCTCCGTGATCGCCGCCGGCGACGTGGTCCCCGCCAAGAAGCCGGCCCCGGACATCTTCGAGTACGCGCTCCGTCATCTGGACCTGCCGGCTGCGGCCTGCCTCGCGTTCGAGGACTCCGCCAACGGGCTCAGGTCGTCCCTGGGGGCCGGTCTGCGCACGGTGGTCACGGTGAACGGTTACACGAAGGACGAGGACTTCACCGGCGCCACGCTGGTGCTGGACCAGTTCGGGGAGCCGGGCAGTCCCGCCACCGTGCTTCAGGGGCCGGAATTGCCGGAGGGGTACCTGACAGTTGAACGGTTGCAGCGCCTGGGCTGAAGGGGGATTGAAGTGAGAGGTGTGAATTGGGAAGTGGGAAGAAACCCCAATTCGAGTCTGTAATTCTTTTTGTGTAACTGCCTATCCCTGAGTGGCCCGGATTCGCTCGCCATGTTCGATTTCGAATCGATGCATGGCGGCCTTCCAGTTCTGGATGGGCCGGGTCCAGCGCTTTGAGGCGCTCTGCACGGCCAAGAATACCACCTTCATCGCCGAGGCATCGCTGGGGAAGACACGCCGGTTCTTGGTGGCCTTGCGGATGACGCTGTTGAGCGATTCGATGGCGTTGGTGGTGTAGGTCACCTTGCGGATCTCGGGCGGATAATCAAACAGCGGGATCACCTGTGCCCAGTGCCGGCGCCAGATCGGCCCAATGCTGGGATAGCGCTCGCCCCAGACGGCCTCAAAGGCAGCAAGCTGCGCCTCGGCCTGCTCGGCGCTCGCGCTGTGGTAGATCTGGCGCAGGTCCCGGCACACCGCCTTGCGCTCCTTCCAGGAGACGTAGCGCACGCTGTTTCTCACCATGTGCACCATGCACAGCTGCACCCGCGCATGGGGGAAGGCCGCCTCGATGGCATCGGGGAAGCCGCTCAGCCCGTCCACGCAGGCGATGAAGATCTCCTTGACCCCCCGGTTCTGAAGCTCGGTGAGCACCGAGAGCCAGAACTTCGCCCCCTCGGTTTCGGCCAGCCACAGCCCCAGCAACTCCTTCTCGCCCTCGGTGTTGATGCCCAGCGCCAGGTACATCGATTTATTCACCATGCGCCGGTCCTGGCGCACCTTGAGCACCACACAATCCAGAAAAACAATGGGATAGACCTCGTCGAGCACCCGGTTCTGCCAGGCCTCAACCTGCTCGATCACCGCCTCGGTGACCCGCGAGACCAGGTTCGCAGACACTTGCGCCCCGTACATCTGCTCAAAGGCCGAGACAATGTCGCGCGTGCTCATGCCCCGGGCATAGAGCGCCAGGATCTGATCATCAAACTGTGTCAGCCGCGTCTGGCCCTTGCCCACCAGCCGCGGCTCGAAGCTGCCGTTGCGATCCCGGGGCGTGGCAATCTCGACCTCCCCGTGACTGCCCTTGAGCGTCTTGCGGCTGAATCCGTTGCGACTGTTGCCGCTGTGGTGCCCAGCCGGGTCGTGCTTGGCATAGCCCAGGTGCGCCTCCATCTCCGCGCCCAGCGCGGTTTCCACCACCAGCTTCATCAGCTCAGCGCTGAAATCACTGAGATCCTTCTCCGTCTTGATCCCCTTGGCCAGGCGCGCCGCCAACTCCTTCTTCTCTTGTTCTTGCATCTGCTTGCCTCCCGTTTCAGCTACCATAAACAGAAACAAGCAGTTACACAGATTTAATTACAGTCCCCCCAATTCGCACTTCCCAATTCATACTTCCCACTTGTTTGCGTCCTTCTGCACGACAGTGCAGACAAGCCTTCCCCTGCCCAGCCTCGCGTTCACCCGGTCCTCCACCGCCACCTGCGCCGCGTCCCGGATCACCTGCCCCTGCACATCGGTGAGAATGCTGTATCCCCGGCCCAGGGTGGCCAGGGGGCTCACTGAATGCAGGGCACGGGCGGCGGCGGAGAGGCGGGAATCCAGACGATCCAGGCGACGGCGCAATGCGCCTTGCAGGCGCAGGGCCAACTGATCGCGCCGGGAGGTGAGCCGTTCCAGAGACCGGGCGGGGGACCGGTGGCTCAGTCGGTCGGTGAGGTGCGCCAGGCGCGCGTCCCGGTGGCGCAGACCATGGTCCAGGGCCAGTTGAAGGCGCCGCTCCAGTTCGTCCACCCGCTGGGCCTGATCCCGCAGGCGCCGTTCCGGGTGCTGCTGGCGCAGGCGCCGCTCCAGGGTCTGTACCGCTTGAGCCTGATCCCGCAGGCGGCGGCCCAGGCGCTCATGGAGCAGGCGGATCCGACCCTCGAGATGCTGCAGCAGTTCGTCCCGCGGGGGGCTGACCAGCTCCGCCGCGGCCGATGGCGTCGCGGCACGCACGTCGGCCGCCAGATCGGCGATGGTCACGTCCACCTCGTGGCCGACACCGGTGATCACCGGGATCCGGCAGTCGTGCAGGGCCCGGGCCACCGCTTCCTCGTTGAAGGCCCAGAGGTCCTCCAGCGAGCCGCCGCCCCTGGCCATGATCAGCACGTCGCAATCCCCGCGCCGGGATGCCGTGTTCAGGGCACGGGCGATGGCGGGCGCCGCCGCCTCACCCTGCACGGGTACCGGATAGACAAGCACCGGCAGGCCCGGGAATCGCCGCCGCAGCACCGAGAGGATGTCGCGGATGGCCGCGCCGGTGGGGGAGGTGATCACCCCGAGACGGCGGGGGAAACGGGGCAGGGGTTTCTTGGCGGCCGGATCGAACAGGCCCTCCGCCTCCAGGCGGTTCCTGAGCGCCTCGAAGGCGCGGCGCAGGGCCCCGTCGCCGGCCTCCTCCATGTGCTCGACGATGAGCTGATATTCGCCCCGGGGGGCGTACAGCCCGACCCGGGCGCGCACCAGCACCTGCATGCCATCGGCGGGCCGGAAGCGCAGATTCCGGGCGCGCTGGCGAAACAGGGCGCAGCGCACCTGCGCGTTGGGGTCCTTGAGCGTGAAATACACATGCCCCGAGGCGGGTCGCGCCACGCCGGACAGCTCCCCCTCCACCCAGATGAGCGGAAAAGTGCCCTCCAGCAGTCCCTGCACGGCCCGGTTGAGGCCGGTTACCGTGTAGATCTCGCGTTCTGGATCGGGGTTGGGCATGGCATGGTGTGGTCAGGCAGGCGGCAGTCGGGACAGGATACAGCAGGTCGGGGTCCTCATCGTTCACCCATGCGGTGTCCGCCGGACACCGGCCACGGTTTACCGGGAAGGGACCGACCTTTATAATTGACCGATTAACCTGCCACTTCCTCACGAGATTGTTCTATGCGCATCGTACAGGAAGCCCTCACCTTCGACGACGTCCTGCTGCTGCCCGCCCATTCCACGGTGCTGCCCAAGGATGTGGATCTCGCCACACGTCTGACCCGGGGCATCTCCCTCAATATTCCGCTGGTCTCGGCGGCCATGGACACGGTCACCGAGGCGCGCCTGGCCATTGCCATGGCCCAGGAAGGCGGCATCGGCATCATCCACAAGAACATGAGCTTCGAGGCCCAGGCCCAGCAGGTGCGCCTGGTCAAGAAGTACGAAAGCGGGGTGATCACCGATCCGGTCACCGTCTCTCCGGACACCAGCATCCGCGAGGTGCTGGCCATCACCCGCGCCCACAACATCTCCGGCGTGCCGGTGGTCCGCGGCGTGGATCTGGTGGGTATCGTGACCAGCCGGGATCTGCGTTTCGAGACCCGCATGGATGCGCCGGTTTCCGAGATTATGACGCCGAAGGAGCGTCTGGTCACCGTGCAGGAGGGCGCCGAGAAGGACGAGGTTCAGCACCTGCTGCACAAGCACCGCATTGAAAAGGTGCTGGTGATCAACGACAAGTTCCACCTGCGCGGCATGATCACCGTCAAGGACATCCAGAAATCCAGCGACTTCCCCCTGGCCTGCAAGGACGAGCGCGGGCGCCTGCGCGCGGGCGCGGCGGTGGGGGTTGGCGCCGGCACCGACGAGCGTGTCGCGGCGCTCGCGGAGGCCGGCGTGGATGTGGTGGTGGTCGACACCGCCCACGGCCACTCCCAGGGTGTGCTGGACCGCGTGGCCTGGGTCAAGAAGCACTTCCCCGACCTGCAGGTCGTGGGCGGCAACATCGCCACGGCGGAGGCCGCCGAGGCCCTGGTCAAGGCAGGCGCAGACGGCGTCAAGGTGGGCATCGGTCCCGGCTCTATCTGCACCACGCGGATCGTGGCCGGCGTGGGCGTGCCGCAGATCACGGCGGTGGCCAATGTGCGCGAGGCGCTGCGCAATACCGACGTGCCCCTGATCGCCGACGGCGGAATCCGCTTCTCCGGGGACCTGTCCAAGGCCATGGCTGCCGGCGCACACTGCGTCATGATGGGCGGTTTGTTCGCCGGCACCGAAGAGGCGCCCGGCGAGGTGGAACTCTTTCAGGGCCGCTCGTACAAGTCCTATCGGGGGATGGGGTCGCTCGGCGCCATGCAGCAGGGCTCGTCCGATCGTTACTTCCAGGACAACGACAGCGAAGTGGAGAAGTTCGTGCCCGAAGGCATCGAGGGGCGCGTGCCCTACAAGGGCACCATCGTCGCCATCATCCACCAGTTGCTGGGCGGCCTTCGCTCCTCCATGGGCTATGTGGGCTGTGCCACCATCGACGAGATGCGCAGCAAGCCGGGTTTCGTACGCGTGACCAATGCGGGCATGCGGGAGAGCCACGTGCACGACGTGACGATCACCAAGGAAGCACCCAACTACCGGATGGACTGACGTCCATGCGGAGTGGCAAGTCTCAAGTGGCAAGTGGCAAGGAATGGCTTGCCCTTGCCCCTCCCTTGCCACTTGCCACTTGAGACTTGCCACTGCCCTTATGGATATTCATTCCGACCGTATTCTGATACTCGATTTCGGTTCCCAGTACACGCAGCTCATCGCGCGCAGGGTGCGCGAGGCCGGGGTCTATTGCGAGATTCATCCCTGGGATGCGGATCCCGGGGAGATTCGCGAGTTCGCGCCCAGCGGGATCATTCTCTCGGGCGGACCGGAATCGGTGATCATGGATGATCCGCCGCGGGTATCGGACCTGGTGTTCCAGCTGGGCGTGCCCGTGCTCGGCATCTGCTATGGGATGCAGGCCATGGCTGCCCAGCTGGGCGGACGGGTGGAGAGTTCCAGCCACCGGGAGTTCGGCTATGCCCAGGTACGCGCCCGGGGCCATACGCGGCTTCTCAGCGACATCGAGGATCACACCACGCCGGAAGGTCACGGGATGCTGGATGTCTGGATGTCCCACGGGGACCGCGTCAGCGTGCTGCCCGAGGGCTTCAGGCTCATGGCGTCCACCGACTCCGCACCCATCGCCGCCATGGCGGACGAGGATCGCGGGTTCTACGGCGTGCAGTTTCATCCCGAGGTCACTCACACCAAGCAGGGCATGCGCATCCTGTCGCGCTTTGTGCACGATATCTGCGGCTGCCGCAACCTCTGGACCCCGGAGAACATCATCGATGACATGATCACCCGTGTGCGCGAGCAGGTGGGTGATGACCAGGTGATTCTTGGTCTCTCCGGGGGGGTGGACTCCTCCGTGGTGGGCGCGCTGCTGCACAAGGCCATCGGCGACCAGCTCACCTGCGTGTTCGTGGACACGGGCCTGCTGCGCCTGCACGAGGGCGACCAGGTGATGGCCACCTTCGCCCGGCATATGGGCGTGAGGGTCATTCGCGTGGACGCCGAGGCGCGCTTCCTCAAGGCTTTGGAGGGGGTGAGTGACCCGGAGGGAAAGCGAAAGGTCATCGGCGGCCTGTTCATCGAGGTCTTCGACGAGGAGGCCGGCAAGCTCACCAACGCCCGCTGGCTGGCCCAAGGCACCATCTACCCGGACGTGATCGAGTCCGCCGGATCCAAGACCGGCAAGGCACACCTGATCAAGTCGCATCACAACGTCGGCGGACTGCCCGAGCACATGAAGCTGGGCCTGGTCGAGCCGCTTCGCGAACTGTTCAAGGACGAGGTGCGCAGAATCGGCGTGGAACTGGGGCTGCCGAGCGAGATGGTCTACCGCCATCCATTCCCCGGTCCCGGGCTGGGCGTACGTATCCTTGGAGAGGTGAAGAAGGAATACGCCGACCTGCTGCGCCAGGCCGATGACATCTTCATCGAGGAGCTGCGCAGGGCGGACCTCTACGACCAGGTGTCCCAGGCATTTGCGGTGTTTCTGCCCGTCAGATCCGTAGGCGTGATGGGCGACGGACGGCGCTACGATTACGTGGTGGCGCTGCGTGCCGTGGAGACCATCGACTTCATGACGGCGCGCTGGGCGCACCTGCCTTACGATTTCCTGGATACCGTGTCCCGGCGCATCATCAACGAGGTCAACGGGATCTCCCGGGTGACCTACGACATATCCGGCAAGCCGCCGGCGACCATCGAGTGGGAATAAACGCGTAGATACGGGACACAAGATACAGGCGAGCAGGTTTATGCCTTTCCAGGGTATCCTGGCGCTCCTGTACGGCCGGACACGCCATGCCCGATGACCTGTTGAGCACCGATCACGAGGACACGCACTGGATGCACCGGGCGCTGGAACTCGCGGACCGTGCCGAGACTGCCGGCGAGGTCCCGGTGGGCGCGGTGGTGGTGCGCGACGGTGAGGCGCTGGGCGAGGGGTGGAACCGGCCCATCGGCGCCACGGATCCCACGGCCCACGCGGAGATCGTGGCCCTGCGTGCGGCGGCGGACAGGGCGGGGAACTACCGGCTGCCCGGCACGACGCTGTACGTCACCCTGGAGCCCTGTCCCATGTGCGTGGGTGCCATGATCCATGCCCGGGTCGCGCGGCTGGTGTTCGGCACCGCGGACCCCAAATCGGGCGCCGTTGGCGGCGCGCTGGATCTGCTGGCTTTCCCCGGGCACAACCACCGCATCCGGGTCACCGGCGGTGTGCTGGAGGCGGAGTGTGCCCGGCGCCTGCGCGCGTTCTTCCGGGCGCGGCGCGGTTGAGCGGCTCCGGCCGCTGCGCCAGCCCGCATATCTCACCGGGATCGCGGTTCAGGCTCGTCTTCGCGCCCATACGCTTGCTCTTCACTCAACCCATAGCTAGGGCTATGGATTTCGCTCCAGAGCGGCGCCTACGAACGCGAATCCTTCGCCTGCTCCCGCGATCCCGGTGAGATATGCGGGCTAGAACGTCCATTCCATGCGCCCCAGCACGGAACGGCCCGGTTCGGCCAGATACGGCAGGGTGGGATCGTCCGGCGGGCGCCCCGTGACGTTTGATGCGCGCCAGTAGGTCTTGTCGGTGAGATTGAACAGGCCCAGGCTCAGGCGCAGGTCGTGGCGCGGCCGCCAGCGGCCGATCAGGTCGGCCACGGTATAGCCCGGGGGTGAGAACTGGGGGTTGCCCGCCGCATCGGTCAGGGAGCGCTGGCCGCGCGCCGCCGTGGTGACAAGCCGCATGTCCCAGTGCGCGGCGGGGGCGTACTCCAACGCCAGGATGACCTTGGGCGGGCCGATCTCCGGCAGTGCCCGGCCGGTGTTGCGATCCTCGCCCTTCAGCCATTCCGCCCCGATCTCGGCGTTGAACGGGCCCGGAAGATCCTGATGCAGCCGCAGCTCGACACCCTCGATCCGCACCCTGTCCCGGTTGACCGACTGGAAAAGCAGGGTGCCGGTGTCCGGATCGGGGCCCAGCGCGGCACGGGTTTCTATGAAGTCGCGATAGTCATTGCGGAACACCGTCAGTTCGACGCGCGTTTCCGGGCCCCACCAGCGAATGCCCGTCTCCAGGCTGCGCCCCTTCTCGGGCTTGAGATCCGGATTCGGAATGGCCCGGATGTTGAACATCGGGATATCCAGTCCGATATTGACGTCCTCGAAGGGCGGTGCTCGGAAGCCGCTGGCGTATTGCACGAAGTAGTCGAGCTGATCGGTCACCGGCCATACCAGGCCCAGTTTCGGCATCCACGCGGTGTGACTCAGATCGGTGGTCTCGGCGTCCGGGAACGCCTCGTCAAACAGGGGATCGCCGCGGCTTTCCAGATCGTAGTACTCGAACCGGAGTCCGGGGCTGAGCATGGGCCCGCCCGTCCACAGGTGGATCTCGTCGTGCACGTAGACGCCCAGTTCGTTGAGCCGGGTGCGGGGAAAATCCCTCAGGGGAAAGCGCTCACCGAGCACGACAGAGGTGGAGTCGCCGGTTTCCCTGTTGGTCTGGAGGGCGTCCCGGCGCTGGACCAGATCCGAGCGGCTCACTTCAAAACCGTAGCCGAACCGGTGATCGAAGCCAAAGGCCTCGAAGTCCGATTCCAGATCCGCGCCGATCCCGGTGGTCTTGTGACGGAAATTGAACTCGCGGTAGAGATCGACCGGCGTAGGGGCGATTGCGCGTTCCTCCCGGGTGCGCTGCCGGGTCTCCGACTCCTGGTGCCACACGCGCCAGTGGCCGCGAGACAGCCGACCGAGGTCATCGAACTCCTGGTCCAGCAGAACGCGCCACTGCTCGCGCCGGTCATCGCCCTCCAGCGAGGTGGTGTTGACGAAGCGCTCCGTCCCCAGCATGGCCCGAACATCGGTCTCCCGGGACTCGTCGATGCTGTCGAACGTCAGCCGGGTCCTGGCCCCGGCGGTCTCGCGCGCGCCGCGCAGGAGTATCGCACCCTGGCGCCGGGTCAGCTTGTCGGCGGGCGGTTGGTCGGGAGCATCGGGCACATTGACTTCGCCGGCCCGCTGGCCGGCACCGGCGAACAGCAGGGCGTACTCGTCATGACGGGCGGCGGTGGCCGCCGTCATGCGCAGACGGTCGGCATCCGTGCCGCCCGCGAAGCCGATCCGGCTGCTGCGGTCGCGCCCGGCCAGCAGGTCCTCGGTATCGAGCGTGGCGATGGTGACCACGCCGCCGAGTGCCTTGCTGCCGTAGAGGGTCGAGGCGGGCCCCCGCAGTATCTCCATATGGCTCACCAGCCCGAGGTCCATCAGACCCCGCCCGGAATCGGCAAAGCTGCCGACGCTGAAACGGTCCGCCGCGGGAACATTGTCGACGACCACGGCGGTACGATTGCCGCCGATACCCCGGATCCGGAAACCGCCAAAGGGGAAACGGCCGCCGCCGCCATCCACGTCCACGCCGGGCTCGTAACGGATCATGTCGGGGACCTCGATGGCCATGTCGCGCTCGATCCGTTCGGGATCGATGATGGTGACGGTCCCCGCCACCTCCGAGAGACTGCGCGGCTGGCGGTGGGCGATGGTGGTGATGGGCTCCAGCACCACGCGTTGCCCGTCGTGCTCTTCCTCGTCAGCGCCCGCCTCCTGGATGACCGGCCACAGCAGGAATGGCAGGAACGGCAGGACGGATCGCATTCGCATACGGTTGACACCTGTTGATCGGACGCCGCTCATGATGCCAGGGGGAACCACGTCAGCGCATCCGGCGTGTTACCGGGATCCCCGGGTATCGTCCGGGGACCAGGTTTTCATTGCGCGAGCGGCGCGGCGGCAAGGCCGGCAGCTGTCAGCGTACCGGTCCGACCGGATGGTCTCATCGGAATTCTCAGGTAGGCACAGGAGCGCTGCGAACGGCCATCATGCCGTGGATGACAACGGCCCCGCCCCCCTCGGCGGCGTGTACGCATCCGGTTTCATGATCGGGAATCCAGCAGTCCGAGATGCAGATACTCCACCGACAGGTAGTCGTCGAATATCCAGAGTCGGATGAAGCGGTTGCGGCCATTCTCGCCGCCCCCCCATACCACGAGCCCGCGCACGCCTTCCGGCATGCCCGGCTTGAGTTGCTCGAACCACTGCTCGGCCAGGTCCTCCGCCCAGGGGCTTCCATGGGTCTGTTCCAGCCGTGCCTGCACGGCCTGGACGTGGTCACTGTCCGGATGGAACTCCAGCACCAGGGCCAGCTGATCGCGGCCGCCGGGGAACACATAGCGGACGTCGGTTTCCCTGTCGGCTTCACCGGCCAGGCGACCGTCGATGACCAGATCGCCGTCATCGGTCTCGTAGACCTTCGAGGTCGTGACGCCGTCGCCCTCGAGCCGGGCCCTGACCTGTTCGACGGACATGCCGAACTCGGCGCTGCGGTAGCCGTTCAACGACTCGCCCGCCCCGGCCGGCTGAGCACCGAGGAGGAGAAGGCCGGCCAGGAAGGCCCCGGCCGTATTGAGCAGTGCGCCCGTTGCGCGCATGGAACCTCCTAATCGTTTGCGATGACGCGGATCACACCCTGCATATCGCGGCTTTCATGGGGGCGGCAGTGATACGCGTAGGTGCCGGGATTGTCGAACCGGCGTTCCCAGTGTTCCTCCGGGAACAGCCGCTCGGAACCCAGGTCCTCGTCCGGGAAATACACATCGTGGCTGGTGCGGCGCTCCATGTTGACCCAGCGTACCGTGGTGCCCGCGGGGATCTCCAGTTCCGCCGGCGAGTAACCGTAGTCGATCATCTCCACGGTGACGGTGTCGCCATTGGCCAGGGCCGGGGCGGGGATGCTCATGGCGAGCAGCACCCCGCACAGCAGTGTCCAACGCATATTCTCCTCCCGCGGTCGGCCCGCTATCGGCTGATGCGTGTGGCGTTGAGTTCCACCATGTCGTCGTCGAAATCTCCGGGGATCTCGGCGTCGAAGGCCAGGCCATATTGCCATGATATATGGTGGAAACGGGAGGCCGAGTAGTCATCGTGGAGCGCGATGGCGATGTTGTACTTGCCGTCGGTGGACAGGGGTTTGTCCCCCTCGCTGCCCGGGCGCAGGGCGCGCGTCATGTACACGGTCCACACGCCGTTGTCCTCGCTGGCCGAGAACACCACGGCCTCCGTATCGGCGAAGTGACGTTCGTCCAGTATGTATCCGCTTTCGGTGTGCCCGCCGTTGCCGCTCTTGTAGCGGGCCAGATCCAGGTAGACGCCGCGGCGCATGAGGTCCTCGATCTCCGCTTCATCACGCAGCTTGTCCCAGCCGCCACGCGCGGCGCCCCGGCGGCCGCGGATCTCGATGTTGGTGCGGCTTTCGGACAGGTACTTGGTCACACCCCTGCTCAGGTCCAGGCGCTCGGCCAGTTCCGACGCGGCCAGCGTCTCTGCGTCCGGTGCATCCGGCATGTAGGGCGAGTCGTGGTGGCAGCTCGCCCAGCAGCCGGCACGGTCGGCCATGTCCACCCGGTCGTCGGCAAAGCTGACCGTGAGCTTCATGGGGTTGTCCGGATCCATGCGCCCGCCGTCGACGAAGGGCAGCGGCGCGTGCTCGGCGGCCTCCCACCGGAAGCGCATGTACAGGTAATCGTCATCGAACGCGGTCTGAACCGTCATGGGGACGTGGCCGCGCTTGTCGCCCAGATCCATGGTCTCCAGCTTCTCGCCGGTGGTCACCAGCCGGCCGATGTCCACCTCTTCGCCCGTGTGGCACCAGATGCAGCGGTCTCCCATTCCGAAGGCACGTCCGCCGCCGTGCTGGCTGCCATCCTGTATCCACTCGATGGAGGCCTGACCCGTGAGGAACAGGATGATCTCCACCTCCGGGACATTGCTCCAGTCGAGTCCGGATGCCAGATCGCCCGCGGTGACCGCTTCGCCGTCGGCGACCACCTCCGGTTCCGGTTCAAGGACGGGATCACCGCGGTCCAGCGCGGCGACGGGTTCCCGCGGTTCGGCCTGGGCCCAGACCGGGGATTCATCCCAGTCCTCGGGCAGCTTGTGGGCGATGCCCTGGTGGCATTCGATGCAGGTCTGCCCCTGTTCGAAACCACGCGCATGCTCCCTCGCGGCCCGGGCCGGCTGCTTCTCGAGGTCCATGGCGGTCCAGTCATGGCAGTTTCGGCACTCCCGGGAGTCGGTGCGCAGCATGGAACGCCACACGCGCTCCGCCAGGGCCAGCCTCTTGGCCTCGAACTTTTCCTCGGTGTTGATGCTGCCCAGCGCCTTATGCCACAGCTCCCGGCTGGCGACGACCTTGCGCACCATCTTCGGGCCCCAGGCGTCCGGCACATGGCAGTTGGAGCAGGTGGCCCCCACGCCGGTGGGGTTCTTGTAATGGGGTCGATCCTCGTATTCCGCGTGGACCCATTGCATTTCGTGGCAGGAGGTGCAGAACTGCATGGTGTTGGTGGCTTCCACCACCGTGTGGAAGCCACCCCAGAAGATGATGCCCGCAATGAAGAATGTGATGGCGGCACCCAGGGACGCCCCGAGTATGGTGAACTTGCGCAGCCGTTGTCTGATCATGGTTTGTTATTCCCCTGAATGCATGCATGTACGGCGGTGCCCGGTTCGGCCCCTTTCCGGGCCACCCCCGTCGGGAGATGGTCCGGAAAAAGGCCGAAGCGCCCGGGGGCGCTTCGGCCGGGTGGCGGCTGTCAGCCGATATGGTTCTTGCGGTTGTAGACGTTGAACTTGCCGGTCGGCGTTTCAAGTCCCTTGATGCGGTCCTTCTCCTCCAGCGTCTTGTCGTCGTACACCACGATCTCGCCCTCCTCGAGGTGGCCGCGACCGCGAGCCCACACGGAGACCCATACCTCGTCGCCGGCCTGGTTGTACTCCATGTGCACGGCAACGGCATCGTGTTCAACCGGCTTGTCCGTGACCTGGATGGGGGTGAGTTCGCGGGTCTCCTTGTTCATCACCATGACCCACTGGTTCACGTCCGGTTCCGGATGCATGGCCTGATCGATCCACACGTGGGGGGAGTTCGGATGGCTTCGCACGAACAGGCCGGGGCCGTCGGTCTCCACCGAGAAGCAGATCTCCCAGGCCTGGTCCGGGTGACCCTCGGGGTCGTTGCCCCAGGCGGTCATGCGGCCTTCACCCAGATGGGTGGTTCCGGCCACCGGACCGCACTCCGGATCGTTCCAGTTGGCGCCCGGTCCCGGGTGCGGGATTTCGCCGGTGTTCAGCATGCCCACGCGCTTGCGGGTCTCGGTATCCACGAAGACCA
This sequence comes from Thioalkalivibrio thiocyanodenitrificans ARhD 1, assembly GCF_000378965.1. NCBI lineage: Bacteria > Pseudomonadati > Pseudomonadota > Gammaproteobacteria > Chromatiales > Ectothiorhodospiraceae > Thioalkalivibrio > Thioalkalivibrio thiocyanodenitrificans. The sequence goes on from NZ_KB900536.1 coordinate 3,401,966, forward strand.
TGTGGTGGCTGAAGTTGGCGGCGATCTGGAAGTAACGGCCCGTGGGATCGAAGAACCCGTCGTGCAGGAACTCCTTGGACTCGATCATCTCGACCCGCAGGTTCTCAATGTCGGAGTAATCCACCTGCCAGATCTGGCCCGTCTCCTTCACGTTCACCAGGAAGCTCGGTGCCTTGGGCGTGTTGTACAGCGCGGCCACGCGGGCCTCGTGCACGTACTCGCCGGCGGTGTTGTAGCCGCGGGTGGACACGACCTTGAGCGGTTCCATGGTGTCGGCGTCCGTGATCACGAAATGCGGGGGCCAGTAGCCGCCGCCGATCACGTACTTGTCCTTCCACTCGCCGTAGTGGGAGACCGCCACGTCACGGGCGTCATAGGCGATGTAGACCTCCGCGGTCACCTGCGGGGGATCCATCCACAGGTCGATCTTCGACAGCCGCCCGTCACGGCCCTGCGTGTACCAGAACCGCCCGTCGGAACTCTCCTTGGCCACGTGCACGGCGTAACCGGTGTCCACCTCGGCGACCACTTCCTTGGTATCGCCGTCGATGATGCCCATCTTGCCGGCGTCACGCAGGATGGTGACGAAGAAGTTCTCCCAGTTGCGGTCGTGCTGCGGTTCGGTGGGCAGATCCTCCGGCTGCACATGCACCTGCCAGCGTTCCTTCATGTCGGCGAGCGTCATTTCCGGTGGCTCGGTGGGTTGCATCTGGATGTACGACGCGATCAGGGTGATCTCGTCCTCGTCCAGGATCCCGTCGAAGTTGTTCATCCCGCCTTCGGTGCCCAGCGAGATGATGCGCTCCAGCCGGCGCTGCCCCAGATCCTGGGTGGTTTCGGGCAGCAGGTCGGGGCCGGTGGCGCCCTTGCGCAGGGTGCCGTGGCAGCCGGCGCAACGCTGGAAGTAGATCAGATTGGCGCGGTCCAGGTCGTCCCCCGACAACTGGGGGGCATCCTGTGCCGCTACGGTCCCGGTGCCCGCGACCGCCATTGCCAGTGGCAGGCCGAGGGACAGGAGCCCTGTGGCTAAGGTTTTCTTCTTCATGACGTGCCTCGCTTTCTCTCTACATGGGTGGTCGGTTGGGGGTGTGGTGTCTGACCCTGGTCCACCGTGGTGGCCGCGATCCCGGAGTCGACATCCGCCTCCTGAAACTGAATAACCCCTCTTAAGATGTACCTATTATACTATTTAAGAATTCGGGATCTTGATCCATGTCAATTGCCGCCCGGGTCATGCCGAGGACTGGCACATCGGGCCGATCTTGAGGGGGCAGCGTTTCTGCCGCCGACGGCGGTTGTGCAATGAGTTGGTGATGGATGTATGGAGCGACGGGCATTCCGTCTATATAAGAAAGATAGATCAATCGGGAGAATTGTGGATGTGACCGTGGACCGGTTACGGACCGCGGGCGCCGGTCCGGAGCAGGAAAGGGTTTTTCATTTCTGGGTAAGCCGAACCCGTGGTCGGGCGCCGAAAGATCAGGCGGAGTAGCGTCTTTGCGCACACGCGCGGGTCGACTGCAGGGGTAACGGTTGCGTATGTGGCACCGTCACGGCGAAGGCGCTGAAGGGACACGACGGCGGCTGATTAGCGGGCAGGGCCCGCACCGGTCAGGCAGCCGCCGGCATCATTCCATCGCCGGATCGGGAATGGATGCAGCGCGGGTGCCGCTGATCGGGTGCGCGGAGGCCCCGTCATCGTGATCCGCTGCTGCGGTGACCCGGCAGGCTGGACCACCGTATTGCGGTGTGGATCGGGCTTCGCTGGATTGCCGAACCCTCGCCTCCATTGCCGTGGGTTCAAATCTCGTCTTTTTCAATACCCAAACACAAGGGGCCCCGTTTTTTGGGGCCCCTTGTGTTTGGGTATGGCGGAGAGGGTGGGATTCCCCCGATCCGCTAAATTTACGTGTTATTTCAACATGTTACGCATGCTGAATTCTTGACTGGTGTACCACCGAGGTGGTTCAGGTAACTTCAAGGAAAATTATGGTTCAATCAGACCATTGTATCAACATCAAAAGTCATAGCTTCCGCCGTTCTCCGCAAGCCACGGGGGTCAAACCCGGCACAGGTGATGGACCTTCTCCGACGGACGGGCTTCTGCGAAGCGCACGTTAATCCAGGGAACGTCTGGACAAGTGACGTCGAACTGTCCCCTTCCCCGATAATAGGTCCATGGATAACTGGAGGTCTTCCGGCACACTAAGCCGAGGAGGCCCGAGATGCGCAAGAGCCGTTTTACCGAGACCCAGATCGTTGCCACGCTGAAGCAGGTCGAAGGAGGCCGCCAGGTCAAGGATGTGTGCCGGGAACTCGGCATCTCCGATGCGATCTACTACGCCTGGAAGTCCAAGTACGGTGGCATGGAGGCGGCTGATGTTCGGCGTCTCAAGGAACTTGAGGAGGAGAACAGCCGCCTCAAGCGCATGTACGCGGATCTGGCGCTGGAGAACACGGCGCTCAAGGACGTGATCACAAAAAAGCTCTGAGGCCGGCGCACAGGCGCGAGTTGGTGGCTGGGCTGATCGAAGAGCACGGACTGAGTGAGCGCCGGGCCTGTGCGGTGGTGGGCATCTCGCGCTCGGTGTCCCGTTACAGCCCTCGCCCGGACCGGGATGAGGAAGTCATCGCGGTGCTGCTGGAGCTCTCCGAGACCTGCCCGGAACGGGGATTTTCGAAGCTCTACGAGCTCATCCGTCGCCGGGGACTGCCCTGGAACCACAAGCGGGTGTGGCGTGTGTACTGTGATCTCAAGCTCAACCTGCGGCGCAAGGGCAAGAAAGGGCTACCAAAGCGCGAGCCCCAGCCGCTCGCAGTGCCCGAGGCGGTCAACGCCACCTGGTCGGCGGACTTTATGTCCGATGCCCTCTGGGATGGTCGGCGGTTTCGCACCTTCAACCTGGTCGATGACTTCAATCGGGAGGCGCTGGCGGACTGGGCCGTGGAGAATGGCGTGGAGCTTGAGTTCATTCAGCCTGGCCGTCCAATGCAGAACGGCTTCATCGAGCGGTTCAACGGGAGCTACCGCCGCGGGGTGCTCGACATGTACGTCTTTCGGACCCTCAATGAGGTGCGAGAGCATACGGAGCGCTGGCGCCGCGATTACAACGAACAGATCCCCCACGAGTCACTGAACGACATGACGCCGGTCGAGTACCGGCAGATCCACCAGCCGGAAACCTCCAGTATTGCGTGGACCTAAACAGGGGAAGTTTACACTCAAGTCCCAGTTATCGTAGCTCTTAGATATCTACAAATCCGGTGAAGTGAACCGCCCCGGGAATTGCGGAGGCTGGTTGGTTTAAGTCAAGCCGCCATTACGGCCTGACTGGCGAGTTGCCGATAGTAGTTTGCCTCAGCTTCCACCGGCGGAATATACCCCAAGGG